>NZ_JBITHA010000016.1:0-286902 GCF_044457485.1 Nonomuraea sp. NPDC050540
AGCGAGAAAGGCCTCCGCTGGGGAGGCCGGCCCCTCGCATGGGCAGCCTGAAACCGTCCCTCAACCCGGCGATCATTTCCGGTCACAGCACTAGCCCCGTTTTCCGCACATGAGCGATCTTCAGCGGAGGTCTCGTGGATCGATGTCGAGGAGGTCCAGGAGATGGAGTTGGAGGTCGGTGGGTTGTGGGATGGCTGGGGGTGACTGGCCGGTGCCTGGGATCAGCCGGATACCGGCCAGCGCGTCGAGGATGAGCTTGCCGGTGGGTATGGCGGGTCGTCCGGCGTACAGGCCGTTGATCTTGGTCGCGCCGCGAGCTGCCAGGGCCTGACGGATCTGGCGTTCGATCAGGCAGAAGATGAGCAGGGCCAGGCAGATCACGGTGATCAGCGCGGCGATGCGGCGGTTGCTTTTCAGATACAGGCCGGTGACGGCCAGCGGCCCCTTGAAGGCCTGGTAGCGGTGCTCGACCGCTTCCTGGCCTTTGTAGTGGCGCAGTACCCGTCCGGCGTCGGCCTGATCCGCATCAAGGTTGGTCAGCAGGGCGTACCAGCCGTCGGTGGCGGCTTCGGCGTCCAGTACCTGCTGGTCGAAGTGCCGGCTGAGGGTGGGTTTGCCGGTGTCCGGGCTGGTAGCGGTGACCGCGCTCAGGTAGGTGCTCACCCGCCGGGCGCGGCCGATCGCGGTGATCCGGTCGCTGACGGCCTGCTCGTCGGGGTAGTGGCGGCTGCCCAGGCCGCGCTCCAGCCGGGCTGGATCCTCACCGGCCCGCGCCAGCTTCTTGGCCCGGGCGGCCTCGGCCGCGCGGGCGCGGGCCGAGGAGTGCACGAAGATCCTTCGCAGCCTCAGCACCGGATCCTTCGTGCGCGGCCCCGCCAGCGTCATGACGTCGTCACACACGTGCCAGACGCCACGCCGCTCGACGGGCTTGCCCGTGTCCCGGGCGGCGACACCTACACCTCGGTCTTTCCCCAGGTGGCGATGGCGGCGGCAGAGAAGACCGCGGCGCTGCTGCTGGGTGACGATCACAACGGGGCCACTGTTCGGCAACTCCACGCCTGACCAGGGCAAGTGAGAGGGCGGCCCCGTTCCGCTGAAATATCGGCGTAGCGGGGCCGTTCGTCATATGACGGAAGGGATGAACGGCATGATGATCATGGTGTGTACGGGGTTGGTACGGGCGAGCACGGTTGGAGCACGGAATGGCCGGAACTATGTTCTGTTCTGGTGACCAAGCGCATGTTTCCTTAGGTCAGCGTCATGATGTAAGCGCGCCCTGCAGGATTCGAACCTGCGACCGTCGGATTAGAAGCAAGATCGTCTAGTGTCTAGCCGTGTCCGATCGTGATTCTTTGTCCCGGTCCATGGTGATTGCAGTGTCGGGTCGTGACGCGCCCTGTCCCTAGGTGCCGGGACGGACGAGCACGGGCCGAGCACGGCGACCTACCGTTGGGGGTGTGGGGGGCGTTAGCCGACGTCGGCGTGCTGATCGGGCGAGTCATTCATGCGACAGGAAACTCGCTGGCTGCGTGATGTTGCCCGCGGGGCGGTAAACACGCCGACCGGGCCAACACTCGCCGGGCGGTGTAGCGTTCACGGTCGTGACCACCGTGTACCGTCCCGACACCGTCGGGGCCGATGATGCTGCGGTCAGTGACCTGGTCGATATCGTCTTCGCCGTCAGCACCCGCTGCGCCTGTCAACTGCGACTGCTGAGCGCGCCACTCGGTGAGGCCGATTTAGGCGACGGCGAGCTCCGGCAACTGGCCGTCGCGGCCGCCGAGCTTAGTGACGTGCTACGAACCCCCGGTCAGTCGATGAAGTTCAAGGAGAACGATCCCCGCGTCCCGCCTGCTTGATCAGATCTGGATCCGGAACGTTCTCCGTTGTCAGCCGTACCTCTCCGGCAAACATCGCGTACACGGCATGAACATCCAGGTCATCGCCACACGAGGCAGGAAGATCCTGTGGACCTCAGGCGCGCTACCGGGCAAGTCCCACGACCTGACCGCCGCCCGCATCTGGGGCATCCCGCGCGCACTCGATCACGCTGGGATCATCACCCTGGCCGACAAGGCCTACCAAGGAGCCGAAGGCCCGGTCCACTCCCCGTACAAGGGCAAGAACAAAACCGCGTCCCAAAAACGGGGCCAACCGCTTCGACGCCAGGCTCCGCGGCCCCGGAGAACACGCGAACGCCCAGAGGTGGAGCTGGAAGATCCTCCGGAACGACGCTGCAGCCCTTCCAAGGCTGGACACCTGTGCAAGCCATCGCTGTCCTGCGGAATCACCGAGTTGCGCAGGCAGCGTGAGGATGAAAAGCGTTCAATCTACTTTAAGGTCCAGTCTTTCCCAGTATGTGGCGCTCCTACCTTTGCAGGGAGGTTGCATATCGGGGTTTAGTGTCCAGTAGCAGTGCCCATACTGTCTCCCACACCCTCTGCACACTCCCACCCGAGTCCGAAGTCACCACCCAGCTACACAAAGCAACACAAGTGGTGACCACGCGACTCGAAGCCAGCTCACTAGGTCGCCACCGGCCCGGCCAGCGACGGTCATGGCATCGTCACAAGCTTGACTGCCCGGCTTCAGCGGTCTCGTCCGGCAGACGCAACCACCGATCCGGCGGGCCGACGACGGCTCGGGCGTCGGGCGGGCGCAGCCCGGTCTTGGCGCACATGTATGCCACGGCCTCGCCCTGGTAGAGGTATTCGGCGAGAATCTCGTCGGCCGTCAGGTGTCCGCCCGCGTCGCCGCCGCCGGGAAGTGTGTCGGAGTCCTCGATCTCCCCATCGCGGCTGACAAGCCCCTGGTCGCCGCTCTTGGGGTTGGCGAACAGGCTGTAGCAGACGGTTCCCTCGGACAACGGCAAGGTCACTTCGGGAGTGGAGGGGACGTATCCCCAGGGTTGGATGACGACGCATCCACCGGGTACGTCGGTGACGCCGACGATGCCCAGGTGGGCGTCGGGATCGGCCCAAGGATCCATGGTGGTGTCGTCCACCGGCCAGGCTTCCAGCCGCCGCGCAGCCTCGGCCGCGGTGAGATCCGCGACGCACGCCACCCCCATGTAGTCGTCGATGTCGGCCAGCGCGGCGATCAGCCGATGCGCCTGCGCCGCCGTCGCGGCCTCGTCCGGGGTCAGGCCGGGGTGCCCGGCGGGGACCGGGAACAGATCCGGGTTCGGACCGGCGAGCGCGAGCCGTCCAGGAGACCACCCGGCCATCATGGGCCGCCAGGGGTCCGCCCCGGCGGCGACCAGGGCACGGGCGTTGTCCAGGCGATGGGTGAACACCGCCGTCCACAGGGCGGTCCGGTCGTCGAACTCGGCGTCGACGTCAACGACGCGACGGGCCAGCTCGGCCACCGTCTCAGGCGTCCCCCATTCGGCCGCGAAGTGCAACGGCCTTCCCTCGTAGCCGCCGAAGGCGTAGACACCCGAGTCGGGGTCGGCGCCCGCTTCCAGCCTGGCGCGGATCGCTGCGAGGTCAGCCCATCCGTGCCCATCGATTCCGGACCAGCCCGCCGGTAGAGGCTCGGACATGACGCTCCCTCGGATCGGTATTTCATGGACGGGCACGATTATTCCGTATCAGAACGGTCCGCCTCGGCCCTCTGTCGAGTGACAGAGGGCCGAGGTCGGGGTTCAGCTTCTGGTTCTCACCAAGAAGGGGTCCTTGTCGGCGAGCCTATTTCGTGAATAGAACGTTCTGAGCCAGGTCCATCCGTGGTTCCTGTTCTGCAGGCCATTGATAGGTCTGACGGAGTAGTCGTTCCCCACCTTTCCCTGGTACGTGCTGGCGAAGGGGAACTCGTCACACTGCAGACCGGCCTGGGTGTAGTGCTGCACCCACTTCAGGCTCGGGTTCAGCTCCCAGTAGTACAGGTCGCATTCACCCTTCGTCAGATGGCCGTTCACCTGCCTCTCCCAGTTGAACTTCTTCCGGTTCTCATCCGCGTTCTTCTTGCCCAGGAGGCGGGTCAGCGGATGCGATCCCGCGACGTCGGCGTTGCCCGGGATGGTCTTGACCTGGCGCACGTTGTTCACCAGTTTGTAGGGCCAGGTGTTCTTGTTGTCCGGTGTCTTTAGGGCGTCGGCGATATGGTCGATGACCGCGTCCATGGGTTTCCCTGCCGCCGTCGCCGCGCTCTTCGACATCGTGAAGACGGGGGTGACGGTGAAGATGCAGGCGCCGGTGTGCACGCCATAGGTGTTGTTCGCCGCCGCTCTCACCGTGCTCGGTGGGTCCTCGTCCTCCTGCCCGAGGGTGAGCTCGTCACAACGGGTGGTCGGGGCGTACGCGTGGCTGGGACCACCACAGACGCGAGTCGTCCCGATGACCTTGCCCACGTCCAAGCCCATGTCGTCGAAGCAGCCGGTGTTCCACAGCGGGATCGCCTGCTTGTCCCAGGTTGTGTCGACCTCACCGTCCGAGTCCCACTCGTCCAGGGTGTTGTACAGCCGGGGACGAAGGGTGCAGGTGCTGACACGGTCGCTGTCGGGGTCGGAGTAGAAGCGGAAGAAGGTGTCACCGCTGGCCTTGAACTTGGCGATGCTGTCCCGGAACGTGTAGATACCGTCCGCGTACTCCTGCCAACCCTTGGCCCTCATCTGGTTGAGGACTGCAGGCGTGAGGTTGCACGTGGAGCCGCTTTCGCCCTTCGAGCTAATCACCAGGCCGATTCGGTACTCGTCGAGCTTGTCGGCCGGGATCTCCTTCCCGTCGAGGTACGCCACGATATTGCCCAGCCGGGTCCACATCGAGATCGTCTGCGGAGTAAGGCCCGTTCCGCCGACCACGCCCGTGCCGTCGGCGGTCCCCAGATAGGTGTGGTAGACGGTCGTGGCCTCCACGAGATAGCCGTCCTCCACCTGCGGCCGGACGTACTCTCCCTTCTTGATGTAGTCGCCTACGCCGATGAGCTTGCTCCAGCAGGCGTTGTAGCGGGAGGACTTCTGCCAGCCGAAGCTGGCGTTCGGTTGGGGCGCGTTACGGCGACCCTCCGAGCACATTTCCAGGCTCATGTGCTCATAGTCGAAATCGGCGTTCTGTACGGCGGCCGCCGCCTTCTTCGGAGTGCCTGCCTGGCCGGAGTCACCGAGATCGATCTTGACCGGCTGCCATTCCGTCCACGAGGACGCCGCGAAGGCCGACGCGGCGCGAGCACGCCATCGCACCCGCCACCCGTCCTTCAGCTTCCCGCCGGGCACCCGAGCGATTCCCACAGACCCAGTGGCGATCTCCGTGCTGCCGGACCAGATCCGGCCCTTGCCCTGCGACCGGGCGCCGGGGTCGTGCTCGACCTCGACTTCCACCTTGGAGTGCCGCGCCAACCGCCCGGACACCTTGACCATGAGCTCCGGAGCCGTGGTCGGTACGACGGCCTCCTCGGCCTTCGAGGAGCGGGTCCACACCTTGTCGATGGACAACGAGGCCTTGGCCGTACCACGTAGTTGCCGCGGTTGCACCGACCCGGCCAGGAACGTCCACCCGTAGGGCTCCTCGATGGCGTTGCCCGCCGTGTCCGAGGCGGCGGTGACCTCAGCCCAGTAGTAGAGGTCCAGCGGTTCGTCCGGGGTGAACGTCAGCACCGTGTTACGGGCGCTCATCGTGACGCTGCCGGGAACCACCTCGTCGTCGATGTCGGTCAGGACGAAGTTGACGCCGGTCACCGGCTCGCTGAAGGTGACCTTCACCGTGGCGTCGGCCGGCACGTCCTCGGTGCCGTCGGCCGGTTCCACAGCGAGGATCGTCGGCGGTGTCGTGTCCGAACCGGGAGGTGTCGTGGGAGTCGGGGTGGGACCGGCGTTGTCGGTGTAGGTCACCTTCAACGTCGGCGGATGGGCCTCGGCCTCCTCGGTTTCCGACGCGTGGAAGCCGCGGTCGTACTGCGGGGCGCTGGTGGATTCATCAACCCCGCGCACCATCAGGCCATGGTTGTCCTGGCCCGCTGCCCAGCCCCGCACGATGTCGGTCACCGGCCAGGTCCACGCGACATCGCTCGGCGGCGAATCGCCCACGCATCCGCCGGGGTCCTTGGCGAGCGCCTCGCCGTTGGTGGTGGTCTGCGGCTGATTGCGCCAGCTCAGGGTTTCGGCACTCCACGCCCCGGTGACCTGCTGCGCCTTGAGACCCGAGTCGGCGGCGCCACAACCGAAGGAAGCCGAATTCCACAGCTCCAGCTTGGCCTCGGTGATCGCCTTACCCGCCAGCGCCGAGGTATCGAACTTCAGATAGGTCCGCTCAATGGCCCTCGGAGCGCTGCTGCCGTACGCACCCGCCCACACCGTGGGGCCATTAGGGCCGACCGTCCCTTGGTCATCGAGCCAGGTGTCGGTCTGCACCGGCAACGTGATCGTCTTCGGAGCCGACGGCGCCTGGACCGTGGTGAAGGACCAGACGTGCGGGGTGGTCATGATGTTGCCCGCGGTGTCTTTGGCTTGGGTCGCTTCGGCGGTGTAGGTGGCGCTGTGGGCCAGGGGTTGTTGTGGTGTGAGGGTTAGGACTTTGTTGGTGCTGTCCATCGCCGTGGTGCCGGTGATGGTGGTGCCTTGGGAGTCTTTGAGGGTGATCTCCGCCTCGGACACCGGCTCGCTGAAGGTGGCCCGAACGGGTGTGGCGACCGGTACGTCGGCGGCGTTGTTGGCGGGGTCGGTCCCGGTCACCGTGGGTGCAGTCGTGTCGGGTGCCGCCGTGGTGAAGGACCAGACGTGCGGGGTGGTCATGATGTTGCCCGCGGTGTCTTTGGCTTTGGTCGCTTCGGCGGTGTAGGTGGCGCTGTGGGCCAGGGGTTGTTGTGGTGTGAGGGTTAGGACTTTGTTGGTGCTGTCCATCGCCGTGGTGCCGGTGATGGTGGTGCCTTGGGAGTCTTTGAGGGTGATCTCCGCCTCGGACACCGGCTCGCTGAAGGTCGCGCGCACAGGTGTGCTTACCGGTACGTCGGCGGCGTCCTTGGCCGGGTCGGTCCCGGTCACCGTCGGCGCGCTCGTGTCAGGTCCCGTTGTGGTGAACGACCAGGAATGCGGAGACATGGCGTTGTCCCACAGGTCCGTCGCACCGCTGACGGTCGCGGTGTACACGGTGCCGGCCCTCAGCGGCTGACCTGGTGTGAAGGTGACGGTGGCGTTGCCGTACTCACCGGTTTCGCCTGTCGTGGTGGCCACGACACCGCCGTCGGCGTCCTTCAGGACGAGGTCGGCGCCGCGTACGTCCTCATTGAAGGTGACGCTAACGGCGGTGTCAGTCGGTACGTCGCTCGCGCCATCAGCCGGCGTCGTTTCGACGACGGACGGCGGAGCCCCGTCACCGACGTCAGGGTTGGTGGGAGACTCGTCAGTCTCCCCCTCCAGCGGCAGCAACTCGGGGATGGTGTTGTCCGTCTCCGCGTACCGCTGGGTCTCGATCGCCCTGATCTGTTCGGTGCTGAGGACGCTGTTGTCGGGGGTGGCGAGCAGGACCTCCTCCATCGCCAGGGCCTCGCCGTACGTGGGGAAGGACGTCAGATCCCCGCTGGAGTTGAACACCACCCTGACGCGATCCGCAGGCGTGTAGTCGATGAACAACACCGGACCGCGTCCGTCTCCGCCGGTGTACTGGTCGGAACGGTATTGGCGCCAGTTGGCTCCGGCGGCGCCCTCGGTGGCGGCGCGGATCATCAGCCCGTAGTCCGACGTCCCGTCGGCCCACTGCTGCACGATGTCCTGGATCGAGTAGTACAACTCGCCGCTGCCCGAGCAGCCTGCCAACGTGGCGCTGTAGCCGCCGGTGTTGACCACCGCGTTGGTGCCGGTGCTGGACGGCTGGTTGGCCCAGGTCAAGGTGGAGTAGTGGTAGGCCGAGGTGAGTCGGCGCGCGACGATGCCCACGCCCACGCTGGTGCCGCACCCGTTGGCGTGGTAGTTCCACAACCGCAGGTCGGCGTCGTGGATGGTGGCGAAGTCCAGATGGGTGCCATTGATCACGTAGCGCAGGTAGGTGCGCCACAGTTCTCCATCGGCCGACTTCCCCGCCCGAAGCCAGGTGAACAGGGTCGCCGAGTTGGGGTACTGCACGCTGGAGACGAAGGTGTCGGAGGAGTCCCCCGCGCCGATCCACTCCCCGCTCATCGGCACAATCACCGGGTAGGCCACCGACGGATCGGCCAGGAAGACGGCGTCGGGGGTCAGCACCAGCGAGGTGTTGCCGGAGGCGTCGGTGGTCACCGAGGTGTCTACCTTGCCGATCCTGCCCTGTTCCGGCGACTCGATGGCCTTGGCGTCAACGGCCTGCGCCGCCAGCGGCCTGCTCTCCGCCGCGCCCTGCGCCGACATGAGCTGTGGCTTACCGTCACGGATGCTGTACGCCTTGCCGTCGGGCAGGTTAACGGTCAGCGGAATCTGTATCGGGCTCTTCGGACGCGTACGCAGCACGACGTCCTGAGCGAACCCGTTCGGGAGGGCGGTGAGTACCAGGTCGGCGCCCTCTGCCACCACATCCCGATAAGTAATCTTGTTTCCGTCCACGTTCGGCATAGGCAGCTTGCGGTTCCAGCCGATGGCGACGGTTCCGTCCTTGTCCTTGGCGGTGACCAGGGTCTTGTCACCCTCACCGCCGAAGGTCAGCGGAGTCTTGACCAGCTTGGCCCCCAGCGTGCCGTCGGACTTGGTCACGATCGAGGTGTCGACCGGCTGCCAGGACTTCTTGCCGTCCTTGCTGGACACTTTGAGCTGCACCGGCTCGGTACTCAGCTCAGCATGCAGCGTTTTGCCATCGGTGTTGGCCCACACCTTCATGGTTTCGGTGTAGTGCGAGGGTAAGGCGACCCGTTTGCCGGTCTTGACGGCTTTCGCCTTGGCCGCCACCATCTTCTCGTCCACCACGGGACTGCCGCCCCGCCGCTCTGAAGGCGCCGAACTCGGCGTAGGTTCGTGCTGCTCAGCCCAGGACGGAGCTGAGGCCATGCTCAGGGCCATAATCGCAGCCACAGCAGTGGCGGCGGCCCTCGCCAGGCGTCTTCTCCGATGCCTGGGGCCGGGTAAGTGCGGTGCTGTCTCCCCGTTTCGCACCAGCAGTGTCACGTAACACTCCTCTGCGCACAGCAGAGTGGCCATGTCGCCACGGCCACTCGAACGGATGTTCCAGACGCAGAGATATCATCCAGATCAACGCAAATAAAGGTCTTTGATCAAGCTGCCATTCGTGATAACCCCACGGGCAGGGCAGGAAGGGAAAGGCCTCTACCTGCTGCTCTTCCCGCGGCAGGTGGGCGAGCGTGCATCACCACGGATCAGACAACGATCGAAGCGCGCCCTGCAGGATTTGAACCTACGGACCGTCGGATTAGAAGCAAGATCGTCTAGTGTTTGGCTGTGTCCGGTGGTGATTCTTTGTCCCGGTCCATGGTGATCGCAGTGTCAGGTCGTGCCCGGCCCTGACACGGGGTGCCGGGACGGACGAGCACGGGCCGAGCACGGCGACCCATCCGGTGGCATCGCGGGGTCGTCCGACGTGGGGACGAGGCTGAGAGCTGCGACTCCGATCAGCGCGTGTGCTGGATCACCCCCACGCGCGGTTATGCTTCGGCGTTTCGTTCCATGGCATCCAGCTGGTGCCGGCCGACCCGCGCGTGGGGATCCTCCAGGGTTCGCCAGCGGGACGCTGTCCACCAGCAGGGCCGACACGCGCATTCATCACAAATACCACGGTAGTCCCTGCAATCACCCGTTCGGCAGCTGCTCTTCGGCATCCCTCTCTTATCCGTAGGTGCTGGCTGGTTCGAGCTCCCGGGTGCCTGTCACGTCCACTCGGTCTCCTTCAGTTCCTGTCGCGTCGTCTGATTGTGGGTGACGGTGAAATGCGTGTGAGTGATGCATCTGCCTTCCCCGCACAGGGAAATGCGGGCCGCCGTCATAGTCCGTAGCGGCGGGAGCGCCGTGGCGCGGCCTGTCAGCAGCTGGGGATGGCAGGCGTGGACGGCCTTTTGCCGCCAGGCGCTGATGGGGTTCCGTGGCGGTGGATGGAGTGGGACGCCAGGTAAGAGGGCGGTTCCAGCGAGGGCTGGGCGCCACCAGTCGGTCACGTTCCGTCATGAGGCGATGTTGTGGCCGGCCGATGGCGGAGGCATCTAGAAGAAATGTAGATCGCGCTCTTGTCGCGTTCCATGATCGGTTGTCCAATGACGAGAGGCCTGCGGAACGGTCTTGTGCGCTGTGGATGGTCCCGCGATGAGTCGACTGCCGCATATGTAACAGTATGTGACTGTTTAGTGCAGAATATGGCTCTTGAGGTGTTATAAGGCCGAAGTTAAGATTTGCGTGCTTATGTGATCTTTCTCTGAACCTCCGAGGCGGACGAGTGTTTCGTGCTGGGTGGTGAGGAGCCGTGTTCGCGCCCGTGTGTGTGGGGTGCCTCGCTGGTTCGGAGTGTGATGGCGTATGGGCCGCAGTGGTGGGCTGCCGCGTTTAGGCCGTGCGAAGGCGTGGCGGGCGGCGTTATTGGTGGCGCTGTTGCCGGGGTTGACGTTCACCACGGCCTTTCCAGTCTCGGCTGCTGTGGCGTCGGTGGCGGTCGTGGATGGCCGGGTGGTGCCGGACACGCCGGATCAGCAGCAGGGCTCGCCGCTCCCGTTACCGTCGCTGGTGGACACCGCCGCCACGACGAGCAGGGAGAAGACGGAGCCGTCGGAGCAGGATCCGCGTAAGCGTAAGGGCGGGTTGCCGGCCGAGGGCCGGCATGTGGAGGAGAATCCGCCGCAGGCGGTTGCGAAGAGTCCTGATGGCGAGGCGCGGCTGGCGGCGGTGTTGTGTGCGTCGTATCCGGCTTACAACTCCTCCAGCTCGTATGCGGGCCGGTCGCAGGTTTCTTATCAGCTGGGTATTTGGACGAGCCGGGTGGAGGTGCCCCGGTTCAAGCCGCCGGGTTCGACGTATTACGAGATCACCCCGGAGGGTGCGGGGATCGAGCGGCCGTATTGGAACCGGGAGGGGGATTGCGCGGATGGGCCGCCGCCGGACCCAGTGCGGTATCCGCCGACGTTCGATGACGTGTTCCCGGTCGATGAGATGTTGGTGGATTCGCTGACGCCGTTGCTGGTCGCGCACGCGTACGGCAACAACGGCGGGACCTACATTCGGTACACGTTCGAGGTGTGCGACAACGCCGACATGACCGGTGCGAGTTGTTTCACCTCCGGCCAGCTGGCCGGCGATGTCAACACCTGGCGGGTGCCTGCGGGCAAGTTGGTGTGGGGCAAGGAGTACTGGTGGACCATCTCGGCGCTGGATGTGTTCTGGTCGAAGACCGCCACGACGCCGGCGTTGTCGTTCACCACCGGGGTGCGGCAGCCAGCGATCGGCTCGCAGCTGGCCACTTCGGGGGTGGATGGGCAGGAGTTTCACCAGCTGCCCGGTAACTACACGACGTCGTTCACCGATGCTTCGGTTGCCACCGCGGGTCCGCCGCTGTCGATCGTGCGCTCCTACAACGCGATGGACCCGCGCCGGGACGGCATGTTCGGGGCGGGCTGGTCGACCCGGTTCGACATGAAGATCCAGCCGGAGTCGGTGGCGGCGGTGCCGACGCTGCTGCTGACCAACCCGGATGGGCGGCAGATCCGCTTCGCCTCTAGGGGTGATGGGTCCTATCAGCCGCCGCCGGGCATGTACGCGACGCTGGTGCAGACGTTCAAGGACGTGTGCACGGCGGGCACGTGTGTGAAGGAGCCGTCCGGGTGGCGGCTGATGGACAAGTCGTCCACCTCCTACCTGTTCGCCGCCACCGGCAAGCTCACCACGATCACCGACAACCTTGGGCGGGCTCAGGAGTTCGCCTATAGCGGTGATGGCAAGCTGGCCAGCGTGACCAGTCCGGGTGGCCGGTCGCTGAGCTTCACCTGGAACGGCGCGCACGTCGCCACCGTCTCCACCCCGCCGGTCAACGGCCAGCCGCTGACGTGGACCTACGTCTACCAGGGTGACCAGCTGAAGCAGGTGTGCTCGCCGACGGCGGCGCCGAACTGTGTCACCTTCGACTACACCGACGGCTCCCTGTATCGCAGCACTGTGCTCAATTCTGACCCGATCGGCTACTGGCGGCTCGGCGAGCAGACCGGCACCACCGCGGCCGACCTGGGCTGGGGCGCGGGCCCGGCCGCCTACTCCGGCGCCACGCTGAAGCAGCCGGGAGCGCTGGCCGGTACGGGTGACACGGCGGTGACCGTCTCGGGTAGCCAGAAGGTCGTGTTGCCCGAGCACGCGCTGGCACGGGTGGAGGACGCGGCCACGTTCGAGACCTGGTTCAAGACCACCCAGTCCGGGGTGCTGCTCGCGACTGGAGCAGCGTCGGAGGCTGGTTCGGGCCGTGTCTATGTGGGCACCGACGGTAAGCTGCGCGGCCAGTTACGCCGTGCGGGCAGTGGGTCCGGGATCGCGCCGATCACCTCTACTGGCGTGGTCAATGATGGGCAGTGGCATCATGTGGCGATCACCCTGTCCGCGGGGGAGCAGCGCCTCTATTTGGATGGCCAGCAGGTCGGCACGCTCGCCGGAGCCATCACGGGCGGCTGGTCCGCGGACGCAGAAGTCGGGTTCGGCCAGGTGGTGGGAGGAGAGTGGCCTGCCACACCCGGGACGGCCGGGGCGACGACGTCGTTCGGGTTCAGGGGTCAGCTGGACGAGGTTGCCGTCTATGCCAAGCCGCTGACGCCGGAAGATGTGCGCCTGCACTTCGAGGCGCGCGCGGCGGCGCCGTACAAGATGACCAAGATCACCCTGCCGTCCGGGCGGGTATGGGCCGCCAACGTCTACGACGCGGCCACCGACCGGCTCAAGACGCACACCGACAACAACGGTGGAACGTGGCAGATCAGCGCGCTCGACTATGCCAAGTCGACCGGGTTGTCGAAGGTGACGGTGACCGACCCCAATCTGAACACGATCGTCACCACCTACGATGCCTGGCGCGGCTACCGCGTCGTCTCGCGCGCGGACCAGTTGGGGAAGATCACCAAGTACACCTATGACACCGGCGGCTACCCGCGCGACGTGATCGACCCCAACGGCAACGTGTTCGGCCGCCAGTGGACCGCGCGCGGCAACCTGTGGGGCAAGGGATCGTGCCGGAGTAGGAGCCAGATCTGGTGTGAGTGGGAGTGGTTCGGCTACCACGAGAACGCCGCCAACCCGTTCGACCCGCTGAACGACAAGATGCACTCGCGCCTGGACCAGCGTTCCTCCAGCGCGCTCGACAACACCTACGCCACGCACTGGTCCTACAACGAGTACGGGCAGGTGAAGAGCGAGACCTGGCCCGACGTGGTCGGCGACCCCACATGGGGGATTGCCTACACCTACACCGACGGCACCGAACCGGCGATCGGCGGCGGCACCACCCCCAAGGGTCTGCTCAAGACCCAGCGTGACCCCAAGGGCGGCGAAACCCGCTACGCCTACACCGCCGCGGGTGACCTGGCCGAGGAGACGACTCCCAGCGGGCTGAAGACCGCCTACACCCACGATGCGCTCGGACGCGTCACTTCGCATGCGGAAATCTCCACCGCGCATCCGGATGGGGTGAAGACCACCTTCACCTACGACGGCATGAGCCGGGTGGCCACGCAGACCGGACCGGGCGTCCGCAATGAGATCAGCAACGCCACTCACACCATGCAGGCCCGCTACGGCTACGATGCCGACGGTAACGAGCTGTCGGAAACGATCGCCGATCTCACCGGTGGCGACCCAGACCGCACTACCAGTTACACCTACGACGCCTACGGCCGCTCCGCGACGATCACCGGCCCCGAGGGCGGTGTGTCCAAGCAGGAATGGTCCTCCGCGGGTGCGCTGGTCAAGATGACCAACGAACTCGGCACGGTGGTGGAGAACGGCTACTCCAAGCGCGGGGAGTTGCTCACGCGCACGCTCAAGGGCTGGACCGGCAGTCCGGTGGCGCCGCAGCCGGCCCGGGACGTGATCCTGGAGTCCTACACCTATGACCTCGCCGGCCGTCTCGCGGCTGAAGCCGACGCGATGGGCCGCAAGACGTCCTACACCTACTTCGATGACAACCTGCTATCCCAGGTCATCGGCGACGACGTCAAACTCAACGGCTCCACCACGGCCCGCGATGTCGTCCTGGCCTCGCACACCTACGACCTGGCCGGGAACCTGACCAAACGGGTCACCGGCGGCGGGAGCGCGGTCGCGGAACAGGTGGTGGACGCAGCCAACCGCATCACCTCCACCACCTTCGACCCGGCCGGGGTGAACCGCAAGACCGTCTTCGACTACGACCGCGCCAACCAGACCATCAAGGAAACCCGCACCGGCGCCGGGAGCACGAACAGCGAGATTACCGAGTACGCCTACAACCCCGCCGGGATCATGATCCGGCAGACCATCAAGAACGACGGCAACGATCTCGTCACCTCCTGGACCGTCGACGAGCGCGGTCTCACCCTCGACAGCGTCGACCCGCGCGGAAACGTCGCGGGCGCCGACCGGGCCGCCTTCACCACCAGCTTCCGCTACGACAACGTCGGCCAGCTGATCGAGACCAAGGCTCCGCCCACCCAGATCGAGAAGGCCGGAACGTCGACGCTCGCGCGCGCCACCTCCCGTTTCGGCTACAACGGCGCAGGCAACCAAACCCATGTCGAAGACGCCGAAGGCCGCCGGATCGGCGCCGGATACGACCGGGCGGGCCGCCGCACATCGCTGACCGGTGCCGCCTACACCCCGCCCGGTGGCAGCGCGCTCACGCCGACCTTCGGCTACAGCTACGACCCGGCCGGCCGCATGACGACGATCACGGATCCGCGCGGTCAGGTCACCTCGGCCGAATACGACGCTCTGGACAACCCGGTACGCGTCACCGACCCCGCTGCGCAGGGCCAGCCCGCCGGGCGCTGGGTTTCGGAATACGACCTGCTCGGCGAGCGGCTGGCCACGATCGACCCGACCGGAGCACGGAGCGAGGCCACTTACGACGGCCTTGGCCGCCAGATCACCGACACCACCATCGAGCGTCGGCCCACGGCAGCGGTGTTCACCACCAAGCTCGAATACAACGACGCGGGCTACCTCACCAAGACGATCCGGCCCGGCAACAAGGCCACCACCTACACGGTCAACGCCGCGGGCGAGGTCACCGCCGAGACCGACCCGCTGAACGACACCACCACCTACACCTACGACCCCGCCGGACGACCCACCAAGGCGACCGATCCCCTCGGCAACGCCACTGCCGGAGAATACGACCCGGCCGGGCGTCTGCGCACGGTGAAGAACCTCAACAGCGCAGGTAGCGTGTTGCGCTCGGTGAGCTTCGGCTACGACGCCGCCTACAACGTCACCGAGGTCACCTCAGGCGAGGGGTACATCACCCGCCGCAAGTACGACGCCACCGACCTGCTGGTCGAACTGACCGAGCCCGTCTCCGCCACCGAGTCCATCACCACCAGTTTCGGCTACGACGCCACCGGCGCCCGCACCCGCCTGACCGACGGCCGCGGCAACGCCACCTGGACCGGCTACAACACGCTCGGCCTGATCGAAACGCTCACCGAGCCCGCCACCCAGGCCCACCCCAACTTCGCCGACCGCACCTGGACCCACCTCTACGACGCCGCCGGCAACGAGACCGCGCTCCTCCAGCCCGGAGGCGTCCGCCTCGACCGGCAGTTCGACCACCTCAACCGCATCACCAAGATCAGCGGCTCCGGCGCCGGGATCGTCGCCCCCGACAAGACCTACAGTTACGACCTCGCCAGCCGCGTCACCACTGTCGGCAGCCAAGCCCTGGAATACAACGACCGCAGCCTGCTCACCAAACTCACCCCGCCCGCAGGCACCCCCACCACGTTCGCCTACGACGCCCTCGGCAACCCCACCCAGCGCGCCGACGTCACCGGCACCACCACCTACACCTGGGACAACGACAACCGGCTCAAGACCGTCACCGACCCCGTCAGCGGCCGCACCAACACCTACGACTACGACAAAGCCGACCGCCTGACCAGCCTCAAGTCCGCCAACCCCACCACCACCCAGACCTACACCTACGACGCCCTCGACCGGCTGGAAACCCACACCCTCAAAAACAGCAGCGGCGCCGAAACCTCCAAGATCGTCTACGGGTGGGACAAGGACGACAACCTCACCTCCAAGACCACCACCGGCATCGCCGGAGCCGGAACCAACACCTACGGCTACGACCGCGCAGGACGCCTCACCTCCTGGACCGCCCCCGGCGGCAACACCACCGCCTACACCTGGGACGCCTCCGGCAACCGCACCAAAGCCGGCGACAAGACCTACACCTACGACGAACGCAACCGCCTCACCACAGGCGACGGCACCACCTACGCCTACACCCCCCGGGGCACCCTGGCCAGCGAAACCAAGAACGGCACCACCAAACACCTCACCTTCGACGCCTTCGACCGCCTCATCAACGACGGCGACACCCTCTTCACCTACGACGACCTCGACCGCATGACCTCCCGCCAAGGGACCGGCGGCGAAACCCGCTTCATCTACGCCGGCCTCGACAACGACATCATCGCCGTCGCCGACCAAACCGGAGCCATCCAAGCCAAATACGGCCGCGACCCCTCCGGCGGACTCCTCAGCCTCCAAGAAGGCACCAACCCCGCCGTCGGCGCCCTCACCGACATCCACCACGACCTCATCGCCACCTACACCGGCACCGCCATCACCGCCTCCACCGCCTACAACCCCTTCGGCGAAGTCATCGCCCAAGACGGACCCAAACCCAAACTCGGCTACCAGAGCGAATACACCGACCCCGACACCGGCAAAGTCAACATGCTGTCGCGCTGGTACCAACCCGGCACCGGAGCATTCGCCTCCCGCGACACCTGGACCCTCAACCCCCAACCCTCCATCCAAGCCAACCGCTTCACCTACGCAAACGGCTCACCCCTCACAAACACCGACCCGCTCGGACACAAGGTGCGGATCGATAGTGGCGGTGGCGGCGGCGCCGCACCGCGGGCCAATGCCGGCATGGCACAGAGCCTCGGAGTGACCCCAGCCCAAGCCGCGGCGGCGGCAGCAGCGGCAGCGGCCAGAGCGGCAGCAGCAGCGAGGGCAGCAGTTCGGGCGGCTCAAGCAGCAGTGCGGGCAAAAACAACAGGTGCCAAGACGACAAATGGAACGGGAACCGGGGCGAAGCCGAACGGTAAGGGTGGGAGTAAGCCGCAGACGAAGCCCAGCACGAAACCGCAGGAGAACCTGCAATCTGAGAAAAACCTCTGCCGTACACGTCCCGGCGGCTGTGGACCAAAGAACACGGCCAAAACTCCAAAGCAGCCGCAAGGCAAGAAATGCAAGGTCAACTGCGGAAACCACACCCAGCCCAAACCGCCATGCAAGATCAACTGCGGCGGCACCAAGACCGACACCAAACCGAAGCCGGACCCCAAGAAGAAGGACGAAAAGGATCCAGAACCCTGCCGGGGCCCGAACTGCATCAGCAAGCAACCGGGTGATGGCCGGCGGCCAGGCCCCGACCTCAGCTGCGACGGTCTCTGCGACGGAGGGCGTCGGGGCGGAAGTCCAACCCGGCCCATCGAGAGTGTCAACTGGGACAGAGGCTCCGTCGGGATCGCCACGGACTTCGGCGTAGAGCCCGACGCTCCCGGCGAAATCATCCGATGCGACACACCCCTGAGATACACCGGCACCTGCAAAGACGGCTCCCACGCCGTAGAACAGCCCACCGACGTCGGAGTCGTGATCCCCGAACCGGACTACGGCGACCCGCCGCCACCCCCCATCTACAACTGCGACCCACCCAACAGCTTCGTCGCCGGAACCAAGGTCCTAATGGCTGACGGCAGCCACAAGGCCATCGAAGATGTAAAGGTTGGCAACCTGGTTATGGCCGCCGATCCGAGATCGGGTCAGAAGGAAGCCAAGGAAGTCACAACTCTGATCAGTGGCAACGGAGTGAAGAGCCTCGTCTCGATCAGCATCGATATCGATCCAAGTAGCAGAACCAAAGCCGACGCCATCACCGCTACGAGCAACCATCCGTTTTGGGTGGCAAACCTTCGCGAGTGGGTGAATGCCGGGAGCCTAGAGCCAGGCATGTGGCTTCAGACGGCGTCGGGCACCTACGTTCAGGTCTCAGCGATAAAGGCATGGGTTGCCACTCGACCCGTTCACAACCTGACAGTAGACGGACTGCACACGTACTATGTCGCTGTCGGTGGCGACTCAATTCTAGTCCACAATGACGAGTATCTGGACCTGTATCACGGCACGAGCAGGGAAGCTGCAGATAGCATTCGCAATAATGGGGTGGACCCAGGATTTCGGCCACGCCCTCGCGATTTCGGCAATGGGTTCTATTTGACAAAAGATAAATCCCAGGCTGAAACTTGGGCGCGAAACAGGTACGGCACGAACGGCGTGGTGCTGCACTTTCGTGTGCCGACGAGTGCAATTGTCGATCTAAATAGTAAAACATTCGGCTCTGGAAGTCCCGACTTGGCGGACTTCCTATACATGAACCGCACAGACTCCGGAACCCATCCCTATGATGTGGTCGAGGGGCCTATGCTCAGGAATGTGAAGCCATTTCTGGAGGGTGCTAGTCCTGTTCTATTCGGCCATCAGATCGTGTTCTTTGGCGATCGGGCGGCACGAATTCTTGATGGATGCATTCAGTAGGGTAGAATTCTAATGAGGAGATTTCTTCTAGCGGCCCATGGTCCGGTCTTCGAGTATCTGGAGCAGATCGCCGAAGAGATGATAGAGTCTTTCGGAATTCCATATCGTGAGGCCGTCGCTCGTGTTAATAATCATTGGGCTGATGCTGACATCACTGAAGTAGAGGATCTTATATTTCACGAACTTCCGGGATACTGGTCAATGATTATCTACTACCGCGAGGTTGAGGATTGGTCGCCTGAAGCTGACCGAGCCAACTGGCGCATTAAGCCAGCGCCACATGTTGACTCGCCCTCGTGGACGGTATAGACCGCGTACCGTCTCGGAATCCTGCACTCCTTCAGACTCGTACGAACCTAGGGAACATCCTCGCGTGCGCGGGTGTACTGCTCCGATACTCGTGCACATAGTCTGATCTGCTGTTTCGCCGGCTCTGTCAGGCGGCCTGGTGGTACTCGTTAATAGCTCCGCTGCGCACCCTTTCGGCACCTGCTACAGAGGATGAAAGCCTGAGGTGACATGGCGTGGTTGCGTGCTCATCGGCTGGTTCGGGAGTATGCCGGTGGGATGCGTTATCCGGATGGTGGTGGTCTGACCCCGGCGGCGCGAGCCAGGCGTGAACAGATCCGCTTGGAAGCTGCCGGGCCGCCGACACGGTCACGATCCTGCGCGCGCACCAGCGGCGTCAACGCGAGCAACAGCTCGCGGCGGGCGAGATGTGGAAGGGGACCGGGTTCGTGTTCACCCAGTCCGATGGGGATCGGCTGCACCCGCAGCATGTGTCCGACCAGTTCCTGTGGCTGGCCTACCTGGCGGGGTTGCCACCGATCCGGCTTCATGATCTACGGCATGGCGCGGCGTCGTTGATGCTGGCCGCAGGTGTGGAGATCAAGGTGGTTCAGGAGACTTTGGGGCATACCTCCAGCGCGTTCACCGCCGACACCTACACCTCGGTCTTCCCGCAGGTGGCGATGGCGGCAGCAGAGAAGACCGCGGCGCTGTTGCTGGGCGACGACGAGGGCCGAGGCGTTCTGCGGCAGCTTCGCGTGTCACCGGAGGGGACGGCCCGGCCGGGGGAGATGATGGCTTCGCTGCGCTGGCATCACGGCGGAGCGAAGCCGTCGTCATGTGGCGGATATGAGGAACGGTATGATGATCATGGTGTGTACAGGGTTGGTACGGGCGAGCACGGAATGGCCGGAGCTATGTTCTGTTCGGGCGGCCAAGCGCATGTTTCCGCAGGTCAACACCATGATTGAAGCGCGCCCTGCAGGATTCGAACCTGCGACCGTCGGATTAGAAGCAAGATCTTTTAGTGTCGCACTGTGCCACTGGGTGATGGTTCGTGCCATCTCAGCGCGTTATGCGTGTCCGGCAGTGCCAGGTTCTGATGGCGTGTGACGGGGCGGACGAGCACGCACCGAGCACGGCAGCCGTCCTATTCGATCATTGAACGCTTTTCATCCTCACGTTGCTGGCGCGACTCGGTGATTCTGCAGGACGGCGATGGCCTTGCACAGGTGGCCGGCCTTGGATGGGCTGCAACGTAGTTTCCGGAGGATCTTCCAGCTCTTCAGCTGGGCGTTCGCGCGCTCGCCGGGCGCGCGGAGCCTGGCGTGGGAGCGGTTGGCCTGCTTCTGGGACTCGGGCTTGTTCGTGCCCTTGTACGGGGTGCGGACCGGGCCTTCGGCTCCCTGGTAGGCCTTGTCGGCCAGGGTGAGGATTCCTGCCTGCTCCAACTCCCGCAGGATGCCCCAGATGCGGGCAGCCGTCAGGTCGTGGGTTTTGCCTGGCAGCGCTCCCGAGGTCCACAGGATCGTCCCGTCCGGGGTGGCGATGACCTGGATGTTCATGCCGTGTACGCGATGCTTGCCGGAGAAGTACGGCCGGTCGGCGGCGATCCGGTCGATGTGGATCAGCGTGCCGTCCAGCACCAGGTAGTGCAGGCCGTCGCGCTTGGCTCGGCGCAGTGCCTGTCCGAGTTTGGGTGAGCGCGCCGACAACAGCTTCACCGTCTCTTCCACCTACCGCCACGCGGTCGCCGTGGAAACTCCGAATCCGGCTCCGAGCTCCGGAAACGTGTCGCCTTTGCGCAGGTGGACCAGGACGAGCAGGGCCTGCTGTCCCGGGTTGAGCCGCCGCCAGATGGAGCCGATGGACTTGCGGTGTCGACGGATGAGGCCGGCCACGTAGTTCAGGATTGAACGCGACAAATCGACGGCAGCACGATAGAACAGCATCCGAGGCCCCTGGTTGTGACGGACGTGATTGTGGTGATCAACCCGTCTACCAGGGGTTTCGCCATGTCATCAGACGAATGTCGACCTTGCGATCATGCTGTGATCAGCAGTCACCGCACGGGGATGAAAACGGCTCATTGCATCGAGGCTTCCCGGAATAGACTTCGCGCTCCAGCCACGTCGGACCATCTATGGATGACGGTGGCAGACCCTTTCAGGCGGCGGCCTTTTCGAGTGCCGTCGATTTCGTGCAGGTGCAGTCAATCTCGCACCAGACGCCGGTGTGGTCGGGCTTGTGGGTGATGCCCCAGTCGCGGGAGAGGTGGTCCACAAGGAACAGCCCGCGCCCCCGGGTGGCCTCCGCGCTGGCCACGCCAGGCCGCGGCCTGCCCGCGCCACCGTGGTCGTGCACCTCGACGCGGACGGCGTCGGCCAGATGGGTGATCCGCACCTCGAAGTTGTCGTCACGGCTGGCGGCGGAGTGCTCGACGGCATTGGCGGCCAGTTCGGAGACGGCCAGGACCACGTCGTTCGCAGCAGGATGGCCGGCCACGACGCCGCCCACGAAATGACGCACGTGCCCGAGCTCTTCGAGCAGGGCCGGGAACTCTCGCATCTTGGTGCCGGTCATTCCCCATCGCCTCCGCAGGTGCATCAGCTCATACCGCCTGACACCTCCAAGGATGCCGATCCCGCTTGTCGGTTCCCTGCCACCCGCTTGCGGCTCACTGTCGGCAGGTCAAGCCCGCGCCCGGCCGCCTCGCCGGGCACGGAAGGCATCGGTCACGCCGACATCGCGGCCCACATTGAGGGATCTCCTGAAGGCGCTCTTCGGCAGGGCTCCGGGGTTCTCGTGGTTTCGGCCTTGGTGTCTGGTTCGGTTAGGTGATGCCGAGGGTCGTCAGGCAGCGTTGGGCCTGATGGGCGTTGTGTCGGTTGGCTTTGGCGATGTTGGTCCAGCCGTGGAGTTTGAGGATGCCGATGGCGATGGTGCGCAGAGCGGCCATGACGGCGGGTCCGTTGCCGGTACGGATCAGGCTGGCGTCCTCGCGGTAGGTCCGCCGCCGTGTGGCGGGGCCGGGGCTTTCTGATGATGGCGATGGCTTGGGCGGCGTGCGGGAAGGCCAGCCCGGCGGCGACGCCAGGACCTTGAGCTGGCGGCATTCGCTGCGGTCATGACCGTGGTGGTCCTCGCGGTGGGCGATGGACACCTGGCGCCACAACAGGCCCTTGAGCTGCCGATACAAGCTCGGCTGGTTCTTCACCACGAGGATGTAGTGGGCGTTCTTCTCTTCGACCAGGAAAGTGGCGTGCTCGCGCTGCGTATGCAGGGCATCGACCGTGATCACGGCGTCGGTCAGGTCCAGTGGGCGCAGCAGCGGGCAGAAGACGGTGATCTCGTTGCTCTTGCCGTCGACCTCGGCCTGGGCCAGCAGCGCCATCGTGCGGGCGGTGATCGCGGTCAGCACATGCCGGGCCCGGCCGGTGTCGCTGCCGTGCCGGGTGCCCCGCAGTGCCTTGCCGTCGACGGCGATATGACGCCGCCGGCGCCGACCCGCCGCCTGCCCGCCACCTGGCGGATCGACCGATCCTTGTCCT
Source organism: Nonomuraea sp. NPDC050540 (assembly GCF_044457485.1). Lineage (NCBI taxonomy): Bacteria > Bacillati > Actinomycetota > Actinomycetes > Streptosporangiales > Streptosporangiaceae > Nonomuraea > Nonomuraea sp. NPDC050540. The sequence goes on from NZ_JBITHA010000016.1 coordinate 22,519, forward strand.
GGCCGGATGCACCTTGCTCCCGGTGGGCGGACAGATCGGCCAGCCAACTGCCGCACGCGGCCGCGAATGCGGTCGTGTCCAGGGTTTCCAGCAGATCACGCAGAGTCGACTCGTCCGGGATCTCATGCACGCGCCGCAGCGAGTTCCAGCGGATGCCCAGCCCCACCAGCACCATGTGGCGGCGGTCGTCGGGCGACTCGGCCCAGAAATGTCAGTGATGGACGCTATGGTCACCATCAACCCTGCGATCGGGTCGTAGGCGCCAGCCTCTTCTCCTCAACTCCGTGGGAAGGCACGTGCACCCTAACCAGAACTCGAAATTTCACCGCGCCCAGACGGCCGCACGTGCCGTCTACGATCTGGACGCTGCCGGCGAAGGGTATCTGCCGGAGGACAGCGAGGCCGCCGCCTGGGCTGTCGACTTCCTGGGCGAGCACATTCGGAACGCAGACAACATCACACACGAGATGGCTGACCGCAGCCGGTTAGGAGCTGCCAACCTATCCAACGACCGGCTCCAGTTCCTCTCGGAGATGATTCAGAACGCCGATGATGTCCAGGCTGCGGAAATCCGGATTTACCGAGGGCCGGACGGTCTGACCGTCTCGCACAACGGGCTACCGGTCAGGCTTGCGGATCTGCTGGCGATGGTCGCACCCTGGCGCAGCACCAAAACAGCTAACGCGGATCAGACCGGCAAGTTCGGCATCGGGCTGATGACCTTGGAGGCCATTTCTTCCGTACGCGAGGTGCACTCCAGCCCCTATCATGCCTGCCTCGACGGGTTCAGCATCGCGGCGATTCCTCCCCAGGACTTTCCCGAGGCGGTGGGCGATGACAGGTGGACTCTTTTCCACATTCCGCTCCCCGATGATGTCGCCACCGGTGACGAGATCCTCGCCTGGGTGCGTCGCTGGGATCATTCGGCGCTGCTCTTCCTCCGGAGCGTCTCTCGGATAGTGGTTCTGGATCAGGAATTCATGCAGGTGGCGGTCCTCGAGCTGGCGTTGCAGTCCCTCCCGCCGATCCAAGCGGCTCTGTCGGGTGAAGAACGCCTGGTGGAGCGCAAACGCGCCCAGGCCCCCGACGGACGGACTTGGATTCTTTACCACGGCGCCCCGCCGTCGCCCGCCGTTGAACGGCAGGGCAAGGCCAAAGGGGAGACCATCCCGATCACAGTTGCTCTCGCGGACGGGCACGAAGAAGCCGGGATGCTCTACGCAGGGCTCCCTCTTCTCGCCTTCCGCCACCCCGTGAAGGTCAGCGCCCCATTCGATCCGGTGAGCGCCCGGCAAGACCTGGCCGATACACGCTGGAACGCCGCCCTGGTTCCCATGATTGGCGAGATGTGGGTCGCCGCAGTAGCCGACCGATTCCACGATGCTCCCGCTGCGGCGTGGGCCCTTGTTCCCCGTAAGGACGAAGAGGAAGGGAGCACGGCAGCCGCAGTTTATGCGCTCGAGGAGGACCTGCTCGTACGCTCTCGCGAGGACCTTCCAGGCAAGGTCACGTTCGACACCCGTGAAGCTGGGCGGCTTTCCCTTTTGGAGAGCGCCCTCGAATCCCGTGCCCTGGAGCGGGCCGGTCTCCTGACCCCGGCTGAGATCGCCGCGCTGGCCGACCGCACAGCGATGCTCCCCTTGGAAGCGCGGGACCCGAGCGGTCGCTGGCGCAGCGTCATTGAGGACGAATGGGCATACTCTCCCGACGTGGAAGTCGCTGATGCGCTTCCACTATTGCAAGAGACCTCGCGACCAGTCGAGTTCGTGATCGCACTGACCGCGCTCGGCCTGACCGCGAAACTCGGAGATCACCTTCTAAAGCTGCCCTGTGTCGTCGATGCGGACGGTAACCGGCTTCGCCCCCCGTCCGCGCATGACGGCAGGGTTCTCACGCTGTGCCCGGCACCGCTGGCCGACGCCTTCGACTGGTCGGTACGGCTCCATGAGGCATTCAACACCGATTCCGAGGACGCCAGGAAAGTGCTGACCTGGCTACGCGAGGTCAGCCCCGTCATCGACACCGGTACCGCGGTGGAGGCAGTCCGCCGCCTAGCCGCCCTCGGCACGCAGACCGGGCGAGCACCGCAACAAGTCACGGATGAGCAACTCCATGCCTTGTGGAGCGCGCTTCCCAACGTGTCCGCGGCGGACTGGGACAAACTCGCCCCCGACGTTGGCCGCGCCATCGCCCTGCGCGCCCAAGTCTACGATGCGGAGGGGGCGACCAGCGAGGTGTTTGTCACGCCCCACAAGGCGTATCTGCCCAGTGCGTACGACCGGAACGCATTCTCCACCGCCGCGGCTGCCACACCGGAGTTGGCTTGGATCGACGCACGCTACGTGCAACTCCTCCGGTCGGAGACGCCGCGTCAAGGCATGAGCGTCACCCAGTTCCTCCGCAGTCTCGGCGCCGAAACTGCACCCCGGCTCCTGCCGCTGGCCTCCACTAGAGGTCCCTCATACAAGGACCCGCGAACTTATGCAAACGCATACATCCCAGGCAGCCCAGCCAGCGAAATCAGAGCAGAGGCCATTCGCAACCTTAAGCCTGGATTGACTCTCTACACGCTCAGCGATCGTCACTCGCCAGATCTGCGGCGTGTGCTGTTGGACATCGCGAACGAACGAGATGGTGAGCGACGACGCCGTCGCGCTGCTGCGGCCCTGCGGCTTCTCAACCAGCTCTGGAACCAAGAAGGCGCTCTCAGGCAGCCTTGGAACCGACGGAGCCCGTGGGAGGTCGACGTCGCTCATGCCTATAACGGCTGGCAGCGGGACGGCGCTGTCGCCGCTTTCTGGGTCTGGGAGGCTCGCACCATCGCCTGGCTCGACAACTTACGAGAAGTCCCCTGTCGACCGATGGACCTCGCTCTGCGCAGTCCGAGCAATGTTGCGGTTCTCGGCGAGGGACGCGAGGAATACCTCCACCCCGAGGTCAACATGCTTCCACGTCCAGAGGTCGCCGCTGAACTGGGGATACAAGGGAAGGCCGAAACACCCAAGCTGATCGAGCGGTTGCAATCCCTGCGCGAGCAGAACGGGACGGGCCAGGGGCCCGTGTCCGAGGAGACGGCCGCTCAGGCGCTGCTGGTCTATCGGGCACTGGCCGAGGTGGTCACGGTGGCGCAGAGGACGAGCAACTCGTCCTTCGGCTACGGTCGAACCACCGAACCAGAGATAGTCAAAATCATTAGGAACGCGCTCAGCGTCTCTGAAGGGCTGGTACTCACCCAGCATGGGTGGCGGCGCCCCGCAGTCGTCCGCCGAGGAGCGCAGATCTTCGGCGACCAGCTTCCCTGTGTCCTGGAGGCCAGTGGATGCGACGAGCTGTGGGAGACATTGAAGATCCAGCAGCCGTCCATCCACGACGCTATCCGCATCCTCCGCACCATCTCCAAGAAGCCTGTCACGCCAGGCAACGAACGAATTCACCTGGAGTGCCTACGGCTACTGGAGCACGACCTGGCCCAGACCCCACAGATCTCACCTGAGCTGGCAAAGAGCCTACGAAGGCTGCCGCTGCGGACTACCAGCGGTTGGACGACCCGCCGCCCGGTCTACGCGGTGTCCCACGAGGGGATCGCCCGAGAGCTGGGCCGGCACGTGCCTACCTGGCAACCTGGGATCGGTCTCGACCAGCTCCGAGAGCTGCAACATCGGGCGCACGTGCACGAGCGGGACGCCAGCGACATGGTCGTTGTCGAGACCTCCGTGCGGGATGGGTGGAGTGCCCCGACGGAGACTCAGCTCTTTCGGCTCTCGGTCAAGCACCTCCGCGACCAGCTGACGCGCCGGGCTACTCCACCCCCTGCCCCGGAAGTGAGCTGGGAATGGCTCGAGACGGTCGAGGTCTATGTCGTCCCGGATCTGGCCGTCCAGGTTAGCCTGGCGGATGGGCAGATGTCTCCGGCGCTGCCCGTGTCAGCGTTCCTCAACGGCGAATCCCCGATCCTCTATGTGCGCGGCGAACACGAACTCGCCCGCGTCAAGGGGGTCGGAGCCGCGATCGCCGCGTTGTTCTCCACGGACAGCTACAACATCGCCGCGACGTGGGTCGGGGCCTGGCAGGACGTCACGGACGACAACACATCTCGAGCGCTCACACTTCTGCCGACGACAGACCAGCCCGGGCGGCTCGAACAGGCGTCGCGAGCCGCCGAGCAACATGCGCAGCGCATCGAGCACGCTGCGGCTCAAACGGTCCCCGAGACAGAGCCCGAACTCGTTGCTCCGGTTGAGGAGCCGTCCGAGAACACCATGGAGATAGTTCCAGAGACGCCAGCATTCCCATCCCCTCCGCGACCAACGCCGTCAGACGACACACCGGAACGTCGGTTGATCGACCCTGCCGTCTTCCAGCCCATTGGTCTTGCCGAGCAGCAAGCGGCTACCGCACCGCACTCCACGTTCAACCGCCATGAGGGAAATGGCTCGCTCGTGACCCCCGGCCGCGGCTTCGGCGGGCATGCTCCCAACTACACAGCGGTTCCGCCGAGCTACACCGCAGGTGAGACCGAGACAGTGGCCTTCAACCTGCTCAAGTCATACCTGGAAGGCAAAGGGCTGACCGTTGAGGATCTACGGGCTGCCCGACGAGTTGGAGCCGACGCCCGTGACTCCGACCAGGTCTACTACGAGATCAAATCAGCTTCTGGGACGGAACCAGACGCCGTCACGCTCACCGATTACGAGTTTGAGCGGGCGATCTTGGAGCGGGAGAAGTACATCCTGGTTGTGGTTTCCGGGTTGGAGGACACCGGGCAGGAGTGCGCACCTCGATTTCGACTCATCGCCGACCCGCTGCGCATGCTGAGAGCTGAAGCCCTCGCGGGGGTACGGCTCACCGGAGTTCGCCGTCACGGACAAATCCTCTCCCTCTCCCGCATCGCCGAAGGAGATTCGGAGCTGGACGAATCCGCTTGAACTCTAGTGTGAGCGTCCATAGGAGCGGTCAACGACATTGTCTAACCCAGCCAGCCCACGCCATTCCTTTGATCCGATTGACGCACCGTTTCACCGTGTTGCGCTCCTTGCAGAGATCGGGATCATGACGGACCGGCCGACCGCGCAGCCCCCGGGCCTCCCCGCCGTAGGGACTCGCCCCGCCCATCAACAGCCCCTGGTGTGCCCGGTCGGGACTCCTCGCGGCAGCGCCGACCGCCTCACCCCGGAGCATCCCCGTACTCCGGACACCTGACCTGAGGTCACCCCTGATCGAATGCGAGCCCTAATCGCTAGGCGCGTGCTGGGGGCAGGCCGTAGCGGCTGACGGCCAGGTACGTCTCCGGCGTCGCCGCTTCGAGGAGCCCCTCGTCGCCTTCCAGGTCGAGTTCTGGCTCCTGGGGAAGGCGCAGCAGATCACTCCAATCGCTTGTCGCTCCCCGCTCGTAGGCGTCGCGGAGCCGGGGGCGTAGCTGGGGGCGGGCTTCCTCCTGCTGCGCGCGGAAGATCCGCCGCTGGGTGAGTCGCTGTTCCTCCTGAGCGTCGTCGCTGAGTTCCTGGATATCGGTCGGCTGGTCCTCGGCGCGCAGCCCCGGGGTGCGCCGAGCGATGGCAAGGTCTTCCTCGTGGAGGCGCTCGCAGGCGGCGAACAGCTTACGGGACATGCCGAGGTGAACCTCGGTTCCGGGAATACGGCAGGTGAGGAAGTCATCGAGGCCCATGGAACGGATACGGGCGCGCAGGGCGTACCGCTCGATGTGGCGCGCTGCTCCGCGGGCATCGGCCCGCATGGCGCGGGTGAGGTCGTCGTCTTCCAGGGGCGTGATCAGCCCGGAGCGCCGATGACGGGACGCGCGGTCGGCGGGAACGAGCACGGTGCGCAGTTGCGAGGCGGGAGCGGAGCGCAGCGCCAGGTAGGTGAGCATTTGGGCGCGGGCCGCGCCGATGAGCGCGTCGTCGCTGTCGCCGAGATGGTCTTCGAGGTTGCCCGGGCCGACCGCTGACTCGTCGGCCATGTCGAATCCGGCCGGGGTGCGCGGCGGCTGCCCGGGGTGCAGGTCGTGGTCGATGGTGAGGAAGAGATCGTCTCCGGGCCTCGCGCACGCTCCGACCAGGACGGTGCGGTGGGCGTACGAGCCGAGGATCTTGCTGCCGGCGGCCAGCTGCGCCCACCCCTTGCGGAGCGTGCCGAGACCCACGTCGCCCCCCTTGGCCTCGATCAACCAGTACAGGCCCTCTGCCTGGTGCTGCCCCCATAGGTCGGGTAGCTTCTCCTTCGGATCCCTGAACGTGTTGCGTAGAGCGGGGATCGGCCCGCCAAGTTCGAGGTGCTCGGTCTGGCCGAGGCCCAGCAGTGAGCGGCAGGCCCAGTCGGTCATCGTCATACCCAGCCGGTAAGAGGCTGCGTTCTTCGCGCTGCGCTCGGTGCCGTACGCGTACACCGGGTTCAGGGTCAGGCGCCGGCCCTTGGTGCCTGGTACGGGGTGCTTTGGCTTGACGGGGTGTGTGCCGAGATAGGCGTACAGCGGGGAAACCCGGGCGACGAGTTCCCCGTGCGCATACCGCGGCTGATTCTGCAAGTGCGGGGTGACGTCGCGACCAACCTCAACGGCGGCCTTGATGATCTCCCGCCAGGTGGTGGTCGAGACGTACCAGCCGTCGGTCGCCGGGAACCCGCCCGACCGCGCCCACAGCTCGTGCTTGGCCGTCCGCCACTGCCTCGTGGGCTTCCTCGCAGGTCCGTTACGGAAAAGGACCGGTACGTCGAAGCTGTCGGCGTAGGTGAGCGGTGGCTCGTCGGGGATGTGTGCGGGGATCATGTGGATCACTCTGGCACGGTTGGATCGCTTCCGGCACCGCGTATGAGGTTGCCGTCCGGTTCCCAGTGAGATCCATTCGCTTGGCCCACGCCGGAGTACAAGCTGGTGATGGTCGAGGCCTACGATGCGGCGACCGAGCCGGGGAGCCAAGGAGGCACTGCTGCGACGCGAGGGGCTGTATCACTCCCACATCATCGAATGGCGCAAGGCCTGCCGACGCAGGCGCACTGAACGCGCTGGCGGCCAAGCCGTCCGGCCCGAAGACGGCCAAGAGCGAAGCCGAGAAGGAGAACGAGCAGCTGCGGGCGCGGGCGGAGAAGGCCGAACACGAGCTGGCCAAGACCAAGGCCGCGCTGGAGATCATGGAAAAGTCCCTGATAGTGGCCCTGCGGCACGCCCTGCGTGAATACGAACACTTGCACCTACAACCAGCACCGAGCCCCAACCGCTCCGCTGGGTCCCGCCCCGGGCTCGGACACCGATCCAAGCGAATCACCGACCTGACCATACGCCGAAGAGGCCGGCTCGGCCGCGTCCTTCACGAGTACCCACATGCCACTTGACCTGCGCGGAAGGAATTTCGGCGGGCGCAGTCTCGTCTGAGACGCGGAGATCGGCGGCGAGGAACGAACTGCTGCCCATGAAGCTGAGGGCGGCGCCAATGGCCGTAATGGCGGCGGTTTGCTACTCGATGGTGCTTTCGGCAGGTCGAGGCGGTGATGGTTTCGGTTGTATTCCGAAGCTCACGAGTATTTCTGCCGGGATGGGGCGGATGGTGCTGTAGTCGCGTTCGTCATTTTCAAGGGGCGAGGGTTCTCTCACCGGACGTCGTATCTGGCGCAGTCCATTCCAGAGAGATCTCGCGCTGCTCTTGCCCGCGCTGCCGACTCGCGGCCGATGCCGGTTTCGCTGCCGGGGCACACTGAGGGCGCGCGTTCCAGTGGCCTTGCGCGCGAAGTGGATGCTGACGATGAGTGCGATCATCGCGACGAGCAGGCTGAGGACGGACGCGACCTTGTCAGCGACGTCGAGAGGGCCGAGCCAGGAGGGCATGAGGGCGGTCCTTGAGAGATCATGGGATGAGCAGGTTGATGGCGATATTGCATCCCAAGCGATGCGGGTGTGTCTCGTATGTGGCTCAACTGTGTTCGCCCAGTTTTCATGATCATTAGAGATGCGCCTGCCGATAGTCACATCCGCCCAGGTCACGACCATGTGAGGGTTTCGCGTGGCGGCGCGAACTCCAGCCTGTCCCGCTCGAAAACACGGTTTCGCACTGTGAGCTGGGGTTTCCCTGCGCGATCAGGACTGCGCCTGCGACCGTCATAACCAACCGTCGCAAGGTGTTGGTCTTGCCCCTCCCGGGCGTGCCGACCAGCGCGTGAGCTTCCCCCGTTCTCCGGACACTTGACCTGGGGACACCCCTGATCGAGTGCGAGCCCTAGCTGGCGCGTCTGTCGTCGCACACCGTGAAGAGTGGAGGTGGGACAGATGCCGAAGACTCGTGTGCAGGTCAGCAGGCGATGCGGCTGTGTGGATGCGGCAACGGGACGTCAGCGAGGCATGACATGTCCGCGTCTGCCAGCGGACGACGATCATGGCAGCTGGTATTTCACGGTGCAGGTACGCAGCTTGGACGGGCGGCGGCAGCGCGTCCGCCAGGGTGGTTACGCCGATCCCGAGGAAGCGCAGGCGGCAGGCCGCGCCCTGGCCGCTGCCGACCGCGACGGCGCGGGAGCCGGATGCACCGTCGGTGAGTGGCTGGCACGCTGGCTGGCCACCAAGGACGCCCTGCGGCCGTCAACCCGGCAGGGCTACGCCACACACATCCGCCTCTATCTCATCCCGCGGTTGGGACGGATCCTGCTCCACCAGCTCACCTCTCGCGACATCAACGCGCTGCTGGCAGCGTTGGCGTCCCGTCCCTCGCCGACCGGCCGCCGGTTGTCGCCCGCTACCGTGGTGCGGATCCACGCCACCTTGCGGACCGCGCTGAACGCGGCGGTCCGTGTCCGGCTGATCCCCCTCAACCCGGCGAACGGCGCCGAACTGCCCCATCCGCGGTGGCCGCATCCGGTCGTCTGGACCGCCGGGCGGACGGCCCGCTGGCAACAGGCGGGAGAGCGTCCGGGGTGGCGGTGTGGACCGAACAGCAGCTCGTGACCTTCCTGGCCGACGTCGGGCAGGACCGCCTGTACGCCGCTTGGTGGCTGGCGGCGCTGCGCGGACTGCGCCGCGGTGAGCTGGCCGGGCTGCGCTGGACGGATGTCGACCTGCAGGCCGCGGAGCTGGCGGTGGCGCAGCAGCGGGTGCACGCCGACGGCCAGGTCGTGGTCGGGCCACCGAAGAGTGCCGCCAGTTGCCGGGTGGTGGCCCTGGACACGGAGACCGTACGGGTGCTGACTCGGCACCGCGACCGCCAAGAGGAGCTGAGCTCGGCAGCGGGCACCCGCTGGCGGGACTCGGGATACGTGTACCGCGGAGGGTGCGCCGCTGCGGCCGGACTACCTCACCGGCCGGTTCCGCCGGCTGGTGGCCGCCTCTGGACAACCGCCGGTCCGGCTGCACGACCTGCGACACGGCGCCGCCACCCTAGCGCTGGCCGCACACCGATCTGAAAGTGGTGCAGGCCATGCTCGGGCACGCCAGCATCGTGCTCACCGCCGACACCTACGTCTCGGTGCTGCCGGAGGTCGCCCACAAAGCTGCCCAGGAAACGGCGGGGCTGGTGCTGAGAGCAGCGTCGAAGCTCAGGCGGGAGCTCAGCGTGTGACTCAGCTTTGCCTCATATCTGCCCCATGCCGTCCCAGCGCGCGGGCGCGGCTGGAGTTTCCGCGGGTGGAGTGGCGCGCCCTGCAGGATTCGAACCTGCGACCGTCGATCGGGGGGATGTCCTTGTGGCAGGCGGGCACCTTGGGGAGGGAGTGAGGGAGGTGTCAGTTCCTGCGCTGGTAGCCGCACCGTCCCTTCATGATGGCGGACCGCCCGACCGTATGACCCGCCGAAGCCCCTCCCGGCCCTCCGGTCCGTTCCGAGCCAGGCCGCCTGCAGCTGCGCGACCGCAGCCCCGAGCCGGGCCGCGCGCTCGCCCAGCTCGACCACCATCGCCCGCGTGTGCGCCAGCTCGCCAGCGTCCAGGTCGGTCACGGCTCGCCCGCACCCGCGGCCGACGTGGGCCCGCTGTTGGGCCCGCTGGTCGACGTCGACGCGTCGCTGTCCCAGGGACGTGACGGGCACAGCCGCGCCGGCGTGAGCGCGGCCGGACGCTGCGCCGGGCGGACAGCTCATCCCACGTCGGCCACCCCGCCTCCACCATCGATGCGGGCCGCCCGCTCGTCCAGCAGCGGCGGCGGCACCCTGCCGCCAGCCGCGCAGCCTTGGCTATGCCCGCAAAGTGGGCCCCCTCTACAGACTCAGCAGCCCGACGAGTCGGATGGTCACGATCACAACCATGACACAGGCCAAGAACCTCAGCATCCAGGACTTCACCGGCAGAAAGGCAGCCGCTATTGCGGGAATATAGGAAACGAACAAGAAAAGCTGCATGCCATTGACGACATCGTGATCGATTCCATATGTGTCCTCGCCGTTCCCACTAATGTCGTAAATGCCGAAGAGGAACGCCGGCAGCGCGATCAGTGCGCTGAAAATAAACGAGAGCAGCCACGCGAACCGCCACACAAGGAGAGCCACCCGAGGATCTCTGGGGCGATCGAGTGGCGGCCGCTTTCGGGTCCTGCTCAGAGGCACTAGTTGGCCACCGCCCCTCCAGGCCCTAGGACTGACTTAACCCAAGGGCGGTATTTCATATAGTCTCTCGCGTATCTCTGGGCGTCATCTGAAACCCAGCCCTTCGGCCCTCCATTGTAGTGCGCAGCGATGAACTTTTCTTCCACGTCGCCCCAACGCCTCGGGCTCTGATGGACGTCGGAGATGTACTTTGCGACGATGAACAGGTTGGCCGCTGGGTTTTGCAGGAGCGTTATAATCTGCTGTGCCAGATCTGTGGTGACCTTGGTGTACCCAAGCATGTAAGCCGCCACGCGAAGCTGCATCTGGACGGGGCCAAACGATGCCTTCAGGGCTCGGGTCATGCCTCCTTTCATGAATTCTTTGATGAATCCGGCGTCGTCGAAGAAGACCGGGTCTCCGCCAACTTCGTTATAGGCTATGCCGCCAAGAAGATGGTTGGGGATTCTAAAGTACGCCGCTGCGTGTGGGTGCCGAATATTGTGTCGCCTCATGCAACCTGGGCGTATTCGTGTAGGAGACCGCCGAGCCGGTCTCGTCGGGATACCTTGATGTGGGCGTCGACCGGATCGGGTAGCGCCCACAGCTGACTGGCCTGCTTCAGGGCCCGGTGCGGACGATACCGATTGAAGTAGGTCTCATACTCGGCGAGGACCTTGCGCAGGTGGCGTTCGTTCATGATGAGGATCCGATCGAGTAGCTCGCGACGTACGCTGCCCACCCACCGCTCCATGATCGCATTCATCCGAGGAGCCTGGGGCCCGGTGAACACCACGCGGATACCCGCGGTCGTGAACACCTCATCGAACAGAGCGGTGAACTTCTTGTCCCGGTCTCTGATCAAGAACCGGAAGTCACCGATCCGATCGCCCAGGCCGAGCATCAGGTTGCGGGCTTGCTGGGCGACCCAGTCGGCGGTTGGGTTCGCCGTGACCCCCAGCACGTGGACCCGCCGCGTGGCATGCTCGACCACAGCGAAGCAGTTCAGCCGCGCGAGCATGACCGTCTCCACGCTGAAGAAGTCACAGGCCAAGATCCCGGACGCCTGAGTCTTGAGGAACTGCGCCCAGGTCGGACCGCTGCGCCGGGGCGCTGGATCGAAGCCGGACCTCTTCAAGATCGCCCACACGGTGGCCGGGGACACCTTCCGGCCCAGGCCGGCGATCTGCCCGGCGATGCGCTGGTAACCCCAATCCGGATTTTCGGCGGCCAGGCGCAGCACCAGGGCGCGAAGAGTAGGCCGGACCGCTGGCCGTCCCGGCCCATGCCTGGGTAGGTCCAACGTCGCTTCACCAGGTCGGCGTGCCAACGCAGGAGCGTCCGCGGTGTGACGAACAGATGACATCGGCGGCATCGAGGAAGAAGCCGCGCCAGCGCGGAAAGGATCGCCCGGTCCGCCCACGACGGCCGGGGAACGGCGACCTGGCGGCGAAGCACAGCCAGCTGATGCCGCAACACTAAGATCTCTGCATCTTTGGACGCCTGCGATCGGGCGAGCAGCGCGATCCAGCCGAATACGCGTAAGACGATCAAGTACAGCAGCCGCAGAGCCATCCTGCGATCCTGCCGGAGCTGAGCCATCGAGCACAGCAAAACCCCAGATCAAACCCTGTGACAGAATAGTCGGCACCCACAGGGTGAGACTCCCGCCGCCGACTCTCCTTCGCCGAGCTCGACCGGCCACACACGCACTCGTGACCTTCATCGACCAGCACGCCGACGTGTTCGGTGTCGAGCCGATCTGCCGTGTCCTTACCGAGCACGGAAGGCCCGGGACCATCGCTCCCCACCACACAATGGTCCCGGGCAGCCTGCCGATCATGACGTCGCGGTCAGCACCTCGTGCCGAGGACCCGCCAACTGGTTCCGATACTCCTCGGCCAGCTCGTCCAGGTGCTCCAGCAGCTCGTCCGGATCCTGCTCCTCGATGAGTCGGCAGATCTCGTGCAGCGGGCCGAGCTCGGGGCGCGGCTGGCGTACCTCCTCGAACTCGGGCAGCACCATGCCCTCCATCGACGGCTCGGGCCCGACGGGCGGCGCTACCGGCAGCGCGGTCACGTTACCCGCACGCCGGTGCAGCGCACGGGTACGCAGAATGAACGCCTCCCACGCCGAGACCGCCTTGAGCCGCAGCAACCCGACCAGCTCATCCCGCAGCGTACGCAGGTCACTCCACGCGGACTCGTAACGGGCGATCATGACCTCCGCCCGGCGAGCCTGCCGCTGATAGGCCACCCGCTGCCAGAACAGCCGCCGCCGCGCCGCGCCGAGGGCGTCAGCCTCCGGATCGTCGGCCATGACCTTGGTCACGATGGCGCCGAGCGACAACATCGTGATCAGGAGCATGACCGAGAACAGCGGATATCCCTGCCGTGGCGGCACGGGGTACGCGGAGCGCAGCCCGGCCCAGACCGCGACCACCGTCAGCAGCATCCCCACGAACACGACGGGCAGACACCACCACAACAGCCGCACGACCCGGCCTCCGGGACGGAGGGTCGCCTCGCGCCAGGCACGCAGCGGGATGAGCAGCAGCGAGCCGCTCACCGCCAGCGCGACCGCGATCACCACGCCGGGCACCATCGGCACGATCCGCTCCCACAGGCCGAGCTGTCCCCCACCCACCGCGTCGCCCAGCGTGGCGGTCAGGAAGCGGAAGACCTGCATGAAGTACCAGGCGTCGAACGTCCCGACCGTGATCACCACGGGCCAGCGGATGACCCTCAGCCAGCGCGGTCGGCGCGAGCCCTGCGCCGCACGCGCGGCGGCGCGGGCGAAGCTGGCGGCCGCAGCGCGGACCGTGCCCGCTGCCAGCCACGTCTCCATGGCATTGAGCTGCCGACGAGCCCGCGCATGGGTGGTCTGCACAGTGTGACGCCGCTGCGCCAGGCGTACGTCACCGCGGATCGTCTCGTATCCGCTTTGCACGGAAGCGAGCAGCGCCCGCATCTCGGCGTTGTCGATCTCGGTGGGCCGGCGTTCCTCCGCCTCGTGGGCGGCAGTGACCAGGTCCCGCAGCCCGCAGGAACAGCCCGGCGAACACGACGAGGGAAAGGGATGACTCATTACTCACGATCCTCCGTAGATTACGACCTCTACCCGCCGGTTGCAGGCCATGGCGACCCGGTCGGCGACTCCGTCGCGGTACTGCGGCCTGCAGCGCGGCCGGCGTTCGCCGAAGCCCCGGGCTTCGAGCCTGGTCGCGCCCTTGGCCCGCAGCGCGGCGACCACGCTCGCGGCCCGGCGGTCGGAGAGTTTCTGGTTGTGCTCGGGGGTCCCCTCTGCGTCGGTGTGGCCGCGTACCTCGATGCGGGTGTGGTCGATCTGCTCGACATACTTCATGACGTCGGCAATGGCCTCCTGCGCCCGGGGCGCGAGCCGGTAGGAGTCCGTATCGAACAAGACCGACTCGGGAACCGTGATGACCGTCGGATCGCCCCGCTCCACCTTGATGGCGGGCATCTCGACGGCGGGGTCGGGCCTGGTCCCGGCCGCGCGGGACAGGGACAAGCTCTCGGGCGTCTTGGAGCTGGGCCGCAGGCAGGTCGCGCCGGTCGCCGCGCAGAGCCGCCACCACAGAGTCCGCAGCCACTTCTGCTGCGAGGGCCGTACGTCGGGCTGGCCCTGCGCGGGCTGGCCCAGGCCCAGCAGCTCCACCTGCACGCTCTTGTCCAGGGCGGGAATCTCGTGGCGGCAGGCCCGTACGACGTCGTCGATCGCCTTGTCGTCACCGATGGGCGCGGCCCGCAGATCGGCGCAGCCCATATTGCTCAGCCCGTCGGTCGCAATGACGATACGCTTGCTGCCTTTGATTTCGCCCAGTTCCTCGCCCGCCTCGGCGAGTGCGCGCAGGACGTCGCTCCCGACCGCCCCGGGGCTCTGCTCAAGGGCCTTGTCCAGGTCCCTGCGCAGGCAAACGGCCATGTCCTCGGCGGCGTAGCGGTTCTGGTGCTCGTTCGAGCTAGGCCCCGGCGTGAGCTTGCCCGCCTGCCAGCGTACGTCGCCGCCGAAGACCGCCGAGCGCAGCAACGTCCTGGTGGTGGTCGGCACACGCTCCACGAGCAGCTTGGCCCAGTCCTGCCGCTCGCGCCCGCGTGCGCCCACCGTGGACGCCGAGCGGTCGGCCATCAGCAACGTGACGCCGGGCACGTCGGCGGGGGTCGCAAGCTCGGTCAGCAGCTCGGCGCAGCGGCCCGCATCCGGCGCCGCCTCGGACGGCACGGGCGACGATGCGCCCGCGTCCCCGAGCAGTGCCGAGCAGCCGGCGAGCGCGAGTGTCAGGACGAGCGCAGAGAAGATGCGAACCCTCATGGCGCGGCGCCATCCCCTGGTGAGGAGAAAAGGGAGTCGGGGCCGGCGTCGGGCAGCTGCAGCCCGAGCAGCTCGTACGTCTTGCGCAGTGCCGAATCGCTGGCCACCGCGAACTCGAGCAGATCGAGCCGCTCGTGCCCGGTGGCGACCTGAGCCACCGTCTCGACCAGCCCCTGGGCCTCCTCCCTGCGGTCCTTGCGCAGCGCGAACAGCAACTTGGCCGACAGTTCGGGCTGCAGCGCCATGCTGACGGCGTACGGCGTCTTCCAGTCGGGCAGCCCGTCGGCGATGAAGTCCCGCCATACGACGCGCAACTCGCCGAGCCGTTCGGCTTCGAGAGTGCTCCGATCGTGCCGGGCTTCGACCTCGACCTGCTCTGCCACGTACTTGCGCTGCAAGGTCTTGATGTCGTCGTGCATGTCGACCCGTACGCGCGGGGTGCAGTTGAGCACCACCCCGTCCGGGTCGGGCACGGCGGCGAGCGCGGCCTCAACGGCGCCGCGCATGGCGGCCCCGACGGCCTGCTCGGCGTCGCCGGGCCGGTACGGGACGAACCGGCGGGCGACGGGCCTGGCCGCGGCTTTGATCTCTGCGTCGATCTCGGCGCTCCTGTCCTTAATCTTCTGCAGCAGCTCGTCCTGGGAACGGGCGCCGGTCGCGCACCAGCACAGCTCCGCGGTGACGAGGAAGTCGTAGGAGTCACCGCGTGCGGGCGTACCGAACGTGATCACCTTCGTGTGGTTGATCGTGATTCTGGCGTCGAGCACGGGTGGCGGCGTCGTCACCTCCGGCGGCACATGCCGCCGGTTGCGGAGCGCGGCCCACACGCCCGACAGCCACTGCCGGAGACCGCCACGCGGCCTGGAGGCATCTGCGTGCATTCGAAATACACGTCCTTTCAGGGAAAAGGGAGTCAGTTGCGCAGGGAGTCGGGGATGACCGTCAGCTGGCGCCCGTCCTGGAACTCCCAGAACGTGACGTGAAAGCGGAGCGTCCGCACTCGCTTGGCGTCGGCGGGTCCGCTGCCGGCGGCGATGTCGGTCAGTAGTCGCCTGACCAGTGCGTGGAACCGAAGCGCCTCGTCCGACCAGTCGTCCGGGTCGCCGGCGGCGGGCCAACGGCGGTCGGCCGTCTCGGCGAGGTTGATCAGGCGCCTGAGATGGGGCCAGGCGTTCACGGAGCGGTGCTCCTCGTTCAGCGCGTTGCGCCAGAGCTGCGCGACGTCGGCGCGGAACCTGGCCTGCCCGTCGGCCAGCTCCATGAGCATCGGCCAGCCGGGCAGCCCGCCGTCCTGCTTGCTGAGCCGGACCAGGCAGGTCGCGGCGCAGCGCCGCCAGCGCCAGAACGGCAGCCGCGTCCAGTCAGCCAGCTCACCGACCACTTTCTCGTACGCCCCGGCCAGGAACACGTCGAGGATGGCCTTCTCCACAATCGTGGAGAGCTCGCGCTCGGCCCTTTCCACGCCGCCGCGCCGCCTGTCCAGGCGCTGGAGGCGGCCGCCGGCGATCCTGCGCATAGCCTTGAGCGCCGAGTCGGGGTACTCTGCGCCGAGAAAGGTCCCGTACGCCGCCACCCCGGCCGCCTGCAGGCATACGTCGCGGCTGCGGACCCAATCGCTGACCAGCCCTCTGACGCGGCCAGCGAACCGACCATCCTCCGCGAGGGCCAGCGCCTCCAGCGTCCAGGCCACGGCCTGCCGGGTGCGGTATCCCCCGTCGGCGGCCCAGACGCGCAGCACCTCGCGCCGGATCACCTTGAAGTCGTACGTGGCGAGCCTGGCCATGGCCTGCGCGGCCTTGACGCGTACCCGCATGTCCTGGTGGACGGCGAGGTCCTTCAGCCAGGGCAGCAGCGCGCCGCGCAGCCCGACCTGTTCCTGCCAGGCCACCTCCAAGATCTTGGAGGCAAGGCGCGGATGCACAAGGTGCACGGTGTTCCCGTCGCCGCCACCGGCGGAGCGGATGTCCGCACAGGCAGACCAGTCGCTGATGGGAATGTCCTTGGTCAGGGACACACCCTGGAGCTTCGCCAGCCGCTCGCTTTCCGGCACAACCGTGCCGGCGTCGAGCCCGTCGAGGACCGCGCAGGCGATCAGGAACGTGCGCCGCTCGGAGGCCAGCTCCTTGCGTGCCTCGGCGATGGCCTCGGTGGGGTCGCGGTTCTGGACGACGTCCTCGGGGGTGCGACCCTCGTGTACACCGGCGATCAGCTCCAGGGCGTACGTGGCAGTCTCGCGGGGCGAGTGGCACCTGGCGAGCTCAGTCCGTACGACGGGCAGGGCCATCAGCCGATCAACCTCATCTTCGCCCAGGTCGGCCTGTAGGTAGCGGGCCAGCACCCGTTCGTTCGGTGGAGGTTCGTAGGTGACGACGTTCTCGGTGGTGACGACCGTGGAGCCAGCCGGCTGCGTGTCGGCCACGACGACGAGGACGCTGCCACGCTCCTTCAGGCTCCTGCCGACCTCCCCCAGCCAGCCAGCGCCGGGTGCGGACTCCCCACTGCCCAGGACGAGCACGAGACCGCTGTTCTTGGGGGCGGCGTCGCCGTGGAAGCCCTCCAACCCGGACTCGGCCTCGATCATGTGGACCCGGTCCGTGAGCTCGGTTGGGTCTTCGTGGACGGCCGAACTGGCAGGCGCCAGGTGCTCCATCACTGCGTACAGGGCAGTCGTGGTGCGGCCCGTGCCGCGTGAGCCGATCAGCGCCTGTACCGGGGCCGAGCCGAACCCGTCGAGCAGCGACGTACAGGACGGAGATCGCGCGTAGGTGCGGCGCAGGGCCCGCAAGGTCCGGGCGGGCAGCGGGCCGACGCGGGGCCGCGGCGACGCGCCTCCGCTGGCGAAGACGATGGATTGTGCCTGGTAGATCTTGCCGTGCTCGCCGTGCTGATGGGTGTCGCCGAACATCTCGCCCCGCAGGTTGGCGACGCGCATGTCGAACGCCTGCTGCTCGCCGTTGTCCCGTTCCTGCTCCTCGTCGGGATCAGCATCCTGTAACCGGGAGGCGGGCTCCTCGGGGTCGGCGGCGCCGATCTCAGGCTTGGGCTCCGGCTCGTCGGGCTCCGGCTCGCCGGGATCCTCTGGCTCGCCGGTGGTCTCTGGAGGAGGCTCTTCGTCGCTCACCTGTCCTCCCGGCCCTCGTGGAAGACCATGCTGCCGGCCTGGTAAATCCTGCCGTGATCGCCGTTCTGGATCGTGTCGCCGAAGACAGGCCCGGATTTCGCGGATTCTGCGTTCTTCGGGGAAAGGTCGGTAGCTTTCTCTTCGTTTATGAGGTATCGGTACAGCTGCGTAAGCCGCGGATCGACGTCGAGTCCCATTTCCTGTTTCCTTTCTGCGATACGCCGGTAAACGCTGAGCGCCTCGGGTACCCGGCCCGCCCGGGCGTAGGCGAGCATGAGCAGACGAGCCAGTTCCTGGTGGTCCCGCCCCGTTTCATCGGCGTTGGAAAGCCGGACCAGCTCCGGAATAAGCCGCTCGTGCCGCCCGCTCTCGAGCTCGATTTCGAGGCACTGGAGCAGCGCCTCGCGGTATTGGCTGCGCAGCGTGTTGCGTTCGTGTTCGGCCCAGTCACCTTTTAGCCCCGGCAGCGGCTCAGGACCGCACAGTTCCTCGACGCGGGGCCCCCATTCCTGCAGCGCCACACGAAAAAGCCGGGCGGCCTCAGTGTGGTCAGTGCCGAGCAGTTCCCGGGCGCGCGTCACCCGCTCCTCAAACCTGAGTGCGTCCACCCTCTCTGGGTTCACCTTCAGCAGATAGCCGGCCGCGACCTTGTCCAACGGGTCGGACAGGACCGCACGCAGCAAGCTCACGAGGGTCTGGATGTTCTGCGTGCGCACCTCACCGGGCCTGGCGTCGTCGAAGATCCGCTCGGTGAGCCTCATTTCAGAGACGGGCTTGCCCTTCGCCAGGAGCAGCACGGCCAGCAGCCGAACCAGTTGCGGACGCTTAATGTCGATCACCTCGCCCTCGGTGCGCGCGCCGATCCGCTGCAGCAACTCGTACGTAGTCACAGACACCTTTCGTTTACCTTTTATACGGCATTCGGAATTCCCGATAACGGGAGACAGAAAGAAGCAGAACGCACAGCACCCAAAAGATCAACGGGAGTTCAGCCCTAAATAATCGTTCGTAACAGCGGAAATCCCGCCAGGCAATTCACGGAAAGGAAGCTCCGATGAGCGAGCTCACGAACGGCAAAGACGGGTTCACGAGCGCCTGCGAGGGCGGCAACTGCATCCAGGTCAAGGCGGCCGAGTACGTCCAGGTCCGCATCTCCACCAACCCGGAAGGGCCGGTATTGCTGGCCACCCGGGACGAGTGGACCGCCTTCGTGACGGGCGTGAAGCTCGGCTGGTTCGACACCATCTGACCGGGAACCGGGAGCGCCGTGGCCCGTGGCCCGCGGCGCTCCCGCATGCCCCCGCGTCACGGGCCGGCCTTCATCTCGGCCGAGAGCTCCGCGAGGAACGCACGAGCGTCATCCTCGAAGATCGCCATCTGCCGCAGGAGCGACCAACGCGTCAGGTAGAGAGCGACGCTGTCGGCGTCTTGGACGGTCAGGTTCGCGTGGACGGTCTCGACGGTGACGACCGTCTCGCTACCGTCCTCATCGTCCGGGACCTCGAACACCACGAAGGCGTGCGTGGAGTTGGCCACCGCCTCCACCGCCAACGGGATGACACCGATGGAGACGTTCTCCAGCGTGCTGAGCGAGAAGATCCGGTCGAGCTGGGCCATGAGCAGCCTCGGAGGGCCGGGCCGCCAGCGCAGCGCCGCCTCCGTGACGAGGAACTCGAACGTCCTGTCCTCCTCGAACAGCACGAGCTGGCGGTCCATACGGCCCATGAGCGAGAGCGAGGTGTCGCCTCCCCCATGTGAACGGTGGAACATGGCCAACACCTGCTGGGCGTACGCGGCGGTCTGCAGCAGGCCGGGCACCACCGAGGGCTGGAACGTGCGGATCGTGCGGGCCAGGCTTTCCAGCTCCTGTATGTCGTCCTGCAGGTGGGCCCGGCCCCGCAGTGCCGACTGCCAGGTGTGCACCTCGGTGAACGCGGCCTCGGACAGGGCCGCCAGCAGCTCCCTGGTCTCCTCGGAGACGTTCAAGGCACCCACCCACGCCGCGACCTCGGACGCGGTGGGGATAGCCGCCCCCGACTCGATACGGGAGACCTTGGACTGGCTGATGCCGATGCGTTGTGCCAGTTCACGCCCACTCACGCCAGCCTGGTCACGCAGACTGCGAAGTTCCGTGGCGAGCCGTTGCCGCTTCGTACGCAAGAACACCCCCTACCCACCGTTCTGATTCAGACGATTTATCATGATTCACCCAACCGACACGCGCCGCCATAGCCGAAGTGGAGATCCATATTGCAAAATCGCTGGCCGCACCGAGGGAACGCCTTGGGCAGTCGAGGTTGCACGCGCGCCTGCAATCGGGCATTGCCCACGCTAGCGGCAGCAACCATGCATTGTCATGAATTATGCATATCTGGTATGGGTCAAATACCAGATGTTGAAGCCGCTAGGCGATCCACTCGCCGACCTCCCAGGGCTGGACGAGCACTGCGCCTTCCGATAACCACATCCGCCCAGGTCATGCCCCCTCTACTGGCTGCTGCTCCTTCCGCCGCACACCGTGGGTGTGAAGATGGGGCAGATGGCGAAGGCCCGTCAGCGGGGCGTGCAGTGTCCGCGCCTGCCGGTGGATGGCGATCACGGCAGTTGGTATTTCGCGATGCAGGTACATCGCCTGGAGGGGAAGGAGGGGGCCTCCGGGCTGCCGCCGATCCGGCTGCACGACCTAAGATACGGCGCCGCGACACTAGCGCTGGCCGCGCACACGGATCTGAAGGTGGTGCAGGCGATGCTGGGGCATGCCAGCATCGTGCTGACCGCCGACACCTACGTCTCGGTGTTGCCGGTGGTGGCTCACGAAGCCGCCCGGGAGACGGCCCGGCTGGTGCTGTCCGCCGCGTCCGTGCTCGGGCGGGAGCTCAGCGTTTGACTCAGCTTTGCCTCATATTTGCCCCATGCCGCCGTCGGCCGTGACCGCGGCTGGTGTTTCCGCAGGTGGAGAAGCGCGCCCTGCAGGATTCGAACCTGCGACCGTCGGATTAGAAGTCCGATGCTCTATCCAGCTGAGCTAAGGGCGCTCCCGCCTTATTGTGCATGATCCGGCGAGTTGTCACGCACTCGATTTGCCCGTGTCACTCGGTCAGTCCGATCACCGCCCACATGAACAGCGTGCCCGCCAGCGTAGCCGCCAGGGTCAGGCCGGTGGATCGGCGGGGGGTGTGGGCTTCGGGGAGGATGTGGGAGGTGGCCAGGTACAGGAGGAAGCCGGCGAACAGGCCCAGGTACGCACCCAGCAGGCCCTTGGGGATGGGGAGCAGTGTGGTCAGGGTGGCGCCGGCGATGGGGGCCACGGCGTCCAGGGTGAGGAGGATGATGGCGCGGCGGCGGGCGTTGCCGTACAGCGTGGTGAGTGTGTAGGTGTTGAAGCCGTCGGTGAAGTCGTGTGCGATGACGCCGATGGCCACCGCTACGGCGAGGGCGGTGTCGGTTTGAAAGGCGGCGCCTATCGCGGCGCCGTCGAGGAAGCTGTGGACCACCAGGGCGCTGCCGGCCACCAGGCCCATGCCGGCGTGGGTGTGGCGGTGGGCGGCGTAGTCGCCTTCGTGCGTGTCGTGCATGGCTACGGCGCGTTCCACGATGTGGACGGCCAGGAAGCCGGCGGCGAAGGTGAGCATGGGCAGGGGGACGCCGTGCAGGGTGACGGTGTCGAGGGAGAGGGCTTCCGGCAGGAGGTCGAAGGCTACGACGCCGAGCATGACGCCGGCGGCGGCGCCCAGGACGAGGTTGCGGCGTTCGCGGACGCGGTGTGCGACCAGGCCGCCCAGGAGCGTCATGAGGAACGCCACTACGGACAGCAGGATCGGCATACGGGCCACGGTATGGGCAGGCGGCGCCGGGGCGGTGGTCCGACACAAAAAGCCAGGCGGGATCGGTCTAAAGGGGTCTAAGATGCCGTTGCATGGTCGCGACGCTCCTGCATGAGACACCGCTGCGGGGCGGGGACGTGACGGACGGGGTGGTTCGGGTCGGGGATACGGTCCGCCGTCCGAAAAGCTCGTCCACGCCCGCCGTGCACGCCCTTTTGCGGCACCTTGAGGCCTCGGGGTTCGCCGGGGCGCCTCGGGTGGTGGGGTTCGACGAGTTCGACCGTGAGGTCATCACTTACATTCCGGGTAGCTGCGGGCTTACCGCGCACAACGCGGCCGAGGATGGGTTGCGGAGCCTCGCGGAGCTTTTGCGGAAGTTTCATGACGCCACCGAGGGGTTCTCCGCCCAGGGGTGGGTTGAGGGGTCCAATGATGACAGGGCGCCGGAAGTCATCGGGCATTGTGACTTACGGCCGGAGAACACGATTTTTCATCGTGGCCGCGCCGTCGCGCTGATCGACTTCGACCAGGCCAGGCCCACGACGCGGCTGTTCGACGTGGTCACCACGCTGCGCCACTGGGCGCCCATCGCCGATCCGCTCGACCGCCATCCGCTCCTGCGGGGAGCGGACGGTGGTGCGGACGTGGGTGCTCGGCTGCGTCTTTTCTGCGACGCGTACGGCCTGCCGCCCCGAGACCGGCGCCGCCTGCTCGACCTGGCCAGGCTCCGCTTCCACCGCAGCTACGACGTGATGCGGAAGCGGGCGGACCAGGGCGGCGCCTGGGCGGCGATGTGGGCCGGCGGCGCCGGTGAGCGCATCCGCCGGGCGGCCGCCTGGCTCGATGTGCACGAAGATGAACTCCATGCACATCTGGTCTAGATCCGCGGGTATCGCGCTCGGTGTCGCGCTTGACGCCATGTTCGCGGATCCGCGCCGCGGACATCCGGTCGCGTTGTTCGGCCGGGCCGCGTCCGCTCTGGAGAGGCGCCTGTACGGCGACGCCCGCCCGAACGGCGTGGCCCACGTCGCCCTGTGCGTGGGCGCGGCCGCCGGCGTCGGCATCCTGGCGGAACGCGTGCGCCACCCCCTGGCCCGCACCGCGCTCACCGCGGCGGCGACCTGGGCGGTGCTCGGCGGTACGACGCTGGCCCGCGAAGGCGCCCATCTGGCCGGCGCCTTGGAGGACAAGGACGTCGAGCGGGCCAGGCGGCGCCTGCCGCACCTGTGCGGGCGCGACCCGTCGGAGCTGGAGGAGCCGGAGTTGGCCAGGGCGACGGTGGAGTCGCTGGCCGAGAACACCTCGGACGCCGTGGTGGCGCCGTTGTTCTGGGGTGCGGTGGCGGGGATTCCCGGCTTGCTGGCCTATCGGGCGATCAACACGTTGGACGCGATGGTCGGGCATCGTTCGCCCAGGTACGAGCGGTTCGGCTGGGCGGCGGCGCGGCTGGATGACGTGGCCAACTACGTTCCGGCGCGGGTGACCGGGCTGATCACCGTGGCGGTGGGGCCGGATCGGGCGGGGGCGCTGGCCGTACTGAAGAAGGACGGGCATCGGCACCCGAGCCCGAACGCGGGACGGTGCGAGGCGGCCTTCGCCGGCGCGCTCGGGGTGACGCTCGGCGGCACCAACGTGTACGGCGGGCGGACGGAACACCGTCCGACCATGGGCGACGGCCGCGCGCCCGAGGTCGGGGACATCAGGCGCGCGGTCCGGCTGACCAGGGCGGTGAGCTTCACGGCCGCCGGGCTGGCGGTGCTGGCGGCTATGCGTCCCTGGCCTCGTCGAGGACCTTCTTGGCGTCCCGTTCGAAGGAGGCCCGCGCGCCCAGCGTGATCAGCCCGCCGAGGACCATGGGCACGATCAGCACGTACATGCCGCCGGCCAGGGAGCCGAGCCGGTCGGAGAAGATGCCCACGATCAGCGAGCCGAACGCGCCGCCCGCGGTCGTGAACACCTGCAGGACGGCGAAGCCGAGCCCGCGCGAGCCCGCCCCGACCACGTCGGCCAGGCAGGCGGTCATGTTCGGGATGGCGATCGACATGAGCGAGCAGGCCAGCAGGGTGAGCGCGGCCATGGCGAGCAGGGAGTTCATGGAGAGGGCGGCGGCGAGCACCGCGGCGCCGATCGTGATGCCGCCGCCGCCGGCCAGCAGCCGCCCGCCCTTGACGGTGCCGTGCCACTTGCGGCCGAGCCACGAGCCGACCAGGGTGCCGACGAGCGTGCCGGCGACCGTGATCAGGCCGCTGTAGGAGCCGGCGGTGGCCGGGGTGGCGGCGAACGCGCGCACCATCAGCGTGGGCAGCCAGAAGAAGATCCCGGCCAGGCCGAGCGTGAGCAGGGCCAGGCCGACGCAGACGAACATCAGCGTCGGATTGCGCAGCACGAGGCGGAACTGCGGCCAGAACGGCTGCTTCGGCGCCTTCGGCGGGGAGGCCGGGGTGGTGCCGCCCGCGACCAGCCGGTCGAGTTCGCCGCGTCTGGGCTCGCGCAGCATCCAGCACAGGATCGCGGTGAGCACGCCGGGGATGACCATGACGAGGAAGGCGTTGCGCCAGCCCATGGCCTGGCCGAGCACGCCGCCGAGCAGGGTTCCGATGCCGCCGAGGTAGGTGGTGACGCGCGTGAGCCCGTACGCCTTGGCGCGTGAGAGCGGCGGATACCAGTCGGCGAGCAGGCTGCCGGCGGCGGGGTTGTCGATGTTCTCCGCGGCGGCCAGGAAGACGCGCATCAGGTAGAACATGGCGAATCCGGTCGCGAGGCCGGAGCCGAGGGTGGCGATCGCCCAGCAGAAGACGACGACGGCGAGGATGCGGGTGCGGTTGTAGCGGTCGGCGAAGTACCCGGCGGGCAGGGCCACCAGCGCGGCGGCGAGGGCGGCGGCCGTGGGGATGGATCCCGCGGCGGTGTCGGAGAAGCCCCATTCCGCCTGGACCAGAGGGAGGACGCCCGACAGCAGGTTGTACTCGATGCGGTCGACCAGGCCGACGATGAACAGGACGACGAGCGGCGTCCAGCCGTACGGCGCGCGGTCCTGTGCGTTGATCACACCGGTTCGTGGTGATCCGAACGTCCCGACCATGCGGCACCTCTCTTAGAGCGACGTTCTAGGAGATTGTTCTAGAAGGGCGGTGCGCTGTAAATGGGGCACGTGTGAAAAAATGCCGCGGTGAAGGGTGCGTTGTTGGTGGCGGGGACGACGTCGGACGCGGGCAAGAGCGTGGTGACCGCCGGCATCTGCCGGTGGCTGGTCCGCCAGGGTGTGAAGGTGGCGCCGTTCAAGGCGCAGAACATGTCCCTGAACTCCTTCGTCACCGCCGGGGGCGCCGAGATCGGGCGGGCGCAGGAGGTTCAGGCGAGGGCGGCGCGGCTGGAGCCCGTCGCGGACATGAACCCCATCCTGCTCAAGCCGGGCAGCGACCGGCGCAGCCAGGTGGTCCTCATGGGCCGGCCGCTGACGGACGTGGACGCGCTGGAGTACGGGGCGCTCAAGGACATGCTGCGGGAGAAGGCCCTGGAGTCGCTGGAACGGCTGCGCGCCGCCCACGACGTGGTGATCTGCGAAGGGGCGGGCAGCCCGGCCGAGATCAACCTGCGCGCCGGTGACATCGCGAACATGGGCCTGGCCAGGGCGGCGGGGCTGCCGGTCGTGGTGGTGGGCGACATCGACCGGGGCGGGGTGTTCGCCGCCTTCTACGGGACGGTGGCGCTGCTGGACGCCGCCGACCAAGCCCATATTTCCGGATTTATCGTCAATAAGTTCCGCGGAGCGGTCGAACTCCTGCAACCCGGGCTGGACACCCTCCACACGCTGACCGGACGCCCCGTCTACGGCGTGCTGCCCTGGCTCGACGGGCTCTGGCTCGACGTCGAGGACTCCCTGGCCCTGGACAACCGCCGCGTCGTCACCCGCGGCCCGTACGGCAGGCAGACCCTGCGCGTGGCCGTGGTCAGGCTGCCCCGGATCTCCAACTTCACCGATCTGGACGCCCTGGCCGCCGAACCCGGCGTGGTCGTCCGCTTCGTCACCGACCCCGCCGAACTGGACGACGCCGACCTCGTGGTGCTGCCCGGCTCCCGTGCCACGGTCTCCGACCTCGCCTGGCTGCGGGAGAACGGGCTGGCGCGTGCCGTACAGGAGAGAAAGGGACCGGTGCTGGGCATCTGCGGTGGCTTCCAGATGCTCGCCCGCGACATCCACGACGGCGTGGAGTCCGGCGCCGGCCACGTCCCGGGGCTCGGGCTACTCCCGGTGACCGTCACGTTCCGGCCGGAGAAGACGCTCGCCCGTCCCACCGGCCTGGCCTACGGCCAGCCCGTGAGCGCCTACGAGATCCATCACGGCGTGGCCACCGTCGAGGGCGGCGAGCCCTTCCTGGACGGCTGCCGCGTCGGCGACGTCTGGGGCACCACCTGGCACGGCGCCCTGGAGAACGACGGCTTCCGCCGCGCCTTCCTCGCCGACGTGGCCGCGCGCGCCGGGCGCGCCTTCGCCCCGGATCCCGGCGTCAGCTTCGCCGCACTGCGTGAGGAGCGCCTGGACGCCCTGGGCGACCTGGTCGAACGGCATCTGGACGTCGGCGCGATGATGCGCCTCATCGAGCACGGTCCGATCGACGCTCCGCTTCTGCCTCCGGGGGGTACCAGGCGTCCCGGGACGCCAGGTGGAGGATGAGGGCGGCGATGTTCCAGGCGTCGTCCTCGCCCCGGTGGTGCCGGCCTTCGAGCGGGAGTCCCGCGATGGTCAGCGCCTGGGCCATGCCGGGGCGTTTGCGCAGCCCGTGGGCCGCGGTGAAGGGCAGCTTGGCGTTGGTGTGGTCGCGGGAGAAGGGGTAGCGGGTGCCGGTGGCCGCGCACTGACGGGTGAACTGCTTGCGGTCGTAGTCGCCCCAGCTCGCCCAGGGGCGCGATCCCGCCCGGTGGTCGGCGGCCAGGACACGGCAGGCCTCGGCGAACGGCACGCCCTGCCCGACCTCGTCCTCGGTCAGGCCGGTCAGCTCCGTGCAGAACGGGCCGACGGTGGAGCGGGCCGGCTTCACCACGATGCCGTGCCTGCTCACGCGCTCGCCGGCCGCCAGGTCCACGACGGTCAGGCCGATCTCGATGATCTCGCTGACCATGCCCGGCGGCGGGGAGCCGGGCCAGCAGGTCGCCTCGACGTCCACGACATTGAGGAAATGGTCCATGGCAGGCCAGCGTAGAAGTCCTCCTACGGCTGGCGCACCTGATATCCGGCGGCGCGGAAGTGGAAGGAGGCCCACGAACGGTAGGGGCGCCACGAGTCGGCGATCTTCCGGTAGGCGGTGGGCGGGGCGTCCTCCGGCAGGCCGTACGCCTCGCGCAGGATCGCGAACAACCGGGGCTCGTCACCGGGGAAGGCGTCCGGCGCGCCCGCGCCGCGGATCAGGATGAGCCCGGCCGTGAACGGCCCGACGCCGGGCAGCGTCCGCAGTTCCGCGAGCGCCTCGGACGGCGGCAGGGCGCGCAGGTGCTCGGTGGTGAGGACGCCGTCGAGCGCGGCCCTGGCCAGGTCGTGGATCCACTCCTCCTTGCGTACGGGCAGGCCGAGCCCGCCGGCCTCCACCAGGGAGATCGGGGGAGGGAAGGCCACGCAGGGGTGGCCGCCGACGTCGAGCGTGGCGCCGTACCGCTCGGCGATGCGCTGTTTGACGCGCGCGGCGACGTGCATCGAGGAGCGCTGCACGATCACCGCCCAGCACGCCGCCTCCCACGGGCTCCAGAAACACACCGGGCGCAGCCCGGGACGCAGGCGCAGGACGTCGCCGAGCACCGGGTCGGCGGCGGCGAGCGCGGCGAAGCCGGTGCCGTCGACGTCGAGGGAGAGGATGCGGGCGATCTCGGCGCGGATCGCCGGGCCGGCCGGGCGGCTGGTCTCCACGGCGACGCCGCCGGGCGCCGCGCGCACGCTCACGCCGATGGGGCGCCAGTCGGACTCCGCGTTGTAGGCGAAGCGCAGGGCCGTGCCGTCGCTGGGCGCGAGCGTGCTGGTGGCGGGCCAGTCCTCGACGAAGCGCAGGGTCTCGGCGAAGTCGAAGGGGCCCTCGGCGGCGAGGGTGAAGCCGTGCGTGCTCATACGGACATGGTAGTAAGCTCCCTGAATTGGGATTTCACCAGCAGGGAATGAGGAATTGTTGATGGACGGTGACCGGGAATTCGTGCAAAAGGAGCTGCAGCGGCTCCGTGACAGTATCGACAATCTCGACGCCGCCCTGGTGCACCTGCTCGCGGAGCGGTTCAAATGCACGCAGGAAGTCGGGAAACTGAAGGCGGAATACAGCCTGCCGCCCGCGGATCCCGAGCGCGAGAAGCGGCAGATTACGCGGCTGCGCAGCCTGGCGGAACAATCGAAACTCGACCCGGTATTCGCGGAGCGCTTTCTCAATTTCATCATCGCCGAAGTCGTGCGTCACCACGAGCTGATCGCGAACAACCGGGCCCGCCGGTCCTAGCCTGCCACCTTCTGGGCGGCGATCCAGTTGTCGATGCACTCCCATTGGTCGTAGAGCCAGCGGATGCGTTCCTCGCGTTCGCGCGGGATCTCCGCGGCCGGCACCCGCCACCACTGGGCGGTGATCTTCGCCTCCAGGGGGAGACGGCGCCAGATGTCGCCGACGGTGACGAGGTCGTCGAGGCCGGTGTGGGCGACGAAGATGACGTCGGCCGACGGGCAGGCCTCGATGGCCGCGATCGCGCCGCCCGGCCGGGGCGGCAGCAGGTGGTCGAGGCCGCGCGCCCGCTCGGCCTCGGCGGCCAGGCCCTTCTCCTCCAGGCGGCGGATGGCCAGGCGCCGGCGGCGCGGGGTGAAGTTGCCGCCTTCGGGGAAGATGACCAGGGCGTCGTGGTCCTCCATGGTCGAGGACAGGCGGGTGATCTCGTCCAGGATGCCGCTCTCGGTCACCCGGCGCGGGACGAACGCGTTGGGCAGGCGGTTGACGAGGACGTCCAGCGAGGGGTCGTACTGCAGGGCCGCCTTCATGACGATGCGCGGCTTGCGCCGGTACAACGCCAGCAGGTGGTGGACCAGCAGGAAGCTGTCGCCGGGGCCCGCGTGGCGCGAGAGCACGATGACCGGGCGGGTCAGCCGGGCGGCCTGCTCCTGTTCGGTCAGCGGGGGTTCCGCGATGGTGACGGTCAGGCGGAAGACGCGTTCCGCGGTGCCGTACACGCGGGCGAGAAACCATTTGATCAGCGCGTAGTGGCGCGTCTGGAACTCGTCCCTGCGCAGCCGCCCGCCGAAGCCCGCGGCGACCCACAGCGCGAAGCAGGCCAGCAGCGCGCCGCACTCCAGCACCAGCCACGCCGCCGCGAACCAGATGAGCCGCACCCCGCGCCGCTGCGGCGGCGGCAGGCGCAGCGAGGCCACCGCCACCACCACCAGCCAGAACGGCAGCGTGACGACCACCACGACGGTCAGCACGATGACCAGGGGCGCGAGGATGAGGCGCCGCAGAATGCGTGGGGGCACGCCCTCATCCTCCTCTTGAAGCCAAATATCGGGAAGAAGCCTTGTAAGCGCGCTCGACATAAGCCGAAATAAGCGAAGCGTCCCGATAGCGGAGCGGAGAGACCGGCTCCGGCGCGCCCGCCGGCAGCACGTGCACCTCCACGCCTGGCGGCAGGTTCGCCATCTCCTCGGCGAACCGGTGCCGCCGCGCGATCTCGAAGGCCACCATCCCCACCTCCCACGGCCGCGTCGGCGCGCTGAGCGGGCGCTCGATCCGTCCGACATGAAGCACGAAAACCCGACGGGCCCCCAGATGTACGGCCCGCCCGACCGGAATGCTGTGCACGAGCCCCCCGTCGAAGAAGTGCTCACCGCCCACGTCAACCGGCGGCAGCAACCCCGGCACAGAGCACGAGGCGAGCACCGCGTCCACCAGCGGCCCGCCGGTGAACCAGTGTGCCGCCGCCCTCTCCACCGAGGCCGCCACGCACTGGAACGGCACCGCCAGATCCTCGATCCGCTCCACCCCGAGCGTGGCCGCCAGCATCCGCCGCAGCGGTCCGGCCGGATGCAGGTGGGTGCCGGTCCTGGCCAGGGTGGACAGCCGCGAGACCCATGAGCCGGCGAAAGCCGTACGGACCACGTCGGACGACCACAGGGTGGTCAGCCGTTCGACCGCGCGGTCGGGGTCGGCGGCCAGCACCGCGCCGTTGATCGCGCCGATCGAGGTGCCGAGCACCACGTCGGGGCGCACGCCCGCCTCGTCGAGCGCCCTGAGCATGCCCACCTCGTGAGCGCCGAGCAGCCCGCCGCCGCCGAGCACGAATGCCGTCTCCACGAAGGCAACATTATTGCCGGAAGCCGGAAACCAAGCAGTCTCCGCGACTGCCGGACTCGTGCGATGACGACGGCCCGGCGGCGGAGGAGCATCCGGGACATGACAGCAGTCGTGGAGGCCGAAGGGCTGACGAAGTACTACCGGGCGCGCCGCGGCCTGGAGGATCTGACGCTGGAGATCCGTCCCGGCGAGGTCTTCGGCTACCTGGGCCCGAACGGAGCAGGGAAAACGACCACCATCCGCCTGCTCCTCGACGTGATCCGGCCGACCAGGGGCACGGTCCGGGTCCTCGGGTACGGCTCCCGCGAGCCCGCCGCCCGCGCCAGGATCGGCTACCTGCCCGGCGAACTGGTCCTGGAGGGCCGCGAGAAGGCCCGCGACTACCTGCGCTTCCTGGGCCGGATCCGCGGCGGCGTGCCGTCCAAGCGGATCGGGGAACTGGCCGAGCGGCTCGACGCGGACCTGTCGGTGCCGATGCGCAAGCTCTCCAAGGGCAACAAGCAGAAGGTCGGGCTCATCCAGGCGTTCATGCACGAGCCGGAGTTCCTGATCCTGGACGAGCCGACCAGCGGACTCGACCCGCTGCTGCAGCGGGAGTTCCTGTCGATGGTGCGCGAGGTGCGCGTGTCGGGGCGGACCGTGCTCATGTCCTCGCACGTGCTGGCCGAGGTGGAGCAGGTCTCCGACCGGGTCGGCATCGTACGGGAGGGCCGCCTGGTCGCGGTGGAGGACGTCGCGGCGCTGCGGGAGAAGGCGGTGCGCCGGGTGGAGCTGCACTTCGACGCGCCGGTGCCGCCCGAGGCGTTCGCCGGCCTGCCGGGGGTGCGGGAGCTCAGCGTCCGCGGCGCCGCGCTGGCCTGCACGATCGACGGCCGTCCCGACGCGCTGATCAAGGCCGCCGCGCGCTTCACCGTCGTGCACCTCGTCAGCTCGGAACCCGACCTCGAAGAGATCTTCCTGACCTACTACAGCGAGGCGTCATGATCGCCAAGGCTCTGGGCGAGTACCGCAGGTCGCTCGTCGGCTGGTCGGTCGGCATCAGCCTGTTCCTGACCATGTACATCAGCATCTACGCCAGCCTGCGCGAGGACCCCGAGACCCTCAGCAGGCAGGCGCTGGCCAAGTCGCCGGGGGCGCTGCGCGACATCATGGGCGGCATGGAGGACATCGCCACCGCCTCCGGCTACCTCCAGACCGTGGTCTACCAGCTGCTCGTCCCGATCATGTTCATCGTGTGCGCGATGATCCTCGGCAACCGGGCCATCGCCCAGCCCGAGGAGTCCGGCACGCTGGAGCTGACGATCACGCTGCCCGTCGACCGCAGGCGGCTGCTGCTGGAGCGCTACGCCGCGATGGTCGCGGCGCTCCTCCTGGTCGCGGCGATCACCTTCGCGGTCCTCGTGGCCGTCGCCCGGTCGATCGACCTCGGCGTCGCCGTGGACCGCATTCTCGCCGCGCACACCGGAGTCTTCCTGCTCGCCGTGTTCTTCGGCACGGTCACGGTGACCGTGGGCGCGGTGACCGGCCGCAAGGCCCCGGCCATGGCCGCCGTCGGCGCGTGGGCGGTCGCCGGCTACATGGTCGTGACCGTCGGCAGGAACGTCGAGGCGATCTCCTGGCTCAAGTGGCTCTCGCCGTTCCACTACTACGCCGAGGGCAGGCCCGTCTACCAGGGGCTGCCCACGTGGGACTACGTTGTGCTGGCGGGGGCGGCGGTCGTGCTGGCGCTCACCGCGGTCCTCGCCTTCGACCGGCGCGACGTAGGAGTCTGACGGGCAGATGGACGAGCCGCTGCGGCGCCTCGTGGCCGAGCACGCCGCCGCGGGGCGGCTGCCGGGCCGCGCGGCCGTCGAGGAGTGCCGCGCGATCGGCGAGAGCGCCGCCGTGCGCGGCGTCCCGCTGCGCGTGCTGGTGGACGACGCGCTCGCCGCGGCCGACGGTACGGCGGCGCCCGCGCTGCGCCGGCTGGTCGCCGCGCTGATGGACGGCTACGAGGCGGCCCAGCACGCCGCGCTGCGCAGCGAGGAAACGGCCCGCAAGGAGTTCGTGGACGACCTGCTCCAGGGCCGCGCGGAGCGCCTGGCCGAGCGGGCCGAGCACTTCGGGCTGCGCCTGGCCGAGTCGTACGTGGTGGCCGTGGCCAGCGGCATGGAGGACGGCGACCAGGACCGGATCGAACGCGAACTGGTCGCCAGGTTCGGCTCGCACAACATCCTGGTGGCCGCGCGCGAGTCCCTGCTGGTGTGCGTGTCACCGGCGACGCTCCCGGCCGCGGTGGGGGAGTTCACCCACCACGTGCGGGCCAGGTTCGCGCCCGGCTGGCGGGTGGCGGTCGGGCGGGCGCAGCGCGGTCCGGGCGGCGTCGTCACCTCCTTCAGGGAGGCCGAGCGGGCGCTGGAGCTGGCGGGCCGCCTCGGCCTGGCCGCCCCGGTGGTCAAGGCCGCCGACCTGCTGGTCTTCCCGGTGCTCCTGCGCGACAGGGCCGCCATCGAGGACCTGGTCAGCAGCGTCCTCAGCCCGCTGCTCGGCGCGCGCGGCGGCCACGAGCCGCTGCTGGAGACGCTGGCGGCCGTCTTCGCCGTGCATGGCAACCAGGCGGCGGCCGCGCGCCGGCTCGGCGTCAGCACCAGGACCGTCACCTACCGGCTGGAGCGCATCCGCCGCCTGACGGGCTTCTCACCGGACGAGCCGACGCAGCGGTTCACGCTGGAGACGGCGGTGCTGGGGGCGCGGCTGCTCGACTGGCCGCCGGCGTGATCAGCTGAGGTCCCGACCCGTCCTCGCCGACCAGGTGGCAGGCCACCGACCCGCCCTCCACCCGCCGCAATACCGGCTCCTCGGTACGGCAGCGCGCCTCCGCCACCGGGCACCGCGTATGGAACCGGCACCCGGAAGGCGGATCGGCGGGCGAGGGCAGCTCTCCGGAGAGCACCACGCGGGTCCTGGCCCGCTGCGCGTCGGGATCGGGCCAGGGCGAGGCTGACAGCAGCGCCTGCGTGTAGGGGTGACGGGGCGCGGCGAGCACTCGGCCGCTCTCCACGATCCGGCCCAGGTACATGACGGCCACGGTGTCGGCCAGGTACTCCACGGCCGACAGGTCGTGGGTGATGAACAGGCAGCCGAAGCCCAGGTCGCGCTGCAGGTCGGCGAGCAGGTTGAGTACGGCGGCCTGCACGGAGACGTCCAGCGCGCTGGTCGGCTCGTCGGCGATGAGCAGGTCGGGCCCCGAGACCAGGGCGCGGGCGATGCCGACGCGCTGGCGCTGGCCGCCGGACAGTTCGTGCGGGAAGCGGGCGGCGATGCGGGCGGGCAGGCCGACCTTCTCCAGCATCTCGTGCGCGCGGGCCGCCCGCTGCCGTCCCGGCACGCGCTCGCTGCCGACGCGCAGCGGCTCGGCGACGATCTCGCCCACCCGGAAACGGGGGTCGAGCGAGCCGGCCGGGTCCTGGAAGATGATCGACACCTTGTGGCGGTGGGGGCGCAGGCGCCGCCTGCTCAGGGTGGTCACGTCCACGCCGCCGAGCAGGATCCGGCCGGAGGTGGGCTGAAGGAGCCGTACGACGCAGCGGCCCACGGTGGACTTGCCCGAGCCGCTCTCGCCGACGAGCGCGACCACCTGGCCGCGGTCGACGCGCAGGCTCACTCCGTCGACCGCGCGTACCCGGCCGAAATGCAGCACCAGATCCTCTACTTCACACAACGCACTCATATTTCGGCCCTTATGCAGGCGACTTCGTGGCCTTCGCGACTACGGAGCCGAGGGCGGTCCGTCAGGCACTCGGGTACGGCCAGCGGACACCGGTTGGCGAACGTGCACGCGTCGGGCGAGCCGGACAGCACGGGGACCATGCCGGGGATCTCGGTCAGCCGCCGGCCGGTTCCGGCGGGCACCGCGCCCAGCAGGCCCCTGGTGTAGGGGTGCAGGGGACGAGTGAAGATGGCGCGGGCGGTGCCCGACTCGGCGACGCGGCCCGCGTACATGACCACGACGCGGTCGGCCGAGTCGGCCACCACGCCCAGGTCGTGGGTGATCAGCAGGACCGCCGTGCCGAGCCTGGAGCGCAGGTCGCGCAGCAGGTCGAGGATGGCCGCCTGGATCGTCACGTCGAGCGCCGTGGTCGGCTCGTCGGCCACGATCAGCCTGGGGCCGCAGGCCACCGCCATCGCGATCATCACGCGCTGGCGCATGCCGCCGGAGAGCTGGTGGGGATAGTGGCCGAGGCGTTCGAGCGGACGCGGGATGCCGACCAGGTCGAGCAGTTCCGCGGCCCGGCGCGCGGCGGCCTTCCTGGAGGAGGAGGTGTGCGCGCGGACCGCCTCGACGATCTGCCTGCCGATGGTGAAGACCGGGTTGAGCGAGGTGGCGGGCTCCTGGAAGACGTAGGCGATGTCCTTGCCGCGCACCGAGCGCAGCAGGTGGGCGGGGGCGCCGACCAGCTCCGTGCCCTCGAAGCGCACCGAGCCGGTCACGGCCGCGGTCGGCGGCAGCAGGCCGGTCAGCGCCATCGCCATGACGCTTTTGCCGCAGCCCGACTCGCCCACCACCGCGAGCACCTCGCCGGGCCGCACGTCGAAGGAGACGCCGTCCACGGCCCGCACCGGTCCGTCCTCGGTGCGGAAGCCGACCGACAGATCGGACACCTCGATCATCGGCGGCTCTCCTTCGGGTCGAGGGCGTCGCGCAGCCCGTCGCCGACCAGGTTGAAGGCGAAGGCGACCAGCAGGATCGTGATGCCCGGCACGACCGCGGTCCAGGGCGCGGTCGAGCTGTAGGACTGGGCGTCGGAGAGCATCGTGCCGAGGCTCGGCACCGGCGGCTGCACGCCCAGGCCGAGGAAGGAGAGCACGGACTCCCCGATGATCGCGATCGGGACGGCCACCGTGGCCTGCACGATGATCGCGGAGGTGGCGTTCGGGAAGACGTGCCGGGTGACGATCCAGCCGTCGCGGGCACCGGCCGCCACGGCGGCGTCCACGTAGTCGAGCGCCTTGATCCGCAGGGTCTCCGAGCGGGTGACCCTGATCATGCCGGGGATCTGGGTGATGCCGATGGCCAGGGCGGCGTTGGTGAGCGACGGCCCGCGGATCGCGGCGAAGCCGACGGCCAGGATGAGGAACGGGAAGGCCAGGACCAGGTCGGTCAGGCGGGAGACCAGGCCATCGAAGGTCCTGAAATATCCGGCGACGAGGCCCAAGGGGACGCCGATGCCCACGGCCAGCAGCACGGACAACACCCCGACCTGCAGGGAGGCCCGCATGCCGTACATGATGCGGGAGAGGATGTCGCGGCCGAGGTCGTCGGTGCCGAGGAAGTGTCCGGGCGAGCCGGGCGGGCGGAACAGGCCGCCGAAGTCGGCGCGGTCGAAGGCGTGCGGCGCGAGCCACGGCGCCAGCAGCGCGGCCCCCACGCCGATCACGAGGACGAGCAGCCCGCCGACGGTCAGGGGATTGCGCAGGAGCCTGCGCACGGCCCTCATGCGACCCTGATCCGCGGGTCGATGACCGAGTAGAGCAGATCGACCAGGAGGTTGATGACGATGTACGCGGTGGCGGTGACCAGCACCACGCCCTGGATGATCGGGTAGTCGCGCTGGAAGACCGCGTCGACCGTCAGCTTGCCGAAGCCCGGAATCGCGAAGATCCGCTCGGTCACCACCGCGCCCGAGATCAGCACGCCCAGTTGCAGCCCGGCGATCGTGACCACCACGATCAGGCTGTTGCGCAGCGCGTGCACGCCGATCACCTGGCGTTCTGCCAGGCCCTTGGCCCGCGCCGTCCGCACGTAGTCGGCCGACAGCGCCTCCAGCATCGACGCCCTGGTCTGCCGCATGATCACCGCGGCCAGGCCGGTGCCCAGGACCACGGCGGGCATGACCATGCGGTGCAGGTTGCCCAGCGGGTCGGTGAAGAACGGGACATAGCCTGAGGCCGGGAACAGGCCGAGCGCCACCGACAGCCACAGGATGCCCATCAGGCCCAGCCAGAAGTTCGGGATCGACAGGCCGAGCAGGGCGAAGCCGTTGGCGACCCACTCGGCGGGGCGGCCGCGCCGTACCGCGGCGACGACGCCCGCGAGCACGCCGATGAGAACCGCGATCGCGAGCGAGAGCAGGGCCAGCTCCACCGTGACCGGCAGCGCCTGGGCCAGCATGTCGCGCACCGGCAGGCCGGTGCGCAGGCTCGTGCCCAGGTCGCCGGTGACGCTGGTCGCGACGTAACGGGTGTACTGGACGAGAAGCGGCTGGTCCAGGCCGTACTGCTCGCGGATGGCGGCGAGCAGTTCGGGCGTGGCGTCCTCACCGGCCAGCGCGCGCGCCGGATCGCCCGGCAGCGCCCGCACGCCGGCGAACACCACCACGGTCGCCAGCAGAAACGTCACCGCCGACTCGGCCAGCCGCCGGAGCAGGTAGCGCCGCATGTCACGACACGAAGCCGGCGAAGGCCACGCGGACCAGGCCGTCCGCGAACCCCTGTACGCCCGTGAGCCGGGCGCTGACGCCGGTGATGTTGCGCTGCCGGTAGAGGTAGATGAGCGGGTTGTCGCGCTGGAGCAGTTCGATCACCTGCGCGTAGGTTTGCGCGCGCTCGGCGGGCTGGAGCTGTTCGCGCGCCTTGTCCAGAAGGGCGTCGACCTGCTCGTCGCTGTAGCCGGCGACGTTCTGCGCCGCCTGGGTGCGCACGAACGGCGTGAGGTTGGCGTCCGCGTCCACCCGCCCCGACCACCCGATCTGCAACGTCTCGTAGTCGCCGGCGTCCTGCAGGTCGAGCAGCGAGGCGAACTCCGCCGCCTGGATCTCCATCTCGAACCCGCCGTCCTTCACCATGGCCTGGAGCGTCTGGGCCAGGCGCAGGTTCAGCGGCGTGTTCGTGACGGCCATCTTGATCTTGTACGGCACCGCCGCCCCCGCCTCGGCCAGCAACTGCCGCGCCTTGGCCGGATCGTGCGGCCGGCATTGCTGGGCCCGCTCGCTCGTATAGGGCGAGTTGGGCGAGACGGGCGAGCAGGCCGTCCGGTAGAGCCCGCGGAAGACGGTCTTGACCAGGGCGTCGCGGTCGATCGCGTGCTCAAGCGCGATCCTGATGCGGGCGTCCTTGGCGATCGGGGTGCCGAGCGTCTTGGGCGGTTTGCCCAGCCCGTCGGTGTTGCCGACGTTGACGGTGAGCGACTGGTAGCCGAGCGAGTCGGACTGCAGCACCCGCAGGTTCGGGTCGGCGCCGAGCTGGGGAACGTCCTCCGGCGAGATCGTGTCGGCGACCTGGGCGTCGCCCGAGCGCAGGTTGGCCGCCCTGATGCTGCCGTCGGTGATGATCCGGTAGACGAGCTTGTCCAGCTTCACCTTGGCCGCGTCGTAGTAGTTGGGGTCCCTGACCAGCTCGATGCTGCTCTGCGGGACCCGCGAGGCGAACTTGAACGGCCCGACGCAGACCGGGCCGGCGGCGAAGTTCCCCTGGAGCGCCTTGGGCGACATCACCATGCCCGCCCGGTCGGCCAGGGCCGCGGTGAGCGGGGCCGTGGGGCGTTCGAGCGTGATGGTGACGGTCCGCGGGTCGGTGGCGCGCACGGCCGTGATCGGCCCAAGTTCGCTGCGGCGCGAGGAGGTCTCCAGCGTGAGGTGCCGGTCGAGGCTGCGCTTGACCGCCTCGGCGTCGAGCGGCGTGCCGTCGGCGAACCTCACTCCGGCGCGCAGGGGGATCGTGTAGGTCCTGCCGTCGGGGCTGATGCTCGGCAGGGCGGCGGCCAGCTGAGGGATGACCTGGACCTTCTCGTCGACGTCGTAGAGCTTCTCGCACATGGCGTGGAAGATCTGCCGACTGACCAGCGAACGGCTGAGCGTGGGATCCAGGTGGTCGGGGTCGGCGTTGAGCGCGAAGGTGAGCGTGCCGCCCGCGCGCACGGGGCCGGTGGAAGGGGCGGGGCTCTGGGGCTGGACGGGTTGGATCGAGGAACAGGCGGCGACGGTCAGCATGGCCGCCACCATGGGGATCACGGGTCTCATGGGGGCCTCCCGTGACCACGAGCTGATCACTCTGACTGGCGCCTGTCAAGAAGTTCAGCGCCGGACTAATCACGTCATAGGACGCGTTATCGTGACTGAGACATAGGTGTCTCGTCATGAGACAGAGGAGGTTGGTCGTGCGCTGGGATCACAGCTTCGACGTCGTCGTGGTCGGATCGGGCGCCGCGGGGCTCACCGCGGCGCTGACCGCGCGGTTGCGCGGGCTCACCGCGGTGGTCATCGAGAAGACGGACAAGTACGGCGGGTCGAGCGCGCTGTCCGGCGGCGCCATCTGGGTGCCCGGCAACCTCTACCTCGACGGCACCGGCCTGAAGGACAGCAAGGAGGAGGCCAGTGCCTACCTGAAGGCGACGGTCGGCGACCGGGTGCCCGAGGAACGCCGGGAGGCGTACCTGGACAAGGGACCGGAGATGGTGCGCTTCCTGCACGAGCGGACCCGCCACGTCCGCTTCGAGTACGCCCGCGGCTACCCCGACTACTTCCCCGAACTCCCCGGCGGCAAGGCGATGGGCCGCTCGGTGGAGCCGCCCGTGTTCGACCTGCGCCGGCTCGGCGCGCTGCGCGGGATCATGCGGCGCTCCGAACTGGCGACCTACGGGATGGTCATGAAGTCCTCGGAGTTCCACGAGGTCAACATGATGACGCGCACCACGCGCGGCAAGCTGATGGCGGCCAAGATCGGGCTGCGCGCGGTCAAGGGGCTGCTCACCGGCGCCCGCTACGCCGCGCTGGGCGAGGCGCTGGTCGGCCGGCTGAGCCTGTCGCTGGCCGAGGCGGGCGGCAAGATCTGGGTGAACACGCCGTTCGAGGAGTTCGTCGTCTCCGGTGACCGGGTCGCCGGAGTACGCGCGGGCGGCAGGACGTTCGAGGCGCGGGGCGGGGTGGTCCTGGCGGCGGGCGGGTTCTCGCACAGCCAGGAACTGCGGGAGAAGTACCTGCCCCTGCCCACCGACGCCCGCTGGAGCTCGGCGGCCCCGGCCCAGACCGGCGACACGATCGCCGCCGCCCTCGCGCTCGGCGCCGAACTCGACCTCATGGAGCGGGTCTGGGGCATGCCGGCCGCGGTGCCGCCGGGCGAGCCGCCGACGTTCCTCGTCACCGACCGCGGCGTGCCCGGGATGATCGTCGTGGACGGGCGGGGCGAGCGCTTCGTCAACGAGGCGGCGCCGTACCACCTGTTCGTCGACACCATGTACGCGCGCGACGCCGTGCGTTCCTGGATGGTCATCGACCAGCGGACCAAGAACCGGCACATCATGCTCGGCCACTTCCCCGGCCAGGCGTTCAAGGCCGCGTGGCTCAAGAACGGCTTCGTCAAGAAGGCCACGACCGTCGAGGAACTGGGCGCCCGCATGGGACTCGACCCGCTCAAGCTGCGCGCCACCGTGGACCGCTTCAACGGCTTCGCCCGCTCCGGCTCCGACGCCGACTTCCACCGCGGCGACAGCGCCTACGACCACTACTACGGCGACCCGACCCTGCCCAACCCGAACCTGCTGCCGATCGAGAAGGGCCCCTTCTACGCGATCCCCCTGATACCCGGCGACATCGGCACGAAGGGCGGCGTGGTCACCGACGTGGACGCCCGCGTGCTGCGGCGGGACGGCGAGCCGATCACCGGCCTGTACGCGGCGGGCAACGTCGCGGCCGCCGTCATGGGCGAGACCTACCCGGGGCCGGGCGCCACGCTGGGCCCGGCGATGACGGCCGGCTACACCGCCGCCCTGCACATCGCCGCCTCGCTACGCTGACCTCCATGGACATAGCAGCATCAATCGCCTCGTTCGCCGCCGTCGTCGCCCTGCTGACGCTGACACCCGGCCTGGACACGGCCTTGATCCTGCGTACGTCCGTGCTGTCGGGCCGGCATCCGGCATGGGGTGTGGTCCTCGGCATCCAGGCCGGCATCCTGGTCTGGGGCCTGGCGACCGCCGCCGGCCTGTCCGCCCTGCTGGCGGCCTCGCAACTGGCCTACGAGATCCTGCGCTGGGCCGGCGTCGCCTACCTCGTCTACCTGGGCGCCCGCATGCTCTGGGACGCCCGCCATCCCGCCCCGCAGGAGGCCGCCCCGGTCACCGACCAGACCTTCGCGCGGGCCTTCCGCCGCGGCCTGCTGACCAACCTCCTCAACCCCAAGGTCGGCGCGTTCTACGTGGCGATGCTGCCCCAGTTCATCCCGGACGACGTGCCGCCCGCGCTGATGGGGCTGGCGCTGGCCGGCGTACACGTGGGCGAGGGGCTGGTGTGGAGTGCCCTGCTGGTCGCCTTCGCCACGTTCATGGGCGGCGTCCTGCGCACCCCCAGGGTCCGCCGCCTGCTCGACCGCCTCACGGGCG
The DNA here is from genome assembly GCF_044457485.1 of Nonomuraea sp. NPDC050540. Lineage (NCBI taxonomy): Bacteria > Bacillati > Actinomycetota > Actinomycetes > Streptosporangiales > Streptosporangiaceae > Nonomuraea > Nonomuraea sp. NPDC050540. The sequence goes on from NZ_JBITHA010000016.1 coordinate 62,945, forward strand.
TGGTGATCATCGGCTTCGGGGTACGGCTGGCCGTACAGGACTGACCGGAACCGGCCAAGCCCGCTGGCGGCACCCGGGCATCCGATCGTCCAGGGCCGGACAGTAACCAGGTGCTGGAAGGGCTGCGATACTCCCGTTTATGGTCGATAGTCTGCTCGGCCGGGCCGCGTCGATCCTGGAACGGCGCCTGCCGCCACCGGCCGACGAGGCCGGGCCATGACGCGGGCTCCTGCCGGAGACGGCACCGACCCGTCGCCGGACGCGCTGGGGGGCGTGCCGGACACGGGGAGCGTTCTCGTTCTGCGTGACCCCGGTGCCGGGCCGGTCGGCCGTGCGGGGTGAGCTGCGGGATCGGGTCCGGAGGCTGGTGGCGTGGCTGGGGCGGCATCCGCTGGCCGCCGACGCGTCGCCGGCCGGGATCGCGTGTGCGTATCTGCTGATCGAGGTGCCCTACAGCGAGGCGACGCTGGCCCGGATCGGGAGCGTTCCGCTGACGTTCTGGGGGGATCTGGCGGCCTTCGCCTGCCTGGCCCTGCGGCGGCGGTGGCCGCTCGGGGTGCTGGCGGCGGTCTGGGTGTTGTGGCTGGTGGTGGGGCGCTGGGACGTCTGGGCCGAGGTCAACGCCTCGTGGGCCGAGCTGGGGGCGTCCACCGCCCTGCAGGTCGCCTTCTACACGGTGGGCAGGTGGCGGGCCTCGCCGTACCACGGACTGCTGCTTTTGGGGGTGCTGGTGCCGGCGGGGGTGATGTCGGCGCTGGTGTGCGCGCTGCCGTGGGGCGCGGGGGTGGCGCGGCGGCGGTGGGTGGTCGCGGCGGCCGATGCCGAGGAGGGGCGCGCGCGGGCCATGGTGGCGGAGGAGCGGGTGCGGATCGCCCGCGAACTGCACGACATCGTGGCGCACAACGTCAGCGCCATGGTGATTCAGTCGCACGTCGCGGTGTCGGCACTGGCGGCGGAGGACCACGGGCCGGCGCGGACCTCGCTGGAGTCGATCAGGGAGTCGGGGCAGGCGGCGCTGACGGAGCTGCGGCTGCTGCTGGGCGGGCTGCGCGAGGAACCGGGGGAGCGGCAGCCCGGCATCGAGGCGATCGACGCGCTGGTGGAGCGGCATCCGCTGGAGGTGCGGTTACGGGTCGAGGGGCGGGTCAGGGCGGTGCCGGCGGGGCTGGGGCTGGCCGCCTACCGGATCGTTCAGGAGGCGCTGACCAACGCGCTGAAGCACGCGGGCAAGGACGCCGAGGCGGACGTGGTGCTCCGCTACGGCGAGCGGGCGCTGGACATCACGGTCGTCGACGACGGCGCCGGTCGTCCGCCCGCGCCGCGGCGCAGGTCCGGGCACGGCCTGGTCAACATCGCCGAGCGTGCCGCGCTGTTCGGCGGCGTCTCGCGGGCCGCGCCGTCGCCGCAGGGCGGGTTCAGGGTGGAGGCGACGCTTCCGTGGATGTGAGCCGGGCGCCCTGGAGGTAGAGCCTGACGATGGTGTCCGTGGCGTCCTCCACGCCCAGCTCCGACAGCGGCGCCAGCGTCAGCGCGCCCAGGATGAGCGCGCCGTGGGCGGCGGCCAGGAGTTCGGCGGGGACGTCGGCGCGCAGCACGCCCTCGCGCTGACCTCGCTCGGCCAGGGTGCGCAGCCGCTCGCCGACCTCTTCCTCCTCGGGCCACAACTGCGGCCGGTGGGTGCTGACCACCCAGAACTCGCGGCCGGACGTCAGCAGCGCCCTGGTCAGGCGGGTCAGGGCGGCCTCGGTCGCGACGCCGTCGATGCCGGCCGCGTCGATCACCCGGATGGACTCCTCCGCGGCGAAGCGGCCGAGCTCGACCAGCAGGTCGTCGCGGGTGGCGAAGTGGCGGTAGAGGGTGGCGCGGCCGACGCCGGCCGCGGCGGCGATGTCGGCCATGCCGGCTCGCTCGTGGGTACGCAGCGCCGTGGCGGCGGCGCGGAGGATCGCGTCCCGTGTTCTCGCCATGGAGTCGGAGGTGCTCATCAGGACATATCCTAGACGAGACATAGCTGTCTCGTAGTGAGACGTGGAGGATTCATGGAGCGTTTCGCGGGTAAGAAGGTCCTGCTGACCGGCGCGGCCACCGGGATCGGGCGGGCGACGGCCCTGCGGCTGGCGGAGGAAGGGGCGCGGGTCTTCGCCGTCGACCTCAACCCGGAGATTCCCAGCCATCCGGCCATCACCCCGCATGTCGCCGACGTGGCCGACGAGGGGCAGGTCAAGGAGGCCGTGGCCCAGGCGGCCGAGGAGTTCGGCGGGATCGACACGTTGATCAACGTCGCCGGCATCCACAAGACGACGCCGCTGGCCACGCTCTCGCTCGCCGACTTCCGCAGGCTGCTCGAGGTCAATCTGCTCGGCACGTTCCTGTTCTGCCGGGAGGCCATGCCGTACCTGGTGGAGAGCAAGGGCGTCGTGGTCAACACGGCCTCGACCTCGGCCACGCACGCGCACCCCTACATGACCGGGTACGCGGCGTCGAAGGGCGGCGTCCTGGCGTTCTCGCTGAGCCTGGCGGCGGAGGTGGCGCCGCGGGGCGTCCGGGTCGTGGCGGTCTCGCCGGGCGGCGTGGTGACGCCGCTGATGAGCTCGGTGACCTTCCCCGAGGACGTGGACGCCTCCTTCTACGGGCGGATCATGCCGCAGGTCGGCTTCGGCGAGCCGGAGGCGATCGCGGGCACCATCGCCTACGCGGCCTCGGCCGACGGCGCCTACCTCACGGGCGTGGAGCTGCGCGTCGACGGCGGCTCCCACGTGTGAGCCCGAGCCCCGAGGACGGCGAGCCCGTCCTCGGGGCCGGGGTCTCAGGGGATCAGAAGCAGCTTCCCCGTCGTACGGCGGGCCGCCAGGTCCTCATGCGCCCGCGCCGCCTCGGCCAGCGGGTAGCGGTGGGAGACGTCGATGCGCAGCTGCCCGGCGGCGATCCACCCGAAGACCTCGCGGGCCCGCCACAGCAGTTCCTCCCGCTCGGCGACGTGGTGGACCAGCGTGGGCCGGGTCAGGAACAACGAGCCCGACCGGTTGAGCATCTGCGGGTCCATGGGCGGCACGGGGCCGCTGGCCGCGCCGTACAGGGCCATGAGGCCGCGCGGGCGCAGCGCGGTCAGGCCGCCGTCGAAGGTGGTGGCGCCGACGCCGTCGTAGACCACGTCGATGCTGTCCTTGAGCGTCTGCGCGAAGTCGTCGTAGGAGTGGACCTCGTCGGCGCCGGCGGCGCGGGCCAGCTTGGCCTTCTCGTCGGTGGAGACGGTGGTGTGGACGGTGGCGCCGTAGAGCTTGGCGAGCTGGATGAGCAGCTGGCCCATGCCGCCGGCGCCGGCGTGGACGAGGACCCGATCGCCCTCCTTGACCTCGTGCGTGGAGCGTGTGAGGAAGTGGGCGGTCATGCCCTGCAGGAGGGTGGCGGCGGCCAGGTCGGCGCCGACGCCGCCGGGCACGGGCACGAGGCGGTCGGCGGGGACGACGGCCTTCTCGGCGTAGCTGCCCAGGACGTTCGCCCAGCCAACGGTGTCGCCGACGGCGAAGCCGGTGACGCCGGGGCCGACGGCCGCGACGGTGCCGGCGCCCTCACAGCCGATGGGGCTCGGGAGCTGCAGCGGGTAGACGCCGGAGCGCTGGTAGATGTCGATGAAGTTGACGCCGCTCGCGGCGACGTCGACGACCACCTCTCCGGGACCCGCGACAGGATCGGGGTGCTCGGCGTATTCGAGGACCTCTGGGCCGCCCTGGGCGGCGATGACGACTGCGCGCATAGTCCTGTCTAACCCAGGCGCGCGCGTATTGCTTCCAGCCGCGCGGACACCGGCGATCACCGGCAGGTGGTCAGGGCTGCTCCGAGCGCTGGCCGCGCAGTTCGAAGTCGTCGAAGACGGTCTTCATGATCGACTGCTCGTCCTTCGGCACCCGGGCGAACAACCCGACATGACCGGTCTTGATGCCGTTGGGGTCCTCGGCCCGCAGCACCTGCTTGCCGTCCACCCACATGGTCAGCTTCACCGTCGAGCCGGACTGCTCGCAGAAGGCCTCCAGCCGGACCTTGGCCTGCGGTTTGATCTCGAGCTTCGCCTGCTGCGCGAGCGTGCCGCCGGCGCCGTCGATGATCTTCCTGATCCGGGCGTTGCCCGTGGTGTCGAGGCCGAACTCGTAGAAGGTGCCGTCCGCGGTGTTGTGGCAGTACACGCCGTACTCGCCGTCGCCGGAGACCTTCCTGGCCTGCGCCGTCACGCTGATCAGCACGGAGTCGGGCATGAGCGGGGTCGGGGTGGCGCTGGGGGAGGGCGTGGGCGAGGCGTTGGCGAAGGGCGCCGGAGCCTTGGCCCAGCGCTGCTCGTAGCTCGGCTCGACGTCGAGGCCGTAGGTGCCGTCGGTCTTGTAGCCGAAGCTGGCCTCGTCGTCGGCGTCGTAGGTGCCGTCCCAGCCGCCGGAGGAGGTCGTGAAGTCCTCCTGGTAGAGACGGCCCAGGTGAGTCGGCGGCGAGCCCTGCGACAGCATCAGCGCCGCCACGACGCCGCCTGCGATCAGCACCGCCCCGGCCGTGAAGCCCGCGATCAGCTTGACGCGCCGCGCGCCGCCGCCCGGCGGAGCGGGCTGCGCCGTGGTGATCGGGGTGGTCGCCCGCTGCCAGGCCACCTGCACGGTGTGCGCGGCCTGCTCGGGCGCGGCCTGCCTGCCCACCAGGTGGTCGAGCAGTTGCTGCGCGGTCGGGCGCATCGCCGGATCCTTCTGCAGCGCCGCCACGACCAGCGGGCGCAGCCCCGGCTCCACGCCGCCGAGGTCGGGCTCGGTGCTGAGCACCGAATAGATCATCGAGGGCAGCGAGTCGCCGCCGAACGGCGCGCGCCCGCTGGCCGCGAAGGCGATCAGGCAGCCCCAGGAGAACACGTCGCAGGCGGGCGAGACCGGCTCGCCCCGCAGCACCTCGGGCGCCATGTAGCGGGGCGTGCCGATGATCTCGCCGGTGCCGGTCACGCCGCCCAGCTCGTCCAGCGCCCGCGCGATGCCGAAGTCGATCACCCTCGGGCCGACCGGCGACAGCAGCACGTTCGACGGCTTCAGGTCACGGTGCACGACCCCGGCGCCGTGGATGGCGGTGAGCGCGGTGGCCACGCTGACCGCCAGCGCGTCGAGGCTGGAGCCGGTCAGCGGTCCCGACTGCTTGACCGCCTCCTCCAGGTTGGGTCCCGGCACGTACTCGGTGACGACGTAGAGCTGGTTGCCGTCGAGAGCGGCGTCCAGCACCGCGGCCGTGCAGAACCGCCGCACCCGCTGCGCCGCGTCCGCCTCCCGGCGAAAGCGCATGCGAAACTGCTCGTGCTGGCTGAACTCGGGGTTGATCACCTTGACCGCGACCCGCGCGCCGGCGGGGTCCTCGGCCAGGTGAACCGTGCCCATCCCGCCGCGGCCCAGCACACTGATCAGTTTGTAGCGCCCGATGTGGGAGGTTTCACCGCTCACGGCGGGTTAGCTTACCGACATGGAGTGGAGTTCGGGCAGGCCGTGCGCAGGATCGACCACCACGACCCGGCATCCGGCCGAGGTGGCCGCGGCGATGCCGGTCGGACTGTCCTCCACGGCGACGCACTCCTGCGGCCGTACCCCCAGCAGCCGCGCCGCCTTCAGATAGGGATCCGGGTACGGCTTGCCCCGCGAACTGTCCTCCGCCGTGATCACCAGATCGAAGCGGTGCCCGTCGAGGTTGGGCAGCACCCGCTCGACGATGCTGCGCGGCGAGGCGGTCACCAGCGCCGTGGGCACCCCGGCGGCCGTCAGCTCGCGCAACAGGTCAAGGGCGCCGGGGATGAGGTCGATGCCACCGGCGATGCGCTCGGCGAAGGCGTCGGTGAGGCGGACCGCCACCGCCCCCGCGTCGGCGGGCGCCAGGTGGGCGGCGGTGTCCTCGACCGAGCGCCCGAGGACGTGGGGGACGTCATCGGGGCCGAGGCCGCCGTGGCCGAGCGACTCGGCGACGTCGGCGGTGGCCTGCCACCACAGGCCCTCGGTGTCGACCAGGGTGCCGTCCATGTCGAACAGGACGGCGGCGGGGAGATCAGACGGCATCTGCTGTTTCCGTGACGGGGGCGGGGACCGTGACCGTGCGGGTGGCCACCAGGACCGGTCGTTCGACCAGGCGTACGGTCACCTTAGTGCCGGCCGCCAGCCGTACCGCCTCGTGACCTGGTACGTCGGCGAGCACCTCACCCCCTTCCAGGGCCACCCTGAGCCGGACCGAGGCGCCGCGGAAGGAGGCGGCGAGGATCTCGGCCCTGCCGTCCGCCGCGGGGGTGACCTGGACGGCTTCCGGCCGGATGAGCACGTCCACGGACGGGTCCTCGGGCACCTCGCCGTCCACGGGCAGGAGCTGGCCGAGCACCGTCACCTGGTCGCCGGACACCCGCCCGGCCAGGTGGTTCATCGTGCCGACGAACTCGGCCACGAACGGGGTGGCGGGCCGGTCGTAGACCTCGGCGGGGGCGCCGCACTGCTCCAGGCGGCCGTCCCGCAGCACCGCGACCCGGTCGGCGATCGACAGCGCCTCCTCCTGGTCGTGGGTGACGAAGATGGTGGTGATACCGAGGTCGAGCTGCAGGCGGCGGATCTCCTCGCGCAGGTTGACGCGGACCTTGGCGTCGAGCGCCGACAGCGGCTCGTCGAGCAGCAGGACGCGCGGTTCCAGGGCCAGCGCGCGGGCGAGCGCCACCCGCTGCTGCTGGCCGCCGGAGAGCTGGTGCGGGTAGCGGCCGGCGTGGGAGGGCAGGCCGACCAGCTCCAGCAGTTCCAGCGCCTTCGCCCGGCGCTGCGCGGCCGGAGCCTTGCGCACCCGCAGGCCGAAGGAGACGTTGTCGGCGGCGTTGAGGTTCGGGAAGAGCGAGTAGGACTGGAAGACCATGCCCGCGTCACGCTTGTTGGCGGGGACGGCGGTGATGTCCTTGCCGTCCACGAGCACGGCTCCCGAGTCGGGACGCTCGAACCCGGCCACGCAGCGCAGCGCCGTCGTCTTTCCGCAGCCCGACGGGCCGAGCAGGGCGACGAGCTCGCCCGGCTCGATGGTCAGGTCCAGGCCGTCGAGCGCGACCGTCTTGCCGAACACCCTGCGAAGAGCCCGAAACTCGACCTGGGCCGTCATTGCTTCTTCTCCTTACCGAAAACGCTGGAGACCACGAGCAGCAGCAGCCAGATGAGCAGCAGGCTGAGGATCGAGACCGCGACCGACATCTGGCCCCTGGAGCCGGAGATCGTCACGATCCAGACCGCGAACGGCTGGTAGCCGAGCAGCCTGGCCACGGTGAACTCGCCCAGCACCAGGGCCAGCGTCAGGAACGAGGCGCTGGCGATGGCCGAGCGCAGATTGGGGATGATCACCCGGAACATCACGTACGGCCACGAGGCGCCGAGGTTGCGCGCCGCCTCGACCAGCGTGCGCACGTCCATGGTGCGCAGGCCCGCGTCGAGGGAGCGGTAGACGAACGGCAGCACCAGCACCACGTACGCGAGCACGAGCACCATGGGGAAGCCCGGGTTCTGGATCGCGATGAGCGTGGCCCAGAACGGGGTCGGGGCGAGCACCTCGCCGCCCACCGCCAGCGACCTGCCGATCCCGACGACGAACGTGATCGGGGGCACGACGAGGGGCAGCGTGCACAGCACTTCCATCACGGGGCGCAGGCGCGGGGCGGCCAGCCGTACGGCCAGCATCGCCGGCAGCGTGAGCAGCAGGACCAGCACGATCGTCGCGACGGCCAGGCTCAGCGACAGCAGCAGCGACTGGGCGAAGCCCTCGGCGGTCAGCAGTTCGGCATACGGCGCGAGGGAGAAGCCGGTGCCGGCGTTGTAGACCGTGTACCAGAGCGAGGCGCCGAGCGGCACCAGGAAGTACAGGGCGGCCGGCAGGAACACGGCCCACCGCCAGCGGCCTCCCCGCTGCGTGGCGCGGACCTTCTCCAGGCCCGTCACTGCAGCCATCGGGTGCTCCTCTTCTGCAGCGGCAGGTAGACCGCCATCACGAGCCCGGCCACCACGATCATGTCGAGGCTGAGCGCGAGCGCGACGTTCTCCTGGCCGATCAGCACGTCGCTGGTCAGCGCGTTGGCGATCTTGAGGGTGACCAGCGGGACGACGGTCCCGGCGCCCATGGCCGCGGCCGTGGCGTAGGCGGAGAACGCCATGCCGAACAGCAGCACGACGCCGCCGAGCAGGGCCGGGGTGAGCACGGGCAGGGCGACGTAGCGCCAGTAGTGCCAGGAGGTGGCGCCGTTGTTGGCGGCCGCCTCCCGCCACTGGGGCTTCAGCCCGTCCAGCGCGGGCGCCATCACGAGCACCATCATCGGCACCGAGAAGTACAGGTAGACGATGACCAGCCCCCAGAACGTGAACAGCACGCCGGAGGGCAGCCCGAACAGGCCGCTGACGATCCCCGAGTTGCCGAGCGTGGCCACCCAGAAGAACGCCAGCGGCACCCCGCCGAAGTTGGCCAGCACGCCGGAGGCCGTCAGCACGGCCGAGCGCAGCGCGCCCGACCCGGAGGTGACGACGGCGTAGGCCAGGAACGTGCCCAGCACGGCCCCGGCCACCGCCACGACCGCCGACACCTGGACGCTGCCGGCGATCGCGGTCAGGTTGCCGCCCTGCAGGCTCAGCCGCATGTTGTCGAGCGTGGGCTCACCCCGCGAGGTGAACGCCCCGGCCAGCAGGGCGACGGCCGGGACGCCGAAGACGAGCGCGTAGACGGCGAACAGCGGCAGCGCGCCCAGCCAGCCCCGGGACTTCCTCATCCGGAGATCGCGGCGTCCCAGCCTTCGGCGAGCTTCGCCTTGGCCGCGTCCACCTGCTCGGGGGTGGGGAACGTGGGCGTGCCGTCGACCTGCGGCAGCTTCTCGGCGGCGGCCTTGTCGACGCTGCCGTCGGTGGTCATGACGGGCAGCAGGACCGGGCGGGCGAAGCCCTTGAGGTAGAGGTTCTGGCCCTCGGCGCTGTAGAGGTACTCCTGCCACAGGCGCGCGGCGGCCGGGTGCGGGGCGTCCTTGTTGATGGCCTGGGCGTACATCTGGAAGTACTTGCCGTCGCTCGGCACGTTGACCTTCCAGTCGAGGCCCTTGGGGGCCAGCTGCGGCGCGTAGGCGGCGTTGTTGTAGTCCCAGTCGATGCTGATCTGGGTCTCGCCCTTCTCGATGGTCGCCGGCGTGGTCTCGACCGGGTTGTAGTTGCCGGCGGCCTTGAGCTGCTTGAAGAACTCGATGCCGGGCTGGATGTCGTCGAAGGAGCCGCCGTTGGAGATGGCCGCGGCGTAGACGCCGGCGAAGGCGGAACCGGACTTGGTCGGGTTGCCGTTCATCGCGACCTTGCCCTTGTACTCGGGCTTGAGCAGGTCCTTGAAGCTCGTGGGGCAGTTCGGGATCTTCTTGGCGTCGCAGCCGATGGAGACGTAGCCGCCGTAGTCGTTGGTCCAGAGGCCGGTGGCCTCCTTCTGGCCTTCGGGGATCTTGTCGAAGGACTGCACCTTGTAGGGCGCGAACAGCCCCTCCTTGGCGCCGCTGATCGCGAAGGACTGGCCGAGGTCGAGCACGTCGGGCGCGCGGTCCTGGCCCTTGCGGGTCTTGACCGCGTTGATCTCGTCCGCGCTGGCCGCGTCCGGGTCCTCGCTCTCGATCTTGATGCCGTACTTGGCCTCGAAAGTCTTGATGATCTCGCCATAGTTGGCCCAGTCCGGGGGAAGCGCGATCACGTGGAGGTTGCCCTCCTTCTTGGCCGCTTCCACGAGCTTGTCGAAACCACCGAAGTCGGCGGCGGAGGTGGCCGTCTTGGCGTCCACCCCGCCCTTCGACGGCTCGGCGGTCTGCGTGCCGGGTGCCGCGCCGCAGGCGGCGGTGGCTACGGTTAGGGCTGCTATGACGCCTGCCACGCTGGCGCGAGGAGTGAACACGTCGCCTCCACTCTGGGGGTGTAGAACGAACCTAGGGGAACTTGTACAAACAAGGCCAGCCCCTAGTAAGTCGGATAAAGATTGCTCTTTCGTGAACGGGAAGGGTCGAGAATGGTCGCGCGCTATGAACGAATCGCCGCTGAGCTGCGCGATGACATTCTTCGAGGTGCGCACCCCGTGGGGTCCACGTTGCCGACCGATGCCGAGCTGGCTGCGCGCTACTCCGCCGCCCGCGGCACGGTGCGGCAGGCGCTGGCCGTACTGGTGGCGGAAGGGCTGGTCGGCAGCCGTCAGGGAGCGCGCCGCATTGTCCTCGGCAACTCACGCAGTCAGAGTTTCGCGGAATTGCACAGCTTTGCCCAGTGGGCCAAATCCAACGGCTATAGCTTCGGCGGCCAGGTGCTCCAGCAGCGCCGCCGGGCGGCGGGTCCCGCGGAGGCGGCCCGGCTGGGCTCCGAGGAGGTCCTGGAGGTCCTGCGCCTGCGTACGCTCGAGACCGAGCCCGTCCTCGTCGAGCGCACCGTCTACGCGGGCTGGATCGCCGCCGCCGTCGAGGCCATCCCGCGCGACTGCGGCTCGATCACGCAGGCGCTCTACGACTCCACCGGGCTGGTCTTCGCCTATGGCGAGCACCTCATCGACGCCGTGGCCGCGGGCGCGCAGGACGCCCGCCTTCTGGGTGTACGGCGCGGCAGCCCTCTCCTGCGCCAGCGCCGGATCACCACCACGCAGGAGGGCCGGCCGGTGGAGAGCTCGGACGACCGCTACCGGGCCGGCAGCGTGACGTTCAGCATCCGCAACTCGATCGGCGCGAACCCGCTCATACGGCAGGCGGGCGACTTGCACTTCGGGGCGTGAGAACGTATGTTCGAGTATTAGAAGCACCCGTCTTCCCCCGGGTGGCTCACCGAAGGACCAGAGCCGCGGGGAGAAGAAGCGTCTTGAGCAGACTCTATGGCGATCCGATCGAGGTGTGGACCCGTGACGGGCAACCCACCCAATTCGTCTGGCGTGACCGCCTCTACCTCGTCCGGCGCGTCCTCGACCACTGGGTCGTGGCCCGGGAGTGGTGGAAGACCGGCGAGGGGGACCCGGGCGAACGGCAGTTCTGGCGGGTCGAGGCCAGCCCCGGCCGCGAGACCGGCTCCTACGAGCTCCGTTTCGACACCGCCAGCGGTGGCTGGCTGCTGCTGCGGGCGTGGGATTGATGGCGCGCCCGTTCCCGCACCTCAGCGTCAGCTCCGCCTACTCGATGCGCTACGGCACCGCCTTCCCGCGGCAGCTGGCCGTCCGCGCGGCCGAGCACGGGATGGACGTCCTCGCCCTGACCGACCGCGACGGTCTCTACGGCGCGGTCAAGCACGCCCAGGCCTGCGCCGACGCCGGGCTGCGCGCGGTGTTCGGGGTGAACCTGGCGCTGCGGCCGGACATCTACGCGGGCGCGCCGGGTCCCGACCTGTCCTTCTGGGACGCCCCCCCGGCCTCCTTGAGCGATGATCTCTCCGGGTTCGCCGGCAGCGGCTCTTCCCGAGGCGGCTCAAGGGGCGGCTCCCAAGGCGGCTCGCGGGGCGGCGGCCTGCCTAGTAGCTTTTCGGGTGGTTTTTCGGGTGGTGGCCCTTCCCGTGGTGGCCTTTCCGGTGGGCGGCCGAAGACCGGGCCCATGGCGGAGGATCGTGTCACCGTGCTGGCCCGCAAGGGCGGCTGGCCGAGGCTGGCCAGGCTGGTCACCGCCGCTCACCACATGGGCGAGCGCGGCGACCCGTGGATCACCCGCGAACTGCTGGCCGAACTCGGCGCCGACGACCGGCTCGTCGTGCTGCTCGGCCCGCGTTCCGACGTGGGCAGGGCGGTCGCCGAGCGCCGCGACGAGCACGCCAGGGTGCTGCTCAACCTGTGGCGCTCCATGGTCTCCGGGATCGCGATCGAGCTGGTCGACCAGTACGGCTACCGCGACTCCGGCACCGCCGTGCGCATGCTGGCCCTGGCCGAGTCGCTCGGCGTACCCGCGGTGCTGACCAACGCGGTGCGCTACCTCGACCCCGCCGACCACCAGGTCGGCGACGTCCTCGACGCGGCCAGGCAGCTCGTCCCGCTGCACCCCCGGCACCTGGACCGGCCCACCTCGCACGCCTATCTCAAGAGCACCAAGGAGATGTGGCAGGTGGCGCTGAAGGTCACCGGCGCCGACCGCGAGCGGGCCGGGCGGCTGCTGCTGACCACGCGGCAGCTCGCCGAGGCCTGCGCGGTGGAGCCCGAGTCGATGCTGGCGCTGCGGAGCGAGCCGCCGAACCTGCACCTGCCCGAGATCGGCGGCGACCCGGTGCCGCTGCTGCGCCACCGGGTGGAGGACGGCCTGCACGCCCGCGGGCTGGAGGGCTCGCGCGACGCCAGAGAACGGCTGGACGAGGAACTGGCGATCATCGAAAGCAAGCGTCTGTCCGGATATTTCGTGGCAGTGGTCGGTATCACCGACATGATTCGAAAAATGGACATCAGGTGTGCCATCCGGGGCTCCGGAGCGGGCAGCCTGGTCAACTACCTCATCGGCATCGGCGAGGTGAACCCGCTCGAACACGGCCTGCTCATGGAACGCTTCCTGTCCCACGGCCGCATCGGGCTGCCCGACATCGACATCGACGTCGAGTCCGCCCGCCGCCTCGACTGCTACAAGGCCATCTTCGAGGAGTACGGCGAGGCCCGCGTCGCCTGCGTGTCCATGATGGAGACCTACCGGGCCCGCAGCGCCATCCGCGACGTGGCCGGAGCCATGGGCCTGCCGCCCCACGAGATCGACGCCATCGCCAAGGCCTTCCCGCACATCCGCGCCCGCCAGATCACCGCCTCCCTCAGCGACCTGCCGGAACTGCGCGACAGCCGCCTCGGCGAGGCCGGGCTCGACCGGGTCTTCCGGCTGGCCGAGAAGCTCGACGGCCTGCCCAGGCACATCGCGCTGCACCCCTGCGGCGTGCTGATCGGCAACGCCGGGCTCAAGGACGTGACACCGGTCGAGCGCAGCTTCCTGGACTTCCCCATGTCGCAGTTCGACAAGGACGACGTCGAGGAGGCGGGGCTGCTCAAGCTCGACGTCCTCGGCGTACGCATGCAGTCGGCCATGGCCTACACGCTCGGCGAGATCAAGCGGGTGGACGACGCCGACGTCGACCTGGACGCCGTTCCCCACGACGACGCGGCCACCTACGACATGATCTGCGCGAGCCGTACCCTGGGGTGCTTCCAGATCGAGTCGCCGGGGCAGCGCGAGCTCGTCGCCAAGCTCGAACCGCGCACGATGCACGACCTGATCGTGGACATCTCGCTGTTCCGGCCGGGGCCGGTCAACTCCGACATGGTCACGCCGTACCTGGAGGCCAGGCACGGGTGGCGGCAGCCGTACTATCCGCACGAGAAACTGCGGGAGGCGCTCAAGGAGACGCACGGCGTGGTCGTCTTCCACGAGCAGGTACTCAAGATCATTTCGGTGATGACGGGGAAGGACCTGCACTTCGCCGAGAGCATGCGGCGCACGCTCGCCACCGAGGCGGGGCGGCTGAAGGTGCGCGGCCACTTCGTCCCGCTGGCCAAGTCGCGAGGCTTCTCCGACGAGGAGGTGGAGAAGGCGTGGAAGGTGCTCGACGCGTTCGGCGCCTTCGGCTTCTGCAAGGCGCACGCCGCCGCCTTCGCGCTGCCCACCTACCAGTCGGCCTGGCTCAAGCGGCACCACGCGGCCGCCTTCTTCGCCGGGGTGCTCACCCACGAGCCCGGCATGTACCCGCAGCGGGTCATCATCGACGAGGCCCGCCAGTGCGGGGTGGCCATCCTGCCGCTCGACATCAACAAGTCCGGCAAGGACTGGCAGGTCGAACGCCTGAAGGTCCGGGTCAAACCGGCCGACCTGGGCGACTACCGGCGGCGTGAGTTCAAGATCTCCGAGATCGGCAAGGGGTACGCGCTGCGCGTGCCGTTCTCCGCCGTCAAGGGGGTGAGCGAGGCCGAGGTGGAGCGGATGGTGGCGGGCCAGCCGTACACCTCGATGGCCGACTTCTGGGACCGGGCGCGGCCCGCGCGGCCGACCATGGAGCGGATCGTGCAGGTGGGCGGCCTCGACGCCCTGCACGACCTGCACCCCGGCGGCGAGCGCTGGCGCGCGGGCGAGCTGACCAGGCGCGACCTGATCGCCCAGACCGGCGTGCTGGAGCGTGCCTCCACGTCCGGCGCGACCACCGCGCCGCGGCGGCGTCGCGGATACACCCCCAGAACAGCCCCCCGGCAGAACGGAGCCGCGACCCCACCGGGCTCACCGGGCGGCCATCGTCTGCCGGGGGGCCTGCCTTCCGGCATACCTGATTCCGCGCCACCGGACCAGCCGGAAGCCGGAAGCGCGGTGCAACTGCCGCTGGGGTTCACCGAGCACATCGCGCCCGGCGAACTGCCCGAGATGACCGAGAGCGAGATGGTCGAGGCCGAGCTGGAGATCCTCGGCATCGACGTGAGCAGGCACGTGATCCGCTTCCACGACGAACTGCTCGACCTGATCGGCGTGGTGCGCTCCCAGGACCTGCTCGACCAGCGCAACGGCGCCGAGGTGCTGGTGGCGGGGGTCAAGGTGGCCACCCAGACGCCGGCCGTACGCTCCGGCCAGCGGGTCATCTTCGCCACGCTCGACGACTCGACCGGGCCGGTGGACCTGACGTTCTTCGAGTCGGTGCAGGGGCGGTGCGCGGCGACGGTGTTCGGGTCATGGCTGATGGTGGCCCGCGGCGTGATCAGGCGCACCGGGCCGCGGGCGATCTCCATGCGGGCCGTGGACTGCTGGGACCTCGTCGACCTGGACCGCCTGTGGCGCGCACAGGGCGTCGACGCGGTCAGGGCGCTGCTGGCCCAGACGCCGGAGGAACGCGAGAACGTGGGCGGGCGGCGGATCGAGTACGCCAACGGCTTCCTCCTGTCGCCCTACTCCGACCTGGGCCCGGCCATCACCGCCAACCCGCCCCGCAAACTCTGGCACGCCAGCCAGGGCAGCTCCGGCCCGACCCAGATCGCCGTCTGACCCGCTTTATGAGATTTCAGGAGGCCACGTCTTTCAGGAGGCCACGTCGGAGGCGGCGTGGCGGGCGGGGCGGGGACGTGCCAGCGGCAGGCGGCGTACCTGCGGGCTGTCGTGCAGGGAACGCTGGATGGCGGTGACGTCGCGCACGGTCCACGCGCACAGCACCGCGGCCAGCAGCGTCACGGCGAGCTCCGTCAGCCCCAGCCCGGTCAGCTCGCCCACGCTGGTGTCCAGCAGCCGGGCGGCCACCAGGAACACCGCGCCCAGGCACGACACCCACCAGGCCGTCAGCAGCCCCAGCCAGCGCCCGCGCCGGTCGAAGGGCGGGCGGGCGCCCCGCCACACCTCGTCGGCCAGGACGAACGGGGCGACCAGGTTGACGCCGGGCACCAGCCACGCGGCCAGGACGGGAGCCGCGGGCGCGGTGGGGACGTTGACCTGCCTGGCGCGGATCAGCCAGGTCAGGTAGGCGATGGCGGCGGCGACGGTGGTGCCGACCAGCAACATCATCAGGACGGCGAAGACGGTGACCGCGCCGACCACGGCCTGCGAGCCCCGGGCCTCGCCGCCGAGCGCGGCGATCTGCCCGGCGAGGCTGCGGCCGCGGACCTGCTCGAAGACGACCAGGGCCCCGAGGGAAAGGACCTGGATGACGAGCGTCAGGTAGACGGCGGAGGCAGCCCCTGTGGGTGGTGTCTGGACAGCCCGCACGTAGTTCTCCCCCCGGGCCATGCGCTGGGTTCTCCCCTAACTTGTATCCCGCGGGCCCCGGAATTAATCAGCTCACCACACCGGATTCCCACGCCCATGCGGCGATCTCCACCCGGTTCCGGGCACCGAGTTTCGACTGGATGCTCCCGAGATGCGTCTTTACCGTGGACAGTGAGACGAACAGCTCACCGGCCACCTCCTGGTTCGTCCTGCCCCTGGCCACCAGGCGTACCACGTCGAGTTCGCGCTCGGTCAGCGCCTCCTCGGGCTGCGCGGTGCTCCGCTTGGGCTGGGCCAGGTGCTGCAGCAGCCGGACCGTCACCGACGGCGACACCAGGGCGTCGCCCGTCGCCGCCGCCCTGATGGCCTCGATGAGCAGCGTCGGACCGCTGTCCTTCAACAGGAAACCGGTCGCGCCCGCGCGCAGCGCGCCGTAGACGTACTCGTCCAGGTCGAACGTGGTGACGATCACCACGCGCATCGGGTTCTCCACCCCGGGGCCCGCCAGCGCCCTGGTCACCTCCAGCCCGTCCAGCTTCGGCATGCGGATGTCGAGCAGGCACACGTCGGGACGCAGCCGCCTGGCCTCGGCGACCGCGTCGGCCCCGTCGGCCACCGCCGCCACCACGTCCATGTCCGGCTGGGCGTCGAGGATCATCTTGAAGCCCGTGCGCACGAGCTCCTGGTCGTCGGCGATGAGTACGCGAATAGTCACGGCCCCAACTCTAGAATCAGCCGTTCGGCCGAGGGGCAACCGGACGCTCGGCCGATCCGCCGCACCCCTGTTGATCGAGAAGCTTTTCCCCATGAACGAGGTGCTTGCAGGAAGGGCGCTGGCCAAGCGATTCGGCCAGACGGTCGCGCTGGGCGGCGTGGACATAGCGGTACGGGCCGGCGAGGCTGTGGCGATCATGGGGCCGAGCGGCTCCGGCAAGTCGACCCTGCTCCACTGCCTGGCCGGGATCATGAAACCGGACTCCGGCGAGGTGCACCTGCTCGGCCAGCGCATCGACGCCATGGGCGAACGACAGCGCAGCGCGCTGCGCCGTACCCGCTTCGGGTTCGTCTTCCAGTTCGGGCAGCTTCTGCCCGAACTGCCGGCCGAGGAGAACGTCGCGCTCCCGCTCATGCTCGGCGGCGTCACCCGCCTCCAGGCCGTACGGCAGGCCCGCGAATGGTTCGCCCCCCTCGGCCTGCAGGGCATGGAGACCCGGCGGCCCGGCGAACTGTCCGGCGGCCAGGCCCAGCGCGTCGCGATCGCCCGCGCGCTGGTCACCAAGCCGGCCGTCGTCTTCGCCGACGAGCCCACCGGCGCGCTCGACCAGAACACCGGCCACGACACCATGCGGCTGCTCGTCCAGGCCACCAAGCACAACGACGCCTCGCTCATCGTCGTCACCCACGACCCCAACGTGGCCGCCGCCTGCGACCGCACGGTCGAGGTCCGCGACGGCCACATCCTGGCACTCCGGGGAGCGCACGGATGAAGACCACACTCGCGCTGAGCTGGCGGCTGCTGCGTGGCGGGGGCCGCCGCGGCATGCTCGGCACCTGGCTGACCTTCGGCGCCGTGGCCATCTCCACCGCGCTGCTGCTGTTCGCGGTCTCCGCCAACTTCGCCTTCGACGCCCGCGCCGACCGCGGCGCCTGGCGCAATCCCGTCGCCGCCCAGACCGGGGCGGTGGCGATCGAGGCCCAGCGCCACGACTTCGTCCGCGACCGGCAGATCACCGTCGTCGACCTGGCCGCGCTGACCCCCGAAAAGGCGGCTGCCGGAGTGGCG
The DNA here is from genome assembly GCF_044457485.1 of Nonomuraea sp. NPDC050540. Taxonomy (NCBI): domain Bacteria; kingdom Bacillati; phylum Actinomycetota; class Actinomycetes; order Streptosporangiales; family Streptosporangiaceae; genus Nonomuraea; species Nonomuraea sp. NPDC050540. The sequence goes on from NZ_JBITHA010000016.1 coordinate 80,404, forward strand.
CCCGCCGGAGTGGCGCCTGTGCCGCCTGGGTTGCCGCGGTTTCCCGCGCCTGGGGAGGTGTGGCTGTCGCCCGCGCTGGCCGCCCTGACCAAGGAACTGCCCGCCGACCAGTTGGCAGGTCGCTATCCCAAGGTCGCGGGGCAGATCGGCGACGAGGGGCTCGTTCATCCCGGTGAACTGGTCGCCGTCATCGGGCACCGTCCCGACGCCGCCGCCATGACCGCGCCGCGCAGCGACGACTGGATCGTGGGCTCGCCGCCCACCAAGATCGCTTCCTTCGCGGGGGCGGCGTCGGAGGAGGCCGAGGCGTACCAGGTCCTGGCGCTGATCGCGACCGTGCTCATGATCGTGCCGCTGCTCGTGTTCGGGGGCGCGGCGGCCCGGCTCACGGTCGCCCGCCGGGACCAGCGCCTCGCCTCGCTCCGGCTCATCGGCGCCACTCCCGGGCAGGTCGCCGCCATGACCGTGGCCGAGGCGGTCATCGTCGCCTTCGCCGGTGCGCTGACGGGCGCCATCCTGTACGGCGTGGCCGTACCCCTGCTCTCGCGCATTCAGATCGGCGGCGGCGTCTGGTACCTGTCCGACCTGTGGCCAAGCCCCCTCGTCCTGGCCGCGACGCTGGTGGCGGTGCCGCTGCTCGTCGGCCTGTCGGCGGTGGCGGGACTGCGCCGGGTCGTCGTCAGCCCGCTGGGGGTGGCCAAGCGGGAGACCCCGCCGGGGCTGCGGTTCTTCCGCGTGCTGGCGTTGATCGCGGTGCTGGCGGTCGTTCCCCTGCTGAGCCGGAGCACCAGTGTGAGCGTGATCGCGGCGGTGATCGGGCTGGCGTTCCTCTGCATCAACCTGGTCGGGCCATGGGTGGTGGCGCTGATCGGCCGGATCACGGCCGGATCCGCCCGCCGTCCCGCGCGGCTGCTGGCCGGGCGGCGGCTCGTGGACGACCCGCGCTCGGCCTGGCGCACGGTCAGCGGGGTGGCGCTGACCGGGTTCGTGGCGGGCTTCCTGGGGCTGCTGAGCCCGTCGGCCTTCTCGTCCGACCCGGGGCCCGCGCAACTGCGTGTCACCGTGTTGTCGGGGTCGGCGCAGGACGCGGTGACCCAGGCGAAGGAACGGCTGTCGAAGGCAGGGGTGACCGCCACGGTGAAGGCCGAGAAGAAGGTCGTCGTAGCCGCCCTCGGCTCCACCGCGGACGCCGCGGTCGTCGACCGGGCCAGAACGGCCCTGGACGGCCTGACCCCCGGCAGGACACCGACCACCGAGGCCGACGACCAGCGGTTCGGCATGCAACTGCTCGCCGACGTGGGCGCCGGGACGGTGGTGGTGTTGTCGGTGTCGTTCCTGGTGGCGATCGCCAGCTCGGGCATCACGGCCGCGTCGTCGGTGCTGGACCGTCGGCAGACGTACGCGCTGCTGCGGCTGGCCGGGACGCCGCTGTCGGTCCTAGACAAGGCACGGCGGGCGGAGACGTTGATCCCGCTGACGGTGATGGGCGGCGGCGCGATCGCGGTGGGCGCGTTCTGCGCGATGCCGTTCATGCTGGGCGCGGTGAGCGTGAACGGCCTGATCACGCTGGCCCTGTGTGTGGGCTTGGGCTTCGGAGGAGTGATCGGGGCGGGAGCGTTGAGCAGGCCACTGCTCCGCGCGGTAACGGCCGACCCGGCCCCCCGCCCCGACTAGCTCGGGCCTCCGCTCCTCTCAGAGGGCGCTTCGCGCTGGGGGAGGCTCCGGGCTGCGACACGTGGGGGGCTCAGCGCCCCCCCACACCCCCACAAGGGCATGGTCCTCGCTCCGCTCGGGCGTTCTGCCGAAGGGCAAGCCCAGGTGGGGCCGGGTGCCTGAAGCGAGGAGACCCTAGTGCTCCTGCTCGATGCGCTCGAAGACGTCGGCGTCGGTTTCCCGCTGCCACGCGGGCAGTTCTTCCCAGTCGGCCACGTAGGACGGTTTGGGCTCGTCGATGTGCTTGTAGATCTGGGCGATCCAGCACAGGGCGACGAAGCGGCCCTTCTGCGCACGGGTCAGGCGTGACGTCGTGCCGCCGCTGATCTCGATGAAGTCCCGCACCTGCCCGAACACCGCGGCGGCGGCCTGGCGCTCCCATTCCGGTGTGTCGTTCCACGGGGTGACGTAGCCGGGTTTCGGCTCACCCGGGAAGTGCCGGTGAACCCCGGCGATCCAAGCTTCGCGGAAGATCCGGCCCTGCTCTGTCGCGATCCGCACTGCGCTTCCTCTCAAGGTCAGGCCCAATCGGGGAGCCGGGCGATGCGCTCGGCGAACTGCGCCACGCGGTGGTCGGCGGCGTGGGCCCCGAGTTGTTGCTGGAGGTTCTGGAGTTTCCGGCCGATGTATCCGGTCGACTGGGTCTGCTCGGCGAGCGCGATGGCGGTCTCACCATGATGCAGGACTTCGTCCAGATCGTGGCGCCCGCTGGGATGCCGACGCCATCCGCGATGACGTTGGGGGCTTCGTTGTCGACCGGCTCGGCCCGGACGGCGTGCTGATCGTGGATGAGACCGGCTTCGTCAAGAAGGGCACGGGTTCGGCCGGAGTGCAGCGGCAATACAGCGGCACCGCGGGCCGGATCGAAACCTGTCAGATCGGGGTGTTCCTCGCCTACGCCACCCCGGCCGGGCGGGCGCTGCTGGATCGGCGGCTCTACCTTCCCGCCCACACCTGGCCGGCCGCCCCAGAGCGGTGCCAGGCGGCCGGCGTTCCCGGCGAGATCGCCTTCGCCACCAAGCCCGCCCTGGCCACCGCCATGGTGCCGGCTGCCCTCAACGCCGGCGTACTCGCCCGCTGGGTGAGCGGCGATGAGGTCTACGGCCAAGACCCGCGCCTGCGCGCCGTCCTGCAAGAGCGCCGGATGGGATACGTACCGGCGATCGCGGGCAACCGGCGAGTCGACCTCGACGGCGTCCAGGTGAGCGCGGCCGAGGTCGCCACACACGTGACCGACCGGCACCGGCACCGCCACCGCGCCGGTCAGGGCGCCAAGGGCCCACGCTGGTACGCCTGGGCCCGGGCACGTATCGACCAGGACGAGCCCGACGGGTACCGGTAGCTGCTGATCAGACGCAACCTGACCACCGGCGAGGCGGCGTTCTACCGCTGCTACGCGCCCACCCGGCAGCCGGTGGCCATGCTCGCCCTGGCCCTGCTGACCGCGATCGCCGCCGCTCAGCCACCCAGCGATCACGACCATATTCCGCTGACCCTGCCCGAGATCCGCCGACTGCCGGCCGCCCTCGTGCTATCCCGCAAGCGCTCCATCACGGACGTTCTGCGCTGGTCCCACTGGCGCCGACGCCACCAGGCCACGGCCCGGCACAGTCACTACCAGCGCAGATCCGAACCATGATCCCGAAATGTCACTGGAGTATTAGGGCACTCGGCCGGGCAGGAGGGCGTCGGCCTGGGTGATGATCTCGGTCGAGTGACGATGCGGGTCCTCGTCAGGGACGATCACGCGATGATCGCGGCGACCGTCCAGCGGGACGTCACGGGACCGATCATGGTCACAGGCGGGCGATCCACTCCTCGCCTGTGAGCACCTCAGCGCCTCTGGCCGGGAAGACGCGGTTGACCAGGAAGTCGTGCACGTCCGGTTCTCCGTCGGCGCAGCCGTCGCTGATCACGGTGAGGCGGTAGTCGCGGTCGGCGGCGTCGTACAACGTGGCGGCGACCATCGCCGAGGTCGCCACGCCGGTCAGCACGAGCGAGTCGATGCCCTGGGCGCGCAGGATCAGGTCGAGATCGGTGGCCGCGAACGCGCTGGCGCGGTGCTTGAGTACGACGGCTTCGCCGGGCGACGGCTGGATGCGCGGGTGCACGTGCGTCTCGGGGGACTCCGCGTGGAACAGCGTCCCCGCGCCGTGCAGGCCGCTGATCACCTGGTTCCCCGCCGACACGTCGAGGCCCGAGGCCCGCAGCCCGAACCGGATGAAGATCACCGGGATGCCGGCGGTTCTGGCCGCGGGAATCACCTTTTCCACGACGGGAAGCACTCCGGCGGCGAAGGGATAGTTGTCCACGATGCCCGCTTGCAGATCGCCGACGATGAGCGCGGTGGTCATACGGTCTCCTTGTCTGTGCACGGTCCGACGATAGTGGGCGGGCCGAACCAGGAGGCGAGCGCGTCCGCCAGGCCGGTGACGTCGCCTGACGAGCTCGCCCATGCCACGTACCCGTCCGGCCGGACCGGCGCGGCGGCGAGCCCGTCACCTGCGGGCTTCCCGGCATGCCGTCCCCGATCATCGGTGTTCGCCTCCGGCCCGATCAGCAGTCCGCGGCCGTCGTGGAGCGGCACGTCCGGCAGGAATCTGCCGGCCATCGGGTGCGTGGAGTCCGGCGCGTGGTCGAGGTCGGCGCCGTTGGCCATGGCGATGAAGTGCTGCTTGGCGTCCGGCAGTTCCAGTGTTTCCGCGAGCACCTCGCGCCGGGCGTCCACCTGCGCGCCGGGCCGCATGAGCGCGACCTGGGCGCGGGTGTCGCGCAGCACGCGTTCGGCCACCGGCCGGCGTTCTGCGGTGTGGGTGTCGAGCAGGCATCGTCCACCTGCCCCTTCACGACCAGGGCGAGCTTCCATGGTTGAGGCCCTACTCGCCGATCGGCGAGTGTACGTGCGCGGCGTCGCCGGCCGGCGGAATCCGGCCCGGACCGGTTGCCCCACTTCAGCCGCCTGCCGGCCGCCGTGCCGGACGTCGACCGCGAGAAGGACTTCGAGGCGGCCCTCGACATGCTGATCACCGGACTGGTCGCAGCGGCGGGTGAGTAGCTCACTTCTCCCAGACGGGTACCGGCGGCAGGCCACGCTCCCGCCGGGCGCGGTCGGTCAGCTCCTGGACAAGCTCCGTCTTCGCGCGGGCGTAGTCGCCCGGATCGATCCCGGTGGCGGCGAGCGCCTGCTTGAGTTCGGCGTAGCGGGCCGCGTCCTCAGGGTGCTCGCGCAGGTAGTCGCGGAAGAAGCGCTGGTTGCGCGTCGGCCAGGAGGCGAGCGTGACCACGTGAAGGTTGTACGCGCGGACGCCGCCGCTCGCGCGCACATACAGGAGCCGGTCGGTCATGCCGTTGAAGTGCCGCTCGTAGCCGAGGCCGGTGAGCGCGGACTCGCGCCGTTCGACCGGCGCGAGATCCTCCGCGGCCGCCATCAGGTCGATGATCGGCTTGGCCGCCAGGCCGGGAACCGCGGTCGAGCCGATGTGCTCGATCTCCGCGAACGCGCCGGGCAGCGTGTCCAGCAGTTCGCGCATCGCCGTGGCGGCGAGTGCGGGCCATGCCGGGTCATAGGGGACGATCTGGATGCTCGGCTCAGACATGAACGCCCTCGCTCCCACAGAGCGCTTGGGGGATGCGGTCGAGGACCCGGTGGCTGGCCAGGCCGTAGGCGTAGAAGTCGACGGCGTGGGCGCCGGCCGCGCGGGCGCCGCGCACCTTGGCGGTCAGGCGGTCGGCCGAGTCGTTGTCGGGGTAGCCCGGGCGCAGCACCACGCGTACCTCCCGATGCTTGCCGACCGAGCGCAGGTAGGCGCGCACGTCGTCGGCCACCCGGGCGGCGTCGCGGGCGTAGGCGAGGACGGCGAAGGAGGAGACGAGGTCGGCCAGCGCGGCCGGGTCGACGCCGAGCAGCCAGGCGTCGTGCGCGGCCAGGGCCGGTGAGGGGAGGCCGTCGCGGTAGCCCTTCACGGCGCCGGTCGGGTCGACGAAGACCAGTTCGCAGGTCACCGCCTTCGCCACCTCGGCGACCAGCGAGGTGACGGTCTCCGCGCGGGCGCGGGCGTAGGCGACGACGTCGGGGCCCGCGTAGGCGCTCAGGGCGGCGCGGGTCACCTCGCCCTCGGCGGGCGGGTCGCCGTCGAGGACGCCGCCGACGATCCGCGCGCACTCCTCGCGCGCCGCGCGGGCGTCGATGCCGAGGGCCGACGCCCGTGCCACGCAGTGGTCGCAGAAGCACAGGGCCATCAGGTACGCGTCCATCGGCCCCAGCGGCACGAACGATCGCTCGGCCCGCAACGGCCGGTAGTGCAGCCCCTCGGCGACGACGCTGTCCACCCCGAGCCTGGCGACGGCCCCGGCCAGCGCCACCGCGTACTGCCGCACGTCGGGGTGGGCCGGGCACAGGTCAGTCAGGTAGCCGCGGTCGCCGAAGCAGTTGCGCACGGTCACGTCGGGGTGCTGGGCGCCGAGCGTCCCGTTGCGCAGGAACACCACCCGTCCGTGCAACTTCAGCCCGCGTGTACGGCAGGCCGCGAGCAGGCCGTCGAAGGCGTCCGTGTAGCCGGTCGGCGGTACCAGGCGCAGCCCGGCGAACAGGTCGTCCGGCAGGGCGAAGTGGGCGCCGTCGTGCCGCAGGGTCAGCTTGGACGGCCCGTGCGGGGTGACGTCGCGGGAACCGTGATGGACGGCGCCGACGGTGACCCCGGCCACGCCGTACCCCAGCACCCGGTCGAGCACCCTGCCGACGCCTTCACCACGCAGGTCCTCGACGAGGACGAAGAGCGAACTATCCACGTTCTGACCTTACGCGAGTGATCTCCCGGTGATCTGGGTCTGTCAGGCTCCGTCCCCATGAAGAAGATGATCGCGGCCGTCGCGGCCGCCGGCGTGCTGGTCGCCGGTGCTCTCCCCGCACAGGCCGCGCCCAAGGACCCCGTCGGTGTCCTCAAGAGCCTGATGAAGCCCGGCGCGGGGGTGCGCTTCAGCGACCTGACCATGATGTCGGCCGATGGGAGCAGCGTCGACCTGGTCAAGCGCAAGGGCGTTTTCGGGTTCGGCAAGAAGGGCATCGCCGCGCACGACATCACCAGCAGGATCGTCAGCCCGACGATCGAGTTGACCGACTCGCGCAAGCCGGAGCGCGTGATCGGCCTCGGCAAGGACCTCTACCTCAGCGGCGGCAACTGGGCCGAGGACATGCCCAAGGGCAAGACCTGGTACAAGACCGGCAGCCAGTTGATGCGGGCCGGCGGCTACGGCTTCTACGGTCAGGTCATCAACCCCGCCGAGTTCGGCACCCTGTCGGCCCTGATCAAGCGGGCCAAGCGCGGCGGCAACGCGTACACGGGGAAGGTCACGCTCAAGGAGCTGCACAAGATCTCGCCCTGGTTCGCGAGCACGATCCTCGCCAGGCGCGACAGCACCCCGGTCGAGTACACGATCAACGTCGCCCCGTCCGGCCTGGTGACCAAGGTGACCAGCACCTACGCGGCCGCGGCCGTGGTCAGCTTCCCGGGGCTGGAGGACGAGACGTTCACCGCCGTCAGCACCTTCACCGGGTGGGGCAAGAAGGTGTCCATCAAGGCGCCGGACCCTGCCCTGGTCACGACCAAGCTCAAGAAGTAGGCACGTCTCAGGCCGCTTGGAGAAAGCGCCGGGGAAAGGTGACCTCCGTCAGCTCTTCGGAGACCTCCCACAGGCGCCGCGCCGCTTCGGCGTCCCGCGCTCTCGCCGAGCGGCCGACCAGCTTGGGTGCGCCGCGTGTCTCCAGGAAGCCGCGCGGGCCCGCGTAGCTGTTGCCCGGGATGTCGGCCACGGCCGCGTACAGCGTCGGGAGGGCGCCGTCGTCGTCGCTCTGCGCGAGCAGGCCGACCGCCGCCCTCGCCACGAGATAGCGCACGCGGTTCCGGCCGTCGAACCGCAGCAGGTTCGTGGCCGACGCCCCGGGGTGCGCGGCGGTCGCGATCACCGTTGAGCCGGCCTCGCCGAGCCGCCGCTGGAGTTCCGAGGTGAACAGCAGGTTGGCGAGCTTGGACTGCGCGTAAGCCCCCATCGCCCGGTACGGCCTGCGCTCCCAGCCGAGGTCGTCGAAGTCGATCGAGCCCATCCGGTGCCCGCTGGACGAGACGGTGACGACCCGTTCCCTGATCCGCGGCAGCAGCAGGTTCGTCAGGGCGAAGTGCCCCAGGTGGTTGGTCCCGAACTGGAGCTCGAACCCGTCGGCCGTACGCGAGAACGGCGGGATCATGACGCCCGCGTTGTTGATCAGCACGTCGACCGGCTCGGTGAAGTCCTCGGCGAACGCGCGGACCGAGGCGAGGTCGGCGAGGTCGAGCCGCCGGACCTCGACGCGGCCGGACATCCCGGCGGCGGCCGCCCGCCCCTTGGCGGGGTCGCGGACGGCGAGCACGACCCGCGCGTCCCTGGCGGCGAGCACGTGGGCCGCGGCACGGCCGATCCCGCTGTTCGCGCCGGTGACGACGACCGTGCGTCCGGCCATGGACGGGACGTCAGAAGCAGAGAATGTTGTCATGGACTACAAAGTAGGCACCGACAACAATGTTGTCAACGGGGACATCTGCTAACCTCGGCCCTGTGCCAGAAGTGACCGAGGAGCGCCCTTACCACCACGGAAACCTGCGCGCCGCACTGCTCGACGCGGCCGAACGCGTTCTGCGGGAGCACGGCGCGGACCAGCTGGCGCTGCGCGACCTGGCCAGGGAGATCGGCGTCAGCCACGCCGCCCCGCGCCGGCACTTCCCGAACCGCCAGGCGCTGCTCGACGCGCTCGCGGTGGCCGGATTCGCCCGCCTGAACACCACGCTGCGCACCGCGATGGCGGGCGCGGGCGAGGACTTCGCCTCCCGCGTGCGGGCCACGATGACGGCGTACACCCGCTTCGCCACCGACAACGCCGCGCTGCTTGAGCTGATGTACACCAGCAAGCACCGGCCGGACGCGAAGCAGATCGCCGAGGCGGCCGAGGCCCCGTTCGGGCTGATGATCGAACTGATCCTTCAGGGGCAGGCGGAGTGCAAGCTCCAGGAGGGCGACACCGCCAGGATCGGGATCGTCCTGTTCGCGACCCTCCAGGGCATCGCCGCGCTCATCAACGGCAAACTCGTCCCTCCGGAGCTCCTCGACGGACTCGTGGAGACCGCGGTCGAACAGTTCCTCCGCGGCGCCCGCCCGCTTCCCTAACCGCTGCGCGGCTACCACCTCGGGTATTTACACTGTGCACTGATGCGCACACAGTACACATCTTGTGCACGCGTTACTCTTGTGATTACAGTGTTCACAATGGCGCCTTCGCCATGCCCGCATAAGGAATACTTCCTGTTTGCAGCTATGCATAACAGCGCTGTGTGAATGCAGAGTCGCAATGACGATATTGACCATTCCTGTGAATTGGCTGTAAATTTCCAGTCAGCTTCTCAAGGGGGCCCAGAGAAGCTGATCTGGAGGGTGGCACCACGCTGCCCTCATCGCGATTGCCCCCTTGTCGACAGGTCAAGGAAGGGAAATGCACATGAAGCGAAGAGCAGCTCTCGTCATCAGCGCCCTGGCGCTCGGCGTCGTCGGGTTCGCGGGATTCGGTCCCGCTGCCCAGGCGACTGACGACCCGATCGAACCCACTGCCGACGAGCTGACCGTCGAAGTCATCGACAGTCGCGCCGACGCCGCGGGCCGCTGTGCCAACAACCGCCTGTGCCTGTACGAACACGACGATTTCCGCGGTCTCGCGCTCCGGATCACCATGCCCTCGCCCGGGGTCTGCGGGAACCTCCCACCCGAGTACAGGAACATGGCGAGCTCCCAGCAGAACGAATACAACCGGAACATCAAGTTCTATGCCAGGACAAACTGTTCCGGCTCGTCCGGCTACAAGGCCCTGGCCGAGAGCGAGGACAAGGACCTCACGAACAACGGCTTCGACAACAAGACGGATTCGCTGAGATAGCCGTTGTAATTCAGCGGCAATAATTCGCATCTAGGAGATGAGCATGCCGATCCGGCGATGGGGCATGGCCCTTGTGCTCCTCGTCGGAGCGGCATCCGGCTGCTCGCCGACCGAAACGGAAACGCCGTCGAAAAGGCCGCAGGAGATCGCCGTTCCAGAACCCGATCCGCAAGTGCGGCAACTCACCATTCCTTTTGACGCCTACAACTTCAGCCCCGCCGAGGACATGACCCTGGATGTCGCCGAGGACGTCGTCGTCCGCGACTGCATGAACGCTCGCGGCCTGGCCTGGCAGGCGCTGCCCGGTCCCGGCGAGAGCGAGATCGAGCCGCCGCATCGCCGTCGCTACGGTGTCATCGAGTCGCGGGTAGCCGACGTGTTCGGCTATCACGCGCCGCCGTACCGGCCGGCCGTGGCCGCTCGCGGGGTCAAGGCACTCGCCCGCGTCACCGGGGCTCCGCCGGGCGTACGCGAGGCGGCGAAGGCGTGCCTCAAGCAAGCGCGCGCCAGCATGTACGGCGGTGCCCAGAAGGCCGACGCCGCGTTCTTCAACAAGGTCATCTTCGCGACGTTCGACGCCGCCCAGCGCGACAGGCGGGTCACCCGCGCCTTCCGCTCCTGGAGCGCCTGCATGGCGGAGGAGGGTTTCCGCTACGCCGACCCGCTCGCCGCGATCACCGACCGGCGCTGGTCGACGAAGGCGCCCACCACGCAGGAGATCCGCACCGCCCAGCGGGACGTGCGGTGCAAGGAGAAGACCGGCGTCGTGTCCATCTGGGCCGCGGCCGAGACTCGCGTCCAGAACGCCGCCATCCGCGCCCACCCCGGGAAGTTCCGGGAGCTGAGAGCGGTCAAGGTGCGGCAGCTCGCGGCTGCCCGGCGGATACTCGGCTGACCCCGGCGGCCCGGATCACCTCGGCCCGCTCTGCCCGGTGAGGGTCGTGCGCAGGAGGGTGATCCACCAGTCGAGCGTGCGGTCCCGGGCGGTCGTGTCCAGTCCGACGCTTCTGCGGAACTCGCCGCCGAACAGCGGTTCCAGCGCGACGGCCTGGTGCAGTCCGGCCATCGTGAGCTGGATCGCCTCGCGTGAGGGCGGGGTCCTTCCGGTGCTCGCGCAGTGCAGGCGGGCCTGGGTGTGCAGGCGGTCCACCACCTCGTCGAGTAGCCCGCTGCCGGGGTCGCGCCAGCCGGACTGGTGCAGCGCGATCGCCAGTGCGGCGTAGCCGCCGGCGTACAGCGTGTAGAGGGTGTGGACCAGCGCGGCGGGGTCGACCGGGCCGTCGGCCCACGCGCCGAGGACGGTGCGCAGTTCGGCCTTCAGCTTGGACCCGCCGAACCGCAGCAGGGACTCCAGGAGTTGTTCGCGGGTGCCGAAGTGGTGGTTGATCGCGGCGTCGGTCATCCCGACCTCGGCGGCGACGGCGCGTACCTGCACGGCGGCGGGACCGCCGGCCGTGAGCAGCCTGCTCGCCGCCTCAAGGATCATCCGCTTGGCTTCATCGGGTTTGCGTCGTACTCGGCCGGTCACGCGCTCACTCTACCTTGACTAGCCAAGGTAGTTCTCTTACCTTGAGGGCCCAAGGTAAGGAGGCATCGTGCGAACCACGATTGAGCTGGCGGCGGCGCTCGGAGTCACGATCCACGATCCGGCGCCGCCTCGCGAGATCCGCTTCACCCGCGCGGGCTGCCGGTTGCGCGGGCTCGACTGGGGCGGGACGGGAACCCCGGTGCTCCTGCTGCACGGCGGCGGGCTGACCGCGCGCACCTGGGACTTCGTCTGTCTCGGCCTGCGCGGCGACGCCCGGCTGATCGCGCTGGACCTGCGCGGACACGGCGACAGCGACTGGTCCGACGACTACCGCGTCGACACCCACGCCGCCGACGTCGCCGCCGCGGCCGAGCACCTCGGCCTCGACCGGGTACGGCTGGCCGGCATGTCACTCGGCGGCGTGGTGGGAGCCCGTCTGGCCGAGTCGCGGCCCGGCCTGGTGGACCGGCTGGCGCTCGTCGACGTCGCGCCAGGCGTGGACTTCGAGAGCACCAGGGAAGTACGGGCCTTCATGTTCGGACTGGGCCCGGTGGCGGATCTGGAGACGGTCGTGGAGGCCGCGCTGCGCGTCAACCCGCGCGCCGGCCGCGCGGGTGTCGCCCACCGGATGGGCACCCTGTTCCGCCGCGGGCCCGGCGGCGACTGGGTGCCGAAGGGCGATCTGCGTCCCCCCGACTTCCCCGCCATACTCGCGGCCGTCGAAGGACTGCCCGCCCAGCTGGCCGGGGTGCCGGTGCTGCTGGTCCGCGGCGGCCGCAGCAGGGTGCTCACCCAGGCCGTGGCCGAGCAGTTGGCCGACCGCCTCCCGAACTGGGAGCTCGCGGTCGTGCCCGACGCGGGCCACCTCGTCCAGGAGGACAACCCGGCCGCGCTGATCACCGTCCTGCGCGCCTTCCTGACCTGACGCCGGGGAGGTCAGGAAAGGACCAGGTCGCGGATCGTGCGCAGGGAGTCCTCGTCACGCGGGCCCATCACCAGGAGACTGGTCACGGGGGACTTGTGCCACAGCTCCAGCCGCTCCTTGATCCGGCCGGGCGGCCCGACCAGCGAGATGCCGTCGGCCAGCTCGTCCGGGATCGCCTTGAACGCCTCGTCCCTGCGGCCCGCGAGGTACAGCGACTGGATGTGCTCGGCGGCCTCCGCGTAGCCCATGCGGCCGATGATGTCGGCGTGGAAGTTGCGGTGTTTGGCGCCCATGCCGCCGATGTACAGGGTGAGCATCATCTTCACGCCGTCCAGCGCGGAGCGCACGTCGTCGGAGATGACGACCATCACCATGGCGGCGATCTCGAAGTCGGGGCCCCGGCCGGCCAGGGCGTCGCCGTACATCTCCTCGATCTTGGAGGGGAAGGCGAACAGCGGGAGCCAGCCCTGTCCGATCTCGGCGGCCAGGGCGACGTTCTTGGGGCCTTCCGCGCCGAGATAGACGGGGATGTCGGGGCGCAGGGGATGGGTGATGAGCTTGAGCGGTTTGCCGAGTTCGCCGGGCAGGGGGAGGGGGTAGTGCGGGCCGTCGCTGGTGACGGGGGCTTCACGCCGCCAGACCTGGCGCATGATGTCCACGTACTCGCGGGTTCTGGCCAGGGGTTTGGCGAACGGCCGGCCGTACCAGCCCTCGACGACCTGCGGGCCGGAGGCGCCGACGCCCAGCAGCAGGCGGCCGCCCGTCAGATGGTCCAGGGTCATCGCGGTCATCGCCGTGGCCACGGGCGTCCTGGCCGACAACTGGACCACCGAGGTGCCCAGTTTGATGCGGCTCGTGCGCGCGCCGTACCAGGCCAAGGGGGTGAAGGCGTCGCTGCCGTAGGCCTCGGCCGTCCAGACCGAGTCGTAGCCGAGCCGCTCGGCAGCGAGGACCGCGTCGGTCGCGTCGTCGGCGTTGCGCTGCCAGTAGCCGAGGTTCAGCCCGAGCTTCATGTGACACCTCCGAATTAAGTTCTATTAGTGCTGCGCACGCCGTTGGGTGTCAATGCACCATCTTTCGGGGAAGTCTGTTCTGTGGTTAAGGGTTTCTGTCGACTCGCCTTCCTGTTGCTGCTCCTACCTGCGGCGATGGGGACGACGCTCGCCACGGGAGCGGTGGGGGCGCCCAAGCCGAACATCGTGCTCGTCCTGGTCGACGACCTGGAGTCCGGCACGCTGCAGTACTTTCCGAACATCACCCGGCAACTGGTGAGCCAGGGCACCTCGTTCGACCGCTTCTTCGTGACGAACTCCTGGTGCTGCCCCTCGCGCAGCTCCATCCTGAGATCCCAGTACGTCCACAGCCACGGCGTCCTGACCAACACCGCGCCGGAGGGCGGATTCGACAAGTTCTACCGCTCAGGTCTGGAACGTTCCACGATCGGCACCTGGATGCGTTCCGCCGGATATCGCACCGGCCTCATGGGCAAGTTCCTCAACCACTACCCGGGCGAGTCCGCCCCGCCCACCTACGTGCCGCCCGGCTGGGACGACTGGCGCGTGCCCGTCCGCAACCTCTACGAGGAGTACGGCTACCGCCTCAACGAGAACGGCACCCTCGTCGACTACGGCTGGGCCGAGGACGACTACCTCTCCGACGTGCTCGCCACCAAGGTGCGCGACTTCGTCCAGGCCTCGGGCCAGACGCCGTTCTTCCTCTACCTGGCCCCGGTCGCCCCCCACAACCCCGCCAACCCCGCGGTACGGCACGCCGGAGCCTTCCCCGACGCCCAGGCGCCCAGGACCAAGAACTTCAACCGCGAGGACGTGGGCAACGAGCCGGTCTGGCTCCGCTCGCTGCCGAAACTCGGCCAGCGGGCCATCGACCGCGTCGACGAGCGCTACCGGGCCAGGCTGCGCGCCATGCTCGGCGTCGACGACCTGGTCGGCTCGCTCATGACCACGCTGCAGGAGAGCGGCAAGCTCGCCGACACCTACATCTTCTTCGCCTCCGACAACGGCTTCCACCTCGGCACCCACCGCCTCAAACAGGGCAAGACCACGCCGTTCGAGGAGGCGATCCGGGTGCCGCTCGTGGTGCGCGGGCCCGGGGTGCCGGTGGGGGCGACCGTCAGGGACCTGACCGCGACCGTGGACCTGGCCCCCACCTTCGCCCAGCTCGGCGGGGCCGTCACGCCCGACTTCGCGGAGGGGCGGTCGCTGCTGCCGTTCCTGCGCGGGCAGGCGCCGCGGCCGTGGCGAAAGAACGTGCTCGTCGAGTTCAACCGGCCGCTCAACCAGATGTCGGCCAAGCAGACGCCGGTGCCCGACTACGCGGCGCTGCGTACCAAGGACTACACCTACGTCCAGTACCAGACCGGCGAGACCCAGCTCTACGACCTCAACCAGGACCCCGACCAGCTGAACAACCTCGCGGGGACCGCGCCCCTGGGGCTGGTGCTGGCGTTGCAGGCGCGGCTGACGGCCATGCGCGGCTGCGCCGGGGCCTCGTGCCGCGTCGCCGACCTACAGGAGTGACCAGGCGCACCGGACCGGGGCGGGCAGCCGGCCGGCGCGGAAGGCGCCCGGCGGGACGCCCATGACCGTGCGGAAGTCGGCCGACAGGTGCGACTGGTCGTAGAAGCCGGTCTCGGCGGCCAGCTCCGCCCATGGCTCCTCGCGGGCGGCGGCCAGGACGCTGCGGACCCGGTGGATGCGGGCGTAGCGCTTGGGGGACAGGCCGACGGCGTCGTGGAAGAGGTTGCGCAGGTGCCGTTCCGAGACGCCCAGCTCGCGGGCCACCTCGGGCACCCGGCCCGCTCCGGTGAGGAGTCCCGCGGCGGCGTCCACCAGATCGGCGCGGGCGGTGTCGGCCGCCGAACCGGCCCGAACCCGCTCCTCCAGCGCTCCGGCCAGACCGTGGGCCACTTCGGTGTCGTCGCGGGCGGCCAGCCGGTTCAGGAGGGCGTCGGCGGGGGCGCCCCAGAGGTCTCTGAGCGACACGACCCGGTCCACCAGGTCGCTCATCGTCACCCCGAGCGCCGCCTTGGCCCGGCCGGGGCGCAGCCGCACCGTCACACAGCGCGGCGCGTCGGCCGGGGCGAGATAGGACGCCTGGGTTCTCGGCCCCAGCACCACCAGTCCGGTTCCGTCGGCTCCGCTGCGGAAGGCCAGTACGGCGGCCGTGTCGGGGCCGCGCACGTGCACCCCGCGATCGGCGCCGGTCAGCACCTCGGCCGACGCGTTCAGGGGCGCCAGGGTTCTCATGCTCGTGCCAACCTCGCCACCGTGCCGATTCTTCCTATAGGTCGCGGGGGGACCGCTGGCAGCGTGAACGGCATGATTCTGATCACCGGTGCCACGGGCACCATCGGCAGTGAAGTGACCCGGCTCCTGGCCGAGCAGGGTGTCCCGGCCAAGGCGATGACGCGTGATCCGGGCCGGGTGGCCGGGCCCGCCGTGCGCGGGGACTTCGGGGACGTGCGGTCGCTGGAGGCGGCCGTGGAGGGGGTGTCGGCGGCTCTGCTGCTGACGGCGTTCGGGCCGGAGATCGCCGCGTACGACCGGGCGTTCGTGGACGTGGCGGCCAGGGCGGGCGTGAAGAGGATCGTGAAGATCTCGGCCATCGGGGCGGGCGACAACGAGGACCCCGAGGACGTCGGCGGCATGCACGCGGCCGGCGAGCGCGCCCTGACCGGATCCGGGATCGAGTGGACGATCGTCCGGCCCTCGATGTTCGCCACGAACGCCCTGGGCTGGGCGGAGATGGTCAAGGCCGGGCAGCCGATCCCCAACGTGACCGGCGACGGCCGCCAGGGCATCGTCGACCCGCGCGACATCGCGGCGGTGGCCGTGGCGGCGCTCACCGGCCCCGGACATCACGGCCGGGTCTATGAGGTCACGGGACCCGACCTGCTCACCACCCACGACCAGGCCGAACTGATCGGGCGGGCGATCGGGCGGCGCGTGGAGACGGTGGACGTGCCGATCGAGCAGGCCGTCGCCCAGATCCCCGACCCGGCCTACGCGAAGGCGGCGGCCAAGGGCTGGGCGTTCGTCGCGGCGGGCGGCAACGCGGTGGTGACCACGGCGGTCCAGGACGTTCTGGGCCGCCCGGCGAGCTCCTTCGCGTCGTGGGCCGGGGACAACAAGGCCGCCTTCGGCGGCTAGGACTTCGGGAAGAGGGCGGGGTAGGCGTGGGCCAGGTGGTCGGTGACCGCCCGCGCCGCCTCCTCGGGCGATCCGGCGGCGATCGCGGCCAGGATGCGCCGATGATCGGCCTTCAGCACGCGGGTGTCGCCCAGCTGCTCGACCGCCTCGATCGCGTACCGCCGTACCGACTCCCGCAGCGAGCGCATGATCGCGGCGATCAGCCGGTTTCCCGAGGCGTCGGCGATGGCGCAGTGGAAGGCCGTGTCGTGCTCGACGAACTCCTCCGCCGTCCGCGCCCGCTCCATCCCCTCCAGCGCGGAGACGAGGGCGGCGGTGTCGGCGCGGGCGGTGGCGGCGCCGGCGGCGGCCCAGCGTTCGATCATGAGCCGGGTGTCGATCACCTCGCGCAGCTCCAGGCTGGCCAGGCCGAGGTGGAGCCTGAGCAGGTCGGTCAGCGCGCTGTCGGGCCGTGAGGTGAGCACGGCGCCGGCGTCCGGGCCCCGCCCGGCCTGCGAGGAGACCACGCCGAGCGTCTCCAGCACGCGCAGCGCCTCGCGCACCGACGAGCGTCCGACCCGGAGCTGCTCGGCCAGCTGGCGTTCGCCGGGCAGCCGGTCGCCGACGGTCAGCCCGTCCTCGACGATGCGGTGCTCGATCTGGGCCAGCACGTCCTCGAACGCGCGGGTCCGCTTCACGGGCCGCCATCCGGTGTCGGTCACGGGCACCCCTCTTGTCGCGTTGTATGGTCTGACCATACAGTGGTCAGACCATAGAGAGGAAGGAGTGCCGTGCGGGTCGCCCTGTTCATCACGTGCGTCAACGACACGCTCTTCCCCGGCACCGGCAAGGCGGTGGTGTCGCTGCTGCGCCGGCTGGGCTGCGAGGTCGACTTCCCCGCCGCCCAGACCTGCTGCGGGCAGATGCACGTCAACACCGGGTATCGCGATGAGGGGGTACGGCTGGCGCGCCACTTCACCGAGGTCTTCGCCGGGTACGACGCGGTCGTCGCGCCGTCGGGCTCCTGCGCGGCGATGGTGCGCGAGCAGTACCCCAAACTGGTACGGCCCGGCAGCAGGGGAGCCGCGGCCGTGGCGGAGGTGGCCCCGAAGGTGCACGACCTGTCGGAGTTCCTCATCGACGTCCTCAAAGTCGACGACGTAGGCGCATATTTCCCGCACCGGGTGACATATCACCCGACGTGTCATTCGCTCCGCGGCCTCCACCTGGGCGACCGCCCCACCCGCCTCCTGCGGAACGTGCGCGGCCTCGAACTGATCCCCCTGGGCGGCGCCGACGAGTGCTGCGGCTTCGGCGGCACATTCGCGGTCAAGAACCCGGCCATCTCCGCCGCCATGTGCGCCGACAAGGTACGCAACGTGCTCGACACCGGCGCCGAAGTGCTCTGCGCGGCCGACAACTCCTGCCTCATGCACATCGGCGGCACGATGAAACGCCAGCGGACCGGGGTGCGGATCATGCACCTGGCCGAGATCCTGGCCGCGACGGAGGAACGATGAGCGGCACCTTCCTCGGCATGCCCGGCGCCTTTCCGGCCAACGCGGCGGCAGCCGTACAGGACAGTCAGCTTCGCTACAACCTGCGCAAGGCCACCCACACCATCCGCGGCAAGCGCGTCAAGGCCGTCGACGAGCTGCCCGATTGGACGGAGCTGCGCGCGGCGGGGAAGGCCATCAAGGACCACACCCTGCGCCACCTCGACCGCTACCTGCTGCGGATGGAGGAGGCGGTCACCCGCAACGGCGGCACCGTCCACTGGGCGCGCGACGCCGCCGAGGCCAACCGCATCGTCACCGACCTGGTCAAAGCCACCGGCGAGCGCGAGGTGGTCAAGGTCAAGTCGATGGCCACCCAGGAGATCGGGCTCAACGAGCATCTGGCCGCCGAGGGCATCACCGCGTACGAGACCGACCTGGCCGAGCTGATCGTGCAGCTCGGCGAGGACTTTCCCTCGCACTTCCTGGTCCCGGCGATCCACCGCAACCGCTCGGAGATCCGCGAGATCTTCCTCGACAAGATGGCCGAGTGGGGCCGCCCCGCGCCGCCCGGCCTGACCGACGACCCGCCCGCGCTCGCCGACGCCGCCCGGCTCCACCTGCGCGAGCGCTTCCTGGCCAGCAAGGTGGCCGTCTCCGGCGGCAACTTCATGATCGCCGAGACCGGCACGCTGGTCGTGCTGGAGTCCGAGGGCAACGGCCGCATGTGCCTGACCCTGCCCGAGACGCTGATCAGCGTGGTCGGCATCGAGAAACTGCTGCCCACCTGGCGCGACCTGGAGGTCTTCCTTCAGCTGCTGCCGCGCAGCTCCACCGCCGAGCGTATGAACCCCTACACCAGCACCTGGACGGGCTCCGCCGAAGGCCAGGACTTCCACCTGGTACTCCTCGACAACGGCCGCACCGGCGTGCTCGCCGACGAGGTCGGCCGCCAGGCGCTGCGCTGCATCCGCTGCTCGGCCTGCCTCAACGTCTGTCCCGTCTACGAACGCGCCGGTGGCCACGCCTACGGCTCGGTCTACCCGGGCCCGATCGGCGCCATCCTCACCCCGCTGCTGCGCGGCTTCGACACCGAACTGGACGCCTCGCTGCCCTACGCCTCGTCGTTGTGCGGCGCCTGCTTCGACGCCTGCCCCGTCGCGATCGACATCCCGGAGGTGCTGGTAGACCTGCGCGCCAAGGTCCCGCACGGCCGGGCGGAGCGCGCGGGCATGAAGGTCGCGGGCTGGGTGCTCAACAACGAGGTACGGCTGGCCAAGGCCCAGCGCCTCGCCACGCGCTTCCGCAAGCTGGTGCCCAAGCGCCTGCCCGGCCCCCTGTCGGCCTGGACCGACACCCGGGACCTGCCCGACATTCCAGAAGAGTCGTTCAGAGATTGGTGGGAGCGAACCCGACGCGGCGAGCCGAGTGGACGCCCGAGGAACGAGGGTGGCCGCGGAGGGAGTGAGGAGAGGTGAGCGACCAGATGGATACGGGCGTGACGGGCGCGCGTGAGGAGATCCTGGGCCGGATCAGGAAGGCCGTGGAGGGCGCTCCCGAGGTGGAGATCCCGCGCGACTACCGCACGAGCGTCCCCGTGGCCGACCCGGTCGGGCTGTTCGCCGAGCGGCTGGACGACTACCGGGCCATCGTGCACGTGGTGCCCGCCGCCGACGTTGACGCCAAGGTGGCCGAGCTGACCGCGGGCAAGCGGATGGTCGTGCCCGGCGAACGCGCGTGGTCGCGGGAAGAGCTGGCGGCGGCCGACGGCGTCGTCACCGGCTGCGCGATCGCCATCGCCGAGACCGGCACCATCGTCCTGGACACCCGCCAGGGCGAGCGGGCCCAGACCCTGCTGCCCGACTACCACCTGTGCCTGGTGCGCGCCGGCCAGATCGTCGGCGGCGTCCCCGACGCGATCGCCAGGCTCGACCCGTCCAGGCCGCTCACCTGGATCAGCGGACCGTCGGCCACCAGCGACATCGAGCTCAACCGCGTCGAGGGCGTGCACGGTCCCAGGACCCTGGAAGTGATCATCAGCACCTGACTGGGTAGCCTTCGCACGTGTTCGACGCACAGCTCACCGTCACGACGGAACGCCTGGTCCTGCGCCCGTTCGGCCCTCAGGACGCCGACCGGATCCGCGCGATCGTCGAGTCCGGGGCGATCTTCCTGCCGCCCGGCGCGCCCACGCACGTCGCCGGGATCACCCCGTGGCTCACCGCGGGCGCGCACGAGCTGCGGCGCTCGGGCACCGGCGCGCACCTGGCCATGACCGACGCCCAAGGGCTGGTCGTGGGGGCGATCAGCCTGTTCAAGACCTCGTGGACCGCGGGAACCACCGAGGTCGGCTACGGCGTCCACCCGCTCTACCGGGGCCGCGGCTTCGCGCCGGAGGCGGTCACCGGACTGGCCGATCACGTCTTCGCCCACACCGCGCTGCGGCGCATCGACCTGACCGCCAACCTCGACAACACCGCCTCGCTCCGGGTCGCCGAGAAAGCCGGCTTCACCAGGGAAGGCGTGCTGCGGGCCGCGGTCCTGGAGGACGACGGGCCGCACGATCTGGCCATGTTCGGGCTGCTGCGCGGCGACAGCCGTTCCCCCAAAGAGGTCTTCCCGCACCGTGAGCTGCTCACGGCGCGGCTGCGGCTACGGCGGCCGGACGAGCGCGACATTCCCGGACTGGCCGCGACCGGCGCCGACGAGCGGACGCAGGCCTTCACCACCGTTCCGCGCGGCTACACCGAGGCGGACGCGCGCGGCTTCCTGCGGCACGTCGAGCAGGCGCGCGCCGACGGCGCGGGCGTCGCGTGGACGGTCGAGGAGCGCGAGAGCGGGCGGTACGTCGGCGGCGTCGACCTCAAGGACACCGACTGGCGGATGCGTACCACGGAGGTCGGCTACATGACCGCGCCGTGGGCCCGCGGGCACGGCTACATCGGCGAGGCCGTGCTCGCCGTCGCGCGCTGGATCTTCGCCGAGCACGGCTTCCTGCGGCTCCAGCTGCGGGCCGCGGCGTCGAACACCAGCTCGCAGCGGGTGGCGGAGAAGGCCGGGTTCGTGCGCGAAGGCGTGGCCCGCAACGGCGGCCACGGCGAGGACCTCGTCGTGTACGGCCTTATCCCTTCCGACATCCCTTCCGAGCAGGTGGGAAAGACGTCACTCTGAAGGGGTGACAATCACGGTGATCGGCTGGGACGGTTCCGGCCTTCCGGTCATGGCGGCCGACCGGCTGCGCGCGGCCGCGCTCGTGGTCGGCCCCGACGCCCTGCTCGGCGAGCTCGGGATCGACGCGCCGACCGCTTCGTCCGACGCGCTCCTCGACGCCCTCGACGACCACCTCGAACAGGGCGAAGGCCCTGCCGTCGTGCTCGCGGAAGGCGACCCCGGGCTGTTCGGCGCCGTCGCCGCGCTGCGCGCCCGCGGCATCAAGCCCGAAGTGCTGCCCGCCACCGCGGTGATCACCCGCGCGTTCGCCTGCGCCGGGCTGAACTGGGAGGACGCCCTCGTAGTCGCCCCGGCCGGCGCCTACCAGCTCGCCCGCGTCGTCAACGCCTGCCGCGCCCACCCCAAGGTCGCCGTGCTGTGCACCGACGGCGTCGGCCCCGCCGAACTGGCCCGCGAACTCGCGCCCACCACCCCGCGCTCCCTCATCGTCTGCGAGGACCTCGGCGGCCCCGGCCAGCGCGTCACCCACAGCCGCATGGGCGAGGCCACCACCCGGCCGTGGAAGGACCCCGACGTCGTCCTCGTGCTCGACCCGCTGCACCGGCCCAGGGAAACCGGCTGGGTGGCGGGGGCACAGCCGGGGCCGCGCGAGTGGGCGCTGCCGTTCGGCACGGGGATCGCGCCAGAGGTACGCGCGTTCGTCCTGGCCAAGCTCGGCCCCCGCCTCGGCGAGCTGATCTGGGACGTCGGCGCGGGAGCCGGAGAGATCGCGGTCGAGTGCGCCAGGTTCGGCGCGGCCGTCGTCGCCGTCGAGCGCGAGGAGGAAGCCTGCGCCCGCCTGCGCGCCAACGTCATCGAACACGGCGTCAAGGTCGCCCTCACCCGCGGCCAGGCCCCGCCCGCGCTCGAACCGCTGCCCGACCCCGACGCCGTCTTCGTCGGCGGCGGCGGAACCGACGTGATCGCCGCCTGCGCCGCCCGCGGACCCCGCACGCTCGTGTGCGCGCTCAAGACCGTCGAGCACGTGCCCGCCGTACTCGACCTGCTGCGCGAGCAGGGCTACCAGGCCGAGGGCACCCAGATCCAGGCCTCCAGGCTGACCGCCCAGTCCGACGGCTCACACGGCCTGCACGCCGCCGATCCCGTGTTCGTGGTGCACGCACGGGTTCTCTGAACCGTCGCCGATCGGTTATCCTCGCGTGTCTTGTCTACGCACCGGAGAACCCCTACACATGAAGCCGCCGCTGCTGCTCATCGGGCACGGCTCGAACGATGACGGCGATTCCGCAGAGTTCGGCAGATTCGTCCATCGGCTCCGATGCCGCCTCGACGAGCAGGCCGCCGACGTATCCGGCGGCTACCTCGAACGTGCGACCCCTCGGTTGAGCGACTCCGTCGCCTCCCTGGTGGCGCGCGGCCATCACCGTCTGGTGGCGCTGCCCCTCAGCCTCAGCCGGGTCAGCGACGACTTCCCCGCCGCCATGGCCCTGGAGCAGGAGAGGCACCCCACGCTCATGTACGACTACGGCCGCCCCCTCGGCCCCGACCCCCGCGTGCTCGCCGTCCTCGCCGAGCGGCTCAAGGACGCCGCCACCGACATCGTGGAGCCCGTCTCCGAGCGGCCCCGCCTGCGCGTCGTCGACTCCGCCGCCGTACTTGAGGAGTCCCCCAGGATCGAGCCGGGCGAGACCGCCGTCGTGCTGGTCGGCGAGGGTTCCACGGACCCGGTCGCCAACGCCGAGGTGCACCGGGTCTCGCGGCTTTTCTGGGAGACGCACGCCTACGACTTCATGACCGTCGAGACCGCCTTCGTCTCCGTCACCCCGCCCGGTGTGCCCGGCGGCCTGGAGCGCTGCCGCAGGCTCGGCGCAAAGCGCGTCATCGTCGTCCCCTACCTGCTGTTCGCCGGGGTCATGCTGGAGAAGGTCTGGGCCCAGGCGCTCGCCTACGGCGCCGGCCACCCCGAGCTCGACATCCGCTGCGCCGAGGTGATCGGCGACTGCGAGACCCTCGCCGACGTCGTCATCGACCGCTACGAGGAAGCGCTCCAGCTCGTCCACTAGCTAGGGTGGCGGACGTGCTGGAAGAGACGATCGCCGCGATCCGCCCCGCAGACGCCCGCGCGCTGGCCGAAGCCCGCTCCCACCAGGACCGCCTCACCAAGCCTCCCGGCGCGCTCGGCGCGCTGGAGGAGGTCGCGGTACGCCTGGCGGGCTCGGCCGGAACCTCACCGCCCCCGATGCCGGCACCCGCCGCCCTGGCCATCTTCGCCGCCGACCACGGCGTGCACGCCCAGGGCGTGAGCCCGTGGCCGCAGGAGGTCACGCAGCAAATGGTGGCCAACTTCCTGGCCGGGGGAGCGGTGGCCAACGCCTTCGCCGCCCAGGTCGGCGCGTCCGTGACCGTCGTCGACGTGGGCGTGGCCGCCGACCTCACGCCCGCGTCCGGCCTCATGATCAAGAAGGTGGGGTACGGCACCGCCGACCTCTCCCTCGGCCCGGCGATGACGGAGGCGCAGGCCGTACAGGCGCTCGAAGCGGGCATCTCCGTGGCCCGCACCCTCATCGCGGACGGCGCCCGCTGCCTCATCACCGGCGACATGGGCATCGCCAACACCACGGCGTCGGCCGCCCTCATCGCCGCCTTCACCGGCACGGACGCCGCCGCGGTCACCGGCAGGGGCACCGGCGTGAACGACGAGACCCACACCCTCAAGATCGCCGTGGTCCGCCGGGCTCTCGATGTCGGTTCTCCGGCTGAGACACCCCTGGCCACCCTGGCCGCGCTCGGCGGGTTCGAGCACGCGGCCATCGCCGGGTTCATCCTGGGCGGGGCGGCGGCGCGGGTGCCGGTGATCCTCGACGGCGTCATCGCCGGGGCCGCCGCCCTGGCCGCCCACGCGCTGTCCCCCTCGGTCGCGGACCACTGCGTGGCCGGCCACCGCTCCGCCGAACCCGGCCACGCGGTCGCCCTCGCCCACCTCGGCCTGCGGCCCCTGGTCGACCTGGAGCTCCGGCTGGGCGAGGGGACGGGTGGGCTGCTGGCGCATCCGCTGGTGTGCGCGGCGGTCCGCGTCATGCACGAGGTCGCCACCTTCGACGCCGCGGGCGTGACCGAAAAGCCCAGCTAACCAGCCCCTTCGCCCCTTCGCCCTCTCGGGCCCCTCGCCCCCCAGGGCCCCATGCCCGATGCCCCCCATGCCTCCCTGGGCTCCATGCGCCCCAGGGGCCCCATCGGGCCGTCGCACCCATCCGCCCCTTGTCCGGCCCAGCTCTTGTCCGCCCGTTCTCGCGTTCCGGAGCGTGACCAGGGCGGCCGGCCCTCGTCTCCCGGAACCGCCCACCGCGTCCCCGGGCCGCGTCTCGTGGCCGTGTGCCCGGGTCCCGGACTACCCGGGTCACCGGTCGCCGGCCGGGGCACGCGTCCGGGAGTGGCCTGGCCGTGCGTGGGGTGGTGGGTGTGATGATGGGGTTGTGACTCGTTATGGTGCGATGTACGGACCCGACATCACCTTCCTGGGCGTCGAGCGGTGCGATGTGCTCGATCCGGCCACCTACGCGGGCGCGGACGTGGTCATCGTCGGCGCCCCCTTCGACGGCGGCACCTCGAACCGGCCCGGTGCCAGGTTCGGCCCGATGGCGCTGCGCCAGGCCTGCTACCTGCCCCACGACGGCTCCAGGCCCAGCCTGGCGCTCCGGGTGGACGCCCTCCAGGACCTTCGGGTGCTGGACGCCGGAGACGTCGAGATGTACTCGGGAGACGTCGAGAGCTCGCTGGCCAACATCGAGGACGCGGTCCACCGGATCGCCGCCTCCGGCGCCATCCCGCTGATCCTCGGCGGTGACCACACCGTGGCGCTGCCCGATGCCAAGGGCACCGCGCGGGCCTTCGAGCCGGGCCGTACCTCGATGATCCATTTTGACGCGCACGCGGACACCGGCGACATCGAGTTCGGGCACCTGCACGGGCACGGTACGCCGATGCGCCGGCTGATCGAGTCCGGGGCGATCAGGGGGGACCGCTTCCTCCAGATCGGCCTGCGCGGCTACTGGCCGGGGCCCGAGACGCTCGACTGGATGGCCGAGCAGAACATGCGCTCCTACGAGATGACGGAGATCGTCACGCGTGGGCTGGAGGAGTGCCTGACCGAGGCGTTCACGCTCGCGCTGGACGAGTGCGACCAGATCTTCCTCTCGGTCGACATCGACGTCTGCGACCCCGGCCACGCGCCCGGCACGGGGACGCCGGAACCCGGTGGGCTGTCGGCCAGGCAGCTTCTCGACGCGGTCCGCCGCATCTGCTACGAACTGCCGGTGGCGGGCATGGAGGTGGTGGAGGTGGCGCCGCCGTACGATCACGCGGACATCACCGCGTTCCTCGGCAACCGCGTTATCCTTGAGGCTTTGTCAGCGATGGCCAGACGCCGCAAGGACGGTGAGGGCGGGCCGCGCTGGGATCCCCGGCAGCCTCTACTTGACGGCCGCTAGTTCCACATCGCCAATCTTCCGTTAGGTTTACCTCCTAACACACCAACCTTCGCGAACGGGAGATTCGCCCCATGGGCCCCTACCTCCTCGGCCTGCGGCTTTCCGGCCGCCGGGTCCTCGTCGTCGGTGGCGGCCGGGTCGCCCAGCGACGGGTACCCGCGCTGCTGGAGGCCGGTGCGGCGGTCACGGTGGTCTCGACCTCCGTCACTCCGGCGCTCGACGACCTGATCGCCGCCGACCGGATCACCTGGCACGCCAGGCCGTACGAAGTGGGCGACTGTGACGGCGCGTGGCTCGTGCAGGCGTGCACGAGCGACCACGCGGTCAACGCGGCAGTGGCCGCGGAGGCCGAGGCCAAACGGATCTGGTGCGTGCGCGCCGACGACAAGGACGCCTCGGCCGCCTGGACGCCCGCCTCGGGCAAGGTCGACGAGATCAGCGTCGCGATCACGGCGGGCGGCGATCCGCGCCGGGCCGCCGGAATCCGCGACGCCGTGGTCGACGCGCTGCGCGACGGCACCGTCGACGCCCGCCGTAACCGGGCGAAACCCATCGGTGTCGCCCTCGTCGGCGGCGGGCCGGGCGATCCGGGCCTGATCACGGTGCGCGGGCGGCAACTGCTCGCCCAGGCCGACGTGGTGGTCGCCGATCGGCTCGCGCCCCGGGCGCTGCTCGACGAACTCGCCCCCGACGTCGAGCTGATCGACGCCGCCAAGGTGCCCTACGGGCGTTCGCTGGCCCAGGAGGCCATCAACGAGGTGCTGATCGACCGGGCCAGGCAGGGCAAGTTCGTGGTCCGGCTGAAGGGCGGCGACCCGTTCGTGTTCGGGCGCGGCGGCGAGGAGATGCTGGCCTGCGCCCACGCGGGCATCCCGGTGCTGGTCGTGCCGGGCATCACCAGCCCGGTCGCGGTCCCGGCCGCCGCCGGGGTCCCGGTCACGCACCGGGGGGTCAGCCAGGAGTTCCATGTGATCTCGGTGCACGTCGCGCCCGACGATCCGCGCTCCACGGTCGACTGGCCCGGAATGGCACGCTCCGAAGGCACGCTCGTGCTCATGATGGCCGTGGAACGGCTGGCCAAGGTGGCCGAGGCCTTGCAGCGAGACGGACGTTCGCCGGAAACTCCCGTAATGGTGGTACAGGACGGTACTCTTCCCACGCAACGGGCGGTCACCGCCACGCTTGCCACCGTGGCCGACCGCGTTTCAGCGGCCGGGATACGGCCCCCGGCGATCGTCGTCGTCGGCGACGTCGTGAAGGTCGGCCAGGAGGTCGAGATGGTTCGATCGGAGCGGGTTCCGTGAACGCCATGGGTGACGGGCACCAGGAGTCCGCGGGCGAGCGGACGCTGTTCATGCCGCCCATCAGGCAGCCCGCGGAGGTACGGCCGGCCGCCCCCGACCCGGCCACCGACCGCGACGGCGAGCCACCGGAGGAGACGCCGGAGGCTGCGGCGACCCATGACGCGGGCCCCGAGGACGGCGTGGACGAGGACGTCGCGGCCGAGGGCGGCGTGGACGAGGACGTCGAGGACACCGGTGACGTCGCCGGGCATGACGACGAGGCCGGAGACGACGACGGTCCCGCCGAGGCCGAGGCCGAGGACGAGGACGCCGCCGAGACGCCAGAGGTAGCCGATCACGCGGACGTCGAGGCTGAGGCTGACGACGAAACCGCCGATGACGGGGCCGGGGACGAGGCCACCGAGGTGGCCGGGGACGCGGCGGAAGCCGTACAGGAAAAGGGCGAGGGCGCGCCCGCGGCGGCGGTGCGCGTGGAGGAGCTGCCCAAGGAGGCGGCTCAGCGGCTCGGCGTCGCACTCGACGCGCTGCGGCTGAGCGTGGCCGACCTGAGGTTCGGGCTTGACCTGCCCGGCGCCGAGAAGGCGCGGCAGGCGCGGGACGACCTGCTGGCGCAGTTGCGGGACTACGTGCTGCCCCGGGTGAAGACCAGCACGGCCCCGGCGCTGATCGTGGTGGCCGGGTCGACCGGCGCGGGCAAGTCCACGCTGGTCAACAGCCTGGCGGAGAAGAACATCAGCCGCACGGGCGTGCGCCGGCCCACCACCGGGACGCCGGTGCTCGCCTGCCATCCCGATGACCTGCCGTGGTTCGGCTCGGGCGAGCTGCTCGGCGGGCTGACGCGGATCGAGAAGCCGACCCCGGAGACCGGGCTCGACAGCCTGGTCGTGGTGTCCACCGAGAAGCTGCCCCAGGGCGTGGCGCTGCTCGACACCCCCGACATCGACTCCGTCGTCGAGGAGCACCACGACGTCGCCCACCGCATGCTCGACGCCGCGGACCTGTGGATCTTCGTCACCACCGCCGCCCGCTACGCCGACGCGCCCGCCTGGAAGCTGCTGCGGCTGGCCAAGGAGCGCGGCGCCCGGCTCGGGATCGTGCTCTCCCGGGTGCAGCCGAGGGCGCGCGACGTGGTCGTGAAGCACTTCGTCCGCATGCTCACCGAGTACGGCCTGGGCGACGCCGACCGGTTCGTGGTCAACGAGGCCACGGTCGCCGACGGCAGGCTGCCCGACAGCGAGGTCACCGACCTGCGGCTCTGGCTGGCCGAACTCTCCGTCGACGAGGAGCGCCGGGCCCTCGCGGTACGCGAGACGCTGGACGGCGTGCTCGACAGCTTCCGCACCCGGGTGCCGGAGCTGGCCAGGCAGCTGGAGCAGCAGGTCGCCTTCCGCAACGAGCTGCGCACCGACGTCGAGACCGCCTACCTGGGCGCGCTGTCCGACATCGAGCGGGCCACCAAGAACGGTTCACTGGTCAACGGCGAGGTGCTGGCCCGCTGGCAGGACTTCACCGGCTCCGGCGAGCTCACCCGCGCCCTTCAGGTACGCCGGCGCGGCAAGGCGGCCAAGCAGACGCCCGAGCGCATCCAGGCCTTCCGCACCGCGATCCGCACCGGCCTGGAGTCGCTGATCGCCGCGGCGGCCAACCGGGCCTCCGAGGAGGTCGTGGCCCGCTGGCGGCACCGCGCGGAGCTGGGCGGGCTGCTCGGGGCCGGGCTCGAACGCCCCTCCGACGAGCTCGCGCGCCGCGCCAACCGGGCCATCGCGGCCTGGCAGGAGCACGTCACCGAGCTGGTCAGGACCGAAGGAGTGGCCAAGCGGTCGATCTCCAAGATCGTGTCGTTCGACGCCGACTCGCTGGCGTTGATCTTCATGGTGGCGATGTTCAGCGGCGGCAGTGTCGAGGGCGTGCCGCACAAGCTGGTCAACGCCCTGCTCGGCGCCGAGTCGCTGCGCGGCATCGGCGCGAAGGCGCTCAGCGACCTGCGAGCCAGGATCGGTGTGCTGTTCGACGAGGAATCCATGCGTTACGTGCAGGCGCTCGACGCGGCCGGGATACCGGACGAGTCGGCCGCGACGAGGCTCTACCAGGCGACATACAACCTCGAGGTCGCTCGATGACGGCTGTCACCACCACCGGAAGGCCGGGGCTCGGCCCCCGGCTCAACGCCCTTTCCAAGATCGTGGAGCTCGGCCCCGGACGGCTCGACGAGAAGCTGCTCACCGACTCGGGCGCCCTGCTGCTGCGCGCGGGCGACCGGCTCAAGCTCTCGTCGGAGCACACAGTGGTCGCGCTGGCCGGAGGCACGGGCAGCGGCAAGTCGACGCTGTTCAACGCGGTCTCCGGGCTCGAACTGTCGCCGACGGGCGTCAGGCGGCCGACGACGGCGCGTACCCACGCCTGCGTGTGGGGGCTCGACGGCGCGGCGCCGCTCCTCGACTGGCTGCAGGTGCAGTGGCGGCACCGCTTCGCCCGCGCCAGCGCGCTCGACAAGGGCGAGAGCCGCCTGCACGGGCTGATCCTGCTCGACCTGCCCGACCACGACTCGATCAGGGCGCTCACCGACAACGAGGCCGACCGGCTGATCGGGCTGGCCGACCTGGTGGTGTGGGTGCTGGATCCGCAGAAGTACGCCGACGCCTCCACCCACCGCCGCTACGTCACCGACCTGGCCGGGCACGAGGCCGTCACCGTCTTCGCGCTCAACCAGTCCGACCGGCTCTCCCACGAGGAACTGGCCGAGCTGGTCATCGACCTCAACGACCTGCTCAAGCGCGAGGGCGTGGCGCAGCCGACGGTCGTGCCCACCTCGGCCGTCTCCGGGCGCGGCATCGACAGCCTGAAGAGCGTGATCGCCGACGCGGTCTCCCGTCGGCGGGCCGCCATCCAGCGTCTCGACGCCGACCTTGACCGGTTGACCAGACGGCTGGCCGAAACCTCACCCGTGGGAGAGGCGCCGCCCAACGTCGACGCCGCGCGCCGGGTCGGGCTGACGGACGCGCTCTGCGACGCCGTCGGCGTGCCCGCGCTGGGCGAGGCCATGGAGAACATCTACGCCGAGCGGTCCGGGCGGTGGGTCGGCTGGCCGTACCCGCGATGGATCGCGAAGTTCCGGCCGGATCCGCTGAAGAGCCTCAAGCTGGACGAGATGCAGGTCGTCACCGGGCGGATCACCGCGCAGCCCGCCGAGGTGGTCAACGCCGTGCAGGCGCTGGCCGACGGGCTGTCGGGCGGGATGACCGACGTGTGGCGGACGGGACTGCACCACGCGGCGCGCTCGCGCTCCGGGCAGCTGCCCCAGGCGCTCACCGAGGAGCTGGCCGAGGTCGCGCCGGAGCTCGACCGGGTGCCGGGCTGGTGGCGGGCGCTCAAGGCCTGGCAGTACACGCTGGTGGCGGCGTTCTTCCTCGGGCTGGTGTGGCTGGGGGTCGGGCTGACGGCCGGCGACTCGTTGCCGTCCGCGCTCGCGGTGCTCGGCGATACGGCGGCGCTGCCCTGGGTCGGGGTGATGATGGCCTCCGTGCTCGGACTGGGCGCTTTGTCGGCCGTCGCCTCGCGGAACTTCGTCGTTCTGGGCGCCTCGCGCGAGCGTGAGCGGCTGGAGCGGGAGATGCGCCGCCGGGTCGGCGCGGTGGCGGAGAGCATGGTGGTGGAGCCGGTTGAGCGGGAGCTGACCAGGCACAACGAGTTCGCCGGCGCCATGAGGGGCCTCACGGGCTGAGTTCTCCACAGGGGCCGGTTGTCCCCAGAACGGCGTTCGGCGGGTTCTTCCGGGTGCCGTTCGCGAGAACGTGGCCTCCGTCCGCGGGCAGCCCGCCCGCCGCATGGGAGGCAACCGATGAACGACATCTACATCACGCTCACCGGCAACGTCGCATCCGAGCCGCGCCAGTACACCTTCGAGGACGGGGTCCGGGTGACCTCGCTGCGGGTGCTGACCAGTCACCGCTATTTCGACAAGAAGACCGGCCAGTGGGCCGACGGGGAGAAGGTCTGCTTCGCCGTACGGTGCTGGAGGGCGCTGGCCGACAACGTCGCCCAGTCGATCCGGGTCGGGCATCCGGTCGTGGTGTCGGGGAAGTTGCGGATCAGGGAGTTCGGGGCGGAGGACGACCGGCGGTTCATGGCCGAGGTGGAGGCCTCTTCGGTGGGCCACGACCTCCGGTGGGGGACCGGCGTGTTCAGCAAGCCGGAGCGCGGGGCCTCGATCGTGAGCAGGGAGCGGCGCGATCGGCTCGACGAGGACACCCAGGACTGGGCCATGGGCGGCGGCCGTCCCCGACCCGGTGCCGCGGAGCTCGACCCGGCGTTCGGCCTGCCGGAGCCCCGGGAGCGCGCCCTGACCGGCGGCGACCCGCTCCGCGCCGCCCTTCCGGCCGGGACGGGGGAGGTTCGTGTGCTGGGCGGGTCCGTGGGGGAGGCGGGTGACCCCGCGCTCCGGCGTGCCGGTGGTGACCCCGGTGCCGCCGGTGGTCTCGTGCCAGAGGGTGAGCCTGGGGCAGGCGATGCCGGAGTCGCGCGGGAGCCCGGACCGGGCCTTGCCGGAGCGGCCGGGCAGCTGCGGAGGGCCGAAGCCGGGGAGCTGGGGAAGGGCGGGGCCGGGGCGGCTCGGGAGCCGGGGAAGGGCGGCGTGGCGGCGGAGGCCGCTCGTGGTCGGCGGCGGGTGCGGCGTGAGGGGCCGGAGGGCGCGCTCGACGACGGTGACGCGCTGGTGAGGGTGCTCGGCGCAGCAGGCGACGGCTCAGGCGATCCCGTCGAGGAGCGGGCTGCCGCCTGAGTTCAGGCGGGCGGAGGAGGAGGGGGCACCGGCCGTGACGTGTCGGTGTCCCCGAGCCTGGCGAGCTCGGACACCGCGCGGATCAGCCGATGGTGTTGCCCGTGTCAGATGTTGAGAGCATCTGTCAGGTCCAGGTCACGCCCCGCACCATGGCTGCTCCTTTCCCGCACGGCCCGCTCGCGGAGTGAGCGGCATCCCATTCGGTGGCCGCATGACGCAAAGGCCACCGAGCCAAAGGTAGCGGTTCCCGTCGCGCAACGCACACTCCGCAACTATTGTGTTACACATCGTTAGTCTGAGAGGAGACGGGATGGCGGCGACCAGTCACACCTCGGTCAAGTCTCGCGACGGTGTGTCAACACTGGCCGGCCGCTGGCCGCTGCTGGGGCAGCGCCGCGCCCTCGTGGTCTATCTCATAGGGATCGTAATCCTGGATGTCGCGGCCATTGCGGTCTTTGCGACATCTGCCGAATTTAGCTGGTCAGATCTGCTGATGTTCGGCGCGTTGATGGCCTGTGGGGCGGTCTGCATCGAGGCGACCAGGCGGCTGGGCATGCCGGCCGGTGTCTCACGCGACCTGCTGTCGGCGTGGTGGCTGCCGGTGGCGCTGCTGCTGCCGCCGGTCTACGCCCTGTTCGCGCCGATCCTGTTGCAGGTGTTGCTCCAGTTGCGGGTGCGCGCCACGGTCCTGTACCGGCGCGTGTTCAGCTCGGCCGCCATCGGCCTGGCCGGGTGCACCGCCTCGGTGGTCTTCCACCGCCTGGTCCCCGACCCGGCCGTCCTGTCCAGAGGCGGCGGCACCCCGATCCTCTACGCGGTGGCCTGCGCCACGCTGTTCGCCCTGCTCAACACCGCGCTCATCGCCGTGGCCGCCCACACCGCCGACCCCGACACCCGCTGGCGCGACGTCCTGTGGGACCGGGAGAGCGTCCTGCTGGACGTGGTCGAGCTCTGCCTGGGCGTCACGGTGGCCATAGCCTGCGGCCTGAACCTGGCCTTGCTGGTCCTGGCGCTGCCGCCGGTCGTCCTGCTGCAGCGCAGCCTCCTGCACGCCCAGTTGCAGGCGGCGGCCCGCACCGACCCGAAGACCGGCCTGCTCAACGCGGCGGCCTGGCAGCGCGAAGCCGACACCGAGATCGTCCGCGCCCGCCGTACCGGTGAGACGCTGGCCCTGCTGATCATCGACATCGACCACTTCAAACGTGTCAACGACACCCACGGCCACCTGGTCGGCGACCAGGTCCTGGTCGGTGTGGCCGCGACCCTGCGCGGCCAGCTCCGCGACTACGACGTGGTGGGCCGCTTCGGCGGTGAGGAGTTCGTGGTCCTCCTCCCGAGAGCCGACATCTCCGAAGCCCGCCGCGTCGCCGAACGCCTGCGCCACCGCATCGGCCGCATGGCCATCCCCGCCGACGACGCCATGATCACCATCACGATCTCGGCGGGAGTGGCCATCATGAGCATCCACGGCGACGATCTGATCGAACTCCTCGCCGCCGCCGACCTGGCCTTGTACCGCGCGAAGGAACTGGGCCGCGACCGCATCTGCATCCCCGCCGTCCAGCCCACACCTCCACCCCAACCCCCAGCCGACCCACCCCTCCCCCCACCCTGACCACCCCCGCCCCACAAGACCCTCCTGCCACATGGCCTGCGGAGGCTTCGCCACGGGCCCTTGCGGTCGCGTGCGGCCTCGGTGCACGGGCTCGCCGCTGTCCTCCGTGTGCGGCCTTGGGGTATGGGTCCGGAAGCAGGCGTGAGGACCAGGCCGTGTGGCCGGGATCCGCAAGGCGGCGGCATTCCCCGCGTCTGAGGCACCACGCCGCTCGCGGGGGTTCTCCTGCCCCGACGCGAGGGTGGGGCATATCGCTGGGGTTATCCCCAGGTGAGATGGGACGGATGGGTGGCGTGCGCGGATAGTACTAGCACGTCATGTACCACACCCCGGAGGTCCCATTGCGCGCCACCGGCGCCTTAGCCGCCCTCTTGCTGGCCGGATCCCTTCTTGTTCACCCCCTTCCCGCCAGCGCCGCCGAGCCCGGCGCGGGGACGGTGGTTCCGGTGCAGGTCACCGGGGATCCGGCCAAGCGTTTCAACCTGGTGCTTCTCGGTGACGGGTATACCGAGAGCGAGCAGGCCGCCTTCAAGACCGACGTGGACCGGCATCTCAACGTGATGTGGTCCATCGAGCCGTTCAAGAGCTACCGGAACTACATCAACGTCTACCGCGTGGACATCGTCTCGGCCGACTCGGGGATCAGCTGCGATCCCGATCTCGGTTCACCGCGTAAGAACACGCCCCTGAGCATGGGGTTCTGGGGGCAGTGCAACGCGCAGAGCGTGCAGCGGCTCATCACGATGAACAACTCCGCCGCCAACCGCTACGCCAACATGGTCACGGGCACCACGCCGGGCAATCGGCAGATTCTGGCGCTGGGCAACAGCAAGACGTACGGCGGCGCGGGCGGCTCCTACGCCACCGCCTCCGGCAGCAACGCGATGTCGGCCCTGATCAGCCCGCACGAACTGGGCCACTCCCTCGGCGGGCTCCAGGACGAGTACGACTACTACCAGCGCGGCGTCCCGGGCGGTGCCTACGCGGGGCCGGAGCCGTCCAGCGCGCACCACTCGTTGCTGACCGAGCAGCAGATGCTCGACCAGAAGCGCAAGTGGTGGCGCTGGCTGGGCGAGGAGAGCGAGTCCGGCGGGCCGATCGCGCGGTTCGAGGGCGGGCTGTACGCCTCGACGGGGGTGTGGCGGCCCTCGCGGCACTCGATGATGAAGTCGCTCGGCTACTACTTCGACCAGGTCAGCCGCGAGGTGATGGTGCAGCGCATCACCGCGAAGACGGACGTGATCCAGGGTTCGACGCCGGTGAACGCGCCGGTGGGGGCGGACCGGGTGCTGTGGGTGGAGCCCATGCGGCCGCTGGGTCACGCGTTGAAGGTGGCCTGGAGTGTGGACGGCGCCGCCGTACCCTCGACCGAGGATGCTCTTGACCTGCGTGCCCTGAACCTGTCGCCCGGGACGCACACGGTCACGGCGACGGTGGCGGACACCACGGAGTTCGTGCGGGACCCGGCGGTGCGCGCCGCGCTCACCCGCAGCAGGACCTGGACGGTCGACACCGCGCTGACCACGCCGCCCGACGGGCTGGCTCCCGGCATCGTCTCGGCCGCCCCCGCGACCAGGCCGGCCGGGCGCGACGACGTCATGTACGTGGAGACCACGCATCCGGCGCGGCAGCTCGTCCCGGTGACCTGGAAGCTGGACGGCACGAAGGTGGGCGACTCGGGCAGCGACTTCGTGCTCAAGGACCTGAGCCCGGGGGTCCACACGCTCACCGCGAGCGCCGGGGCGGACACGGTGACCTGGACCGTTGACGGCACGCCGCCCACGACCGGCTACGAGTTGTCCGAGCCTGTGGTGAAAGACGGTGATCTGTATCTGTACAACGGGCCGTTCACGATGCGGCTGACCGGCCGCGACGACAAGGACGGCTACGTGGTGTCCGAGTCGCGCGTGGACGGCGACGGCTGGTTCAACTACTTCGGCTGGCCGACCTCGGCCGACCTGCCGTGGACGTTCAGCGAGAGCGGCACCGTCATCGACCATCTCGTGTACGGCAAGCTCGCGCGCGGCCGCCACACGATCGAGTACCGATCCATCGACGCCGCGGGCAACTACGGCAGGGCCGGCAGCTTCCGGGTGGCCACGATGGCGCCGCCGCCCGCGTGCGACCGCACGGTCACGGGCACCCACCGCGGCGCGCTGGTGGTCACCTCCGGTGTCACCTGCCTGGAAGGAGCGAAGGTGACCGGTCCCGTTTCGGTACGGCCCGGCGCCTCCCTGGTCATGCGGGGCGGAAGCATCTCGGGCGTTCTGAGCACGTCCAAGGCGGCACAGGTGCACCTGCTGAAGGGCCGCGTGAACGGCGCGGCGGAGATCAAGGGCACCACGGACGCCCTGGTCATCGCCGGGACCGAGGTGCGCGGGGCGCTCGTTCTCACCGGGAACCAGGCGCCGGCGCTGGCCGGGAGCACCGTCCGCGGCGCGCTGGTGTGCACCGGAAACAGCGCGGCCCCCGCCAACCTGGGCGCGGCGAACCGGATCACCGGCGCCGCCACCGGCCAATGCGCGCACGCGGGCCGTCCCGACCCGGCCGCCGCCGTCTCCGGCGCGATGGCCAAGGTGGCGGCGGTGCCGTACACGGCGGTGGAGAACTCCGCGGAGCCGCAGCACGGCGACGACGGCCACCGGCACTGACCTCGAAGGGGCGGGCGCTCCCCTCCCGCGCCCGCCCCTTCGACTCCCCCGGCGGCTACTCGAGGTTGCCCAGCCGCAGCGGCTCGCCGACCTCGTGCATGTGCTGCAGGGCCTCGCGGTGCGACTGGATCAGGCTCGTCTCGTAGTAGGGCACGTCGATCTCGGCGCAGTGGTCGCGGACGATCGACTGGGCGAGGGGCAGGTGCGGGCTGGGCATGTTCGGGAACAGGTGGTGCTCGATCTGGTAGTTGAGGCCGCCCATCGCGATGTCGGTGACGACGCCGCCGCGCACGTTGCGGGTGGTCAGAACCTGGCGGCGCAGGTAGTCGAGCTTCTCGCCCTGCTTGAGCGTGGGCATGCCCTTGTGCCCGGGGGCGAAGACCGAGCCCATGTACAGGCCCCAGAGTCCCTGGTGGACGGCGAGGAAGATCAGCGCCTTCACCGGCGACAGCACCATGAACAACGCCGCCAGGTATCCGACCACGTGAACGGTCAGCAGCACGCCCTCGATGGCCTTGAACTTGAGCTTCGGGTTGGTCAGCGAGCGGAAGCCGGACACGTGCAGGTTCAGGCCTTCGAGCAGGAGCAGCGGGTAGAACAGCAGCGCCTGGCGGGGGCCGATGATGCGGGCCAGGCCCTTGCTGGAGCGCGCCTGCTCCTTGGACCAGACGATGACGTCGGGGCGGACGTCCGGGTCGAGTTCCTCGTGGTTCGGGTTGGCGTGGTGGCGCGTGTGCTTCTCCATCCACCAGCCGTAGCCCATGCCGACGAGCAGGTTGCCGGTGACCCAGCCGGTCATCCTGGTGGGCTTCTCGGTACGGAAGACCTGACGGTGGGCGATGTCATGGGAAACCAGCGCGACCTGGGCGAACATGACGGCGAAGAACACGGCCACGCCCACCTGCCACCAGGAGTCGCCGAGCGCGAAGAAGGCGGCCAGGCCGCCGGCGTACAGGCCGAGGATGAGGCCGATTCGCACCACGTAGTAGCCGGGGCGCCGGCGCATCAGGCCGGCATCGGTCACGCGCTGGAGTAGCCGGGCGTAGTCGCTGCCGGTACCCGGCCGCGCGATCGTCTCGGTGGTCATGCTGATGAGTCTGTTGAAGATCTCCCCCCGTTCTAAGCCCGTGGACACCCCGAACCATAGGGGGGCTAGCCCTACCTTCTGACGTGGACCCGGCAGCGGGCCTGGTACTTGTCCTCGCCGCCCACGTGCTCGGCGACCACATCGGTCGCGCTGCCGTCCACCTGGGTCACCCGCTCGTGGAAGATCGCGTCGTTTCCGCAGACCAGGCAGATCGCGGTGAGCTTCGTCACGTGCTCGGCCAGCGCCATCAGAGATGGCATCGGCTCGAACGGCCGGCGGTCGAAGGTCACGTCCAGACCGGCGACGACCACGACGGCGCCGCGTACTGCCAGCCGGTCGGCGACCTCGGCCAGATCGGGGCCGAAGAACTGGGCCTCGTCGACCGCGACCAGATCGGCGGCGGGGTGGGCCATGGACTCGATCTCGGCGGCGGTCGCGGCCGAGCGGGCCGGGTGGCCGGCGCCGGCGTGGGAGGAGATCCGGTCCGCGCCTCTGCGCACGTCCAGCCGGTGGGTGAACACCTCGACCCGGCGGCCGGCGATGACGGCCCGCCGTACCCTCCGCAGGAGCTCTTCGCTCTTGCCCGCGAACATCGGCCCCGCGATGACCTCGACCCGTCCCTGGCGCACCCGCACACGTTAACCGCAACCGTGGCCAGGGCGGGGTGACACACGCCCTAAGCTAGAGGGCATGGCCGAGTACATCTACACGATGCAGCGCGTACGCAAGGCGCATGGCGACAAGGTTGTCCTGAACGACGTCACGATTTCGTTCCTGCCCGGTGTGAAGATCGGCGTGCTCGGCCCGAACGGCACCGGCAAGTCGACTCTGCTGCGCATGATGGCGGGCCTTGATCATCCCTCCAACGGCGACGCCAAGCTCATGCCCGGCTACACCGTGGGCATGCTCCAGCAGGAGCCGCCGCTCAATGAGGACAAGACCGTCCTCGGCAACGTCGAGGAGGCGGTGGCCGAGACCAAGGCGATGCTCGACCGCTTCAACGAGATCGCCGAGCTGATGGCCACCGACTACAGCGACGCGCTGCTGGAGGAGATGGGCAAGCTGCAGGACGAGCTCGACCACCGCAACGCGTGGGAGCTCGACTCGCAGCTCGAGCAGGCGATGGACGCGCTGCGCTGTCCGCCGCCGGACGCCGACGTGACGACGCTGTCCGGTGGTGAGCGCCGCCGGGTGGCGCTGTGCAAGCTCCTGCTTGAGGCGCCCGACCTGCTGCTGCTCGACGAGCCCACCAACCATCTGGACGCCGAGAGCGTGCAGTGGCTGGAGTCGCACCTGGAGAAGTACCAGGGCACCGTCCTGGCCGTCACCCACGACCGCTACTTCCTGGACAACGTGGCCACCTGGATCCTCGAGCTCGACCGTGGGCGCTGCTACCCCTACGAGGGCAACTACTCCACGTACCTGGAGGCCAAGGCGCAGCGTCTGAAGGTCGAAGGCCAGAAGGACGTCAAGCGCAAGAAGCGCCTGGAGGACGAGCTGGAGTGGGTCCGCTCCAACCCGAAGGCCCGCCAGACCAAGAGCAAGGCCCGTCTGCAGCGCTACGAGGAGATGGCCGCCGAGGCCGACAAGCACCGCAAGCTGGACTTCGAAGAGATCCAGATCCCGCCGGGCCCGCGCCTGGGCACCACGGTGATCAGGGCCGAGAAGCTCACCAAGGGCTTCGAGGACCGCGTCCTGATGGAGAACATCACCTTCGACCTGCCCCGCAACGGCATCGTCGGCATCATCGGCCCGAACGGCGTCGGCAAGACCACGCTGTTCCGCATGATCACCGGCCAGGAGAAGCCCGACAACGGCGCGATCATCGTCGGCGACACTGTCAAGATCTCCTACGCCGACCAGTCGCGTGGCGGCATCGACCCGAGCAAGAACGTCTGGGAGGTCGTCTCCGACGGCCTCGACTTCATCAAGGTCGGGCAGGTCGAGGTGCCCTCGCGCGCGTACATCGCGGCGTTCGGCTTCAAGGGCCCCGACCAGCAGAAGAAGGCCGGCGTGCTGTCGGGCGGCGAGCGTAACCGCCTCAACCTCGCACTCACCCTCAAGCAGGGCGGAAACGTCCTCCTGCTCGACGAGCCCACCAACGACCTCGACACCGAGACGCTGGGCTCACTGGAGAACGCCCTGCTCGACTTCCCGGGCTGCGCCGTCATCACCTCCCACGACCGGTGGTTCCTTGACCGGATCGCCACGCACATCCTGGCTTGGGAGGAGGGCTCGAACTGGTTCTGGTTCGAAGGCAACTTCGCCGACTACGAGAAGAACAAGATCGAGCGCCTGGGCGCCGACGCCGCCCGCCCCCACCGCGTCACCTACCGCAAGCTCCACCGCGACTAGCCCGTTTCTGGTCGCTCGCCGTACAAGGCCGCCGTCCTCGTCCGCGAGGGTGGCGGCCTGCGCGTTTCAGGCGCTTCTCTGGTTCCCGGTCGTGGGGCGTTTCAGGCTCTGGTGCGCGCCTTTCTCCGGCCTGTGATGGATGGCTGGTGGTTCGCGGCCGCTTGAGGTGTTTCGCTCCGTGCGCCGCCCATCCGTTACGGCGGAGCCGCCCCCACGCCACCCGCCGACGTGCGCTCGCGCCGATCGGGGGGATCGCTTCTCACGTCGGACGTGGTACCCGCCGTCACGGCCCCGCCTGCCCAGACAAGTGCCACAACGGGACCGGCGGCGATCACGAGCATGGTGAGGGCGGCGGCGCCCAGAGGCGGGGTCGCCTGCATGAGGGTTCGCAGGAGGGCGAAACCCCGGCCGCGCAACGGGGCAGGGATCCTGGCCATCCTGAGCGACTCGACGACGACCTGACGGTCGTTGGGCCACTGCTGGAAGTGCTCGTGGACGGCAGCCTGCGCCTGGACGAGGCCGCCGACCCGCAGCAAGCCGGCAAGCGGCTCGCCGACCTCCCCGGCCTGGGCGAGCGGGAGGCCGCCCTCATCCGGATGCGCGCCCTGCACGACCCGGACGTCCGCCTCAACCACCCCGGCGAGGACCGATGGCGCCCCTGGCGCTCCTACGCCGCGCAGCACCTGAAAGCCGCGCAGAGCCTGTAAGCCACGCAGCACCTGAAGGCCGCGCAGCAACCTGTGAACGCCGCGCAACATCGGCCCGCCGCGCGGCACCTGCCCGTCCATGTCTAGAATGAAATTCTAGATGGCGCGAGAGGAGCCCAAGCGTGGGACTGGAACAAGATCTTGACGGCCTCGGCGTGACGTTCGACCACACGGCGGTGGCCGCCCCCCGGATCAGGGACCTGCTCCCGATCTACCAGGACCTTCTGGGCGGACGGCACCTGGGCGGCGGTGGCGACAGCCGGGCGGCCGGGTACCGGACCGTGCAGCTCACCTACACCGGAGGCGGCAAGGTCGAGCTCATGGAACCCCTGGCCGGATCGGCCTTCTTCGACAGCTTCTTCGAGCTGACCCGCGGCAGGGGCGGGGTCCATCACCTCAACTTCCACGTCACGGACATGGACGCGGCGGTGGCCAGGCTGACCGGGAAGGGGTACCGGCTGCACGGGCTGAACACCGGCGATCCGCGCTGGCGCGAGGTGTTCCTGCACCCGAAGGAGGCGCACGGCGTGCTGATCCAGCTGGCCCAGTCCGACGGCGACCACGGCGGGACCCGGGTGAGCCTCGACGATGTGCTGGCCGGACGTGGATTCGACGGCAACGGCATCCCCAGCCCATGACCACGCGATGACAGTCGATAGCGTGGTGGGGTGGTCAAGAGATCCCCGGCCAAGCGGCACATCTTCCCGAGGATGGTCAGGTTCGCCGACATCGACTCGCTCGGGCACGTCAACAACGTGCGGTTTTTCGACTATCTGGAGGACGCCCGGCTGGGGATGCTGCACATCGACCCGTACCGTGCCGGGGACGCGCCGTTCAAGGGGCTCGTGGTGTCCCGGCATGAGATCGACTACCGGCGGCCGCTCACGTTCCGGGCGGATCCGGTCAGCGTGGAGACGTGGGTGACCGAGGTGCGGCCGGTGCGGTTCACGCTGGAGTACGAGATCCGGGACGAGCACGAGGTCTTCGTGACCGCCCGGTCGGTGCTCGTGGCCTATGACGTGGACCGTGCGGCGCCGCGCCGGCTGCTGGAGGACGAGCTCATCTATCTCAAGCGGTATCTCGCGGAGTAATACGGGCTCGCGCAAACAGCCTCAGGTCGTGAAATATCGGAGGTTGTGGGCGATAAGAGGCGTTGGGGGATGCTGGGACTCGGCGTCAATGCCCACACGAGCGTCACGCTCGGGCTCTTCGGGCTTCCGCTGGTCATGCCGGACATCCAGCGCGACTTCCAGGTGTCGCTGCCCGTCGCGGCGGTGATCGGGAACGCTCCCGGCATCGGGATCCTGTTCGCCCTCGTCGCCTGGGGCGTGCTGGCCGACCGGCGCGGCGAGCGGGTGGTGCTCGGCGCCGGGGTCGGGCTGGCCTCGGTGTTCTTGGCGGCGGCGGCGTTCGCGCAGGCGGCGTGGGCGGTCGTCGCGCTGCTCGCGCTCGCGGGCGCGGCCGGATCGGCGGCCATGGTGGGCGGCGGGCGCATCGTGCTGCGCTGGTTCGACCCGCCGGAGCGCGGCGTCGCGATGGGGCTGCGGCAGGTCTCCTACACGCTCGGGATGGCGGTGGCGGGCTTCCTGCTGCCGGCGGTGTCCAGCGCGTACGGGCTGTCCGGCGTGCTGCTGGTCTGCTCCGGGTTCTGCCTGGTCGCGGCGGTCCTGGCCGGGCTGCTGCTGGCCGAGCCGCCGCGCGAACTGTCCGCGGCGAGCGCTCCGCAGGCGGCCTCGCCGTACCGGAAGAGCGTGTTGTGGCGGGTGCACGGCACGAGCGCGCTGCACGTCGTGCCGCAGATCGCGGTCAGCACGTACGGCGTGGCCTGCCTCGTCGGCACCTACGGGTGGGACACGGTGCACGCGGGGCAGCTTTTCGGGGCGGCGGCCATCGGGGGAGCGGTGGTGCGGATCGCGGTGGGGCGCTGGTCGGACCGGACCGGGTTGCGGATGGCGCCGTTGCGGATCCTCACGGTCACGACGGCGGCGGTGCTGGCGCTGCTGGTCGGCGCGCAGGCGGCCGCCGGGGCGGCGGCGATCGCGTGGGCGGGGCCGGTGACGCTGGCGCTGGCGGCGGTGCTCACCGTGGCGGGGAACGGGCTGGCCTATCTCGCGGCGGGGGAGCTGGCCGGGCCCGGCTGGGCGGGGCGGGTGCTCGGCACGCACAACGGCATCCAGAACGTCGTCGCCCTGGTCGCAGCGCCGCTGCTCGGTGTGCTGATCGCGCACGCGGGGTTCTGGGCGGGGTTCGGGGTCGGGCTGGTGTTGTGCCTGGCCTCGCTGCCGGTGGTCCCGGTCGGGTCGGAGCGGGGCCGGGGGGCGCCATGACGCCCGCGGGCTGTCCAGTGCTGTGACCGGGACGTCCACCGTGATCGGAAGGCGGCTCGCGGGACGAGCGCACGCGCAACGGCTGGTATTACTGGGGCATGCAGGAAGAGACGGCACGCTCCGCGATCGACACGTTCATCTCCGCGTTCAACGCCTCGGACGACAGCCATGTGACCGCCCTGCTCTCCCAGGCCCTGACCTCAGACGTGGTCTTCTGGGGGCCGTTGGGCCGCAGCGAAGGAATCGCGGCGGTCGAGCGGTTCGTACGGGACATTCGGCGCCACCCTGCGGGGACCGGCACGATGGTGCGCTGCTCAGCGGTGGACATGCCTGACGAGTGGGCCCGGTACAAGTGGGTCTTCACCACGCCGGGCGGAGGCCCCCGCCTGGCGGGAACGGACGTCGTCCATCTGCGGCGGAGCCTCATCGACCAGGTCATCGTCTTCGCGGGGGAGATCGGGCCGTCCGCCTCCTGAGCCGTTCTTCTGTCGCCGTCCTTCGCGGGAACTTGTCCCTTTCGGCACTCCTGGACTGCGGTGTTGAGGGGGCGCCCGCCACCGCCGGCACAGGTAGCGCGTAGGTCGGGGTGAGGCACAGCAGAAGCCTGCGGTGGGCCGGATCCCAACCTACGCGGTCACAGCGCTAGGGGCGCTGGAGCCAGGCCGCCGTGTCGGGCGGGAGCAGGCCGCCGTCGAGCGGGCCGCTCGACAGAAGCACGCTGTCGTACGGCGGAAGCCGCACGGGTTCCAGGCCGCAGTTGAGCACGCAGGTCAGCGGGCCACGGGTAAAGAAAAGCGCGCCCTCGGGGGAATCCAGCCACTCCACGGTGTATGGCAGGGAATGTACAAGTTCACGGCGGGTGGTCAGGGCTTGGCGGTAGAACTCGAGGGTCGAGGTGGTCTGCCCGGTCTGGGCTTCCGCGCTCAGTTCGCCGAAGGCCTCCGGCTGGGGGAGCCAGGGTTTGACGTCGCCGGGGGAGAAGCCGAACGAGGCGCCTCCGGCGGTCCAGGGAATCGGCACGCGGCAGCCGTCGCGGCCGGGGAGCTTGCCCTCGGACTGGAGGAAGACCGGGTCCTGGCGGGCTTCCGGGGGAAGATTCTTCACCTCGGGGAGGCCTAGTTCCTCCCCCTGGTAGAGGTATGCACTACCGGGCAGGGCAAGCATGGTGAGCAATGCGGCTTTTGCCCGCTTGAGGCCGGTGCCCGGGTCTTCGGTGTCGTAGCGGGTGCGGTGCCGTACGACGTCGTGGTTGGACAGCACCCAGGTCGCGAACGGGACCGTCGCCATCGTCTCGTCGATCACCTTCTTGAACGCCGTCGGCGACCACGGCGCCTGCAGCCACGCGAAGTTGAAGCTCTGGTGCAACTCGTCGGGGCGCACGTACTGGGCCAGATCCTCCGCCTTGTCCGTCCAGACCTCGCCGACGGCCATCCGCTCGCCGGGGTAGGAGTCCAAAACCTTGCGCCACTGCCGGTACACCTCGTGCACCTCCGGCTGCCCCCACACCGGCGAGACCGACGTGAACGACTGGTCCTCGACGTCGGGCAGCCCCTCGGCCTTGTACAGGCCCATGGCCACGTCGATGCGGAAGCCGTCCACACCGCGATCCAGCCAGAACCGCAGGACGTCCAGGAACTCCGCGTGCACCTCGGGATCGCGCCAGTTGAAGTCCGGCTGGCCCGGCGCGAACAGATGCAGATACCACTGCCCGTCCGCCGCCCGCGTCCACGCGGGCCCGCTGAACGTCGACTGCCAGTTGTTCGGCGGCAGCGCCCCGCCCTCCCGGAACAGGTAGCGCTCGCGCCGCTCGCCCCGCAGCGCCTCCTGGAACCACGGATGCCGGTCGGAGCTGTGGTTCGGCACGATGTCCACGACCACCCTCAGCCCGAGCTCGTGCGCGTCGGAGACCAGCGACTCGAAGTCGCCCAGCGTCCCGAACAGCGGATCGACGTCACGGTAGTCGGCCACGTCGTACCCGCCGTCGGCCATCGGCGAGGTGTAGAACGGCGTCAGCCAGATCGCGT
Organism: Nonomuraea sp. NPDC050540; assembly: GCF_044457485.1. Taxonomy (NCBI): domain Bacteria; kingdom Bacillati; phylum Actinomycetota; class Actinomycetes; order Streptosporangiales; family Streptosporangiaceae; genus Nonomuraea; species Nonomuraea sp. NPDC050540. Next base: position 124,673 of record NZ_JBITHA010000016.1, read on the forward strand.
CCACACCCAGGTCTCTGAGGTACGGCAGGCGCTCCCGGATCCCGGGGAGGTCGCCGACACCGTCACCGGAGGCGTCGGAGAAGCTGCGGACGTAGATCTCGTAGACGATGGCATCACGCCACCAGGGGATATCCATGTGGCGTGTCATGCCCGCTATGTCGGAGTGTTCACCATGCTGTGCGCCGCGTACACCAGATAGTCCCAGAGCCGCTTCTCCAGGTCCTCGGCCAGCTCCAGATCCTCGACCGCGTCGCGCATGTGCCGCAGCCAGGCTTCCCGCGCGGCCTCGTCGACCTGGAACGGCGCGTGGCGCATGCGCAGCCGCGGATGGCCGCGCTCCTGGCTGTAGGTCGTCGGCCCGCCCCAGTACTGGATCAGGAACCCGCGCAGCCGGTCCTCGGCGCCGGTGAGATCCTCCTCCGGGTACATGGGCCGCAGCAAGGGGTCCTCCTTGACGCCCTCGTAGAAGCGGTGCACGAGGCGCCGGAACGTCTCCTCGCCTCCGACGGCGTCGTAGAAGGAAATCTCAGTCACGGTATAAGCCTAAGTGTTAGGGAGCGATGGCTATTCCCGCCGCGTCCAGGGCGGCCTTGACCCGGAGCCTCAGCTCGCGGGCCACCTCGGCCTGGCGGGCCGGCAGCGTCTTGGCCGAGACCCGGAAGACCAGCGAGCTGTCCGACAGCTGCTCCACGCCGAAGACGCTCGGCTCCTCCACGATCACCGACTCGCGGTACTCGGGGTCCTCCCACAGCTCCGCGGTGACCCGCTGCAGCAGTTCGCGTACGGCGGCCACGTCGGAGTCGTAGGCCACCGGGACGTCCATGTAGGCGCGCGACCAGCCCTGCGACTCGTTGCCGACGCGGGCGATGGTGCCGTTGCGCACGTACCAGACCCGGCCGTCGGCATCGCGCAGCCGCGTCACCCGGAGCGTGACCGCCTCCACCGTGCCCACGGCGGCGCCCACGTCCACGACGTCGCCGACGCCGTACTGGTCCTCCAGCAGCATGAACATGCCCGCGATGAAGTCCTTGACGAGTTCCTGCGCGCCGAAGCCGATCGCCACGCCGAGGATGCCGACGCTGGTGAGCAGCGGGGCGATGGGGATGGTCAGCCGGTCCAGGACGGTCAGCACGGCGGTGCCGATGATGACGATCGAGGCGATGTGCTTGAGCACCGAGCCCATGGTCTCGGCGCGCTGCTTGCGGCGCTCGCTGAGGAGGGCGTCGATGCCGTCGGTGGCGGCGCCGTTCTTGCGGAAACGGCCGGCGATCGGGGTGGTGTTCGACGCCCGGTTGACGACCCGGCCGATGAGGCGGTGCGCCACGTTCCTGATGACGATGGCGATGACCAGGATGAGGATGATCGTGATCGTGGTGGCCACGACGGGCGCCCAGCCGCTGTTGCCCATCAGTTGCGCGAGGCCACTGCAGAACACCGTGTCCTTGCTGCAGAGGTCGGCCATGCCCGTGCCGAACTTGTCGATCGTGTCACTCAAGCCGGTGGAGGACGACGGCGACGGCGACGGTGATGGCTGTGGCGTGACGAGCACGAGGTGGATCCCCTCCGGATGCGGTTCGGTCGACGGTCACTAATGAGCAAATCGCCTCAAAAGATACCGCCGACCGAACCGGCCGCCGTCACATCACGCCGGGGAAGACGGGGTCGCCAGGGCCCGGGGCCGCGGAGGGCGGGCTTGGCGCTCCGGTGACGGACAGCTCGGACGGGACACACACCCGGAAGCATGTCCCGTGCCGTTCTCCGGGAGGGATCCCCCGATGCACCCTCCGGTTCGACCCGGAAGGCGGTCCAAGCGTTACGAGCTGAGAAAGGGCCGGAACCGGCGAGATGCCCAAGGATTCCGCAAACGGAAACCCTCCGCACCGGGCACCCCGCCGGCTCCGAGAGGCCGCGCTGGGCGCGGTGAGCCGAGGTGGCTGCGCTCCACCCGGATCACCGCATGGTCACTCCCCCACCGCGGCGAGCACGCGTGCGACCTTGGTCGCTGCACCGGCCGGATCGTCGGCCGTGTGCATCCGTTCGCCCCATGACCAGCAGTACCACCAGTCGGGGACGTCGGCGTTCGGCCGGCAGGTGACGTTTTCGGACAGGCTGGTGGCCGCTGGATTGATGACCCGTACGAAGAGCCGGCCGGACTGCGTCCGCACTACTCTGGCGAGCAGCCCATGGCTGCAGAGTTCCGCCGCGAGCCTCTCCAAGTGTCCGACGTTGTCGCCTCCCACCTCGATGCCTCCCTTGAATCGTTGCTGGTGAGCAAAAGATGACTCAAGTCGGCCGGTGACGCAACGAGGCCCCCCCGTGCACAGGGAGCGACCTTCTCCCTAGTGGGTTGTAAGAAACAGTCCGCGGGGGGACGATCCTTAACCGTAAGCTTCAAGAGGACGTTTTCAACCTGTCATTAATGGGCCATAGTTCTTGGTAGGCGCAGTGCTATCTTCGGATTACGCTGCGTCAGCGGTAGCGGACCCGTCGGGACGTGTGTGAGAGGGGCCGGGATGTCCGGCAGACAGCACAGGGAAACGGAAATGGCACGGCGGATCCGGGCCAAGGGCCTCGCCGCCGGCCGGACCGCTGCCCAGATCGCTGAGGAGATCCACGAAGCCTGTGAGCCACAGTTCGGGACGACCAAGATCAAAGGTCATCGCCTGAGCCACGGCATCGCGCTGGCAGACGTCATCGAGCAGGTGCGCGCCCTGTTCGAACGAGATGAGAAGCCGCCGCCGGGCATCGGTGAGACGTTGCTGTCGGCGTACGAGAGCGGGCTCAAGCGGCCCGGACCCGAATACCTCCACTACCTGTGCAGCGTCTACCGGGTCGAGCCCAAGTCGCTCGGTTACGACGGCCCCTGCATCTGCGGACACGGGCACCGGATGCCCGGCGTGGTCCGCAGCGAGACGATCGACACCATCGAGATCGACCGCCCGCGCGACATCTGGGTCCCGGCCTCCTCGGCCGAGCCGACGGACGAGGCCGGGGAAGAGCACGAGAACGTCATGCGCAGGACGTTGTTAAAGCTGCTCAGCGGCGACACGTCGCTCAAGCTCGACGCCCAGGTCATCGGCGCCGCCGAGGGCATCAGGAGACGGATGGACGAGATGCTGGTCTCGTCCTCCGTCTCCGCCGCCATGCTCGACCAGTGGGAGGACGCCACTCTCGCGTTCGGCCGGCAGTACACCACGACCGCCCCGCTGCGGCTCCTGTGCGACGTGCTGCTGGAGCTGAGCGCGGTGCGCACCGCGATGTCGCGCAGGCAGCCGATCGACCTTCAGGAACGGCTGTGCCGCATGGCCGCCCAGCTCGCCGGGCTGAGCGGCATGATCATGATCAACCTGGGCGACCACCGGCTGGCCCGATCCTTCTTCCGCACCGGCCGTACCGCGGCCGACGAGACGGGCGACCGGGCCCTGCGCGCGTGGGTCACCGCTCGCGAAGCCCTCGTACCCCTCTATTACGGCGACGCCCGCGAAGCGCTCAACCTCGCGAAGAAGAGCCGCGACCTGGCCGGCCAGACGTCCTGCGCGGCGCAGGCCATGGCGCCGGTCGTCGAGGCCCGCGCGCTCGCCATGATCTCCGGCACCGACAGCAAGAAGGAGATCGTCGACCAGGCCAAGCGCGCGCTGACGCGGGCCAGGACGGCCTTCGCCCACATGAAGGCGCACGAGCAGGAAGACGTCGCCTTCGGCTACACCGAGAAGCAGCTCTACTTTTATCAGGGTGACGTCCTCACCAAGCTCGGGCAGACGCTCGAAGCGGAGGTCGTCCTCGGCCAGGCGCTCGACAAGTACTCCGACCACATCCTCGACCAGACGCTCATCCGCCTGGACCAGGCGCAGTGCCGCCTGATCGAGGGCGACGTCGACGAAGCCCTCAAGATAGGCACGGCCGCTCTCACGAAACTGAGCGACGAGTACCGCACCGAACTCGTCATGCGGCCCGCTCTGCAGCTGGAGCAGTCTGTGAGAGCCAAGGAACCCAACCACCCCGACCTGCCTGGCTACCGGAGTCAGCTCTTCAAGGCGCCCGTCGGGGAAGGGAGCAATGGTGCATGAACCTGAAGATCAGGCGCTACCGCTGGTCTGACCTTGACACGATCCTCGCTCTGCACCGGATCTGCCTCGCGGAGGTGGGCCTGGCACCGGGCGACGGCGTCTACTACGACGACGACTTCCCTCGCATCCAGGAGATCTACCTGGCCTGCGGCGGCGAGTTCCTCGTCGGCGAGGTCGACGGCCGGGTCGTGGCCATGGGCGGTGTCAAGCCCGTCGACGCCGGCATGGCCGAGATGTGCCGCCTGCGGGTGCATCCGCAGTTCCAGCGGCGCGGGTTCGGCCGGGCCATGGTGCAGGCTCTGGAGGCGCGGGCACTGGAGCTCGGCTTCCACAGCGTCCAGGGCGACACCACGCTCAACCAGAAGGCCGCCTTGGCGCTGTACTTCGCGCTGGGGTGGCTGGAGGTCTCACGGCGGCGCGTGGGGTCGCTGACCGTCGTGTTCATCGAGAAGCGCCTCACCTCCGCGGCGGTCGCGGACCGCTGATCCGTCCTTCTCCGGGCGCCAGTCACCACTGGCGCCCTTTCCGCGTCCGGGGGCGCGTGGGAAGAGATGCCCAAGGTGGGCGGGAGAATTGTGGGGAATGGACGATTCGTCAAAGGGGCCGGGTAGGGGTGTGCGGACCCGTGAGTGAGGCCCTTCACTCCGAGTGGTAGAGGAGCCTCACCAGCTCCGGGCTGTACACCGGCGGCTGCTGATTGTAGTGCCATGCTTTTCCCATGGCAGGCGTGCCCGCTCCCCGACCCCTCCTGGGAGCCGTGCTTCTGTTGTTCGTCAGCGCCGCTTGGGGGTCGGCGTTTCCGCTGATGAAGGACCTCATTCACCGGTTACCAGTGGAGGATCTGCTCGCCGAGCGATACACCATCGCGGCGATCACACTCGTTCTCCTCCGGCCGGGGTGTCTGCGGGGGCTTTCGCGGTCCACCTGGACCAACGCGATCGTTCTCGGGGTGATGTTCGGTGTGGGGCAGACGGCCCAGGCGGTCGCGCTGGAGAGTCTGCCCTCCTCGGTGTCCGGTTTCGCGGTGGGGTGCAGCGTGATCATCACGCCGCTCCTCGCGCTGGCGCTCTTCCGGGTCCGCGTCCCGACGCGGGTGTGGATGGGAGTGGCGCTGGCGATGGCGGGGATGACGGTGTTCACCCTGCTGAGCGGGGCCGAGGACCACGAGCTATCCATTGTCGCGCTGGCCGTCACGCTCGGGGCGGCGGCGCTCTACTCGGGGCACACGCTGCTGCTGGCGCGGGTGTCCAGGGCCGGGCAAGGCTACGACGCCTATGCCGTCACCGTCATCCAGCTGGCCACGATCGGCCTGTTCACCGGCGCCTTCGCGGCGCGCGACGGGATCGTGGTCCCGTCCACCGGGGGCGACTGGATGATCCTGGCGCACCTGTCCGTGGTGGCGTGCGCGCTGGGCTTCCTGGCACGTTCCTACGGGCAGATCCACGTGCCGGCGGTGCCGAGCGCGGTGCTGATGTCGTCGCAACCGCTCTGGGTGGCGGCGATCGCGGTGCTGTGGTTCAGCGAGCCGGTCGGGATGAGCCTGATCATCGGCGGCGGGCTCATGGCGGGGGCGATGCTGCTCGTCGTGCCCGGCCGCGGCGGTCCGCCGATGGCGGGCGAGGCGGAGAAGACCGAGCAGCCGCCGCCGGGCTCCGACGCCGGGCTGCTGCGGGTCTCGCGCCGCGCGGCGAAGGTCCTCGCGGACCTTCGGGTCAAACGCGACGATCCACTCAGGTTGGTCCGTACGGCGCTGCCGATCGTTCCGGTCAAGGCGATGGCCTGCGCGGAACGGGAGTCGTGCCCATGGAACAACCGAGCCGTCAAGGGCAGCGGCGAGCCGAGTCTCGACCGCCTGCTCCAGCGTGCCACGGCGATCGTCCGGGCGCGCTCGGCCACGGGACCGGGGTGCTGCCAGTCGGTGACCTTGCTGGGTCGCTGCCTGTGCACGCTCATCGAGGAAGCCGAACAGCAGAAGGTCACGGCCGCAAGCTGGTTTCGGCCCAACTAATCAACAAATAACGGCCAATAAGCTACAACAAGTTCTAACCTATTGGCCTCCGGCTTATTCCTTATAAATCTTGATATTCGGTGGAGTGTCCGAATAATGGTGAATTACCCCGTACTAGAGAGGTACACCATGAAGCGCATCGTCGTCCGTAAGCCAGGAACCGCGAAGCTTACCGGGACCTCCAGCGTCATTCACCAGGGGTGATCGAGAAGAGGTCCCATCTCAGGGTTCAGGGTGCACCACCGGCCCGAGTGGACGACATGGCGTTGCTGGTGCCGCCGATCGACGCGCACCGGCTGCCTCATGGTCCCTATACCGTCGGGGCAGCGCTACTGCACCACCTCGTGCCGGCCGCCATGGAACGTTCCGAACGTCTCGTGGCGGCCCACGACATCGAGATCCGTGCGGCGGCGCCCGGTCTTCGCGACCGGGTGCCGGCCCGCCGGGTGACGCTCGACGCCGAACTGCCCGACGACGAGCGGATCCTGGTCCCCGCGCCCCGCCGTACGCTGAGGATCGCCAACGGACTGGCCGAGTTCGTGCGCGCCGCCGCTGCGCCCGGCGGCGCCGTCGTGGTGAGCAACGCGGCATGGGCCGACCCCACCGACGCCGAACTGCTGACCGTGCTGATGCGCAGGGTTCCGGCGGAGGTGCTGAGCTTCACCGTCTATGAAGACGGTCCCGACCATCCCGGCGACGAGCGCGACGCCGAGGAACTGTGGCGCGTCGTCGATCGGTGCGTGCGGGAGGGATTCCTGCACGCGGTGGCCGAACTGGGCGAGCGCGGCATGGACCGAGCCCCGGCCGGAGGAACCCTGTGGTGGCGCTTCGCCCAGCGCACCGCGACCGCGCTCGGCGGGCTCGGCCGTACCCGGGAGGCGCGGGCGCTGTGGGAGCATGTGCGGCGCGTGAGCCAGGATCCGGCCGTCCACGCCGCCGGCGCGTACGGCACCGCCATGCTGGACGCCCGCCACCCCGATCCCGCGCAACGCGACCTGGGCCGGGCCCGCGCCTGGCTCAACCAGGCGATCGCCATCTCGACCCTGCTGCCCGACCCGGTCGAGCGCGCCTTCAAGCTCGGCTTCGACCGCAACGGCCTGGCCCTGGTGGAGCTGCGGCTCGGCAACGCCGGGCGGGCGCTGGAGCTGGTCGAGTCGGCGCTTCAGCTGGCCAAGGAACTGGGGGAGCGGCACCCGGTGCACCGGATGGTGCTGCTGGCCAACCGCGCGCAACTGCTGGCCGGAGCGGGCCGTACACGCGAGGCGCTCCAGGACTACGACGCGGCGATCGCGCTGGACCCGGCCTTCCCCGACTACTACGTCGACCGCGGGAACCTGCGCTTCCGGCTCGGCCGGTACGCCGAGGCGCTGGCCGACTACGAAGCGGCGATCGAGGCGGGCCCGCCGCTGCCCGAGGCGTACTACAACCGGGCCGAGCTGCGCCTGGCCGAGGGCGACGAGGAAGGCGCCCTGGCCGACCTGGGCCACGTGATCGTGCTGGATCCCGGCTACCTCGACGCCTACATCAACCGAGCCGGCCTGCTGGCCGCCGCCGAGCGGGACGAGGAGGCCAGGACCGACGTGACGGCCGGGCTGCTGCTGGCGCCGGGCAACCCGCACCTGCTGGCCGTGCTCGGTCAGCTGGAGACGTCCGCGGGCCGGTACGACGCCGCGCACGAGGCGTTCGAGCTGGCCCTCGCGGCGGCGCCCGAGCTGGCCGCGGCCTGGGCCAACCGGGGCGTGCTGCGCTACGAGACGGGAGATCTGGAGGGCGCGGTGGCCGACCTGACGCGGGCGCTGGAGCTGGAACCGCAGGCCGACGTGCACGCCAACCGGGCCGTCGCGCTGCGCGAGCTGGGCCGGACCACGGAGGCCGCCTGGGACGAGAAGCGGGCCGCCGACCTCGCGTAGATCACGATGATTGGCCATGATGGGGCCATGCGGGGGCGGTGGGCGAGGGCGGCGGCGGTCTACGCCGCGCTGGGGCTGGTGTGGTGGGCCAGTGTCGAGCTGGTCTACCAGGCCGTCGGCTGTGAGGACTGGGGATGCCTGGCCACGCTGCTCGGGTCCCAGGCGGCGATCTCGGCGGCGGTGCTGGTCGGCGCCGGGTACCTGCTGCGGCTGGTGAACGTGGCACGGGCGGCGGCGACCGGGTGGCTGGCCGCGGTGCTGGCCGCGCTGGTCCTGCTGGGGCAGTGGGTGCTGCCGGTGTGGACCGACACGGTGCCGGACAGCGTGTCGGCGGTGATGGCGTTCGGGCTGAGCGGGGCGGCCGCGGCGGTGGTGACGGAGCGCGGGCTGCCGGGATGGCTGCGGGTGCTGGTGCTCCTGGTCGTGGGGTCGGCTGTCCCGCTGACGCTGGCGTGGGTCCTGGCCACCGGAAACGGCTGACCGGGGTGAACGCCGGGCCGCGTTCGCGCTGGACGGTCGGGGTGGGCGCCTGGGCGGGCTTGTGCCGGGCGATCGGGTGAGCACCCGGCGGGGCCGTACCGGAAAAGTCAGGCGGGGAAGACCTGGACGTGCGCGTCGGCGACGCGCAAGCGGACCTCGTCGCCCGGTGTGAGGCCGGATGCCGCGCGCGAGGAGATGTCGGCGAAGACCGTGGCGGGGTGGCCGTTGACCTGGACCTGTGTGTAGACGCGGGTGGTGGCGCCGAGGAAGACGGTGACGTCCACGGTGGCGCGGGCGCCCTCGCCTTCGCCTTCGCGGGAGAGCTCGACGTCCTCGGGGCGGAACATGGCGAGGACCCGCTCCGACGGCGCGGGCACGTCGAACGCCCCGCCCGCGCGCACCCTGCCGTCGACCGCGGACAGTTCGAGCGTGTTGCGGTTGCCGACGAAGCCGGCGGCGAAGCGGGTCGAGGGCGCGGTGTAGATCTCGGCGGGCGGGCCGCACTGCTCGATGTCGCCGGCGTTCATGACCGCGACGCGGTCGGAGATGGCCAGCGCCTCGGCCTGGTCGTGGGTGACGAAGACGGTGGTGATGCCGACCTGGTGCTGGATGCGGCGGACCTCGTCGCGCAGCCGGGTGCGTACCTGGGCGTCGAGGGCGGACAGCGGCTCGTCGAGCAGCAGCACCTCGGGGCCGGGCGACAGGGCGCGGGCCAGCGCGACGCGCTGCTGCTGGCCGCCGGACAGCTGGTTCGGCAGCCGGTCGCCCAGCTGGTCGAGGCCGACGAGGGCGAGCATCTCGTCCACGCGCTCCCGCGTGCGCCCGCGGTCCTCCTTGCGCACGGTGAGCGGGAAGGCGACGTTGCCGCGGACGGTGAGGTTGGGGAAGAGTGCGTAGGACTGGAAGACCATCCCGATCGGCCGCTTCCTGACCGGCACACCGGACATGTCGGCCCCGCCGATGGTCAACCGGCCGCTGTCGAAGGCGGTCAGGCCGGCGATGCAGCGCAGCAGCGTGGTCTTGCCGCAGCCGGAGGGTCCGAGCAGCGCCAGCATCTCGCCCTGTTCCACGTGGACGCTGACGCCGTTGAGCGCGGTGTGGCCGGAAAAGCGCTTGGTGATGCGGTCGAGTACGACATGGCTCATGAGATGGTGTTCCCTCCCATGCTCGCGCTCACCCGGCCGCGGCCGAGCCAGACGACCAGGGCGGACAGCGCGAACAGCAGGCCGAAGGTGAAGATGGTGACGACGGCGAGCGCGTTGGGGTCGCCGAGCGTGCGGGAGACGAACTGGCGGGCCGACCACAGCGGAAGCGTCTCGAAGCTGACGCCGGTGAGGATCTTGGCCAGCGCGAACTCGTTCATGGCGGTCGCGATGACCAGCAGCGCGCCGGAGACGACGCCGCCGCGGATGGCCGGCACGATGACCTTGACCAGCGTCCGCATCGGGCCGGCCCCGCACGTCGCCGCGGCCTCGCTCAGCTGTACGGCTCCCGCCGCCAGCAGCGAGCTCTCCACCGCCCGGTACATGAACGGGAAGGCGATCGCCGCGGTCGAGGCCGCCAGCAGCCAGAACGTGCCGAACAACTGCGGCGCCACCGACTTGGTGACGAGCTGGATCCCCGCCCCCACGACCACCCACGGGATCGCGAACGGGATGACGGCGATCGTCTGGATCATCGAGCCGATGCGCGGATTGTGCACCACCGACCAGTACGCGGCGGGCACGACCAGCACGATCTCGATGGCGACCACCACGGCCGACAGCAGCAGCGAACGCCCGAGCGCGCCGACCACGTCCGGCTTGGCGAAGACGTTGATCCAGTGGCTCAGCGTGTAGCCGTCGGGCAGCGGGGTGTCGGTCCACCGCGTGGCCACCGAGTAGAGCAGCGCGGCCAGCAGCGGCAGGCCGAAGTAGACGGCCAGCAGGCCGAGGAGGACACGTCTGGTCACAACCACCTCGCGGCGCGCTTGAGGCAGAGCCGGTAGAGCACGGTGGCTCCGATGGCCAGGATCATGAGCAGCACCGACAGGACGGCGGCGCGGCCGAGGCCGAAGACCGAGGTCTCCAGCGTGGTGCCGATCTGCAGGGTGATGAGCTTCTGCGAGCCCGGCGAGGCGGCCACCGCGTACGCGACGGCGTAGACCCCGATCGTCCAGGTGAAGACGAGCAGCCAGCCGGCGGCCACGAACGGCGCCAGCACCGGGACGCCGACATACCGCCAGAACTGCCAGCGGGTCGCCTTGCAGACCTCGGCCGCTTCCTGCCAGTCGTCCTTGAGCACGCTCAGCGCGGGCAGCGTGAGCAGGACGAACATCGGCACGTTGAAGTACAGGTAGACCAGGTTCATGCCGTTGAAGGAGCCGGTCGAGGGGAACGGGTTGCCCGCGATGCCGAGCAGCGCCTTCAGGATGAGCGTCAGCATGCCGGTGGAGCCGATCAGCGCGACGAAGCCGAAGGCCAGGCCGATGCCGGCGAAGTTCGACGCCACGTTCATGAGCGAGAGCCAGAAGGCGCGCCCGCCCAGCCGCATCCGGGTGATCAGCCAGGCCGCGGGGGCGCCGATCGCGGTGGCCAGCGTGGCCTGCGCGACGCCGAGCGCCAGCGAGCCGCCGATGGCCTGGCGGTCCACGGGGTTGCTCGCGACCTTGGTGATGTGCTCGAAGCCGAGACCGCCGTCCGGCAGCGCGAAGCTCTCGTACACCAGCATGATCGCGGGCAGCACCAGCGTGGCCGCCGTGAACAGCAGCAGGGGCAGCGCGGGCCCCCACCTGGTGAGGAATCTGCGGGGGGATGACCGGCGCGTGAGGATCGCCGGTCGTCCCTCTACGTGGGAGGTCACGCGAGAACCTTGGCCTCCCAGTCGGCGACGATCGTCTCGACGTTGACCTTGGTGATCTCGATCTCCTTCACGGGGGCGTACGCGCTTTCCGGCAGCCAGTTGGCCTTCGCCTCGGCCGGGACCCGGAGGTCGCCGTTCAGGGCGCGGATGGGGCGGGCGCCGAACTTGGCGAACAGGAGCTGGGCCTCGTCGGACAGCACGTACTCGAGGAAGCCCTTGAGAAAGTCGCCCTTCTGGGTGTTGTACCTGTTGATGATCAGGCCGGAGGGCGACCAGACGGAGCCGTCGGCCGGGATGATCACCTCGACGTTGACGTTCTTCTCCTTCAGCGCGGCCTTCTGCGCGATGCCGTTGAAGTCGTAGTTGATCTGGATGGGGGCCTCGCCCTTCTCCAGCGTCTCCTCGCTCATCTTGACGTCGCTGAGGTTGCCGGCGTCCTTGAGCTTCTTGAAGTAGCCGTAGGCGGGGGCCAGGTTCTCGGCCGAGCCGCCGTTGGCGACGGCGGCGGCCACGACCATGGCCTGGCCGGTGCCGGACGAGGCCGGGTTCTTGGTGGAGATCATGCCCTTGTACTCGGGCTTGAGCAGGTCGGCCCAGCTCTTGGGCGGGTTCTTGACCTTGTCGGTGTTGACCACGAAGGCGGGCGCGCCGACGAAGGTGGCGACCCAGCCGCCCTTGCCCTTCTGCCAGTCCTTGAGCTTGGCCGCCGACGGCGGCTGGTAGACGGGCACCACGCCCTTGGCCTCGGCGACCGGGCCCCACATCAGGCCGATGTCGCTGGCCGTGGCGATGGGGTTGGCCTTCTCCGCGTCGATGCGGACGATCTCCTCCGAGGAGGACATGTCGGTGTCCTTGTGGGCGCAGGTGCCGTTGTGCTTGGCGCAGAACGCCTTCACCACCTCGCCGTAGTTGGCCCAGTCGGGGGCCAGGCCGTACGTGGGCAGGTCCTTGCCCTGCTCGGCGATCTTCGCTGCGTCCGGTGCGGCGGCCCAGTCGTAGTCACTCGCGCCCGCTCCGCCACAGGCCGTCAGCGCGAACAGGGATGCGAGAGCAACCCCGATACGAAGTTTCATCCTTTATCTACCCTTCTGAGGGATTTCGCACCGAATGCTGGCTTATGTCGGATATCCCTCGGGCTTCAAGGAGGTGAATTCGGGGTGAACTCGCGCCTTGCCATCGAGAGGGGTGGCTTTCGGCATGTCTAGTCCAGGTGTACGGCCCGGCCAATGTGTGAATTGCCTATGGCGGCCATAGGCAGAGGCGTATAGCCGCTGTCTATCGGGGGCATCAGGCTTATCCCCCTTGTCCGGAACATCCCTGGCAATGAGGCTTTGCCGTACTAGACCATGAGAGGAAAGGAACTCGATGGCGACGATCCCGAGTCGCTACCTGCTCAACCACATCGGAGGCGAATGGCGTGCCCCCGAGAGCGGGCAGACCCGGCCGAACATCAACCCGGGCGACGTCTCCGACCACATCGGGGACTTCGCCGAGTCCGGCGGCGCCGACGTCGAACTGGCCGTCGAGGCGGCCGCCGCGGCCATGCCGGCGTGGAAGGCGCTCGGGCCGATCAAGCGGGCCGAGTACCTGCGGGCAGCCGAGCGCCTCATCGAGGAACGGGCCGAGGACTTCGCCCAGGCGATCACCCGTGAGCAGGGCAAGCTGCTCAAGGAGGCCCGCGGCGAGGTGAAGCGGGCCCTCGCCATCCTCGACTTCACCGCGGGGGAGGGGCGGCGGCTCAAGGGCGAGACGCTGCCGGCGGAGGAGCCGCGGACGTTCGCCTACACCTTCCGCACGCCCATCGGCGTCGTCGGGCTGGTCACGCCGTGGAACTTCCCGCTGGCCATCCCGATGTGGAAGGTCGCGCCCGCGCTGCTGGCCGGGTGCGGGGCGGTGCTCAAGCCGTCGCCGTTCACGCCGCTGACCGCGGCGCTGCTGGTCGAGGCGTTCGTGGACGCGGGCGTGCCCGCCGGGGTGCTCAACCTCGTGCAGGGCGACATCGCCGCGGGCGAGGCGCTGGTCTCCCACCCGAGGGTGGCCGGCATCAGCTTCACCGGATCGCTGCCGGTGGGCCTGGCCATCCACACCGCCGGCGCGCCCCGCCTGCTGCGCACGCAACTGGAACTCGGGGGCAAGAACGCCGTGCTGGTGCTGGCCGACGCGGACCTCGACAAGGCGGTGAAGGCCACGGCGTTCGGCGCCTTCGGCCAGTCCGGGCAGCGGTGCAGCGCCACCTCACGGGTCATCGTGGACAAGGCCGTCAAGGAGCGGTTCCTGGACAGGCTGGTCGCCGAGGTCGCCCAGATCAAGGTCGGCGCCGACATCGGCCCGGTGATCAACGAGGCGCGCATGCAGGCCTGCCTGGACGCGATCAGAACGGCCCAGGAGACCGGCGCGAAGGTCGTGGCGGGCGGCGGCCGCGCTCCCGGCGACGGCTTCTACGTCGAGCCGACCGTGCTGCGCGACGTGCCGTGGGACAGCGAGATCGCCCAGGAGGAGATCTTCGGGCCGGTGCTCTCCGTGGTCGACTGCGACGGGTTCGACGACGCCATGCGCATCTCCAACTCCGTCAAGTACGGCATGAGCGGCACCATCTTCACCCAGGACCCGGCCCTCATCTTCGAGGCGCTGGAACGCTTCGAGGCCGGGATGCTGCACGTCAACCGGCCAGGTGTGGGCGCGTACGCGCACCTGCCGCACATGGGCGCCAAGTTGTCGCAGTTCGGCCCGCCCGAGTGTTCGCCGCAGGTCTGGGACTTCTACACCGAGTGGCGGTCGGCGTGCGTAAGTTACTGACCGCCACCGAGGCCGTGTCCCGGTTCGTCGAACCCGGCGCGGTCGTCGGGATGGGTGGGCAGAACATCAACCGTTGCCCGATGGCGCTGGTCCACGAGGTGATCAGGCAGGGGATCGGCGGGCTCACCGTGGTGGGCTGCAACCTGTCGCTGCCGCTGGACATGCTGGTCGCGTCCGGGCTGGTCGCCCGTACCGAGCAGGGCACGGGCAACCTTGAGCGGTACGGCACGCTGTTCGCCTGGCGGCGGGCGGTGGAGCGGGGCGAGGTGTCGGTGGGCGACCACTCCCACCTGGCCATGGCCACGCGGTTCGCGGCGGGGGCGCTCGGGCTGCCGTTCCTGCCGACGCGCAGCCTGCTCGGGACGGATCTGCTGGAGGACCTGGTGACCTCCGGGGTGGCCGTCGAGTCGGTGGATCCGTGGACGAACAAGCCCGTGGTGCTGCTGAAGGCGTTGACACCGGACGTGGCGGTGATTCACGCGAATCGCGCCGACACTTCCGGAAATATCGTGATCGAGGGGGTTACGTCGCATGAAGTGGACATGGTCCGGGCGGCGCGCGTCACCATCGTCTCGGCCGAGCAGGTGCTGCCCGCCGGCGCCTTCGCCGACCGGCCCGAGCAGGTGACCATCCCCGAGGCGTACGTCACCGCCGTCGTCGAGCAGCCCTTCGGCGCCTTCCCGACCTCCGTGTACCGGGCCTACGACTTCGCCGAGGCGGAGATCAAGGAGTACCAGGCGCTGGGCCGTACCGGGGACGGGGAGTTGCGCGCCTGGATCGCGGCCAACCTCGGCGGCGGTTTCGACGACTACCTCAAGACCCGCGACGCGTCCGGCGCCCTGCGCGACGGCCTCGTGGAGCAGATGCGGAGACTGGTGTGAGCGACGTGACCAGGGGAGGCGGCGAGGCGCTGCCGCGCGAACTGCTCGTGGTCGAGGGCGCCCGGCAGATCCGCGACGGCGACCTGGTCATCGTGGGCACCGGGCTGCCGCTGCTGGCCGCCACCCTGGCGCAGAAGACGCACGCCCCCGAGGCCAAGCTGGTCATCGAGTCGGGGGTGGTGTTTCCCAAGGTGGTGCCCACCCCGGTCTCGGTCGTGGACCCGAGGCTGATGCGCGGCGCCGCCCGGCACGGCTCGCTGTTCGAGGCCCTCGGCGGGCTCGTCCAGCGGGGGCTGGTCAGGACCGGGTTCCTGGGCGGCGCGCAGGTGGACGAGTACGCGAACATCAACTCCACCTGGGTCCCCAGGCCGGACGGCTCGCAGGTGCGGCTGCCGGGCAGCGGTGGGGCGAACGACATCGCCAGCCATTGCTCGCAGGTCGTCATCCTGACAAATCATGAAAGGCGGCGGTTCCCGGCTCGGTGTGACTACATCACCAGCCCGGGGTTCCTGGGCGGGCCGGGGGAACGCGCCAAAGCCGGACTCGGCCCCCTGCGCGTCAAGGTCGTCACCGATCTGTGCGTGATGGAGGCCGAGGACTCGGCCCTCACCGTCACGGCGCTGATGCCGGGCGCGACGGCGGACGCCGTACGCGAGCACACCGGGTTTGTCCCGAAATTTCGTGAGTCGCTGGACCTTGTGGTCCCGCCGGACCCCGAGGAGATCCGCCTCCTGCGCGAGGAGATCGACCCGGCATGTGTGTACTTCCCAGAGAGGAAACCCCGTTGACCGACAAGAAGCCTTTCGCCTGGGAAACGGCGATCGCGTGGAAGAACAAGGACCGCATCGTCGTACGCGGCTACGACGTCAACGAGCTGACCGGCAACATCTCCTTCGCCGAGCACTTCCACCTGGTGCTGAAGGGCGAGCTGCCCACGCCCGAGGTCGGCAGGATGACCGACGCGATCATGGTGAACATGGCCGAGCACGCCATGTCCCCCTCTTCGGCCACGGTCCGCTTCGCCACCAGCGGCGGCGCCGAGCTCAACTCCGCCGTGGCCGCCGGCGTCGCCGGCATCGGCCGCCTGCACGGTACCGCCGACCGCCCGGCCGAGCTGTTCCTGAAGGTCGCCGCGCGGGCCGAGGCGGAGGGCATCGCCGACACCGAGGCCGCCGCGAAGGTCGTCGCCGAGATGCGCGCGATCAAGGAGCGCATGCCCGGCTTCCACCACGCCCAGCACATCCGCGACCCGCGCACGGTCCGCCTGATGGAGCTGTCGGACAAACTCGGCGTCACCGGCCGGTACGTCACGATCGCCCGCGCGATGGAGGACGCCACCGAGGCCGTCTTCGGCCGCCGGATCTGGATCAACGGCCCCGGCGCCATGGGCTGCATCGGCCTCGACATGGGCTACGAGCCGCCGCAGCTCAAGGCGTTGTTCATCGTGTGCAGGTCGCTGTCGCTGTGCGCGCACTCGATCGAGGAGATGACCAGGGAGAAGGGCTGGCGCGCCTCGTCGAACTCGCACATGGTCCAGCCGCTGGACCTGTCGATGCAGGGTCCGGACAACTACGACGGTCCGGCCGACCGCACGCTCGGCTAACCAGCGGTGACGCCTGGGACCAGTGATGTCCATTAGCGGACAAAGGGCATTCTGGTCCTCCGGGTAGGCGATAACGTGATCGCTTCGGGGTCGGGGGGCTTCGCGCTCAGGCCTGGAGGCACGCATGGCGGTGAGGTCTCCCGTGTCCGCGGTGATCTCGATGGTGATGGCGTTCGGACTCGGGACGGCGGGCGGGTGCGGCCACGCCGACCGGCCGGGAGCCCGCGTCCCCGAGACCGCCGCCCTGTCCTTCCTGCCGCAGGTCGCGGTGCCCGACCTCGTGGGGCGCCAGCTGGCGGTGGTCCAGCGTGAGGTGCAGGGCCTCGGTCTGGTCCTCACGCCGAAGGGCATCTCGCCGCTGTCGGTCTGCCGCCCGGACGAGGTCTGCCGCATCTTCGCGGTACGGCCCGCCCCCGGCACCAAACTCGCCTGGGGCGCCAAGGTGGAGGTCTCGTTCCTGACCGCCGCCGAGTCCCGCTTCTACCGCGAGCACCCCCGCATGCCGCGCGTCGTGGGCAGGAGCGGCGCCTGGGCGGCGATCGTGTTCCAGCCGGTCATGGGCCTGGTGGACGTGGCGACCCAGCCCGAGCGCGGCCTTCCGCGCGGCACCGACCGGGTGCTGCTCCAGTCGCCGCAGCCGGGCACTCCGCTGGTGTTCGGCCAGCCGGTCAAGTTCGTCGTGGGTGAGAGCCGGGCCGGCCGGCCGTGCGGCGTGCGCTGGTGGTGCTGACGCCGGTCACCCGGGCCGGTGATCACTGCCGTAGAGGTGCACCCGCCGGCCGCGGTAGTCGAGGTCGCGCAGGTGGCGGTGGCCGATGCGCTCGGCGACCGAGATCGAGCGGGTGTTTCCCGGCAGGATCAGCGAGATCACCTGTTCGGCGCCGAGTTCGGTGAAGCAGAAGGCCAGGGCGGCCCTGGCCGCCTCGGTGGCATAGCCCTTGCCCCAGTGCTCGCGGGCCAGGCACCATCCGACGCCCAGGCCGGGGAAGCCGTGCGGCTGCCAGGGTCCCGCCCGGCCGACGAAGCGGCCGCTCGCCTTCTCCACCAGCGCCCAATGGGAGTAGCCGAGGATCTCGCGATGGCCGATGAACGTGGCCAGGCTGCGCCAGGCGTCGGCCGGCGTGGTGCCCACGGTCTCGGCGAGCCCGCCGGCCACGTCGGGGTCGGCGAGCATGGCGGCGTAGGCGTCGAAGTCGGACCCGGTCAGCGGACGCAGAATCAGCCGTTCAGTTTCCATGATCCCAGTATTGACAGCAGGGCCGCGCGGAGAGACCGTGTTCCATATGCGGAACAACGCCCGCTTTGCCCATGTCCAGACCTTCGACATCGACCGGGTGGCCGCGGCCGCCGGAGCCGACCCCGACGTGCTGCGCATGGAGAACCTCGACACCGACGTGCCACCGCCGCCGAACGCCGTCACCGCGACCGCGCAGGCGCTGGCCACCGGCCAGGGCAACAGCTGGCTGCCCTTCAACGGCCTGCCCGTGCTGCGTGAGGCGCTCGCCGCCGACCTGCGCGAGCGTACCGGCCACGACTACGACCCCGCCCGCCAGATCGTCGTGACCTCCAGCGGCACCGCCGCGGTCATGCCCGTCCTGCTCGCCACCACCGAGCCGGGCCAGCGCGTGGTGCTCACCGACCCGACCTACGCCGGCCTCCTGCAGCGCGTACGGCTGGCCGCCGCCCAGCCCCACCTGGTGCCGCTGCGTGTCGACGGCGGCATGTGGCGCCTCGACCGCGACGCGCTCGCCCAGGTCACCGAGGCGGCGGCGATCATCATGATGAGCCCGTCGATGCCCGCCGGCGTCGTCCTCACCCACGAGGACTGGAGTGCCGTGGCCGAGGCGTGCGAACGCCTGGACGCCTACCTGATCTACGACGCGGCCATGGAGCGCATCGTCTTCGACGGCCACCCGAGGATCAACCCGTGCCGGGTGGACGGCCTGGCCGCGCGGACGATCGTCATCGGCTCCATGTCGAAGGAGTACCGGATGATCGGCTGGCGGATCGGCTGGGTGGCGGGACCCGCCGACATCCTGTCCCGCGTGCTGACCGCGGTCACCTACAACACCACGGTGGCCAGCGGCTTCGCCCAGATCGGCGCGGCCGTCGCGATCAGCGAGCCCAGCGGGGTGGCCGAGGCGGTCGCGGAGTACCAGGCCCGGCACGAGGCCGTGGTCGGCCAGCTCGCCGGCCTCCCGCTGGTCCGGGCGGCGGGCGGCTGGTCGTGCCTGGTGGACGCCGAGGAACTCGGCATCGGCGCCAGGGAGCTGTCCGACCGCCTGCTGGCGCGCGGCAGGATCGCCGCCACCCCGATGACCGCCTGGGGCGAGGAGGTCGCCCGCCGCTACGTCCGGCTGGTGTACAGCAACGAGCCGGTCAAGCGGCTCAACGAACTGCGCGACCGGTTCGCCGCCGCCCTCGCCTAACCCGTCCGGGGGAGCAGCAGGGTCTTGCCGGTGACCGTCCTGGCCTCCATGGCGGCGTGCGCGTCGGCCGCGCGCGCCAGCGGCAGCCGCCGGCCGATGACCGGCCGCAGCCGTCCCGCCGCGGCCTCCGCCATCGCCAGCCGGGCCAGTTCGCGCGGGTCCGTCGAGGGAAACGTGACGGCGGTGAGGCGCGCCTCTGGCACGGTCATGGGACCGCCCGCCATCCCGTAGGCGCTGATCCGGCCGCCGTCGCGCAGCAGCGCCTGCGCCGCCGCGCCGATCTCGCCGCCGACGCCGTCGAAGACGACGTCCAGCCCATCCGGTACGGCCGCGCGCACCCGCCCCGTCCAGCCCGGATCGGTGTAGTCGACGGTCAGCTCGGCGCCGAGTTCCTCCGCCAGGGCCCGCTTGCCCGCGCTGCTCGCCGCGCCGATCACCCGGGCACCCGCCGCCGCGGCCAGCTGCACCAGCAGACTGCCCACCCCGCCGCCGGCCGCCTCGACCAGCACCCACTCACCCGGCCGGGGCGCGGCGGCGGTGAACAACCCCATGGCCGTCCTGCCGTCGGCCAGCAGCGCCACCGCCTCCTCGGCCGACAGCCCGTCCGGCACCGGGATCAACTGCCCGGCCTGCGCGACGGCCAGTTCTGCGTAGCCCCCGGTGCCGCCCAGCGTCGTCACCACGCGGCGCCCGGCCGGCTCTCCGGTCAGCGCGCGGCCGGCCACGCCGTTGCCCAGCACCGCGGGCAGCTCGACCCGGCGCGGGCCCCGGCCCGCGCGCACCTGCGTCTCCACGAACGTCACCCCGGCCGCCGCCACTTCGACCAGCACCTCGCCGGGTCCCGGCACCGGATCGGGGACCTCCTCCTCGGTCAGCCGGTCCGGCCCGCCGTACTCCCGCAGGACGATCGCCTTCATCGCACACCTCACCTCAATAACGGAGCGCAACGCTCCGGAAAGAAATCTATAACGGAGCGGAACGCTCCGCAAACCGCTATCCTGACCGCATGAGAGGCAGGCAGGCCGAAGCCCGGCGTAACGACCTCAAGCTGCTCGAAGCCGCCCTGGAGGTCTTCACGACCCAGGGCTTCGACGCGCCCGTCTCGGCCATCGCCAAGCGGGCCGGCGTCGGCATGGGCAGCCTCTACCGGCGCTACCGCACCAAGGAGGAGCTCCTGCAGCGGCTCGCCGTCATCTCCATGGAGCGCGCGGCGGGCGCGGCCGAGGACGGGCTGCGGGAGGAGGACCCCTGGCTGGGTCTGGCCGGATACATCCGGGCCTGCGTGGACTTCGGCTCGGGCAGCCTGGCGCCGGTGGCCGGGACGATCGCGGTCACCGAGGAGATGTGGCAGGTCAGCGAGCGGGCCGGCGCCGCCATCGGCGAGCTCATCGGCCGTGCCCGCACCTCCGGCGCGCTGCGGCCCGACGTCACCGACCTGGACATCGCGCTGCTTATCGAGCAGTTCAACCGGCCCGTCGCCGGGGTGCCGCACCTCAGGGACCGGCTGCTCACCCTCGCCCTCGACGGGCTGCGCGCCCCGGAGCCGACGCCGCTGCCCGGCCCCGCTCCAGATCGTCATTGGTATGAATCCCGATGGGGTGAACGGCTACCGTAAGACACGTGGCGGTTACCAGTTTCGACGACCTCTTCCGCGACCTCGCGCCGGGCGCCAGCGCCCAGGCCGCCGGCATCGCGCGCGGCTACGCCGGTCCGCCGGCCAGATCCATCGCCGCCAGGGCCGGGCTCGACCGGCTGCGCTGCGCCTCCCTGCTCAAACCGCTCTACGCATGGGCCGCCGCCGGGCACATCGGCGACACCGAGCGCTGGCGCCGCCACGCCGAGCCCGCCGTCGTCGTCTCCTCCAACGCCGACACGCTCAACCTCTGGCTGTCGGTCGGGCCCCGGGTCATCCTCGACACGATCGCCCGCCGTACCGGGGTCTCCTGGTCGCCGCCCAACTCCGACCCGTCGCGCTTCGGCTCGGTCGAGATCGCCGCCGACGAGGTGGCCACCGCCTACGCCGTACTCGCCCAGGCCGCCCTCGCCGGTGAGCCCGTCGCCGCCGCGATCCTGGGCTGGATGCGCGCGGTCGGGACCGGGCAGACATACGGCGCGCGCGAGGCGCTGGGCGATTCCGGCGCCGCCGTCAAATGCGGCTGGTACGGCGCGGCCGACGAGACCTGCCTGCGCACGCATGCCGTCGGCGTCCTGCCCGGCCCCGGCACGCGGGTCGCGGTGGTGGTGGCGCTGACGGCGCAGCCGTACACCGACGAGATGGAACGGGAGATCTACCAGGCCAGGGTCGCCGAGGGCCTCGCGGTCGAGGCCGAGCATGAGAAGGTCGGCGGCGAGCTGCTGCGCGGCCTGATGGCCACCACCCTGTCCGAGCTGGGCGATCGCTCCGCCTAGAGGTCCAGCACGAGCCCGGCGCGGGCGACGGAGACCTTCCCGGCGAACTCCGCTCCGGCGGCCTCCAGCGCGGGCCGGTCGGTGTGGCCCGGCCACAGATGGGTCAGCACGAGATGGGCCACTCCGGCCGTGGCGGCGACCGTCCCGGCCTGCCGCGCGCTGGACAGGTAGGGCGCGTCCTCCTCGGGAACCGTCTCCGGATAGGTGGCCTCGGCCAGGTAGACGTCGGCCTGCCCGGCCAGCTCGGCCAGTGCCGGGCTCGGCCCGGTGTCACCGGTGTAGGCGAGCGTGGCGCCACCGGCGCTCAGGCGCAGGCCGGCGTTGGGCACGTGGTGCGGCAGGTCGAAGACCCGCAGCCGGAAGGGGCCCACCTCGCCGTCGGCCACCTCGTTCAGGCGGAAGCTGCCCGCCAGCATCCTCGCCTTGTCCAGCGCCAGGACCGCGTCGAGCGCGCCCGGTGGCGCGTACACGGGCAGCGCGGCGGGCGGCCGGTCGCCCAGGGCGCGGGCGCGCAGCAGGGGATTGAGGTCGGCGCAGTGGTCGGGATGGCCATGGCTGACCAGCACGGCGTCGATCTGCTCGGCGGGAACGATCTCCAGGAGCCTCGGCAGCGTGGCGTACCCGGGATCGACCAGCACCCGGAAACCCTCGTGCTCGACGAGGTAGCCGCTGCACGCCTCGCCCGCGGCGGGCCAGGCCCCACATCCGCCCAGAACGGTCAGTCGCATCAGATCATGCTCCCATGTGCGGGCACACGCGTACCCACACATGGGAGGGACATGTCTGGCGGGGGCTGGGCCTGACTACGGAATCGGCCGGATCAGATCGTCGAATTCGCCGTCCTTCATGCCGAGGCGGAAAGCCTCCCACTCGGCTTCGGTGAAGTACAGCCGCGGTCCGTCGGGGTCCTTGGAATCGCGCAGGACGAAGAGCCGGTCCTGGTCGGACTTGTGCGTGGCGGTGTCCCCGGTTGCGGCGAGGACGGCCACTTCAACGCAGTCTCCGCCGTTGCTACCGCTTCGGCGGGACTTACGCCAATGGAGAGCGCTCATATCTCCTCCTCTACCTTCGACAGCAAATCTAGGCTTGGGTGAACGGGTAAGGCGAGTGACCGGATGACGTCATACCTCCGTACGATCGACTCGACATCCGGGGGACGATCGGATACGTACCCCTCCCTGGCCGATTCCACGTAGACGAGATCGGGTTCTCCCGGGACTTTCGCGATGACGAACGCGCCGGTGAGCCCGGCCAGCGCCGGGGACTCCTTGGGGACCACCTGGACGCTGACATTGGGCAGGTCGGCGGTCTCCAGCAACGCGCGCACCTGCCCGCGCATGGTGGCCGCCGAGCCCACCTGCCGGTGGAGCACCCACTCGTCGAGCACCGCCCAGTACATGGGCGGGTCCGGCCGGTGCAGGATCGCCTTCCTGGTCATGCGCGCCGCCGCGGCCTCCTCGGCCCGCTCGGCGGTGGCCGCGGGTTCACGCATCAGCACCTCGCGGGCGTAGTCCTCGGTCTGCAGCAGGCCGGGGACCAGCAGGGGCTGCCACGTCTGCAGGGTGCTGGCCGACTCCTCGATCTCCAGCCATGGGCGGAACCAGGCCGGGTAGGCCGCCTGGCGTACCAGCGGCCACAGCCGGATCAGCTCGCCGCGGGTGTCGAGGACCTCGTCGGCCCGCTCGGCGAAGTCACGCGAGGGCGTGCGCTTGGCGAGTTCGACCGCGCACACCAGCGACAGCGAGTAGTTGAGCCGCTCGGCGAGCTGCTCCTGCGACAAACCCACGCGAACGCGATGTTCGCGGAGCTCCGCGCCAAAAAAGGCAAGCGGGCTCGAACCAGGATCGAGTTCGCGAGCGGAGGGCATCGGGTGCTCCAGGGGGTTCTACACGGTTCTACAAACGAAGCATCGAGCCATACAGTCTTGTTCTTCCTTGTACCTAGGGTAGTCATCCGAGTGCACTCTGGTATCAAGAATGCGCCAACGACAAGGACATGAGGTACCAATGTCTGCTGTCCACACAGAACGGTCGGAGGATGAGCAGCTGGAGCTGCTCGGCTGGGTCCAGGAGGGCCTGGCGGCTCTGGGCGTGCGGGCCCTGCTCGTACGCCGGCTGCGGCTCACCCTCGCGCAGAACCGCTACCACCCGCCCGAATCCGACGGGCCCGTGCTCGTCGCCGGGCCCGTCACCATCAGCGTCGACGGCGGATACGTCGTACGCCGCGGCGACACGGTCGCCGTCCTCGGCGAGGTCGGCGAGACCGTCGCCTACATCAGTTCCCTGATCACCTCGGCGAGCTCCGGCGGCTCGACCGAATCGGGTAGCGCGTCCACGGCGAACCACCCGTAACCCAGGTAGGTCTGACGCTCCTCGAGAGTCAGCGATTGGTCGGTGCATACAGGCGACACCGACCTCAATCGCGCCAGGAAGAACGGTTCCGTCTTCACATACCGGATCCCCAGCCAGGTGAAGTCGCGGGCCACATCGACATAACGGTCGGTCACGACGTCCCCCGGCAGTCCGGTCTCCTCGGACAGCTCCCTCCGGGCCGCGTCGATCGGCTCGTCACCCGGGTGGAGTCCGCCACCCGGCGGCTCCCAGAGATCCAGGCCGCTGACATGGTCGCGCCAGTGCATGAGCAGCACCGAGCCCTCGCTGTCCAGGCAGACGACGCGCGCGGCAGGACGGTCGCTGGTGCTCAATTGGGCCCCCTGAATCCTTGATGGAGAACATCGGAAAGATGGTCTTCACGTCTCTCCCGCCGCCGGAGATCCTCAATCGGAGCCCCAAGCTCGGAGCCCTCGACTCGGAGCCCCGAGCGACTCGACCGGAACCGCGAGCGAGGAGAGAAACGCCCGTGCGCAGAATCGCGTCAGCCGCCTTATTGGTCCTGGCCGCCGTGGTCGTCCCGGCACCCGCCGCTTCAGCCGATCCCGGAACCCCGGAGAACAAAGTACTCAACTCCAGCGACGCCCCTCTCGGCGCGGTCGCCGTACCGGCCGTGGCCGACGGCATCAGCTCCGACAAAGTACTGGTCATCGGCATGGACGGCCTGCGCCACGACCGCATAGCCGCCGCCGACGCCCCCAACCTCGACAACCTCATCGCCACCGGCACCTTCGGCGCCAGCCTCCTGTACACCAACCCCATGGCCGCCACCTCCAGCGGCCCCGGCTGGTCCACGATCGCCACCGGCGTCTGGCCCGACAGGCACGGCGTCAAGGACAACTCCTTCAGCGGCAAGCGCTACGACCTCTACCCCGACTTCCTGACCCGGCTGGAGAACCTCAGCCCCGCCTACTCCACGTTCGCCGCTCTCGACTGGAAACCCCTCGGCGACCAGGGCACCTTCGGCACGAAGATCGACTCCAGAGTGATCCTGGACGGCGACGCCAACGGCTACCCCGCCGAGGACGCCCGCATCGCCACCGCCGCCGAGACGGTCCTGCGCCAGCAGAACCCCGACGCCGCGTTCGTCTACTTCGGCAACACCGACATCGTCGCCCACAACAGCGGCGCCGCCAGCCAGGCCTACCTGCGCGCCATCGCCACCCAGGACGCCTACGTCGGCCGCCTCCTGACCGCCATCAAGGCCCGGCCCAGCTACCCGGGCGAACGCTGGACCATCGTCCTCACCACCGACCACGGCCACACCGACGGCGGCGGTCACGGCGGCTCGTCCATGGAGGAGCGGCGCACCTTCGTCCTCGCCGCGGGACCGGGCATCGCCGCCGGCGCCCGGCCGCTCGACACCAGGCTCGTGGACGTGACCGCCACCGTCTTCAACGCCCTCGGCCTCGCGGCGCCCGCCGGAATCGACGGCAGGCGGATCGACCAGCGGACCGGCGACCCGTTCGAGAACGTGCCGCTGTCGGGACGGGTCGACGAGACCGGCATCCCGGCCGGGGTGCTGGGCTTCAGCCACAACGTGCCCGCCTCCTGGACCCTGGACACCTCGCGGATGCCCGGCGGAGGCGTGCAGGAGTGGCGCGGATGGTCGCTGACCACCGACGAGTTCTGGTCGCGGGCACAGCGGGACCAGTGGCGGGAGCTCAACGTCCGCGGCCGAGGGACGTTCGCCGTTGCCGACTCCGACGAGTGGGACGACAAGTCGCACGGTTCCGGGCCGTTCGACTCCACCCTGGTGACCGGCGGCTATTCCGTGGCCGGGAAGGCGTCCGTACGGGTGGGATACACCACGCACTACCGGCCGGAAGGGGCACAGAAGGCGCAGGTACTGGTGTCCTTTGACGGCGGGGGCGACGTGCTCGTCAAGAACTACACCGCCGAGACTGTTTCCCAGGTGGAGAGCCTTGTGGTGGGTGTGCCGGCCGGGGCTTCGACCATGAGGGTGAAGTTCCGGTACTTCGACGCCTCCAACAACTGGTACTGGGCAATCGACCAGGTCACCGTCTCCTGACCACCTGTTCTGGTCCGGCTTTCTGGTACGGCGGGGGCCGCCTGGTGGGCGGGCTCCGCCGTACATGCTGGGGGGTCACACCACCCAAACCCCTCACCCGCCCAGCCTCTCCACACCCGCCCCAGCCCCGCCCCGCACCTGACCCGCACCCGCACCCGCACCCGCACCTGACCCGCACGCGGCCCCCGCCCGCACTCGACCGGCGCCCGCACTTGACCACCCTGCACTCGCGCCTGACCTGCGTCGATGCCGCGCTGACCCACGCCGCTATTGCACGCACTGACCCGCGCCCGCTTTCGCACGCCCGGCGGCACCGGCCCCGCGCGCGCTCACCCCTGGGACTGCCACGCGGTCGTTTCGCGCAAGTGCCGGAGGAGATCCGCGCCGTTGGGATGGCCGCGCCCTAAGGCTCCGGTGCGTCCTCGTCCTCGCCCAGGACGAGCGTCAGCAACCCGGGGAACCTGGCGTCGAACTCAGGCCTGCGTAGCCGGTTGAGGCGACGGGCGCCTTCGTCGCGTTGTTCGAGCAGCCCGACGCCGCGCAGCACCGAGAAGTGGTGGCTGAGCGTGGACTTGGCGATCGGCAGGTCGTGGAACGTGCCGCAGGGCCGCGTCCAGTCGGGCACCGACGCGAGCTCGCGTACGATCCGCCGCCGCATGGGATCGGCCAGGGCATCCAGGGCAGCCTGCAGGCTCACCTCGACCGGAGAGGTGTGGCTGAGCGACCGTGTTCTGTTCGACTGCGGTCGAACACTCGTGTACTGTTCCATCTCAGTCGAACACTCTACCCTCAAGGAGGCCCCGACCATGGACGGTCGCATCGGCGTCTGGCACCCGCTCCTGGGCCGCGGCCCCGCACAAGCGTCACGGCAGGCCGCCGCCAAGCTGGAATCCCTGGGCTACGGCACGCTGTGGGTCAACGAGGGCCCAGGCAGCCGGGAGCCGTTCGCGGCCGCCGCCATCCTGCTGGCCGCCACGCAGCGGGTGGCGGTGGGCACCGGCATCGCCAACATCTGGGCCAGGGACGCCACGGCCATGGCCGCCGGTGCCGCCACGCTGGGCGAGGCCTTCGAAGGCAGGTTCATCCTGGGCATCGGCGTGAGCCACGGCGTCTTGGTGGAGGGCAGGGGTCACACGTACGCCAAGCCGATCAGCGCCATGCGTTCCTATCTGGACGCCATGGACCAGACGGCCACCGACGTCCCCACCCCGGTGCACCCGGCCCCACGCCTGCTGGCGGCGCTGCGTCCGAAGATGCTGGAGTTGTCCCGCGACCGGGCCTCCGGCGCCCACCCCTACTTCGTCCCCCCGGAGCACACCGCGAAGGCCCGCGCCCTCCTGGGTAAGGACCGCCTGCTGGTGCCGGAGCAGGCCGTACTCCTGGAGCCCGACCCGTCAAAGGCCCGCCAGATCGCCCGCGCCCACATGCACCCCTACCTACAGCTCCCCAACTACACCAACAACCTGAAAGACCTCGGCTTCACCGAGGCCGACCTGGCAGACGGCGGCAGCAACCGCCTGGTGGACGCCATCGTCGCCTGGGGCGCCGAAGAGTCGGTGGTGAAGCGCATCCAGGCCCACTGGGACGCGGGCGCCGACCACGTGGCCCTCCAGCCCCTGTCCCCAGAACGCCCCAACCTGGACCACGCCCTCACCCAGCTGGAACACCTGGCCCCGGCTCTGTCCCTGTAGCCGTGGGTTCACCGCTTCATGGCCCCGTCGGCGATGGCGTCGGCAGCGTCCCCGATCGCCATCCCGACAATCTCCAGCCGCCGTACGAGCTCCCGCTCCTTGAGCGCCAGGGAAGTGACCTCCCCAGAGAAGATCCGCGAAATCTCGTACTGGTACATCCGCCGGACAGCCCCACCAGCCTTCTTCGCCTCCAGCGCGTCATGCGCAACGGCAGAAGGCCGAGCCGCGAGATTCCGCACCGCATCCTCAAGCGCATCAATCCCCACGATCACCTGATCAAGCATCGGCGAAAACCGAATCTGATCAGGCACCCGATAAAGATGCGACTCCCGCACGAAGTCCCGCAAAGAATCCAGCACATCATCAATGGACCGCGACAGCCGAAACAAATCCTCCCGATCAATAGGCGTGACCAGCGCGCTCTTCAACTCATCCACAAGCCTGCGCCGCTCCTCATCCCCCAGATGCTCAATGGCCCGCATCTGCTCATGCGCCCCGGTCCGCCCCACCTCCCCACCGATCATCGCCATGGCCAGCCAAGCCCCGTCCTTGGTCGCCTCAAGCTGCCCCAGCAACGCCCCGGTCAGCGCCCGATCCATCCGCCCCGCAACAAGATCCCGAACCCGCCGCAACCGCCCCACCACACCCACCCTCCGCTCCACCCACCCACTCACCTAAAGCTCTTGCGATGTGGGCGGGTTCGGGTATGTGAGGTCATCGGGTGGGTGTGGTTCATGGGAGGGCGGCCTTGGCTGTCCAGGCGGCCATTCCGGCCAGGAGGGCGCTGGCGGGGAGGGTCAGAAGCCAGGCGGTGGCGATCTTGACGGCGGCGTACCAGCGGACTCGGCCGCCGCCCCCGGTCATGCCGGCGCCGATGAGGGCGCCGGCCACCACTTGGGTCATGCTGACCGGCATGCCGGCGGCGGCGCTGGCGATGACCGTGCCGCCCGCGGCGAGTTCGGCGGCCACCCCGTGTAGGGGCCGCGAGACGATGATCTCGCGGGACAGGAGGCGGCCCGCCTTCGGGAGGCCGTACAGGGCGCCCAGCCCGAAGAGGGCGGCGGTCAGGGCGGTCGTGCCCAGGTCGAGGTCTGGGGTGCCGCCGGCGATGATGAACACCGCCAGCATCTTCTGGCCGTCGTTGGCGGCATAGGCCACGCATTGCACGATGAACGCCACCCGATGCCGACTGGGCAGGCTGTGAGCGTTGGCCAGGCGGAGCAGCAGGAGCGTCACCGCCCACGCCACCAGTGCGCCGACCACCGGGGCCGCCATCCCGAACCCCAGCACCAGCGCCACCGAACCTGCGGACACCGGTAATCCCCAGCCGAGCCCGGCGCCGGTCAGTCCGCCGACGATGGCCAAGGTGAGGCTGGTGGGACGGCCCTTCGCACTCAACACCAGCACGACTGTCAGCGAACAGATGACGGCGATTGTCATCGCATATCTGCCGCCCGGATCGTGGAACGTGGCCAGACGATTGACGAACGTCAACGCCACCTGATGCGTTGCCAGGGGGATCAGTGCCACCATCGCGACG
Source organism: Nonomuraea sp. NPDC050540 (assembly GCF_044457485.1). Classification (NCBI taxonomy): domain Bacteria; kingdom Bacillati; phylum Actinomycetota; class Actinomycetes; order Streptosporangiales; family Streptosporangiaceae; genus Nonomuraea; species Nonomuraea sp. NPDC050540. The sequence goes on from NZ_JBITHA010000016.1 coordinate 153,750, forward strand.
AGGGTGAGGATTCCGGTGGCGGGCCGTACCGTCGGGAGTTTGAGGCCCGTGGCCAGGATCGCGCCGCCGTCGTTCATGCCGGAAACGATCGCGAACAAGCCCGCGACCACGACCAGCACGATGACGTCCAACGGCATGCGCTCCATCCCATTCCGCCCGGCCACGCCCAGGCAAGAGGCATTCGGCTATGGCGCCCATAGCCCCCTCCGCCCTCTGCCTCCCTTGCCGCCGCCTCGCGCCTGTCACGCACGCCCCCTCGGGCTCACGGCGCGCGCCTCTGCTCCCGTGGGCAACCGGTATGTGGGACTCCGCCCCGGAACTGCTGCTCTTCGGCGGGTGATCGCGTTTGCCCTGCTTCGAGCCGCTTGCTGGGTCGCGGCAGGTTCCGGTTGCGTTGGGCGGTGTGGCGAGGCCGTGTGCCCCGGCTCACGTGGATGCGGGCCGAACGGCCGATGCGGGTGGAGCGCGGGGGCGGGCCACGTCGTGCTGCGGGGTCGGGGGCGGGCTATGTCGTCCGGCCGGGTCGGGTGCGGGGCCGGCGGTGCGTGGCGGGGGTCGGGTGTGGGCCTGGCGGGATCGGGTGTGGAGGCGGTGGTGCGTGGTGAGGTCGCGCGGTGGGCGGTGGGCGGGGGTCGGGTGGGCGGGGTCACGGGAGCGGGCGCAGTGGGTGGGCAAGAACGCGGGGAGATGGCGTGGGCAAGCGGTGGGGGACGGAACGGGTTGGGGGAGGAGGGGTGGGCAAGAGCGCGGGGAGATGGCGTGGGCAAGCGGTGGGGGACGGAACGGGTTGGGGGAGGAGGGGCGGGGAAACGGGGCGGGGATGGGGTGGGCGCGGTGCGGGGGAACGGGCTGGGCGAGGAAGGGGGCGAGGGTGTGGGGCGGGGGAACGGGCTGGGCGGGGAAGGGGGCGAGGGAATGGGTGGCGGAGGAGGGGGGTGGGGGTGGGTGGGCAAGGGGGAAACGGTTATGGGGGGTATAGGGAAAGGCGGCTGTCACTACGGTGACCTGGCCAAGTAGCGTCCGTAATGCCCGATACCTTCCCAAGATCGAGTGGATGATGGACGAAGAGCTCATTCTGTTGAATCCCGGTCCGGCCTGTACCTCGAAGCGGGTCAAAGACGCCCTGCTCCGCGGCGACCTGTGCCATCGCGAGCCGGAGTTCACCGAGCTGCTGTTCAGGATCCGGGAGGCGCTGCCCCGTTCCCTGAACCTCGGCGACACCCACGAGGCGCTCCTGGTCACCGGCTCCGGGACGGCGGCCATGGAGATGGCGGTCATCAGCTCCGTCCGTCCGGGCCGCGGCGTGATCATCGTGAACAACGGCGTCTACGGTGACCGGATGATCAGGATCGCCAAGGCGCACGGCATCCCGTTCCACGAGGTCAGGAGCGAGTGGACGGTCCCGGCCGATCCACGGGCGGTCGAGGCGGCGCTCGCGGAGCACGCGGACGTCGATGCCGTCGTCTGCGTGCACCACGAGACCACCACCGGCCTGATCAACCCGATCAAGGAGATCGGCGAGGTCGTGGCTGCTCACGGGGCGTTGTTCGTGATCGACGCCATCTCCGGCACGGCGATCGAGGATCAGGACCTGTCCGAGGTCAAGGTGGATGTCGTCTGCGGCACCGCCAACAAGGGGCTCCATGGGCAGCCGGGCATGTCGTTCATCCTGTGCGGCGAGCGGTCGATCGAACGCGTCCAGGAAGTGCCCGAGCGCAGCCTTTACCTGAACGCGGCCAGCTACCTGAAGGGCCAGCGCAAGGGCGACGTGCCGTTCACCCCGGCGGTCCAGGTCTGCTACGCGCTGGACGAGGCGATCAAGGAGTACGAGGAGGCGGGCGGGTTCGCGGCCAGGACGAAGCTGTATCGGGAGCGGGCGGCGCTGGTGCGGGGGCAGTTCGAGCGGCTCGGGCTGCGGATTCTGGTTGATGAACGGTTCCGGTCCAACACGGTGACGATGCTTCACCTGCCGGAAAGCGTGACGTACGCATCCCTTCACGACGAGCTCAAAAAGCGTGGATACGTTATCTACGCTGGTCAAGGGCAGCTTTCGCGAGATTTCTTCCGGATCTGCACCATGGGGGAGATCCCCTGGCACCGGCTGGAGCAGCTGGAGGACGCGCTCCGGGAGTCCATCGAGGCAGCTAGGGGATAACGCGATGCAGCTCAACCTGCACCGGCTCTGGATCTTCATGACCGTGGTCGAATGCGGCGGCTTCTCGGCGGCCGCGCAGAAGCTCTACCTGAGCCAGCCATCGGTGTCGCACCAGGTCAGGCAGCTTGAGCAGTCGCTTCGCACCACCCTGATCGACCGCAGCGGCGCGCGCATCAGGCTGACGCCCGAGGGCGAGGTCATGCTGGAGTACGCCAAGCGCGTCTTCCTCCTGGCCGACGAGGCCGTGGCGGCGATCCGCCAGGTGTCGGGCCTGCAGACCGGCACGCTGGTCGCGGGCGGCACCACCACGGTCGGCACGTACCTGCTGCCTCCGCTCCTGGCCGCCTTCCGCGACCGGCATCCCGGCATCGAGATCGGCATCCAGGTCGGCAACGCGCAGCAGGTCGAGCGCGGGCTGGTCGACGGTGAGATCGGCGTCGCGGTGCTGGCGGGCGAGCCGAGCGCCGCGCAGCTGGTCAGTGAGCCGATCCTGGAGGATCGCCTCGTCCTCATCACGCAGCCGGGCCACGAACTCTCCTCCACGGGTACGGCGGAGCCGCACGAGCTGGCCGGCGAGCTGTTCCTGATCCGCGAGCCGGGCTCGTCCACGAGGGAACTCCAGGAAGAGGCGCTGGAGACGTGGGGTCTGGAGGCGGCCGGCCGTACCGAGATATGGGGCCCGGAGACGATCAAGCAGGCCGTCGCGGCAGGGCTGGGCGTCTCGCTGCTGTCGGAGCACTGCGTGGAGCAGGAGCTCGCCGACGGGCGGCTGGCGGCGGTGGTGGTCTCGCCGGTGCCGAAGCCGCGCCCGATCGTCCTGGCCCACCGCCGCGACCGCCTGCTCGGCCCGGCCGAGCAGGCCTTCATCGCCATGCTGCGGAACGTGCGCAGCTGGCCGGGGATCAACAGGTTGAGGAGCATTTCTTGAAGGCGCTGCCCTCCCGCGCGCAGGTTGTGATCATCGGTGGCGGCATCGTCGGCGCCAGCGTGGCCTACCACCTGGCCGAGCTCGGCTGGACCGACGTCGTGGTGCTGGAGCAGGGGCAACTGTCCTGCGGCACCACCTGGCACGCGGCCGGGCTCGTGGGCCAGCTGCGCGGCACCGAGAGCATGACGAGGCTGATCCGGTACAGCACCGACCTGTACGCGAGGCTTGAGGCGGAGACCGGCTTCGGCACCGGCTGGAAGCAGTGCGGCAGTGTGAGCGTCGCCCGTACCCGCGAACGTATGACGCAGCTCAGGCGCACCGCCGCCCAGGCCCGCAACCACGGCGTGAGCGCAGAGGTCATCACCGCGGCCCAGGCTCAGGAGTTGTGGCCGGTTATGCGGGTGGACGACGTCGTGGGCGGCGTCTGGCTGCCGGGCGACGGCAAGGCCAACCCCTCCGACCTCACCCAGGCGCTGGCCCGCGGCGCCCAGCGGCGCGGCGTGCAGGTGATCGAGCGCGTCCGCGTCACCGGCGTCACCGTCAAAGACGGCGTGGTGAGGTCGGTGAGCACGTCCGAGGGCGAGATCGAGGCCGGTTACGTCGTCAACTGCGCCGGCCAGTGGGCCAAGGAGATCGGGCGCATGGCCGGGGTGACGGTGCCGCTGCACTCCGCCGAGCACTTCTACGTGGTCACGGAGCAGATCGAGGGCGTCCGTCCGGATCTGCCCGTCCTGCGCGACCCGGATGGCTATGCCTACTTCAAGGAGGAGGTCGGCGGCCTGGTCGTGGGCGGGTTCGAGCCGGACGCGAAGCCGTGGGGCATGGACGGCATCCCCTATCCGTTCGAGTTCCAGCTTCTGGAGGAGGACTGGGACCAGTTCTCGATCATCATGGAGAACGCGATCCACCGCGTCCCCGCCCTGGAGACGACCGGCGTGCGCATGTTCTACAACGGCCCGGAGTCGTTCACGCCGGACAACATGTTCCTGCTCGGCGAGGCGCCCGAGGTGCGCGGCTTCTTCGTCGGCGCCGGTTTCAACTCCGCGGGCATCGCCTCGGCGGGCGGCGCGGGCCGGGCGCTGGCCGAGTGGATCGTGAACGGCGCGCCGACCAGCGACCTGTGGCCCGCAGACCTGCGCCGTTTCGCCCGCTGGGCGGACAACGACACCTGGCTGCGGGACCGTGTCACCGAGACGCTCGGCCTGCACTACGCCATGTCCTGGCCGAACAAGGAGCTGGAGACGGCCAGGCCGCTGCGCCGCTCGCCGGTGCACCACCTGCTCGCCGCCGCGGGCGCGTGTTTCGGCTCGAAGATGGGCTGGGAGCGGGTCAACTACTTCGGTACGGCAACGCCGTACACCTTCGACAGGCCCGAGTGGCAGCCGCGGGTGAACGCGGAGATCAACGCGTGCAGGACGCAGGCGGCGCTGTTCGACCAGACGTCGTTCGGCAAGTTCACGCTGAAGGGCCGGGACGCGGCGGCGGCGCTGCAGTGGCTGTGCACGGCCGACGTGGACGTCGAGGTGGGCCGGGTCGTCTACACGGGCCTGCTCAACGACCGGGGCGGCTACGAGTCGGACCTGACGGTGACGCGGGTGGCGCACGACGAGTACCTGATCGTGACGGGTTCCGCGCAGAGCACGCGCGACTTCGACGTCATCTCCAAGGGCCTCGGCGAGCACCGCGCCGTCCTGGTGGACGTCACCGGTACATACGCCGTCTTCAGCGTCATGGGCCCTAAATCACGAGAAATCCTGCAAAGCGTGTCGAAGGCGGATTTTTCGGCATTCGCCGTCGGCTCCTCGCGGCTCGTCGACCTCGGCTACGCCACCGTGCGCGCCACCCGGATGACCTACGTGGGCGAGCTGGGCTGGGAACTGTACGTCCCGTCCGAGTTCGCCGTCACCGTCTACGAGACCCTGCTCGCGACCGGCCTCACCCAGGCCGGCTACTACGCCATCGAGGCCATGCGCATCGAGAAGGGCTACCGCGCGTGGGGCCGCGAGCTCGGCCCCGAGGTCACGCCCGCAGCGGCCGGACTCCGCTTCACCTGCAAGAAGACCGGCGGCTACCGAGGCGCGGACCGGGCCATGGACGACCCGGACCGTCACGTCGTCTCCATCGTGCTCGACGACCCCGAGGCCCACCTGTGGGGCGGCGAGTCGCTGCTGCGCGACGGTGAGCCGGTCGGCTACGTCACCTCCGCCGCCTACAGCCCGACGCTCGGCACCTCGGTCGCGCTCGGTTTCGTGAGCGATGCCGCGATGGAGAAGGCTCAGGTGGATGTCGCCGGAGAGATGTACTCTGCCCAGATCAGCCGTAAGGCGCCCTACGATCCCACCTCTTCGAGAGTGAAGGCATGAGCACATCCGAATTCGTCCTGACGCTGTCCTGCCCCGACCGGCCCGGCGTCGTCGCCGCGGTATCGGGTCTGCTGGCAGAGCACGGCTGCAACATCAAGGAGAGCCAGCAGTTCGGTGACGTGCGGTTCTTCATGCGGGTGCAGTTCACCGCGCCCCTGGCCGAGGACGAGCTCAGGGCGGCCTTCGCCGCCCTGGCCCCCGAATTCGCCATGGAGTTCACGCTGCGCGACGTGGCGCGCAAGATGCGGGTGCTCATCATGGTCAGCAAGTTCGACCACTGCCTGAACGACCTGCTCTACCGGGTGCGCTCCGGCGCCCTGGACATCGAGATCGTCGGCGTCGCCTCCAACCACCCCGACCTGCGCCCGCTCACCCAGTCCTACGGCATCGACTACCACCACCTGCCGGTCACCCCCGAGACCAAGCAAAGGCAGGAGGCCGAGGTGCTCACGCTGGTCGAGCACTACCAGGCCGAACTGGTCGTGCTGGCCCGCTACATGCAGGTCCTGTCGGAGGACCTGTGCGAGAAGCTCGCCGGGCGGGCGATCAACATCCACCACTCGTTCCTGCCGTCGTTCAAGGGCGCCAAGCCGTACCACCAGGCGCACGCGCGCGGCGTCAAGCTGATCGGCGCGACCGCCCACTACGTCACCTCCGACCTCGACGAGGGTCCCATCATCGAGCAGGAGGTCGCACGGGTCAGCCACGGCAACACGCCCCAGGATCTCGTGCGGATCGGGCGGGACGTGGAGTGCGTGGCGCTGGCCAGGGCGGTGAAGTGGCACACCGAGCAGCGTGTGCTGCTCGACGGTCACAAGACCATCGTCTTCCCCTGAGAACGCCTATGGGCGATAGGTGCCGAAGTACCAGGTGTTGCCCCCGGGGTCGGCGCAGCCGTACTCGCGCGAGCCGTAGGACTGGTCGACCAGCTCCATGGTGATCGTGGCGCCCGCCGCCTTGGCGTGGTCGTGGTGGGCGTCGGGGTCGTCGACGGCGACGTAGATGCCCGGCCCGCCCGGCTGCCCCTTGCCGATCATGATCATGTCCTCGCCGATCAGCAGCTCGGCGTGTACGACCGCGCCCGAGTCGTCCTTGCTGACCTGGTGGGCGGCGAAGCCGAAGGCGGCGGCCAGGAAGTCGATGGCCTTGGCCGGGTCCTCGTAGCGCGCGAGCGCGAAAACGGTGCGTGTCATACGGCCGAGTCTGCCGTGGCCGCCGCCGGAGGTCTTGGAAAAATCTGACCGGGCGTCTCCCCGCAGAGCAGGCGGAAGTCCCTGTTCATGTGCGCCTGGTCGTAGTAGCCGCACGCCGCCGCGGTCTGGGCGGGCGGGACGCCGGAGCCCAGCATCCGTCGCGCCCGGTCGAACCTGATCAGCCGTGCCGCCGCCTTGGGCGCCAGCCCGATCTCGTCGTGGAACCGCGCGACCAGATGCCGATGGCTCCAGCCGATCTCGTCCGCCAGGGCCGCCGCGCTCACCGAGCCGCCGGACTCCAGCAGCCGCCCCCAGGCCCAGCCGACCTCGCCGCGCGGCTCGGGGCCGCCGTGGATGCGCGTGGTCAGCATCGACTCGAACAGCGCCAGCCGTTCCGGCCAGCCCTCGACCTGGCCGAGCCGTTGCGTCCAGCCCGCGAGCAGGTCGTCGGCCGGGAGCACCAGGTTGGTCAGCTCACGCATCGGCACGCCGTACAGGCGACGTGCCCCGAAGGGGGTGAGCAGCGCCTCCACGCCCTCGGTGGGCGCCTGGGTCGTGGTGACGGTGTAGCGGTCGGACAGGCCGCCGGTGAAGGAAGTGAACCGGCCGCCGTCGACCTGCATCGGCGCGCCGAACCCGATGATGAGCACCGCGCCCGGCAGGGCCGGTTCCAGGCGGACATGGGGCTGCGCGTACCGCTCGCGGTAGGCGTACAGCCCCATGACGTACGGCCGCAGCGCGGGCCCGGGGACCCGCTCGACCACCGTCAGGTCGTCCACACTCCGACTATAGGTGCCCGCTCTTCGGCCGCGCGCGCAGCAGTTCGAGCCCGCGGTCCACGACCTCCGAGCGCTCCAGCCTCTCCACCCCGGCCAGCGGGAACCACGCCGCCTTGTCGGTGCTGCCGCCCACCTCGAAGCGCAGCTCCCCGCCCACGACGCGCGCCTCCCAGAACAGCCGCACCGCCTGGAACTCCGGCCGGGGATGGAAGCTGTTGACGCCGATCAGCACCTCGGGCACGACGGTGTATCCGGTCTCCTCCTCGACCTCGCGCACCACCGCGTCGTAGGGGTCCTCGCCGTGCTCGACGCCGCCGCCGGGCAGCGTCCAGTGCCGGGTCTCCCCGTTGACGTAGTGGGCGAGAAGGATCTCCTCGCCGCGCACGATCATGCCGTACGCGGCCAGCCGCCGCCGGTTCACAGCCCCGTGTTCCGCGCCAGGAAGGTCAGGGTGTCGGCCGACAGGTCGATGGTGCGGCTCAGGGAACGCGCCCCGTGCCCGACCTCGGTCTCGTTGCGCAACAGCACCGGCCGCGAGGCGCCGCTCGCGTGCTGCAGGGCCGCGCACATCTTCCACGCGTGCAGCGGGTGCACGCGGCTGTCGGACTGGAAGACGGTGAACAGCGTCGCGGGGTACGGCACGCCCTCCCGCACATGGTGATAGGGCGAATAGCTCCACAACCAGCCGAACCCCTCGGGGTCGTCGGCCGAGCCGTACTCCACGTTCCACGTCGCGCCCAGGCCGAACAGCTCGTAACGCACCATGTCGAGCAGCGGCGCCGAGCAGACCACGGCCGCGTAGAGCTCCGGCCGCTGGGTGAGGGCGGCGCCGACCAGCAGGCCGCCGTTGGAGCCGCCGGAGATGCCGAGCTGCGCGGAGGTGGTGACGCCGGTGGCGATCAGGTGTTCGGCGGCGGCGTGGAAGTCGTCGAAGACGTTCTGCTTGTTGCCGAGCATCCCGGCGCGGTGCCAGTCCTCGCCCTCCTCGCCGCCGCCGCGCAGGTTCGCGATGGCGTAGACGCCGCCCGCCTCGACCCAGGTCAGGATCGAGGCCGAGTAGCCGGGCGTCATGGAGATGCCGAAGCCGCCGTAGCCGTTGAGTATCGTCGGGCGCGGGCCGTCGCGGTCGACCGGCTCGATGATCAGCATGCGGACCTCGGTGCCGTCCTTGGAGGTGTAGACGGCCTGCGAGGTCTTGACCGGCGGTACGTCGACCGCGCCGGGGGAGGCCGCCCACAGCGTGGTCTCGCCGGTGCGGGCGTCGTAGCGCTGGATGGTGGGCGGGGTGGTGTTGTCGGTGTAGCCGAACCACGCCTCGTGGCCGCCCTCGGGGCGCTCGGAGATGCCGCCGATCGAGCCCAGCCCCGGCGTCGGCACCTCGCCCAGGCGCTCGCCGTCCTCCAGGCGGTGCACGCTGATCTCGCTGATCGCGTGGCGGGTCCAGCCGACCAGCATGACCGGGCTGGTGAGATCGTCCAGGATCGCGAAGTCCGACAGCACCGCCTCGGCGTCCTCCGGGATCAGGTCGCGCCAGACCTGCGGCTCGGCGGGGTCGGCGAGGCAGATCCGGCCGCGCGGGGCGTCGCGGTCGGTGTGCACGTAGAGGCGGCCGTCGCGGCCGAAGTGCAGCCCGGTCTGCGCGTCCACGCCCTCCTGGACGACGACCAGGCCGGGGTCGTCGAGAGGGGAGGTGGTCAGGTCGGCCACCCAGAGGTCGTTGCGCGGAGCCGTACCCTCTGAGGCGGAGATCTGCAGCCAGCGGCCGTCGCGCGAGACCGAGACGCCGTAGTAGTTCGTCATCTTCAGCCCGGCACCGAAGATCATCACGTCGTCCTCGGTGGAGGTGCCGACGCGGTGCAGGTAGACGCGGCGGTGGAACTGCCGCTCGTTCTCCGGAACCTCCGTGCTCGGCAGGCGGCGCACGTAGTAGAAGGCCTCGCCGCCGGGCAGCCACGCGATGGGGGAGTAGCGGCAGCGGTCGATCGGCCCCTCCAGTCGCGCGCCCGTCGCCACGTCGATGACGTACAGCACCGATTCCTCGTCGCCGCCCACCGAGATCTGGTACGCCAGCAGCCGCCCTTCCTTGTCGGGCTGCACCGCGTCGAGCGTCGTCAGCCCCGAGGGGTCGATCGCCATGGGGTCGATCAGGGGGCGCTCGGCGCCGTCGGGATCCACGACGTAGTAGACCGCGTGCTCCTGGCCGGGCATGCGGCGGGAGAAGAAGTACCGCTCGCCGCGCCACACCGGGACGCCGACCGAACCCGACTGCAGAAGCTCCTCGATCCGCTCGCGGAAACGCTGCGGTTTCACCTGATCCCGGTACAGCGCTTCCTGCCCGAGCAGCCAGCCCTGGGTCTCCGGGCTGTCCGGGTCCTCAAGCCAGCGGTAGGGATCGGGCACCGGGGTGCCGTGCAGGTCGTCGACGAGCTCTTCTCGGCGTGCGGTCGGATACATGCCTTGACCCTACCGGCGGGGCGTAAAGCGCAGGTGATCCGGGCATAAAACACACCGTGCGTCCCTCTAGTTCGTTAAGAGGTGGCGGGATGCGCTCTTTTGACGACAGACTTGGGCAGAGGGCGGCGCCGTGGTGACACCATCCGTCGGGCCGTCCGGCGGAGGTCCACGTGACGGAAGCATCAGTGCCCCAGGAGGGGCCGCCAGCCGGGACATGCCACGGCATGTCCCCTTTGATACGCGCCCAGCGGGGAGAGTCCTCGTGATGCGCCAGGTCCTGCTGTTGAACGCCACCTATGAGCCACTGACCACGCTCTCGCTGCACCGTGCCATCGTGCTGGTGCTGAGGGAGAAGGCGGACGTCGTCCACCGTGACGGCAGGGGAGCGGTGCTCCGCTCGGCCAGCCGTACGCTGGAGGTGCCTTCGGTGATCAGGCTCAGGAGATATGTCCGTATTCCCTACCGGTCCCGCATCCCCCTGACCAGGGCCGCACTCATGCGCCGCGACGACTTCCGTTGCGCCTACTGCGGTCAGAAGGCCGAGACGATCGACCATGTCATCCCGCGCTCGCGGGGTGGCACGCACACGTGGGAGAACTGCGTCGCCTCCTGCACCCCGTGCAACCATCGCAAGGCCGACAAGTTCCTGGAGGAACTGGGGTGGTCGCTGCGCGTGTCCCCGGCGGTTCCGCGCGGTGCCCATTGGCGGCTGATCGGCGCCTCCATGGTGGGCGACCCGCAGTGGGCGCCGTACCTGGAAGCCGCTGCCTGACGAAACCGCTTGGAGACCACATGCCGCGACCTGCGAGGATCGCGGCATGTGGTCTTTCACGGCGGACCTCGCTGCCTTCCCCGACGCCGCCACCGCCTTCCTGCTCGACGATCCCCTTCGCAACACCGTGCCGCTCACCGTGATGGCGGTCATCCGCGCCGGCATGCCCGCCGAGGGGGCCTACTACGGGTGGTGGAGCGTGGACGGGCAGGTCCGGGGGGCCGCCTTCCGTACGCCTCCGGCTCCGCTCGGGCTGGCCGCGATGCCCCCCGAGGCCGTCGAGGAACTGGCCGGGGCCCTGGCCGATCGGGAGATTCCCGAGGTGATGGGGCCGCGCGAACTGGTCTCCGTCTTCACCCGGTCGCGCGGGGCGGTGCTCGCCGGCGCCGTCGAGGAGAGGCTGTACCGGCTCGGCCACCTCACCTGCCCCGACGTCCCCGGGCAGGCGCGCCGTGCCGTACCGGGGGATCTGCCGTTGCTCGTGAGCTGGTACCACGCGTTCGGCGAGGAGGTCAGCGTCTCCGCCGACCGCGGCGACATGACCGAGCGGGTGCTGCGCAGGATCGCCGCCGGTGACATCTTCCTCTGGGTGTCCGGCGGGGCTCCGGTGTCGTTCGCGGCGCTCTCGCCCGCACAGGGCGGGGTCAGCCGCATCGGGCCGGTGTACACGCCGCCGTCCTGCCGCCGTCGCGGGTACGGCGCCGCCGTCACCGCCCACGCCAGCCGGGCCGGCCTCGGCGAACGGGCCAAGGAGATCGTGCTCTTCACCGACCTCGGCAACCCGACGAGCAACGCGATCTACCAGTCGATCGGCTTCGAACCGCACGCGGACTACACCCACGTGACCTACGCGCCCTAATGTAGGGGCATGCCGCGTTACGACTTCCGCTGCCGCGCATGCGGCTCCACGTTCGAGGTGTCGCGCCCGATGGCCGCCTCCGACGACCCCGCCACCTGCCCGGACGGGCACGAGGACACCGTGAAGCTGCTGTCCACGGTCGCGATGACCGGCGGCGCCGCCGCTCCGCGTGGCGGTGGTGGCGGGGGCGGGTGCTGCGGAGGCGGCTGCTGCGGCTGATCCCGCAGGCCGTGTCAGCGGCCGTGTCAGGACGGTGACGGCGCCGCATCAGAGCGGTCGGCGACCGTAGCGGTCATGAACGGTTCCGCCATCGCCGCCCAGGGGCTGCGAAAGGCCTACAAAGACAAAGCCGTCCTCGACGGCATCGACCTGAACGTCCGAACCGGCACGATCTTCGCCCTGCTCGGCCCCAACGGCGCCGGCAAGACCACCACGGTGAACGTGCTGAGCACGCTCCTGACCCCCGACGCCGGGAAGGCGGTCGTCGCCGGGCACGACATCGCCACGCAGACCAAGGCGGTGCGCGCGGCGATCGGGGTCACCGGCCAGTTCGCCGCGGTGGACGAACTCCTCACCGGCGAGGAGAACCTGCTGATGATGGCGGATCTCCTGCACCTGCCCAAGGCGAAGGGCAAGCGCGTCACCGCCCGGCTGCTCGACCGCTTCGATCTGGCCGAGGCGGCGGGCAAGCGGGCGGTGTCCTACTCCGGCGGCATGCGCCGCAAGCTCGACCTGGCCATGACGCTGGTCGGCGCGCCGCAGATCATCTTCCTGGACGAGCCCACGACGGGACTCGACCCGCGCAGCCGCCGCACCATGTGGGAGATCATCCGGGAACTGGTCGCCGAAGGCACCACCATCTTCCTCACCACCCAGTACCTCGAAGAGGCCGACCAGCTCGCCGACCGCATCGCCGTACTCGATCAGGGACGGATCGTCGCCGAGGGCACCGCCGACGAGCTCAAGCGCCGGATCCCCGGCAGTCACATCCGGCTGCGGTTCGCCGACCGGCGCGCCCTCGACGTCGCGGCGCAGGTCCTGCGCGGGGCCACGAAGGACGACGACGAGCTGGCCCTGCGCGTCCCCGGCGACGGCGGGGTGCGGTCGCTGCGCGCGCTGCTCGACCGGCTCGACGCCCAGTCCGTGGAAGTCGAGGAACTGTCGGTGCACACACCGGACCTCGACGACGTCTTCCTCGCTCTCACCGGCCACGGCAACCAGGAGGTCAGCTCCCGATGAACGCCATCTCAGCTTCTTTCGCGGATTCCGCGACCATGATGCGGCGCAACTTCCGGCACACGATGCGCAACCCGCTGGCGCTGTTCAACGCCATCATCGTGCCGGTCTTCGTGATGTTCCTCATGGTCTACGTCTTCGGCGGCTCGTTCAGCGTCGGCACCGACTACGTCGACTACGCGACGCCGGGCCTGATCATCTTGACCATCGGCTACGGCATCGGCCCCACGGCCACAGCGGTGAACTCCGACATGACGACCGGATTCATCAACCGGCTGCGGGTCATGGACGTGTCACGGGCCGCGGTGCTGAACGCGCACGTGATCGCGATCATGCTGCGGACCCTGGTGTCCATCGCGATCATCATCGGGGTCGCGCTGCTGATGGGATTCAGCCCGACGGCGAGCTTCCCGCAGTGGCTCGGCGCGATCGGCATCGTCGCGCTGACGGTGCTGGCGATCGGCTGGCTGACCGTCGCGTCCGGACTCTCCGCGAAGACCCCGGAAAGCGCGGGTCTCGCCGGTGTCCCCCTGATGCTTCTTCCCTTCCTGAGCAGCGCGTTCGTGCCTGCCGACAAGATGGGTCCCGGCGTGCGGGAGTTCGCCGAGTACCAGCCGTTCACCCCGATCATCGAAACCCTGCGCGGGCTGCTGACCGGCACGCCGTCGACGGGCTCGGCCATCGCGGCCGTCGCCTGGTGCGTGGGGCTCTCGCTGGTCGGCTACCTGTGGGCGCGCGCGGCGTTCACGAAGCGAGCGTGACCTCGGCCAGCTCCCGCCAGTCCCGCTCCCGTCCGGCCAGAACCGCCTCGGTGAACGCGGTTTCACCGAGGCGATCGCGCGTCTCCCTGCTGATCCTGGAGGCGTCCGGCTGCGACAGGTCCGCGGCGCCGCGCACCCCGTCGCTGGCCGCGAGCAGCCGCGCCGCCTGCTCGTACTCGCCCCGGCGCAGCGCGAGATCCGCGATCCCGATCAACACCTCGGCCACCAGCGGCGGATACATCGCCTCCTCGGCCGCGCGGAGCGCCTCGCCGCGGTGCGCGCGCGACTGCTCCAGGTCCTCCTCGAGATAGCCGAGCAGGTCCAGGGACTTGGTGCGGGTCAGGAGACTCGGGCCCTCGTCGCCCGTCAGCGTCCGCACCGCCTCCACGTGCCGGCGTGCCTCGTCCGGTTCGCCGCGCCAGCGGGCGAGCTGCGCCTTGGACAGCTCCAGATCGGCCAGCTCCTCCGGCCAGGTGATCCCGCTCGCGCTCCGCTCCGCGTCCGACATCGCGCTCACGCTGGATCGCTCGTCGCCGAGCAGCCAGTACAGCTGCGCCTGCCGCGCCCGCAGGCTGGCCACTTCCTCCCGCACGCCCAGCTCGCGCAGAGCAGTCGCCGCCTCTTCGTAGTGCTCACACGCGCGGGCGAAATCGCCGCGCATGGCGAGCCGGTCGGCCTGGAAGGTCAGCGCCAGCGAGGTCCCCATCCGTTCGCCCAGCCCGCGGAACTCGGACAGGGAGGTCTCGATGTCGGTGTCCACGTCGGTCTCGTCGGCGCCGAGCGTGAGCCGCATCCGGCCGCGAGTGAGCCTGGCCTGCGCACGCACCCAGGGATGGTCACCGGTGATGAGCGGCTCCAGCGCACGCAGGAACTCTCCGGCCGGCTCGCGCAGCATCTGCTCCCACAGCTCGACGAACCCGAGCAGGGGATGGCGCGACCTGCTGCGCTGGGTGAGCCGGTGAGCCTCGTGGATCCAGTCCTCCGCCTGATACTGGTCGCGGCCGATCCCTGAGGTCAGGAACATGGTCAAGATGGCGTACGCCAGCGCCCGCACCTCGTCGGTGGCCTCACCGGGCACGGAACAGGCCGCCACGCTCAGCTCGGTGCCCTCGGCCCGGTGCCCGGCCAGGAACCAGTACCAGCCCGCGGCCCCGACCAGCCGCATCGCCTCCTGGGCCCATCCTTCGGCGATGGCCACGCGCACGGCCGTACTGATGTTGTCGTGCTCGGGCGTGATCGTGCGCAGCCACTCCAGCTGCGCGGCCGTACGCAGGTGCGGATCGGCCGTCTCGGCCAGCTCGGTGAAGTAGGCCACGTGCGCCCGGCGGGCCGACTCGGTCTCCCCGGCCTCGGTCAGCCGGTCGGCCGCGTACTCCCTGATGGTGTTGAGCATCCGGTAGCGCGGCGCGCCCTCGTCGTCGGTGAGCAGCAGCGACTTCTCGGCCAGCGCGGTCAGCACGTCGAAGACCAGCTCCCCGTCCAGCGCCTCCTCCGGGCACACGCGTTCCGCCGCCTCCAGGCTCACGCCGCCGGAGAACACCGAGAGCCGCCGCAGCACGCCGCGCTCGGCCTCGGTCAGCAGGTCCCAGCTCCAGTCGACGACCGCGCGCAGCGTCTTGTGCCGGGGCAGCACCGTACGGCTGCCGCTGGTCAGCAGCCGGAAGCGGTCGTCGAGCCGGCGGGCCAGCTGATCGATGGACATGGTCCGCAGCCGCGCCGCGGCCAGTTCGATCGCCAGCGGCACCCCGTCGAGCGCCCGGCAGATCCGCTCCATGGCCGCCAGCGTGGCCGGGTCCGAGCCGATGTCCTTGCGGACCAGATCCGCGCGGTCGCGCAGCAGCCGCACCGCGGGTGAGGATCCGATCTCGGCGGGCTCGGCGCCCTTCGCGGGCAGCGCGAGCGGCTCGACCTGCCACAGCACCTCTCCGGTGATGCCGAGCGGTTCCCTGCTCGTGGCCAGGATCCGCAGTCGCCGGCACTCGCCCAGCAGCCGGTCGGCGAAGGCCGCGGCCGCCTCGATCACGTGCTCACAGTTGTCGAGGACCAGCAGGATCGTGCGCTCGCGCAGCGCGGTGAGGAGCCGGTCCATCGGCTCCCCGCCCCTGGCGCCGCCGAGCAACGGCTGGTCACGCAGGCCCAGCGCGGTGAGGGCGGCCTGCGCCAGCTCACCGCCCGCCTGCACCGAGGCCAGCTCGACCAGCCACGCCCCGTCGGGCAGCTCGCCGAGCATCGTCCGCGCGGTCTCCGTGGCCAGCCTCGTCTTGCCGGAGCCGCCCGATCCCGTCAAGGTGACCAGGCGGTGCCCCATGGCCAGGCCGGCGACCGCGCCGACATCGCCGTCCTTGCCGACGAAGCTCGTCAGCTCGGCGCGCAGGTTCGTCCTGCGGTTCTCCGTCCGCTCGCCCAGCTCGCCCCGCAGCAGCGCCGTGTGCAGCGCCGACAGCTCGGCCGACGGGTCGGCGCCCAGCTCCTCGGCGAGCCGCTCGCGCGTGCGCTGGAACACGGTCAGCGCCTCGTTGCCCCGCCCGGCCTCGGCCAGCGCCCGCATGAGGGCGGCCACGAACCCCTCACGCAGCGGGTACGTGGCGACCAGATCGGTCAGTTCGGAGACCAGCTCCGAGCCACGGCCGAGCCGGATGTCGGCGTCCACTCGATCGCCGAGCGCGGCGACGTGGAGCTCGTCCAGGCGCGCGACCACGGCGTCGAACACGTCGCTGTCCTGCAGGGCGATGTCCGCCATGGCCGGGCCGCGCCAAAGCTCCAGGGCCGAGCGCAGCAGCTCCGCCCGATCGGCGGGCTCGGCGGCGCGGGCCTGGCCGACCAGCTGCTCGAACCGGGCCACGTCCACGGCATCAGGCGCCACGGCCAGCCGGTAGCCGCCGGCGTCCGCCTCGATGACACCGTCCGGCAGCACCCTGCGCAGCCGGGACACCAGCGCCTGCAGGGCGTTCACCTCGTCCGCGGGCGGCTGTTCCCCCCAGATCCAGTCCACGAGCCTCGCCCGTGTGATGATCCGGCCGGGTTCGAGGGCGAGTGCGGCAAGAAGCGCGCGCAGCCGAACGCCGGGCACCTCGACCGTGGCCCCATCGCGGTTCCGGACCTCGAAGGGCCCGAGCAGTCCAACTCGCACATCGGTCATTGTGCCGAACTTGCGGACGAGCTACTAATCGTCGTCGCAAGGAGGCCGTAAACCACGGCCGACCTTCATCGGATCGTTATGGCGCGGGAGCGGGCTTCGTCATCGTCCTGACCACCAGCCGTGCCACCGCCTCGACCGTGGCCACGCCGTACCCCATAGCCGGGCTGCGCTCCGACAGCACCGCGAGCAGCAGGTCGTGGCCGCCGGTCTGGAGGCGGCCCACGCTGTTGACCGTCCACAGGCCGTCGTGGGCGCTGGCGGGGAGCCAGCCGTTCTTGAGCGCGACCTGCCCGGACCCCGCCGCCGCGCTCACCCCCCAGTCCTGCCCGGGCACGACGCTCGACATCAGCTCCAGGGCGAACCGCCGGTTGGCCGCCGTCAGCGGACCCTCCGGATCGGTGAGCCGGTCGAGCACCTTCACCTGGTCCGACGGCCGGCTGCGGGTGGTGCCCCAGGAGTTCTCCGGCCAGGTACGCCGGACCCCCTGCTCACGCAGCACCGCGGTCAGCCCGTCGCGGCCGCCGACCGCCCGGTACAGATCGTGGGCGCAGTCGTTGTCGCTGACCCGGATCATCCTGCCCGCCACGCTTCGCTCGCGCTTCGTCAGCCGCCGCCCCTCCTCCTGCGCCTTCAGCGCGAGGGCCAGGAGGATGTCCACCTTGGCGACACTGGCCAGCATGAACGGCTCGCGCTCCCGGTAGGCGTAGCGGGTGGCCGCGACCCGGTCGTACACGGCCACGGCGGCACGGCCGGGCCGCGAGGCCAGATACCGCCCCAGCGCCCTGTCCAGCTTCCCCCGCAACTCGTCCGGCAACGGCCGCCCGCCGTCACCCGGCACCCCAAGCACCCGCTCGCCCGAGCTCGCCGCCGACACACCGCCAGGAAGACTTGGCTGCGTGTAGCTCCGAGGGCCGTCCTGCCCGCCAGAGGGGCCGGGCGCCCATCCGGCGGGCAGGACGGCCGCAAGGCCTGTCAGAGGTGCGGTCGTCAGGCCGGCCGGTGACCCGGACACCAAGCCCGTCGGCGGCCACCGGAACGCCGGCTCGAAGACCGCGGCGATCGTGTCGCCGGGCGCCGCGGGCCGGCCGGCGGCTGCCGGGGGGCTGGTCTCCACGCCGGAGCAGGCGGCCATGGTGACCGTGAAGGCGGTGATGAGCGAGATCCCCCGAACGCGCATGAGCGCGAGCCTGCCAGCCACCACGCCAACGACCATGGGCGGAGTAGGTCACCCAACCCCCAAGATTCCCCACCCGGCATGGGGGTGCCCCGGCCGGCGGGCAGCTGGGGCACGGGGCTGGGGTCAGGCTGGGGTCAGGCGACCTTGCGGCGTTGGAACGGGAGGAAGCGGTCGGCCAGGTGGGGGCGGGACGGGGTGAGGGTGGGCTCGACGGCCAGTACGCGGTCGAACCTGAACGCCCGGATGCCGCGCCGCATCCGGCACACTCCCACCAGGTACCAGTACTCCCGGTGGACCAGGCAGGTCACCGGCTCCACGTCACGGATCGTCACGTGGCCGGAGGCGTCCTGGTAGTGCAGGCGGATCATGAGGCGGCTGGTGATCGCGTCGGCGATGACGCGGGCGCGGGAGGCCACGTCGGAGGGCAGGGGATCGGTGAGCGTGGCCAGGGTGGTGGCGATAACGTCGTCGTCGAGGTCGAGGTGCTCGAAGACGTTGCGCAGGCCGCGCCGGGCGGTGACGGCCTGCGGGCCGGCTCCCAGGTGCGCGAGGGAGAGGGCGAGGGCGGCGATTTCGGCGGTCGTCAGCGGGCGGGTGTGAGACTTCACATCGATACCCATACCCAAACACTAGCTCCTGGCACCGACAATTTTCGAAAGCCTGTGCGGACTTCGCGCCGCCCATCCCGGTCACGCGGTGCTCTCGGCTGGTGCCGCCGGTCCCGGTCGCGTGGTGCTCTCGGCCGGTCCGGGCGTGCGCGCCGCCCCTCGGCCGTCTCGGGAGTCCGGTCGTCGAACGGCCCGCGTCCGGGCGGGGTGCCGGCCGGCTGAGGAGGGGCCGGGCCGTACACGGGACGTCAGATCCAGCCCTTACGGCCGGCGGCCACACCGGCGGCGAAGCGGGTTTCCGCGCCCAGGGCGCTCATGGCCACCGCGATGTGCCGCCGGACCGTGCGGACGCTGATCCCCGTCTCGTGCGCGATCTGCTCGTCCGTCTTGCCCGCCGCCAGTTGCAGCACCACCCGCCGCTGGGCCCTGGTGAGGGGGATGTCCTCGCCTTCGGCGTCCACCGAGTCCCGCCACATGAGGTCGAACCAGTCCGCCAGCATCCTCAGCAGGTCGGGCGAGGTGACAAGGAGGGCGGGCAGGCCGGTCGCGGTGGCGGCGACCAGGGCCATCGCGTCGTCGACCAGGATCATTTTGGTGGGGATGGCTCTGCGCATCCGTACCGTCTCACCGGCCACGGCGGAGTCGCTCATCAGCCGCCGGCCCCAGGGGACGTTGCTGTAGGCGGCGTCGTACAGGCCGAGGTAGCGGGCGCCGCCTTCCAGAGCGGCCGGAGGCGGGAGGAGGAGGCGGTGCGGCGTGGGCTCGGTTTCGAAGGCGATGGTGAAGGCGGCGCGGACGAGGCGGGTCCCGGCGGCGTACAGTTCCACGGCCTTGGCGGCGGCCTCCGCCATCGTCGGGATGACCTGGATGCCGCTGATCGGCGCCGAGGCGGGGTGGTCGTCGTGGGCGCCCCAGCGGCCGGCGAGCGCTCGCCAGCCCGCGGCGAGACGGGCCTGGCGGCCGGTGAGTTCGGCGTGTTCGCGGTCGAGGAGCGTGCGGAGCGCGGCGGCGATGCCGACCGGTCGGAGCAGGGCGTCGCCCTCACCTCCGCGGAAGGCGACGCCCATCGAGAGCAGTTCGAGGGTCTCCGGAGCCTCTCCGTCGACGTCCACGTCCAGTTCCAGCGCCCCGCTGGAGGTGAGCCGGTCGTAGAGCGCCTGTGCCTGCGGGCTCACCAGCCCGGCGAGGCTGTTCTCCGCCATCGGACCCTCCTATGGTCGTGGGATCAGCCCCAGCCCACGCCGTCGTCGAACCACAGCATGACTTCCTCCCCCGTATCTATGTGGAACTTCCTGACATGTCCTTTGTAGGAGAGGCCGGGAAGGCGCACAGCCTGGAGGGTTTCAGGGGAGGCCGGGGAACCGTCAGCGGCGGGCGGTCGCCTGTTCGCCCAAGGCGGCGATGCCGTACAGGAGACCGCCGACCAGATCGCCCACGCTGAACGCGGTCGCCATCGACATCGCGGTCAGCCGGCAGGCCCCGTCCGACAGCCGCAGCCGGGCGCTCTCGCCGGTCACGATCTCCAGGGCCCTGCCCTCCAGGTCCACCAGGACGACCACGCCGTTGACGGCGTCGTCGCCCAGCGCCGCGTGCAGGCGTTCGGCGAAGTGGCGGCGCCCGCCGACGGGTCTGCCGAGGAAGACGCCGAAGCGCAGCCCGCTGCGGCGCTCGGCGAGCAGAAGGGCCTGGCGCAGGTCGTCGGCCTGGGCCGCGGTCAGTACGCGCATCGTCTCACCATCCAGCCGTCGCCCCGCCGATGTTCCTGCCCGGTTCCGCGGTCTCGGCCGCGCTCACCCAGTCGACCTCCGGCGTCCGCGCCCAGTGGGCGGCCCGGTCGGCCAGCACCAGGTCGGAGGTGCTGACGCCGGACTCGCTTCTGGACGGCCCGCCGAGCCAGACCGGCCCTTCCGCCGTCCTGCGGGCGCCGCCGCGCCCCGGCGCCAGGACCAGCAGGCTGATCAGCACGAAGATGCCGAGGGATGCACCGATGAGGAAGCCGAGGATCTGCCACGCGCTGCTCACACCATGACCGTAATCCCGGTTCGGCTGCCCGGCCAGACCTCATATGAGAGAGTCGGGAACCAAGATCCCCCACAAGAGGTCAAAACTGCTGTGGACACCCCAGAATCGATCGGTCGTTACCCGGTTGAGCGTGCCCTCGGCGCCGGCGCCTTCGCGTCGGTGTGGCTGGCGCGTGATGACCAGTTGCAGTCTTACGTCGCCATCAAGGTGCTCGCCGAGAACTGGTCGGTGGAGCCCGCGGTCCGGGAGCGGTTCGTCAAGGAGGCCAGGCTTCTGCGCCAGGCCGACTCGCCGCACATCGTGCAGGTTCATGACATCGGCGAGCTTCCAGACGGCAGGCCGTACTTTGTCATGACCTATGCGGACATGGGGACACTCGCCGGACGCCTCGCGGACGGGCCCCTGCCCGTACCGGAGACGCTGCGGCTGCTCGGCGAGATCGCCGGCGGGGTCGGCGAGCTCCACCAGCTGGGCATTGTGCATCGTGACCTGAAGCCGTCCAACGTGCTGTTCCGGACGGTGACGGGTGGCGGCGAGCGGGCGATGGTGGCCGACCTCGGCGTCGCGCGGGCGCTCGCCGACGCCACGAGCCACACGATCGCCGCGGGCACGCCCGGCTACATGGCCCCCGAGCAGATGCGACTCGACGGCGCGCCCGACGAGCGCGCCGACGTGCACGGGCTGGGGGCCCTCGCCTATCACCTGCTGACGGGCCAGGTTCCGGGCTCCGGCGCGGTACGGCTGGCGCCCCACCGCCTGCGCCCCGAGGTGACCGAGCGGATCAGCGCGGCGGTGATGAAGGCCATCGACCCCGACCCGGATCGCCGCTGGCGGAGCGTGGCCGACTTCGACGCGGCCCTGCGCGGCACCGAGCCGGACGTGGCCGCCGACCTCCCCGGCGACGACTCCGAGCCGAAGCCCGGGGAAACGGCCGCCAAGCCGCGTACGCCACCGGGCAAGGCGCTGCTGGCCGGCGGCACGGCCCTGGTGCTCGCGGGCGCGGTCGTGGCCGTCCTCCTGACCCGCGGCGGCGGCCCCGAGCAGCCGCCCGGCACCGGCGGCACCACCCCGAGCGCGGCGCCCCAGCCGCACAACGACCTGCGCGACGACGCCCCGGTGCCCCAGCAGTACCGTCAGATGATCATCGAGGCCGGAACCTGGTGCGCCGACGTCAAGGGCCTCTCGCCCGCGCTCATCGCGGCGGTTCTGAAGGTCATGAGCGACTTCGACCCCGACCTGACCGACAAGGAGAACGACGAGTTCGGCATCGCCCGCTGGACCCCCAGAGTGCTGCGGCACTGGCAGCCGTACGGTCTCGCCCAGCCCGAGCCGCGCCCGCCCTACAGCGTGGAGCTGTCCGTGCAGTCCATGGGCCGCTTCTTCTGCGTCCTCGGGCCGCAGATCTCCAACATCAAGGGCGACCCGGCGGCCAACCTGGCCGCGCTCTTCCTGTCCGGCGTGGAGCCGATGAAGCGCTCCAAGGGCATCCCTCCGTTCACGAAGGAGCGAGTGGACCTGATCATGAAATATCGGGGCGAGTACCAGAAGAGCTAGGGCAGCAGCCGTAGATCCGTGTCGATCACCAGGTTGAAGCGGAGCGCCAGGTTGATGAGGGCGGCACGCTGCCAGTCGGCCTTGCCTCCCTCGTCGGCCTGCTTCACCCGCAGTTTCGTCCTGGCCAGGTAGTCGATGTGGAAGTTGGCTCCGCTCCTGGTCAGGCCGTGTCCTGACAGCCGCTCGATGAGCTGCGGCACCGTCGGCACCACGGTGCTGGACGGGTCGCGCAGCCGGGGCTCGCAGAGCGCGACCAGGATGAGGAAGTACTTGGCGGTCCGGTCCAGCGGGAAGACGCCCATGGTGGTCGCCCCCGATCCGGCCACGGTGGCGGCCTTGCCGTACACGTGCTCGGGGGCGAAGACGAGGAAGCCGGTCGTGCCGTGCTCGGCGGGAAGGATCACCCGCGAGAACTCGAACGGCACCGGCATGCCCATCCGCTGCGGCGGCACCTTGACGAACTCGCCGCCGCCCTCGGGGTTCTCGACGACGTAGGTGCGGTCGGTGGTGAGGTTGGCGATCAGCCAGTAGTCGTCGACGGCGGTGATGCGCCCGGCCATGCGCGACACGGCCCGGTCGGCGATCACGATGTCCACGGGGACGTCGTCGGCGCCGCGGCCGAACGTGGCGGATTCACCGGGATTGAGCTCGGCCGCCACGGCCGTGTCGGTCTGGATGAGAACGGTGCGCATGGCCATGGTTGTAACGTCCTCGCCCTCTGTGCGGCCATCTGTAAGGTTCCAGGGTCTACCAGACCTCGGGCCGCCGATCACCCCAGAATCCGCCCCGGTACGCCTCGACCTGAGCCGACAAGGAGATCAAAACCCCCTCCTCCCCGGTACGGCCGGCCAGCATGACCCCGATCGGCAGCGCGTCCTCGGTCCAGTAGAGCGGCAGGTTCACCGCCGGCTGCCCGGAGACGTTGTAGATCGCCGGGAAGGCGGCGAAGCGCTTCATCCGCTCGAAGGTCAGCTCGGGGTCGTCGCCCTCCTCGAACCAGCCGACGGGCCGGGGCGGCAGGGTGACGGTCGGGGTGAGCACGGCGTCGTAGGCGTTCGTGACCGTGAGCGCGATCCTCGTGGCGAGCTGGAGCGCCGACTGCGCCTGGAGGAAGGACGGCGCGGGGGTGGCGAAGCCGCGCTCGCGCAGCCATCGGGTCAGCGGCCTGAGCGTGTCCTGCCGGTCGTCGGCGACCGGATGCATGCAGGCGAAGGCGTACCAGAGCGTCACGAACTGCGGCACCAGCTCGGGCCCGAACGGCGGCGCGATGTCGACGACCTCGTGCCCGAGCGCGGCCAGCGTCTTCGACGCCTCCTCGTAGGCCGCCAGGACCTCGGGGTCCACCTCGGTGCCCGGCACCACGGGCTCGGCGTAGCGGGCGACGCGCAGCCGTCCGGGCTGCCGGGTGGCGCACTCCAGGAAGGTGCCCGCCTGCGGTGGGGCGAGGTAGAGGTCGCCGGGGTTGTTGTGGGCCATCACGTCGAGCAGCGCCGCGGCGTCGGCGACATTCCGGGCGATCGGCCCGTTGGTCGACATTCCCGCGAGGTCAGGGATGATCGGGGCGAAGCTGATGCGGCCGCGGGTCGGCTTGATGCCGAACAGGCCGCACACGGAGGACGGGATCCTGATCGAGCCCGCGCCGTCGCTACCCTGCGCGACGGGCGCCAGACCGGCGGCCACGGCGGCCGCCGCGCCGCCGCTCGAACCGCCCGCCGAACGCGTGAGGTCCCACGGCGTCCGGGAAGGAGGTGACACATTTGTCTCTGTGTAGCAAGGCAGCCCGAACTCGGGGGTCGCCGTCTTGCCGAGCATGACCGTGCCGGCCTCGCGCAGCCGTTCGACCACGGTGTCGTCGACCGGCGCGACGAAGCCCTGGTAGCTGCCCGATCCGAACATGATCGGCACGTCCTTGACCAGATTCAGGTCCTTGATCGGCACCGGGACCCCGGCCAGCGGGCCGTCGGGCAGAGCCTTCTCCAGCGCCCGTGCCTGGGCGATCGCCCGCTCCGCCGTGACGGTGACGTACGCGCCCACCTCGGCGTCGAGACGGTCGATGCGATCAAGGTAATGACGGGTCAGCTCGACCGGCGACAGCTCGCCGTTCCTGATCGCTTTGCCCTGGTCAAGAGCCGAGAGATCGTGAATAGCACTCACACTACTGAACAGTAGGGATCTCTAGCGGAGAATGTAATAGATACCCGGAAATCGGACGAGGAACACGATGACCTGGGCCATAAAAGTATGGACGCCCTAACACTAGGAAACCCGACGATCAGCAAGCTACCTTGAGTTACGTGGACTCCGACCTCCAGCGAGAAGACGGTCACAATACGTCACCGATCTGGGTGAGCGACAGGCCGGAAGATGAGGCCCCCGCGGCCAAGAAGTCGCCGGCCGCGACGCCCGCGTCGACGTATGCCCCCATCGAGCGCGCCTCGGTGCGCGCGCTGCTGCGGCAGCCTCGATATCGCCGCCTGCGCAACCGCGCGCTGCTGGCGATAGGCGTCGGCGTGGTCGTCGGGATCCTCGTCCGGGACTGGCGTATCGGCGTCACCGCGGCGATCGCCGCGGCGATCGCCGACACCGTCTACCGCGCCCGATCCGCCTCGACCGTGCCCGCCTGGCGCCGTTCCTCCGTGGCGGAACGCCGTACGGAAGGCCAGCTCAAGAGGCTCGAACGCAGCGGCTACCGCACGCTCCACGCCCGCGCGATCCCCGGCAGCGAGGCCCAGATCGACCACCTGGTCATCGGCCCCACCGGCGTCTACGCGGTCGACTCGGAGAAGTGGGACAAGCGGCTGCCCGTACGCGTGCAGATGGGCAAGAAGCTCTTCCACGGCCCCTTCGACATGAAGCCCAGGATCACCGAGGCCAAGCTGGAGGCGTCGCAGGCCGCCGAGCTGATCAGCAAGGCCTTCGGCCGCGAGATCGCCGTCGTGCCCTCGCTGGCGATCTACGGGCCGCCGGTGCCGTGGAAGGTCATGACCATCCGCGGCGTCGACGTCTACGAGGGCACCCGGGCGCGCAAGTGGATCACGAAGCGGGAGCACGCGCTCACCGAGGAAGAGATCGACCGCCTGTACGAGATCGCCGAGAGCGTCCTTCCTCCTCGCTACGGCGACGGCTGAGGCGTTCGGCCAGGTCGTCCAGGTCCCCGGCCAGCTCGTCGCTGGCCGGGATGCCTGTCTCCGGCACCCGGGACAGCATCGCGCTGCCGAAGCCCGCGACGATCACCGCCTGGTCGACCAGTTCGTCCACGTCCGGCCACGGGAAGCCCGGCTGCGCCAGCACCAGCGCGACGCACCCGTGCATCGACGACCACAGCGTGAGCGCCAGCCGCCTCGGGTCGCCGCGCAGGATGCCCGACTCCACGCACCGCTCGACGACGGCCACCATGTGCCCGAAGCAGGCCGCCGCCGCCTCCGGCACGGCCACCGCTCCCCTGGGCGCGGCGGCGCGGTCGCCCGGGGGTGGCTTCATGAGCAGCACCCGGTACTGCACGGGATGGGCCAGCGCGAAACGCGCGTAGGCCCGGCCGCAGCGGCCCAGGGCGCGGAACGGGTCGCCGTGGTCGTTCTCGCGGAACAGGCGGGCCAGCTCGTCCCAGACCCTCAGGCAGACCGCCTCCAGCAGGGCTTCCTTGTCGGCGAAGTGCAGGTAGACGGACGGCGTCGAGATGCCGGCGCGGGCGGCGACGGCCCGCAGCGTCAGTGCCTCCTCGGTGCCGGACTCGGCCAGCAGGTCCTCGGCCGCCCGCAGGATGTCCTCGCGCAGGAGCGCTCCCTCGCCGCGCCGGGCTCTGGTCCTGGTCATGCATCTCACATTGACGTTGTTAAGTTAACGATGTCAACCTGAGCGCATGGCGATATTTCGTGATGCGACCGCTGTGACCCCCCAAGACGGCGGATACGCCGCCACCCTCGACCCGCAGTGGGCCGTGGGCACCAAGCTGCACGGCGGCTACCTGCTGGCCGTCCTGGGCCGCGCCGCGGTGGCCGAGGTCGGCGCCGGGCACCCCCACGTGACCGCCGTCAGCGGCGCCTTCATCGAACCGCCCGGCTTCGGCCACGCCGAGGTGAGTGTGACCAGGCTGCGCGTGGGCAAGAGCGTCGCCCAGGTGCGCGCCGACCTGTCGCAGGAGGGCAGGCCGCGTGTCTCCGCCCTGATCACGCTGGGCCGCCTCGACGACTCCGATCCCTGGTGGACGGCCTCGGAGCCGGTGGACCTGCCGCCCGAGCAGGAGTGCTTCCTGTCGCCGGTCGACCCGCCCGGCGCGCCGTTCCCCGTGCCGCTGATGGGCGTGGTCGAGGAACGCATCAACCCCGGGCACCTCGCCTTCGCCTTCGGGCAGCCGAGCAAGAAGGGCGTGATCGCCACCTGGCAGCGCCTCGGCGACGGGTCCGACTGGGACCCGCTCAGCCTTCTCGTGGCCCTCGACCCGGTGCCGCCGGTCACCTTCGACCTGGGGCTGCCCGGCTGGATGCCCACCATCCAGCTGTCGGCCTACGTCCGCCGCCTGCCCGCGCCGGGGCCGGTCCGCGTCAAGCTGGAGGCCACCGACGTCGGCGGTGACCGCATCGACCAGGTCGCCCACGTCTGGGATGACAAGGGACGCCTGGTGGCCCAGTCCACCCAGCTGGCCGCGGTCCGGCTGCCCGCCTGATCACCGGTACTTCTCCGCCACCTCGGAACACCAAGGACTCGACCCGGCGGGCGGGCCGCAGGCGCCCACCTGCTGGGGGCGTTCCGCGCCCTTGGCGCGCAGGATCAGCACGGGCTTGTCGCGCGGGTACTGCCGGGCCGTCCCGCCGCCGAAGTCGATGCCGCCCGTCGCCCCCTGGATCGCCGGACCGGAGGCGGTGTGCAACATGCTGAGCTGCCGCCACACCGTGTACGAGTTCACGGGCACCGCGTGCCGCACCGGGCCGCCGAGCCGCCGGATCGCGGTGATCAGCGTCTCGGCGGCGTCGTAGGACAGGGCGGCGTGCCCGTCGAGCGTGCGCCCGGCGCCCGGCTCCTGGCACTCGAAGGTGAACGTGCGGAAGAGCTGGTCGTAGAAGTCGTGCGGCTGCGGCTGACCGCACCGGTTGGGCGCCACGGCGAACGACTGGTAGTAGAAGGGCACCTGGCCCACCTCGCCGCGCAGCCGTACGTCGGCGGCGTACCGGGAGATGTCGTCCCCGGCCAGGATGGTGGGCGGGGTGGCCGGGCAGGTCTCGTTCACGCCCTTGATGAAGGCCTGGAAGTCGGGGATGCCGCGCCCGGCGAAGTACACCAGGCCCTTCGCGTCGCACGCGCTCACCCCGGCCTGGCGGGGCTCGCCGGCGTAGGGGTGATCGTTGGGGTCCTCGGGGCCGGGCTTGGGGCTGCCGATGGGGGTGAAGCGCCGGTTCTCCACCGCGAACCCGGCCTCGGTGAAGCGCGCGGACACCTGCTTGCGCAGGTTGTCGCTGTAGTAGTCGCTGACGTCGTGGGAGTAGTAGAGGCGCGCCCGCGCCGGCAGGCCCAGCGTGGTCGCGAAGGCGGCGGCGACCGCGGCCTGCCGCTTGTTCTGCGGCGCCACCTGGAAGTAGAACGGCGACTCCTCCACCAGCCGGTCGGCGGAGAGCGTCGAGGCGACCATGGGCAGCCCGGCCTTGCCGAGCGCGTGGATGGTGGCGACGGTCTGCCTGCGACTCTGGTCGAGCCCGACGACGCCGACGATGGGCGCCTCGGCCTCGCTGGAGGAGACGAGCAGGCGGGCGATGGCCTCGCCGTACTGCATGCGACCGCCGCCGTTGGCGACCAACAGCCGCACGATGGGCTCGCTGGCGCCGGAGGAGTCGTTCTGGTTCTTCTGCGCGATGGCCACGCCCGCCAGCCCCTCGCGCACCGCGGCGAGCGAGTCGCGGTTGCCTGAGGTCAGCGCGGCGAGATAGACGATCGTCACGTACGGCCGCGCCGCCTGCGCCTGATCGGCATGCAGGGTGGCGGCCCGCTGGTTCTCCTCGTGGATGCGCCGGTGAACCTGGGCGATCTCCGCGGTGCTCGGCGTGAACAGGTACCCGGGCTCGGCCACGCCGACGCACTCCGCGCCCATGAGCTGCCTGCCCGACTCCGCCCACGGCGTCCACAGCCCGGTGGCGCACGAGGTCCGCTGCCAGGCCACGGTCTGCCCCGCGTAGGCGCCGGCCGTCGCGGCCAGCACGCTCCAGAACAACGCGATCGCCACCGGCGTGGACCACCAGGGCGGCTTCCTGGTCGGCGGCACCCAGAACCGGCTCGCGGTGCTGAGCACGACCGGATCCTTCGGCAGGCCGGGCGCCCGCACGTCGAGCGGCTCGCGCAGCACCTGCAGCGCCGCGGCCCGCCCGGAGGCGACGAGCTCGCGCCGCCAGCGGATCAGCGCCGAGACCGGGTCCTCCTCCTCGGCGGTGGGCGGGTCACCGCCGGGCAGGTAGGTGACCACCACGACCGGGTCGAACGACTCCAGGTTGGAGCGCCGCTCCGCGATCAGCTCGACCAGTTCCCCGCCGTGCTCGTTGAGCAGGAGCAGCGGGTAGAAGACGTGCCCGGCGCCCCGTACGTGCAGCGGCGTGCGCCGGTACTGCAGGCTCAGGTCGTCGAGGAAGGCCGACAGCAGCAGCCGGTCGACCCGCCCGGAGTCGGCCGGGTCGAGGTCGGCCAGCAGCGCGGGCAGCCCGGCCTTGGCCGAGTCCTGGGCCAGCGCCGTCCGCAGCGCGCGCAGCCGGCCGCTGAGCAGGGGCGCCTTCCCGCTGAGCCGCCAGTCGTGCAGGAACGGCGGAGCCAGCCTGAGCAGGACGTTGAACGGGAACGGCACGCTCTCGCCGCCCCGCTCGGCCGCCTCGATGCCCCAGCCCCAGGTGCGGTCGACCGCGCGCAGCGCCTCGCGGGCCGCCTCCTCGGTGTCGGGGCCGGCGTCGGCGTGCCGGGCCGTCCAGGCGGCCAGGACCTTCACCGTCATCCGGTAGCGCGGGAAACGCAGGCCGGGCATGCGCCTGAGCTTGCCGTCGGCCGACGAGCGCCGCTCGGCGCCGGCGCTCAGGTCGGCGACGATCCTGGCCAGGATGACGGGCACGGTGTCGCCGGGCGCGATCTCGGGCTTGGAGCGCCGGATGCGGGTGGAGATCACCGGCCGTAACGCGACGGCGTCCCTGACCAGGAACTCGGGCCAGTCACCGGCGTTGCGCAGGCGCATGATCGGGATGCCGCGGCGGCCGGTGTGCTGGGGGCGTTCCTGCGGTTCCTCCTCCTGCCGCTCGAAGCCGGCCGGGACGTGCGGGGAGTCCTGCACGCCCTCTCCCCGGGCCGGTCGCCGGCACAGCCGGTCTATCGTGTGGATGAAGTTGCCGACCCTGGCCGTGAGGTCGGACTCGACGCGCCCCGAAGTCATGCGAACCTCGATAGCACCGTCGGTCGATCTTGTCACCGTTATCCCGAGCCGTGGACATGCGTCTCAGCTGTCGGGCGATAGCCGTACCATGGTGAGGACTCACTCACGATGGGAGAAGCTCAATGCCCGCCCTCAGGTCACGTACGGTCACCCACGGTAGGAACATGGCCGGAGCCCGGGCCCTCCTCCGGGCGACCGGCGTAGCCGGGAGCGACTTCGGCAAACCGATCGTCGCGGTGGCCAACAGCTTCACCCAGTTCGTGCCGGGCCACGTGCACCTGCGCGAGGTCGGCGACGTGGTCGCCGGGGCGATCAGGGAGGCGGGCGCGATCCCGCGCGAGTTCAACACGATCGCCGTCGACGACGGCATTGCGATGGGCCACGGCGGCATGCTCTACTCGCTGCCCAGCCGCGAGCTGATCGCCGACGCCGTGGAGTACATGGTCGAGGCCCACTGCGCCGACGCCCTGATCTGCGTCTCCAACTGCGACAAGATCACGCCGGGCATGCTGCTGGCCGCCATGCGGCTGAACATCCCGACCGTCTTCGTCTCCGGCGGGCCCATGGAGGCGGGCAAGACGCTCGGCAAGAAGCTCGACCTCATCGACCCGATGATCGCCTCCGCCGACGACAGCGTCTCCGACGCCGAGTTGCTGGAGATGGAGGAGAACGCCTGCCCGACCTGCGGTTCGTGCTC
Organism: Nonomuraea sp. NPDC050540; assembly: GCF_044457485.1. Lineage (NCBI taxonomy): Bacteria > Bacillati > Actinomycetota > Actinomycetes > Streptosporangiales > Streptosporangiaceae > Nonomuraea > Nonomuraea sp. NPDC050540. The sequence continues at coordinate 183,840 of NZ_JBITHA010000016.1, forward strand.
GGGCATGTTCACCGCCAACTCCATGAACTGCCTCGCGGAGGCGATCGGCCTGGCCCTGCCCGGCAACGGCACCATCCTGGCCACGCACAAGCGGCGCGAGCAGCTCTTCAAGGACGCCGGCCGCACGATCGTCCAGCTGGCCAAGCGCTACTACGAGGACGACGACGCCAGCGTGCTGCCGCGCGCGATCGCCACCCGCGAGGCCTTCGAGAACGCGATGGCGCTCGACGTGGCCATGGGCGGCTCCACCAACACGATCCTGCACATCCTGGCCGCGGCCCGCGAGGGCGAGGTCGACTTCGGGCTCAAGGAGATCAACGAGATCTCGCTGCGGGTGCCGTGCCTGTGCAAGGTGGCGCCGGCCACGAACAAGTACCACGTCGAGGACGTCCACCGCGCCGGCGGCATCCCGGGCATCCTGGGCGAGCTCGACCGCGCCGGGCTGATCCACCGCGACGTCCCGACGGTCAACGGCGGCACGCTCGGCACGCTCATCGAGGAGTGGGACCCGGTCTCGCCGACGGTTTCGCCCGAGGCCGTCGAGCTGTGGCACGCCGCGCCCGGCAACGTGCGCACGATCAAGCCGTACTCCCAGGACAACCGCTGGGACGACCTCGACCTCGACCGCGCGGATGGCTGCATCCGCGACCGCGAGCACGCCTACAGCGCCGACGGCGGCCTGGCCGTGCTCTACGGCAACATCTCCCGCGACGGCGCGGTGGTGAAGACGGCCGGCGTGGACGAGTCGATCTGGAAGTTCTCCGGCCCCGCGGTGGTGTTCGAGTCGCAGGACCACGCGGTCGAGGGCATCCTCGGTGGCAAGGTCAAGGCGGGCGACGTGGTGGTCATCCGCTATGAGGGCCCCAAGGGCGGACCCGGCATGCAGGAGATGCTCTACCCGACCTCGTTCCTGAAGGGCAAGGGCCTCGGCAAGGTCTGCGCGCTGGTCACCGACGGCCGCTTCTCCGGCGGCACCTCGGGGCTGTCGATCGGCCACGCCTCGCCCGAGGCGGCGGAGGGCGGCGCGATCGCGCTGGTCGAGGACGGCGACATCGTCGACATCGACATCCCCGGCCGCCTGCTGGAGCTGCGCGTGCCCGAGGCCGAGCTGGCCGCCCGCCGCGAGCGCCTGCTGACCGAGCTGGGCGGATACCGCCCGCGCGACCGCAAGCGCCCCGTCAGCGCGGCACTGCAGGCCTACGCGGCGATGACCACGTCGGCCTCGACGGGCGCCTCGCGCGACCTGTCGCAGCTGTCGTCACACCTCGTCCAGCGGTAGCGAGGCGAAGCCCGGCACCTGCTCGGGAATCACCAGCTTGCCTCTTGAGGTCAGCAGGGAGGTGGTCAGCGCCGTGGCCACCTCCTTCAGCGCCGCGCCGACCGGCCGGGTGCGGTCGGCCAGGAAGGCGCCGTGGGTGGCGACCTGCCGGATCGTCTCCGCGTTGCAGTCGCCCACCCCGAAGGCGATCACGTTCGGCCGGGCGGAGAAGGCGGGCGAGAGCAGATCCCGGTAGGAGGTGGTCCAGCTCTCGTCGTTGGGCCTGCCGTCCGACAGGAAGAAGACCGTGGGCCGGTAGACCGTGCCGCCGTCGGCCTTGATCAGGAAGACGTCGCGTTCGATGGTGGCGCGCAGCAGCTCCATGGCGGGGCCGTAGCGGGTGCCGCCGCGGGCGCGCAGCTGGGGGAGCACGTCCAGCGCGGCCAGGTCGGCCAGCGGGAGCAGTACCTCGGCGGTGCCGGAGAAGCCGACCACGCACAGCCGGGTGGCGGCGGGGGCGTGGGCCATCTCCAGCCGCAGCGCCTCCAGCCCGGCGTTGACCGCGTCGAGCGGCTCGCCGATCATCGAGGCCGACTCGTCGCAGACGAAGTAGAACGGCAGCACGTGCTCCGGCGTGGCCGAGACCATCTCCGGGGCGGCCACCGGGGGAACCGGCCGGCGTAGCGGCTCGTCGTACCCGACGAGGGCCTGGAAGAGCTCCATCACGGTCGGGCGGCGCGCGGACCGCTTGGCCAGGCAGCGCTCGACGAGCGTGCGCAGCGTGCCGGACAGCGGCCCGAGCTCGGGCTCGGCGTGCGCGATGCGGTTGGCCAGCGCGGCGAAGTGCCCGCTCGTGCCGAACGGCGGCATGCCCGACGCGGCGAAGACCATCGTCGCGCCCCACGCCCACACGTCCGCCTTGGGCCCGAGCGGGCCCCCGCCGAACTGCTCGGGCGCCATGTACGGCGGAGTGCCGATCTGGGTGTGGCGGGAGAAGTCGGTGGCCTCCAATGCGCGGGCGATGCCGAAGTCCACCACGCGCGGCCCGTCGGGACCGATGAGCACGTTGGCGGGCTTGAAGTCGCGGTGCACGATGCGGGCGCCGTGGATGGCGGCCAGCGCGGTCGAGGTGAAGATGGCCAGGCGTTCGAGCGCGGCGCTGGAGAACGGGCCGTCGCGCTTGACCGCGGTGTCCAGCGAGGGTCCGTTGACGAACTCACTGATGATGTACGGCATGTCGCCGTCGATGTCGGCGTCCAGGATGACCGCGGTGCACGCCCTCGGCACCTTCAGCGCGGCGGCCAGCTCCCCCGCGAAGCGCCTGCGCGCCTCGGCGTCGTGGGTCCAGCCGGCCCGCAGCACCTTGATGGCGGCCAGCTCGCCGGTGGGGGAGCGGCCCAGGTAGACCAGGCCCTGGCCGCCCTCGCCGAGCCGGTTGAGTATCTCGTAGCCGCCGACGTGGCGGGCGTCGCCAGGACGCAGGTCAGCCGGCACGCCAGACCGCCTGCCTCGCCCAGTCGGCGCCGATCTTGCCGGCCTGCCGCAGCAGGTTCGCGGCCAGCACGCACTTGGCCGCCGCCGCGTTCAGCATCGAGGCGGCGGCCCGCGCGCCGGGGTCGGGTAACGCGCCCACCAGCGCGGCCAGACGGGTGATCCGCCCGGCGGCCACGTAGAGCTCGGCCGCGATCCGGTCGGCCTGCCCCAGGCTCTCCACCAGGGCCCGCGCGATCCGCTCCAACTCCGAGCCGTTCATCTCACACCCGGTTGGCGTAGTCGGTCGCGGTCTTGGCCGCGCTGTGCAGCGAGCCCGCCGCGGCCTTGACCGCCCGCGAGGCCTCCTGCAGCACCGCGATGATCTGCTTGTCCGCGGCGGTGGCCGAGCCGCCGATGAGCTCCTGCACGCGCGCGACGGCCTGGGAGAACTTCACGTCGAAGGCCTGGATGCCGCCCGCCGCCTGCCTGGATTGGTAGGCGACGTCGTGCAGCTGCTGCTTGACCTGCTGGATCTGGGACATCTATACGGCTCCGATCACGAGGACCAGCACGATGACGAGCGCGACCGCCCCGATGAGGGCGTACATCCAGACCGGTCGCCGGGACGGCGGCGCCACTGGCCGGGGCGGCGGAGGAGGGGGCGGCGGCGGATTGGCCGTGACCAGGGAACGGGCCGACCGAAGCTCGGCGAGGCTCTCGTTCAGCCCCTCCTCCAGCCGCTCCAGCGTGGCCAGCGCGGCCCTGGCCGTGGTGGGAACCCCCAGGTCGAAGCGGTCCGCGAGGCCCTCACGAGGCACCTCGCCCTCGGTCATGACCTTGTGGCAGAGCCCGTCGAGCTGCCCGAGCCGCCTCTCCACCTGCTGCCTCTCCTGTACGGCCGTGGCCAGCCGCTTCTCCGCGGCCGACACCGCCCGCCCGGCGGCGGCCTCGACCGCGTCCAGCCGGCCCCGCCCCGCCTCGGCCGCCCGCGCCAGCACCCCGAGCGCCTCGGTGTACTCCTCCCACGCGCTCACCCGAAGATCACCACCGGCAGCGGCTCCCCGGACAGCCCGTCGTGCAGCAGCCCCCGGCCGGGCCGCGCCGACCAGGCGACCAAGGGCCCGCACACCTGCTGGACGGCCTCGACCGGGTGGCGCAGGAACAGGTAGGAGCTGACGTGGCAGCGGTCGAAGCCGAGGTGCTCGGTGCACACGTTCATGCGGTTCCACCAGCCGTAGAAGAAGACGCCCACGTCCGGCCCGTCCTTGACGATCTCCTTCAGCGTGTCGGCGGGCGAGGTGAAGTCGTCGCCCATCCGCATCCTGGCGCGGTGCATGCCGAAGCCGAGCACGTGCACCCACGGCTCGCCGCCGTCGCGTTCGCGCATCTCCTCGCGCAGCTCGGCCAGTTGCCCGGGGACGGCCCGCGCCTCCTCGAGCCCGTCCAGCCAGACGAACCGGTCGGCCGGGCGCGCCTTGCCGATCGAGGCGCTGAGCCCGGCCAGCACGCCGCGGGCCGCGGCCGCGTCGTCGCCCAGGATGAGCAGCCCGGCGCTCGGCTCCTGACGCACGTCGAAGGCGGCGGGACGCTCGGTGACGGCCACCGGCACGCCCACCCACGGGCGGACCAGGCCGGGTCCCGACTCCACCGGATGGTGCAGCAGAGCGGCCAGGTCGGCGGGCTCGTCCTGCTTGAACACGCGCGGGCGGCGCTCGGCGCGGGCGTGGTGCCACAGCTCGGCCCGCAGCGCCGCCAGTTCCTCCTCGCGGGCGTGCGCGATCAGCGCGACGCGGTTGGCCTCCGGGGAGCCGTAGTCGTCGTTGAGCACGGCCTGGCCGCGAAAGCGCAGCCCGGCGGCGGCCGTGTTGTGCGAGGACAGCAGCGACTGGGAGTCGGCGGCGGTGGTCTTGAGCACGATCCGGTTGGGGACCTGGCCGAAGATGGCCTCGCGCTTGGTGGCCAGGCGCTGGATGCCCTCGATGGTCTGGGTGGCCAGCACCACGTGCACGCCGTAGGCGCGGCCGAGCCGGACGAGCTTCTCCAGCAGGGCGGTGGCCTCGTCGGCGATCGGGTCGTCCTCGGCGAGCATCACCTGGAACTCGTCGAGCACCAGCAACAGGCGCGGCGGACGGTCGGGGCCCGGGTCCATGCCGGCGATGTCGGTCACGCGCAGCCGCTTGAACGTCTCGCTGCGCAGCTCCATCTGCTCGTGCACGTGCCGCAGCACCGCCAGGCCGAACTCGCGGTCGCTGAAGACGCCCAGCACGCGGGCGTGCGGCAGCCAGCGCTCGCCGCCCAGCCGCTCGAACTCCAGGCCCTGCTTGAAGTCCAGCAGGTACATCTCCAGGTCGGCGGGGGAGTAGCGGGCGGCCAGGCCGTGGATGAGCACTAGCAGCAGGTTCGACTTGCCCTGTCCGGCCGAGCCGCCGATGAGGATGTTGGGCAGGGGCGGGTTGCTGCTGCTGAGTCGTACCCAGGCGGGCTCGCGCCCTTCGGCGCCGACCGCGATCCGCAGGCCGTCGCCCTTCTCCACCCGCGCCCACCAGTCGCGGCGCGGCGGCAGCGTCCCGGCGAACGGCACCCTCGGCAACTGCGCGCCCGCCGCCGCCCCGGCCACCGCGGCGAACAGCTCCGGCCCCGGCGGCGGGTCGGGACGGCAGGCCACGTTCTCCAGCCCGGCCACCGCGATCCGCTCGCGGCCCGCCTCCACGCGCCGCAACAGCGCGGCCAGCCGCTCGGGCTCCACGCCGCGCTCGGGCTGGATCGCCGCGTTGTGCTGGACGAGGAAGCAGACGCCGCGCCCGGCCGCCGACTCGGCCACCCGCAGCAGGTCCCGCTGCACGCTCTCGTCCACACCCGCCGGGTAGTCGAGCACCACCATCAGCCGGTACGGCTCCGCCAGCTCCTCGAACGCGCACCCGCCCGACTGGGCGATGCGCTGGGCCCGCGAGTGCAGGGTGCGGACCAGGTCGCCGACCCGGTCGGCGAGCTCGGCCACACCGGACAGCGAACGAGGCAGCGCCTCGCCGAAGACCCCGAGCGCCCCGGTCAGCCTGGGGTCGTACGAGTCCACCTGGACCCGGCCGGCCGGAGCGGCCGCCACCGCCCTGAGCACCGCGCCCAGGATCAGGCCGGCGGCGCCGTCCCCCGCGGCGTACCAGCCCGCGGTGGGCAGCAGCGGGACGACGACCGGCACTTCGCCGCAGACGCCGACCCGCACATGTGTGGGGGCCGCGGTGCCGAGAGACCCCCACTCGGCCCCGGAGAAGGGCAGACCGGCGACGCCGGGCGCGAGTTCCGCGGTTGTGGCAGCCGCCGTCTCCCTCGCGCCGTCCATCGCCCGCCGCACCGCGGCCTGGATCCGGTGCCGTTCCGCCTCGGCCGTACGCTCGGCCCGCCGGACGGCTTGTTGCCTGTCGCGTTCCGCCCCGAGCTGCGCCTCGGCCGCGACCTTCCTGGCCACGGGCGCGTAGGCGCGAAAGGCCGCGACCAGTCCCCTGATCGCGGCCTCGCGATGGGCGACGCTCACAGGGCCACGACCACCCTGGCCGGCCGGAACACCCAGCCGTGCCGCGCGTACCCGCGGTTCCACACCTCGAGGATGGCGCCCGGCTCGCTGCCCTCCTCCGGGCGGGCGGCCGCCGCCTCGTGCGTGGCGCGGTCGAAGGCGGTGTCGGTGGGCACCTCGCGGATGCCGTTGACGGCGAGCAGTTCGAGCAGCTCGTCCCTGATCGCCAGGGCGAAGTCGCCCTCCTCGGCCTCGTGGCGGTCGATCCGGTCGATGACGGTGGCCACGCCGAGCACCAGCGGCAGCTGCAGGTCGCGGAAGAGCGCGCCCTCCGCCTGCTGGATACGGCGGGCCTGCTCCTCAAGGAGCTTGCGCTTGTCCAGGTCGTCGGACAGGCGTCGTTTGAACAGGTCGGTCAGGACGTCGAGTTTCTCGGACAGTTCCTCACTCATAGGATCTCCAGGTCGCGCATCGCGTTGCGCATCTGCTCGACGGCGTGGGCCCCCAGGTTGTTGTCGCGTTGCAGCTCGACGGCGCCCAGCGACTGCCCGGTCGCGCCCAGGAACACCTCGGCGTGCACGACGCCGTCGATGTCGTAGGCCATGACCACGCGGATCTCGGCCTCGTCCGGCAGGCCGGGCGGCAGCATCAGCTCCGTCGACTTCAGGACCGTCACGTAGCGCAGGTCCTCGTCGTCGCCCTCGGTCAGCTCGAAGTCGACCACCCGCTGGCCTGGCTGGACGGTGTAGAAGCTCTTCTCCCGCTTCACCGGGATCTTCGAGTTGGCCGGGATGATGATGGAGTTCTGCGCGATGTTGCGCTCGTTGAGCGCGATGGTGCCGAGGCTCTGCGAGGTCACGTCGCTGACCGCGACCGGGATGCGGGCGATCGCCCCGCTGGCCGCCGCGCCCAGCGTGTCGGCGTAGACGGCCGCGCCCAGCGCCACCGCCTCGTCCGGATTGATGCCGATGTCCGGCACCCGGCCGGACATGCGCTGCACCATCGTGCTGACCATCGGCATCCGGGTCGAGCCGCCCACGAGCAGAATCCGGTCGATCTTGTCCCAGTCGACGCCGGCCTTCTCCATGACCTCCTCGACCGTCACCTCGGTACGGCTGAGCAGGCTCGCGGTCAGCTCCTCGAACTCCGCCCTGGTGACCGGCACCTGGAAACTCGCTCCCTCGGCGCTGACCCGCACGATCGTCTGCGGCATGCTGGTCAGGCGCCGCTTGGCCTGCTCGCACTGGCCGCGCAGCTCGGCCTCGCCCTTGTCCGACTCGCGCACCTCAGGCCCGCCCTGCTCGCGGATGCGCGTGGCGACGTGGCCCATGAGCAGGTTGTCGAAGTCGAAGCCGCCGAGGTTGCGGTCGCCGCCGGTGGCCATGATGTCGAACTCCGTGCCGGTCACCCGCATGATCGTCACGTCGAAGGTGCCGCCGCCCAGGTCGTAGACGAGGAAGACGCCGCTCTGCTGCTTGTTGAGCCCGTAGGCGATCCCGGCCGCGGTCGGCTCGTTGATCAGGCCGAGCACGTTGAGCCCGGCGATCTCGCCGGCGTCCTTGGTCGCGGTACGGCGGGCGTCGTCGAAGTAGGCGGGCACCGTGACGACGACGTCCCTGACCTCCTCGCCGAGCTGCATGGAGGCGTCGGCGGCCAGCCGCTTGAGCACCAGCGCGGAGACCTCCTCCGCCCGGTACTCCTTGCCGTCGGCGTCCACGTACGCCGCCCCCGGCTCGCCCATCTTCCGCTTGACGAACTCCACGCAGTCGTCGGGCAGCACGGCGGCCAGCCGCTTGGCCTCCACACCGACCAGCGGCGTGCCGTTCTCGAACACCACGACGGACGGCGTGAGCCGCTCGCCCTCGCGGTTCTCCAGGATCTCCGGGGAGGGCCCGCGCACGATGGCCGACGCCGAGTACGTGGTGCCGAGGTCGATGCCGATGACCGCCATCAGCGCCCCCGGACGATCTTGGCGTTGATGCGCCACTGCGGAAGGTAGTGGTTGCGGATCTGCAGGTGGATACGCAGCCAGGCGACCCCGCCGCCGAGCAGCACACCCAGGAAGAATCCCCCGGACCCCGCGTTGCTCAGGATGCCGACGATGACGAAGGCGATGATCGCCCAGAGGATCACGGTCTTGGTGATCTTCCAGGCGGTCACGCCGAACAGGTGCTTGGTCTCCATCGCGATCAAGTACTGTTCCTGGTCGGCGAGGCGCATCATGATCTGCTCGTCGTCGCTCAGCGTCCTGACCCGGTTCAGCACGATCCGGATCTGCGCGATCTCCTCGGCCGAGGTGATGTAGTACCCGTCGTCCTGCTTGGCCACGGGGATCGTCTCGGCGTGCGCGAGCAGCACGTCGGCCAGGTAGTAGGCGGCCATGCGCTTGTTGGAGCCGTGCAGGTGGAGCTTCTCCAGCACCGGGATGGCCTCGGAGTAGCGGCCCTGGTTCGCGAGGCTGCCGGCGATGCCCAGGTCGGCCTCCTCCGAGCCGCCGGTCAGCCGGTTGACCTGCTCGTAGCAGGACAGCGCCCGGTCCCATTGCTCCAGTTCCTCGTAGACGCCGCCGAGCTCCAGTTGCCGGTCGGGGTTGGCCGCGTCGAGCGAGGTGGCCTGCTGCGCCTCGTACAGCGCTTCGTTGAGGTTGCCCAGGCCCGCGTTGGCACGTGCCAACAGGCTCCAGACCTCGGCGGAGGCGCCGAGCGTGTTGCGCGCCTCGCGGGCGCAGTAGGCGGCGGAGTTGTAGTCGCCGATGGCGAGATAGTCGCGGGCCTGCTGCAGCCAGTCGCCGCTCGCCGACGAGGCGGTGACCGGCGCCTGGGAGCCGCCGCCCGCGGCCAGGAACGCGTTGAGCTGGAGGTCGTAGCCCTTGCGCCGGGCGTCGTCGAGCAGGATCTCTCTGGCCTTGGTCAGCAGCGCCACCTTTTGCTCGGCCTCCTGCCGCTTGCTGAGGTCGGAGCTGTTGGTGCGCTTCTGCCACTGCCGGAGCTCGTTGGTGATCTTCTTCTTGATGACGTCGGCCGGGTCGTTACGCTCCGCGCCGACGATGGCGTAGTAGTTGTCCATGCCGCGTCTCCATGACCGGGGGATCTCCATGCTCGGAAGCCAGATCGCGGCCCGCCAGTGCTGTTGCGGCCAATGGCAAGAAGATGACGTTATGTCACGCGCGACGGCGGCCTATGCTCCGGTCGTGGAAGTGATCACGGTCCAGCGCGACTTCCAGGGCAGCACGGCCGTCGAAACCCGGCACCTGCGGCCAGGAGAATCGCTCACCTTCGGTCGCGGCACCGCCGATACCCCGGTCGACCTGCCGCTCGACGACCCGGCCGTCTCGCGCAAGGCGGGACTGCTGCGGGCTGTCAAGGACTACTGGGAGATCTCCAACCAGTCGCGCCGCTACGCCTACGTCGTGGAAAACCTGGAAGGCGGCGGATTCGTCCGGCTGTCACCGGGCACGGTCGACGCGCCGATCCCGTTCGAGACCGCCAGGGTTCGCGTGCCCGGCCGCCAGGACCAGCTCACCTTCCTCGTGCTGGCCCCGCTCAAGCGCCGCCTGGCCACCGAGCACGACCCCGGCGGCGCCACCGGCACCCCGCAGCCCTACCCGCTCGACCCCGCGGCCAAGTACTTCCTCGTGCTCGCCGCACTGTGCGAGCCTCAGCTGCGCGACCCCGCCCGCGACCGCGTGCCGAGCGTCCCCGAGGTACGCCAGCGGCTGGCCGCCCTGGGACTGAGCCGCTCGGCCATCAACTACCACGTGGACTTCCTGGCCGGCACGAAGTTCCGGCTCCAGCCGCCTGGCCAGGGGGCCGGGGTCGACTGGAAACCCCGCTCGATCGTCAAGCACGCGCTGCGCTTCGGCCTGATCACCCCCGCGCACCTGGTCCTGCTACCCCCGGACTAGCAGACTCGCCACGTGGTCGCTGACGCCCTTCAGCAGCGTCGAGGGCACGATCGGGTGGTCGGCGATCGCGGAGAACAACGAGGGCAGGCCCGGCAGCGGAAAACCGTCGTCCTTCAGCGCAGCCGCCCCGACGTCGTTCTTGTCCAGCGCGCCCCGGCTGCGCTCCCACGCGTCGAGCACCTCCTCGGGGGAGGGCACGCCGAAGCCGTGGCCCACCGGGGCGGCGTGGCGCAGCCGTACCAGAGGGGTCTCGGCGAAGGCGAGCGCGCTGCGGGCGCGGACGCCGAGCTCGCGGCGCGGCCCGGGAGCGATCCAGTCCATGGCCGTGCACGGCTTGCGGCAGGTGGCCACGCACACCGCGAGCGCGCCGGCGACCTGGCTGTGCTGGCGGTCGAAGTAGGCCCGCCAGCCCTCGGGCGGCTCACCGGCCACCCGCAGCGTACGGTTGGTCGCCGACTGCTCGGACTTGGTGTGGTCGCAGTCGCGGTCGCCGATCACGCCGAACCTGCTGCCGTCGGCGCTCAGCCCGTCCGGCCAGCGCGCCGGGTCGCCCGCGTGGCCCAGCTGCGGCTCGAAGGCCAGCAGCGGCAGGTACTCGCTGGCGATGTGCACCGCGGCGATCATCGGGCTCAGCTCGCGGCGGTGCCACCGGATCGCGATGACCTCCAGCAGCAGGCCGTAGGCGGGGCGCAGCGACTCCAGGGCGCCGCGCGGCGTCTCACGCGGCGTCTGCGGCATGTGGCAGGCCCGCGCCCGGCGCTTCAGGTCGGCCGGCACGCCCCGTGCCTCGACGGCGAAGTCCTCGGCGTCCAGGGAGAGCAGCCGCTGCCCGAACTCGCACACGGCGGCCACCTCCTCGTCCGAGGAGAGCGCTCCGAGGTCGGCGAAGGCATAGCGGTGGGCCAGCGCGACGAGCAGATCACGAGTCGTATCCACGCGATCACTCTCTCACGGCTCGGAAGCCACCCGCGTCGCCCCGGGGCCCGGGAGCGCGCGGTGTGTTCTGACGGTCACCCTGCAAGCTTAGAGATGGTCCGCAGGGCCCCGGAGCGATGCACTAGCTGTCATGGATATGCACTGGACAGATCAGAACCCGAAGTCGGGCACCACCCATCACGACGGGCAGGGCTCGCGGACGCACTGAATCTCGCCCGGCTGGCCGGTGGGGTCGCCGGTCGGCTCCTCCGGTCCTGGCGTCGTGGGCTCGACCGTGGGCGTGGGCTCCGCGGTCGGGGTCGGCTCGGCGGTGGGAGTGACCGTGGGGGTCGGTACGGTCGGCGTCGGCTCAGGCTCGTTCGTGGCCGTCGGGGTCGGCTTGGGGGTGGGCGAGGTCTTGGCGGGCGGCAGCGCCGGCTTGCCCTTGACCTGCTCGCGCTCGGTCGGCGGCGTCACCGTGGCGTTGCCGCCGGGAGGCAGGATGCTCTGCTGCTCGAGCGGCGCCACCGGGCGCAACCACAGAGAGCCCACCACGGCCGCCGTGGCCAGCACCGCGGCCGAGACGGTCAGCGCGCCGACCAGCGCCCGGCGGCGGCGCGGCGCGGGCGAGGCGTGGGGGTCGGCCAGCGCCCTGCGCGCGGCCTCGCCCATGTCGGCGGCCGAGGCCCAGCGCCGGTCGGGTGTCTTCTCCAGCGCCTTGGCCACGACGGCGCGCGGGCCCGGCGGGATGTCGTCGGGCAGCGTGGGCGGCGGCTGGTGCAGATGCTTGTAGATGATCTGCACGGGGGTGTCGCCGTCGAACGGCAGCCGCCCCGTCAGGCACTCGTAGGCCACCACGCCCAGCGCGTAGACGTCGACGGCGGGCGTGACGTCGCTGGCGGTGGCCATCTCCGGCGCGCAGTAGCCGGCCGAGCAGAGCATCGCGCCGGTGGCGGTGAGCTGCCCCGCCGAGACCGAGTGGGCGATGCCGAAGTCGGTCAGCGCCACCCGGCCGTCGGGCCGCAGCAGCAGGTTGCCCGGCTTGACGTCGCGGTGCACGATGCCCTGGGCGTGGGCCGCCGACAGCGCGTCGGCCACCTCGGCGACCAATCGCATCGTGTGGGCGGGGGTGAGCGGCTCGCGGTCGAGCGCCCGGTCGAGCGACTCGCCCTCGACGTACTCCATCACCAGGTAGCTCAGCGTGCGCTCGCCGACCGTGGCCAGGCCGTAGTCGTAGACGTCGACGACGCCGGGGTGACGCAGGGTGGCCATGGCCCGCGCCTCGTTCTGGAAGCGCTGGGCGAAGGTGGCGTTCTCGCTCAGGGCGGGCGTGAGCACCTTGAGCGCGACCTCGCGGCCGAGGACCGTGTCGGTGGCACGCCAGACCTCGCCCATGCCGCCACCGCCGATCCGGGTGGTCAGCTGGTAGCGATCGTTGAGTGTGGTCCCCGAGCCGAGCACGCCTTCAACGCTAACACCGGCGCCTGCCTGCCACGCGGGAATCAAGAAGCGGGCGCCCCCCGGAAGAGGGGAGCGCCCGCATTGTTCAGAACGCGCCGGTCGTGGTGCCTCCGCTGCCGGTGGCGGGGGTGGTGAAGGCGCTGTTGGCGCCCGGCTGCCACTGGTCGGCGGTGTCGGGGAAACCGGCCTCCTGGCGCTTGACGCACTTCCACTCGACCGGGGTGTTCGGCGGGAGCTTGCCGATCGTGCCGGTCCAGGTCGGGTACGCCGTCGGCGACAGCTTGACCGCGTTCGCGACCGACCAGTCGCCCAGTTGCGGGACGCCGCCCACGGCGTAGACGGACTGGCCGGGCGTGGTGGTGCCGTTGGCGCAGGAGAACGTCATCGACACCGGCGCCTGGCCGAGCGTGAACGCGAACGTCTTGGCCGTGGTGACGCTCACGCTCGCCGACTTGGCCACGACGAGGTTGCCGCCGGCGTTGTACCAGCCGCTCGCGGCCGCGTCGAAGGCGGCCTTGTTCGCGTGCTGGGTGAGCGGCGTGCCGTTCAGCGTGACCGCCGAGGCCTGGGTGTCGGCGACCAGCTCGACGACGTTGCGCCGCGCGGCCGGCGCGCCCGTGTACGTGCCGCTGGACGCGGCCACCGTGACGGTCGCGGTCGAGCCGCTGAGCTGCTGTCCGAGCTGTGTCGTCCGTACGGCCCCGCCCTGGTAGGCGGTGGTGGCCCCGTCGTCCTCGTAGAGGGTGAAGTTCGAGGCCGCCGGATCGGCGTACACCCGGGCGACCAGCTCGTCGCGGGTGCTGGAGTCGGTCCGCTTGCCCAGCACGTTCATGGTCTTGTCGTCCACGAACATCTTGGGGATGATCGCCCCCGCCCTGGCGAAGGCGGGCAGCCGGAACTCGCCGCCGACCCACAGGGGCCGGTCGTTGAACCACTGGCCGGTGCTGGTCAGCTTCTCGCCCGTGCGGTAGTCGAACCATGTCCCCGCGGGCAGGTACATGTTCCTCTTGCGTTCGTTCTTGCCGGCGACGACGCCGACGAGCAGGTCGCGGCCGATGAGCTTCTCGCTGCCCATCTCCCGGACGTTCGGGTCGTTCTGGTAGTGGTAGACCAGCGGCGGCACCAGCGGTTCGCCGGTCCGGTTGGCCCGGTGCGCGAGCGAGTAGTAGTAGGGCGTGAGCTCGTACCTCTGGCGGAGGTTGGCGAGGTTGCTGGGCACGTGGCCGATCTGGTCGGGGGAGGTCTGCGCGCAGTTGCACAGGTTCTCGGTGTGCGGGCGGACCGGCACCTCGAACCAGGCGCCGTTGGCCAGCCACTGGGTGTAGAGCTCGTTGAGGTCGGAGTCGAGCATCTCGCGGCGGAAGCCGCCGATGTCGGAGCCGAAGTAGTCGATGCCGGACATCGACATGTGCATCTGGACGTTCTGCTGCTGGGCCAGCGCGGTCAGCTTCGAGCCGATGTCGGCCGACCACATGGCGACGCCGTGGCGCTGCATGCCGGCGGCGCCGGAGCGGGCCAGCAGGAAGGGGCGCTTGGTCGTGCCGGCGGCGTAGCCGCGGGCGATGCTCTCGGCCCACTTGAGGTTGTAGACGTTGTGGTAGTCGGCGTGGGCGTGCTTGCCGGGCAGGACTCCGGCGGTCCAGTCGCCCGCGTCGTACATCTCGGGCTCGCCGAGGTCGAGCCAGTGGCCCTGGACGCCCTGGTCGATCAGCGGCTTGCGTTTGGTGGTGTGCCAGTGGTCGCCGGCGGCGTCCTGGGTCCAGTCGATCATGCCGCCGCGGCCCCACCAGTCGTTGGTGGTGAGGTAGGCGGGCAGGCAGGTCGCGCAGCCCGCCCGGTTGAGGTAGCCGCGGGCGGCCATGTCGGAGTGCTCCGGCCGGTTCTTGCCGATGTAGGACTCTTCTATGGTCATCAGGCCGATGCCCTTGTTCGCCTGATAATCGGAAATAGCGGCAGATGGGTTGGGGAAGGCTGATGTATCCCAGGAAAGTGAGCCCATGCGGGTGTTGTCGGAACCGGCGGTCACCCCGCCGAACCACGGCAGGTCCAGCACGAAGCCGTCCACCGGGAACTTCGCCGTCCGCAGGCCGGTGAGCCGGTTGTCGATCTCGGCCCAGTTGTCGTAGCCGAACTCCGACACCCACAGGCCCAGCGACTTCTTCGGCGGCACCGGCGGGCGGCCGGTCAGCTCCAGGTAGTCCTTGCGCAGGTCGGGCAGGTCGGCGCCGGTCATCGTGTACCACCGGAGCTGGTCGCCCCACGTGTCGACCGTCCAGGGGTCGCCGGTCAGGTTCCACTCCTGCTTGTAGACCTGGTCGAGCAGGAGGCCGTAGTTGAGGTTGCTCGCGCCGACCGCGAACAGCACCGGGATCTGGGCGTTGCCGACCGGGCCGTTGTCGGTGTCGTAGGCCATGGCGTTGCCGTACTGGCCGCCGGGGGTCCGGGTGCGCCCCACCCAGTCGCCGTCGGCGCTGCCGCCCATGAAGAACTGCTCGCCGAGGCCGTAGGCGTTCTGGATCTGGCCCTTGGTGAGGCTCAGGCCCTTCCACGCCTGGCCCAGGTTGCGGGGGCAGGCCTCGTACAGCTGACGCGTGGGGTCGGAGACCTTCACGCACAGCGTGCCGGGGGTGACCTCGACCTTCATCGCGGCCGTGGTGAGCGTGTTGCCCGACTGGTTGAAGCTGGTCGGGCCGGTGTAGTCCTTCTTGGCGATCTGCGGCGTGGTGAACAGCGGCGCGCCGGTTCCCGGGCTGCTGCCGTTGGCCAGTTCGAAGTGCACCAGGTCGTCGTCGAGGAACTCCACGATCAGGTAGGTCGAGCCGCTGGTGAACTGGACCCGCTGCACCGCCGCCTGCGCGGGCAGGGCGATGAGCAGCGGGGCCAGCAACGCGGCCAGGAGGATCAGGACGCGTCTCATGGCCGGGCCACCGCCAGGTTGTCGAGGTTGATCCCGTTGCTCGCGTACTCGATCTTGATGGTGTGGGCGCCCGCGGTCAGGCTGACCGGGAGCGTGGCCGTGCCCCAGGTGTCCCAGTTCGGCTGGGCGGGCAGCGGCAGGGTGCCGGCGGAGACGCCGTCCACGTACACGGTGCGGGTGGCCGCGACGGTCGTGGAGTAGCGGAACTTCAGCTGGTGGCTGCCCGCCGCGTCCGCCTTCACCTGGAAGGTGACCGCGTCGCCCGCCTGGGCGAAGCCGTCCACGAAGCCGGTGCCGGTGTAGCCGGGGTGGTCGTTGTTGGTGCTCGTGCCGGTCCCGGCGGCGAACTCGGCCTCGTAGGCGGCCTTGTCCACGCCGTTGAGCACGATCGTGCGGTTGCCGGTGGCACTGGCCAGCTTGACGTGCGTGAGCTGCTGGACCGGGTCCCACCACCAGCCCTCGGACGCCGCCTTGAGGTCGGCGAGCGTGGCGCGCGCCGTGGCGCCGGTGACCGTGCCCGGCTTGGTGGAGGCCACCTGCAGCGTGCTGGTGGTCGTCAGCGCGGGGACCGTGACCGTGGCCGTGTGCGCGCCCCAGTTCTCGGTGCTGGAGATGGTACGGCTCACGCCCGCCGAATCCTCGAAATACGAGTAGGAGGTGGACCCCGCCGGATAAATCCGGAAGGCGAGATTGGTGTAGCTGGAGACGCTGCTACCGATCTCGCCGCCCAGCTCGTAGTCCGCGTTGAGGTTCAGCGGGATGATCGCGCCCGGCTTGGCGTAGACCGGGATCGTGTCCAGCCCGGCCGCGTACGTCTTGGTGCCCGGACCGGTGAAGCGCCCGCCGTTCCACAGGTCGTACCACTCGCCCGCGGGCAGGTAGACGTTCCTGGACGAGGCCCCCTGCGCGGTGACCGGCGCCACGAGCAGCTGCGAGCCGAACATGTACTGCTGGTCCTGCGCCGCGGCCGCCGCGTCACCGGGGAAGGAGTAGCTCATCGCGCGCATCATCGGAGCGCCGGTGACCGAGCCGGCCTTGGCCTCGGTGTAGAGGTAGGGGATCAGGTTCATCCGCACGTTGGCGAACTTGCGGAACGTCGGCACGACCGTGGTGTCGCCGGTGCGCGCCTGCACGTTCCACGGCGTACGCGCCTCGGAGACCGACGGATTGGCCTTCTCCGAGTGGTACTGCATGACCGGCGAGAACACCGCCTGCGCCGCGCTGCGCAGATACAGCTCCGCGCTCGGGAAGTCGCCGGTGAAGCCGGCCAGGTCCCACGCCGTGTACGGCACGCCCGACTGCCCCGCCGAGATCATCGCCCGCACCGCCTCCTGGAAGGCGGGGAAGCTGGAGTTCTGGTCACCCGCCCAGAAGATCGAGTTGGCCTGCGCGCCCGCGGTGCCGGCCCGGCTGAAGATCGTGTTCTGCGCGTTCTTGCCCTTGACGTAGGCGTTGTAGGCCTGGGTGTAGCTGTTGGGGTAGGCGTTGTGCATCTCGTCGCCCTTGCGGCCGTCGGCGAACTGCACGCCCCTGCCGAAGATCGCCTCGCTGCCGTCGGTCTTGAAGCCGTCGATGCCCACCTCGTCCATGAGGTAGTCGCGCTTGCTCATCCACCAGCTGGTCGCCGCCGCACTGGTGAAGTCCGGCACCGTGCTGTCGCCGAACCACTGCCCGGTCGGAATGCGGTAGGGGCCGTTCGTCGGGTTCTTCACGACGTAGTTCTGCGCCTGCGCGTAGGCCCTGTCGTTGAGGTGCTGCTGCGGGGCGGTCGGCGGGTTGCTGTCGAAGTTCTCCTTGAGCACCGGGATCTGCCAGAGGATCACCTTCACGCCCTTGTTGTGAGCGTTGGTGACCATGGCCTTGGGGTTCTGCCAGGCGGTGCCCGCGGGGAAGCTCAGGTTGGCGTAGGAGAGCTTGCCGCTGCCGGGCGTCGGCGTGTACGTGGCGCCGTGCCAGACGTAGAACGTGGCCTCGTCACTCCACTGCTCCAGCACCAGGGCGGTGTGCGGGATCTTGTTCGTGGTGACCAGGCCGAGCTCGCTCTCCACCTCGGCCTGCGTGTTCCACTCGTTGGCCGACATCCACACGCCGAACGCCCACTTGGGCGGCAGCTGCGGGCGGCCGGTGACCGCCGTGTAGTCGTCGACGATCTTCGCGGGCGTGCCGGTGAAGACGTGGTAGTCGAGGGTGGAGTTCAGGGCGCCGCCGGTGTCCACGGTGAAGGCCGCCCGGTCGCCGGGGGCGAAGCGGGCGTAGCGGCTGGTGTTCACGTAGAGGCCGTAGCCGGCCGAGTTCAGGAAGAACGGGACGCTCAGGTAGGTGCGCCGGGTGGCGCCCTGGTCGCGGTACTGGTTGTAGACGTAGTTGTGAACCTCGGTGCCGCGCTGGTCGAGGCGGTCGTAGCGCTCGCCGTACCCCTCGAAGCGCTCTCCCGAGGGTGAGCTGTACGCGTCCTCGATCTTGGTCACGGTCGTGGCGCCGTCGCTGGCCCAGCGCAGGTTCGCCGCGTCCTGCCGGGTGATCAGCGTGGTGCCGTCGGACTTGTAGACCGACAGCCGGTACGGCGACTTCTGGAGCTTCAGCACCATCGCGCTGGTCGAGATCGTCAGCGTGCCCGCCGAGTCGGACACGGTGTAGCCGGAGGCGCCGGAGATGTTCAGGCCCTGGCCGTTCGGCGCGACCTGGGTGCGGAAGCGCTCGGCGGCCGGGAAGGCGAAGCGGATCTTCGGCGTGAGGCCGCCCGCGCTGTCGCCGGTGGTCACGTCGACCGAGGTGCCGTTGTTGGTGAAGCCGGTGATGTTGGTCGGCGAGCTCCACGAGGTGACCGTGAACGGGAACGGGCCGACGGACTTCTGGCCGCCGCCGTTCACGTCCGCGTTGACCGTGTAGCTGATCTTGTCGCCGCGGGCGAAAGTGCCCAGGTTGATCTTCCAGTAGCTGTTGTTGCCGCTGTTGTGGTCCCAGGCGGCGCCGACCGGGGTCTGGTTGACGCCGTTCTTGGTCCAGGTGGCCCAGACCGTCTGGCCGGGCTCGATCGGCCAGGTGGTCGCCTTGACCGTCACCGCCTCCCCGGCCATCGGGTCGCGCGGCGTGCGCTCGTGGGGCTCGCTGGAGTACAGGTCGTCGATGCCGGTCGGGTGGTGGAAGACGCCGTCGAGGGCGTACGCGGGGACGGTGACGAGGGAGGCAAGCAGGACGATCGCCGCGACGACGACGCCCGACCGTAAGCGGATCACGGGTGGAGCACCTCTCAGACGGAGAAGACGGCGGACAGCTCGGGCCAGCGCTCGGCGGAGCAGAGCACGGGCGGGCGGTCGAGGGGAGCGGGCAGCGTGACCTCCTGCCCGCCGTCGAGGCGCGTGCCGGTCCAGACGTCGACCCACGCGCCTTCAGGTAGATAGACCGAGATTTCCGAAATGTCGGGATCGGTGACCGGCGCGACCAGCAACGCGTCCCCCAGCTTGTACTGCAGCGGGAAGCGCCAGATCGCCGGATCGTCCGGGTGATCGAAGAACAGCCCCCGCATCAGCGGCGCGCCCCCGCCGACCGCCTTGCGCGCCTCCTCCACCAGGTACGGCACCAGCCGCTCGCGCAGATGGGCGAACCGGCGGAAGACCGGCAGCACCCGGTCGTCACCGGTGCGCTCCGCCACGTTCCACGGCGTGCGGTCCCGGCTCGGCGTGCGGTGGTGGTTGAACTCCGAGTGGTATTGCATGATCGGCATGAAGCACGAGGTCCCCGCCGCCCGGAGATAGAGCTCCGCCCCCGGCACCTCCCCGGAGAACCCGGCCAGGTCCCACCCCCAGTAGACGATCCCGCAGGCGGAGGCGGTGATCCCGGCCCTGATCGAGTTGCGGAACGCCGGCCAGGTCGAGTCCTCGTCCCCGGCCCAGAACGCGCCGTGCGGCTGCGACCCGGTGAACCCGGCCCTGCTGAACGTCACCGGCGCCTTGCCGGAGGCCCGCAGCAGGTCCCCGAACGCCCGCGCGTAGTGCACGGGGAACAGCCCGTTGCCCTCCGCGCCCGAGCGGCCGTCGGCGTAGCGCAGGTCGTGGCCCCACGCGTGCTCGCCGCCGTCGGTCTTGAAGCCGTCGACGCCGACCTCCTCGACCAGGTAGCGGCGCTTGGCCGTCCACCAGTCCCGAACCTCGGGCGAGGACAGGTCGGGCATCAGCGCCAGCGGGAACCACCAGCCGCGGTTGCGGTAGGGCCGTCCGCCGGACTCCTTCACGCCGTAGCCGCGCTCGGTCAGCTGCCGCGCGTCCACCGCCGCCTGATGGCGGGGGTGCGGGCGCGTCTTCTGCAGCGGGATCTGCCACAGCAGCACCTTCACGCCGCGCTCGTGCAACTCGTCGACCATGCCCTTGGGGTCGGGCCACGGGCCGTCGGAGGGGAAGGTGTAGTCGGCGTAGCGGTGCGGCTCCTCGGCCGGCTCGTAGACGGCGCCGCGGAAGGCGGTGAACGTGCTCTCGTCGCTCCACGCCTCGATGACCAGCGCGCCCACCGGGATGTCGTGCTCGCGGTGCCGGTTCATCTCGGCCATCACCCGCTGCCGGGTGTTCCACTCGTTGCCGCTGGCCCAGAGCCGGAACACCCACGCGGGCAGCTCCACCGGCCGCCCGGCGTCGTCCAGGAAGGCGTCGAGCACCTGGGCGGGGCCGCCGTCGTAGGTGCGCACGGTCAGTTCCGCCTCGGGCCCGACCTCGGCTTCGACCCGGATCGTGTCGCCGATCTCGTACCAGGTGCGGCGGCTGGTGACCACGTGGAAGCCCCAGCCGCCCCCGCCCACCACGAGGGCGAACGGCATCGGCAGATAGGTGCGGCCGTGCTCGCCCTGCGCCTTGTACTGCTCGAACACCACCGCGTCCAGCGCGCGCCCGCGCTGGTCGACGGCGTCGAAGCGCTCCCCGAACCCGACGACGTGCTCGCCGCGGTCCAGCTCCAGCTCGAACCGCACCCGCCGCACGCCGTCACCGTCGCTCAGCCACCGCACGCTGCCCGGCACGATCCGCTCGCCGTGCAGCTTCCCGCCGCCCTCCGACCAGACCGCCGCCGTCACCTCGAACCATCCGCTCGTACGGCTGCCGCCGTCCGCCAGCCGCGCGCGGAACCGGTAGCGGTACCGCCTGCCCGCCTCCAGCGCCGGGGTGGTGACACTCCACGACCCCGCCGCGGCCCGCGCCGCCCTGGCCTGAGCGGCGGCCAGATGCCCACCGTCGAGCTGGTTGTCGTCACCATCAGGCTGGGTGCCGGCGGGCTGGGTGCCGCCCGTGCGGGTCAGCGTGAGGCCGGTCGCCGGGGCGCCTTCCTCGTGCCACTCGCACTCGATCGCGCTGACCTTGGCCGACGCCCGCACCCGCAGCTCGACCGCCTCACCCGCGAGCGGCGAGGCGGGCACGCGCTGGTCCTCGGTCAGCGCGTACGGGTGGCCGGAGCCGAAGGGCCGGTGACGGATCATGAGGAGACTCCCAGCTCGTCGGCGAGGATCAGGTACATGCCGTGCGACCACAGCAGCGGCGTGGCCACGGTGCCCCAGCGGTCCAGCCACTCCCGCTCGTACTCGGGGGCCAGCAGCAGGTCGGACACCTGCTCGGGCAGGTCGCCGGAGGGGGTGGCCTGGGCGGCCATCCAGTCCAGGTAGCGGCGGGCCTCGTCCGGCCGGCCGGACCGGGCGTGGTTCCAGCCGAGGAATCCGGCCAGCAGCACCCAGCGGCCGCCGCCGTAGAAGGTGTCCTTCAGGTAGCGGTAGACGCCGCCGTCGCGGGCCAGTTGCCGCTCCACCTCGGCGACCGTGGCCGCCCCGACCGGATGAGCGGCCGGGTAGAGACCGAACGGCTCCACGCAGGCCAGCAGGCTGCCGTCCACCGCGTCGCTGCCCAGCCACTTGCGCAGCCGTCCGTCCACCACGCCTTCGGCCGACACGAGCGCCTCGATCCCGGCCACGGCTTCGGCGGCGGCCGTACCCTCGGAGGGGGAGAGCGCGCCGAGCGCCCGCGCGGCCCGCAGACCGGCGTGGATGGACCCGAGGGTGGCGACGTGCCGCCGCTCGACGTTCTCCTCCCACCAGTCGTAGCAGGGCAGCGACCAGAAGGCCGACAGGTAGCGCGCGGCGGTGCGCACGCCCTTCTCGGTCTCCGGCACCGCGCCGTGGCGGCGGGTGTGCTCGGCCAGCGCCCACAGCCAGGTGCCGTAGCCGTCGAGCTGGAAGTCCCACCACCCGTCGTCGCCGTTGAGCCCGTCGAGGGTGAAGCGGGTGGGCAGCATGTCGCCGGGCGGGATCGGGCCCTCGCGGGAGACCAGCGACTCGACCTGCCCGGCGCGGTCCGCGATGACGCCCGCCGACCAGCGGTGGAAGGCGGCGGCGCCGTCGGCGTCGCCGTGCCTGCTCACCCCCTCGGCGATGAACGCGCCGTCGCGCAGCCAGGAGAAGCCCTGGTAGGCGGAGAAGGACGGCGAGGCCGGGTAGGCCCCGCTGGACGACTGGTACCTGCGGATCACGTCGAGGCTGTGGGCGACGAGGGACACGGGTGCGGAACTCCTCAGCAGATCTGTTCGGTCAGCCCAGCAGGGCGTCGACCTTGGCGGCGGCGGACTTGAGCGCTTCCTCGACGGGCTTGCGGCCGGCGGCGGCCTCGGTCAGCTCCTTGGTCACCGCGTCCTGCATCTCCTGCTGGCGCTTGATGACCGGAGGAAGCGCGATCGACTTCAGCGAGTCGAAGACGGCCTGCCGGTTGGCGGGCTTGGGGTCCTTGAGATATCCGGCCAGCAGTTGCTGGTCGGAGACGGGTGGCAGCTCCCACGAGGAGGCGATGCGGGTGTTGGCCGCGACGTCGGAGGAGCTGAGGAACTTGGCCCAGGCGTAGGCGGCCTTGCCGTTCTTGGTGGTGGCCGAGGCGGCGACGGCGTTGTGGAAGACGGCGCTGGCCTTGGCCGAGTCACCGGGCTCGACGACGACGTCCCACTCGAACGGCACGTCCTTCAGCCCGGCGAACTGCCAGATGCCGTTGTGCCACATGGCGAGCTTGCCGGACTTGAACAGGTTGGTGTCGTAGTCGGCGGTGCCGCCGATCTCGGCCTCGGTGGGCATGGTCTTGCCGACCTTGGACACCAGCCAGGTGGCGGCCTTGACGCCGGCGGGGGAGTTGAAGGCGGACTTCTTGCCGTCGGCCGACAGGAACTCGCCGCCGGCCTGCTTGAGCGTCTTGTAGAACTCGAAGAACTGGACCGGCTGGTAGTCGCCGTACACCTTGGCCTTCTTGTCCGTGAGCTTCTCGGCCGCGGCCTGCTCGTCGGCCCACGTCCAGTCGGCGGTGGGCGGCTCGATCCCGGCCTTCTCGAACAGGTCCTTGTTGTAGAAGAGCACGACGGTCGAGAAGGAGGCGGGCAGCGCGTACTGCTTGCCGTCGTGCTTGAAGGAGTTGAGCGACTCGGCGGCGTAGGCGGAGCTGTCGCCGTCGCCCGCGACGGCGCCGAGGTCGAGCAGGGAGCCGGCGCCGGCGTAGGTGACGAAGTTCTCGTAGTTGAGCTCGAAGGTGTCGGGGGCGGTGCCGCCGGCGATGCTGGTCTGGAGCTTGGTGAAGTACTGCTCGTAGGGGGCGGTCTCCACCACGACGTCGATGGCCGGGTTGGCCTTCTCGAAGGCCGCGGTGATCGCGTCGAGGTCCTTCACGTGGTCGGGGGCGGCGGAGAAGGTGAAGTAGCGCAGCGTCGTCTTGCCGCCCTCGCCGGTGGGGGCCTTGGTGGCCGATCCCTGGGAGCACGCGGTGGCCAGCAGCGCGGTGGCGACCAGAGTGGTCATGATCTTTCGCGACATATCCGTGTTCCTTTATTTGAGCCCTGTTTGGGCCACGCTGGCGATGACGTGCTTCTGCGCGAAGACGTAGAGGATGAGGATGGGCACCACGCTGACCACCGAGCCGGCCATGACCACGTCCCACTGCGTCGTGAACTGGCCGTGGAGCGTGGCCAGGCCGAGCGGCAGCGTCATGAACTCCGGCGACTTGATGATGATCAACGGCCACAGGTAGCTGTTCCAGCTGGCCATGAAGCCGAAGATGGCGAAGGTCGCCAGCGCCGGCCGGATCAGCGGCAGCACGATGTACAGAAAAATCCGGAAATGACCGGCCCCGTCCAGCACGGCCGCCTCGTCGAACTCCTTCGGCACCTGGTTGATCGCCTGCCGCAGCAGGAACACCCCGAACGCCGAGGCGATCGTCGGCGCCAGCAGCGCGAAGTAGGTGTCGACCAGGCCCAGCGTCCGCATCTCGATGAACAGCGGCACGACCAGCACCGGCAGCGGCATCATCAGCGTCGCCAGATACACGCTGAACAGCGCCCCGCGCCCGGGGAACGGCAGCCTGGCGAAGGCGTAGGCCGCCATCGCGCTGGTCAGCAGCTGCAACACCGTCGAGGCCACGCCGATCCACACGCTGTTGAGCAGGATCCGCCAGAACGGCAGCGTCTCCATCAGCTTGCGGTAGGCGTCCAGGCCCGCGCCGTCCGGCGTGAAGTCCGGCGGTACGGCCAGCACCGCGTCACCCGGCGTCAGCGAGGTGATGACCGCCCAGGCGAACGGGAACAGCATCACCGCCGCGCCCAGCGTCACCAGCAGATACCTGGCTGCCCTACCCATAGGTCACCCACCTGCGCTGCGCCCTGATCTGGACGGCGGTCACGACCAGCACCACGGCGAACAACAGCCACGAAAGGGCCGAGGCCATGCCCGCCCTGCCGTACCGGAAGGTCAGGTCGTAGATCTGCGTGACCACCACCTGCGCGTTGCCGCCCGCCATGATCCGCACCTGGTCGAAGACCTGGAAGCCGTTGATCAGCGAGATCACCACCACGAAGAACGTCGAGGGCGACAGCAGCGGCAGCGTGATCCGCCGGAAGCGCTGCCAGGCCGACGCGCCGTCCACGAGCGCCGCCTCCTGGTACTCCTTCGGGATCGCCTGCAGGCCCGCCAGCAGGATCACCATCACGAACCCGAGGTCCTTCCAGGCCGAGGCCAGGATCACCGAGGGCATCGCCCAGTCGGGGTCGGTCCACCAGCCGGGCCCGCTGACGCCCACCAGCCCGAGCGCCCAGTTGACCAGGCCGCTGGCCGGGTTGAGCAGCCACTTCCACATCAGCGCCACGACCACCCAGCTGGTGATCACCGGCAGGAAGTAGATGCCGCGCAGCAGGCTCCTGCCGCGCATCGCCCGGTTGAGCAGCAGCGCCAGGCCCAGGCCGCCGGCGTAGACGAGGGGGAGGTATCCGGCGATGAAGTACAGGGTGTTGCCGAACGCCGTCAGGGTCTGGGGGTCGCCCAGCAGCTCGGCGTAGTTGCCGAGGCCGACCCAGCGCATGTCGGTGATCAGGTCCCACTCGTGCAGGCTCGTCCAGAGGGAGCCCAGCATCGGGATGATCGTGTAGAGCATCAGGGGGATCGCGCTGGGCAGCAGGAAGACGGCCACGGTCCCGGCGTAGCGCCACCTGCCGCCGCGCCTGGGTGAGACGGGCTTCATGGGGGCCGCCCGTACCGCGGTCCTGGGCGCCGTCGTGGTCGGGGGGCCGGTCACGTCGCGGCTCCTATCAGCCGGGCGCGGACCAGGCGGCCCTGCTCGCCCGCCGCCCCCGCCGCGTCGAACGGGGTGGCCAGCACCAGCGCCGCCGCGCCCTGCGCCCAGCTCGTGTCGTCCCAGCTCTCCACCTCGACCGCGATGTCGCGCCGCCCAGGCAGCAGGTGCGCGCGCAGCGTGGCGTGGAAGCTCTCGCTCCAGTGCGCCCACTGCGCCGTGCCCTCGCCCAGGACCACCACGACCTCGGGGTCCACCACGTTCACGAGCCCGGCGGTGGCGCGGCCGAGGATGGCGGCCGCGTCGGTGAACACCTCGCGCGCCGCGCCGGGGTGGACCGCCGCCCGTCCCAGCTCCCTGATGGCCGCGCCCTCGGTGACCTGGGCCGGGTCTCCGGTCCGCAGGCCCTTGGCGCGGGCGGCGGCGGCCAGGCCCGCCGCGCCCACGAACGCCTCCAGGCACCCGGTCGCGCCGCACCCGCACACCGGCCCGTCGGGCGCGACGGGGACGTGGCCGAACTCGCCCGCGCCGCCCCTGGCGCCGCGGTACACGCGCCCGTCGGCCACCACGGCGGCGCCGACGCCCCGGCCTATCGTCAGCACGAGGAAGTCGCGGTGGGTGCGGCCTCTGCCGTACAGGCGCTCGGCAGCGGCGAGGGCGTTGACGTCGTTCTCCACCAGCACCGGCAGGTCGAGGCGGCGGCGCAGCCGGTCGCCGACGGGCATGGCCTGCCACCCGAGCGTGGGCGCGTTCACGGTGCCGACGGCCTGGTCCTCGACGCTGCCCGGCACCCCGACGCCGACGCCGAGCAGCGGCGGCGCGCCGTCGATCTCCTCCAGCACCGAGGCGATGGCCGCGCCGAGCTCGTCGAGGCAGCCGGGGGCGGCCGGGTCGAAGGGCCGCTCCCAGGAGCCGAGCACCTCGCCGTCGAGCCTGACGTCCACGAGCACCAGGTGGTCGGCGGTCACCTTCACGCCGAGCGCCCGGCCCGCGCTGCCGACGAGGCCGAGCCGCTGCGCGGGCCGGCCGCCGCGCGACGGCTTGAGGTCGAGCTCCTCCAGCATGCCCGAGCCCATCAGCTCGCGGGTGAGCTGCGTGACGCTCGCGGGGCTGAGGTCCAGCTCCCGTGCGATCTCGGTACGGCTCAGCGGTCCCACCGTGCCCAGCAGGGCGAGGATCGCCGTCCGGGTGAGGTCGCCGCGGTCTGTGCCTGCCATTCCTTCGACTGCCCTCGACTTTCTTTAGTCATAAAGTTAGTGGTGAAAATATGCGGCCGGGGCTCCTCACCTGTCAAGAGGGGAGATGTGCGGACTTTTGTGAACCTGGAAGGTTAGAGGTGTTCCGTCCAGGCGGGCGTCGGCAAGGTGGAGGCACGGGGGACACGGGGGCGGTACTGGCTGTGGCGGAGGCGGTGATGTCAGCGACCGCACCGCTCCGGCCAGTGCCAGCGAAGACGAGCTGGGGGGCGCGTCAGCGTGAGACCGCGAAGCCCCCGCCGGACGGGACCCGGCGGGGGCTTCGCGGTGCCCGTGGTCAGGAGGCGGCGGCGTCCGTGGCCCGGTTGCGCAGCGCGCGCCGGACCCCGTCCTCGCCCTCCAGGATCATGCGGCGCAGTGCCTGCGGCACGTCGCCCCCGGCCAGATACGCCTGGGCGGCGTCCAGCGTCTCCTGCTCGACCTGCAGCGCGGGGAAGCAGCCCACCGCGAAGCCCTGCGCGACGTCGAAGCTCCACTCCTTGTAGACACGGCCGACCTCGGCGAAGTACTTCTCCCTGAACGGCGCCAGCAGCTCCGGGTGGTGCGGGTCCTGGAACCCGCCGACCGTCGTACGGAAGACGGCGTTGGCCAGCTCCCCGCCCACGATCGCGGTCCAGGCGGCCTGCTTGGCCTCGGGCGTGGGGATCGCCGCCCGGCACAGCGCCGCAGAACGCTCGCCGGTCGCGGTGGCGTCGCGCTCGAGCTCGGCGGCGATGTCCGCCTCGCCCAGCCGCCCGCCGGAGACCAGCGCGTGGATGAGCGTCCAGCGCAGGTCCGCGTCGACGGTCAGGCCATCCGGTACGGCGGAGCCGTCCACGATGCCCGCCAGCACGTCCAGGTCGCCCTCGCCGACGGCCACGCCGGCGAAGGCCTGCACGTAGGCCAGCTGGTAGTCCGAGCCCGCCTCGGCCCCGGCGATGAGCTCACGCGCCATCGTGGCCAGCTGGGCCAGGCCCTCGGGCCGCCAGGCCGGGTCGGCGTACTGCTGGACGGCCAGACGCGCCTGCCGCAGCACCGTCTGCAGAACCGTGAGGTCCTTGACCGTGCCGCCGCCGGAGACGACCAGCCTGACGTAGTCGCGCGTGGACATCTCGCCGTCGCGCGTCATGTCCCAGGCGGCCGACCAGCACAAGGCCCTCGGCAGCGAGTCGGCGAACTTCGTGATGCCGCCCTCGACCAGCGTGCGCAGCGACCGCTCGTCCAGGCGGATCTTGGCGTACGTCAGGTCGTCGTCGTTGACCAGCACCAGGTCCGGCTGCTGCTCGCCGACCAGGTCGGCCACCGCGGTACGGGCGCCGACGACATCCAGCTCGACCCGCTTGGTCCGGGTGAGCACGCCGTCCACCAGCGAGTACAGGCCGATCGCGACGCGGTGCGAGCGCAGCGTCGGGTAGTCGGCCGGAGCCTCCTGCAGCACCTCGAAGCTCTCGAACCGGCCGTCGGCCGACACCGTGAACGAGGGGCGCAGCGTGTTGACCCAGGAGGTCTCCAGCCACTCCTTCGACCACGACGACAGGTCACGGCCCGAGGTGCGCTCCAGGGCGCTCAGCAGGTCCTTGAGCTCGGTGTTGCCCCAGGCGTGGTCCTTGAAGTAGTCGCGCACCCCGGCCAGGAAGTTGTCCAGGCCGACGTAGGCGACCAGCTGCTTGAGCACCGAGGCGCCCTTGGCGTAGGTGATGCCGTCGAAGTTGACCTCGACCGCCTGCATGTCGACGATGTCGGCGGCGATCGGGTGGGTGCTCGGCAGCTGGTCCTGGCGGTAGGCCCAGGACTTCTCCACGTTCGCGAACGTCGTCCACGCGCCCTGGCCCCAGCGGGTGGCCTCGGCCTGGCACAGCACGGACATGTAGGTGGCGAACGACTCGTTCAGCCACAGGTCATCCCACCAGCGCATGGTGACCAGGTCGCCGAACCACATGTGCGCCATCTCGTGCAGGATCGTCTCGGCGCGGCGCTCGACCACGGCGTCGGTGACGCGGGAGCGGAAGACGTAGTCCTCCAGGAACGTCACGCAGCCCGCGTTCTCCATCGCGCCGGCGTTGAACTCCGGCACGAACAGCTGGTCGTACTTGCCGAACGGGTACCGGACCCCGAACACCTTGTGGAAGAAGTCGAAGCCCTGCCGGGTGACCTCGAGGATGTTGTCGGCGTCGAGGTGCTCGGCCAGCGAGGCCCGGCAGTAGATGCCCAGGGGGATGCCGTCGTGCTCGGCGGTGACCTTGTGGTACGGCCCCGCCACCAGCGCCGTGATGTAGGTGGACATGACGGCCGTGGCCGGGAACACCCACTTGCTGTCCGCGTGGACCGCGCCGTGCTTGCCGCCCTCCTGGGGCAGCGGCTCGACGTTGTCCGCCGCGGCGTTGGAGACGACCTCCCAGTCGGCCGGCGCCAGCACGGTCAGCTGGAAGGTGGCCTTCAGGTCGGGCTGGTCGAAGCAGGCGTACATCCGGTGCGCGTCGGCGGTCTCGAACTGGCTGTGCAGGTAGACCTTCTGGTCGACCGGGTCGACGAACCGGTGCAGGCCCTCGCCGGAGCGCGTGTAGGCGCAGTCGGCGTCGATGCGCAGCTCGTTGCTCTCGGCCAGGCCGTCGAGCGGGAAACGTCCCTTCTCCGCGTCGTAGGCGGCGGCGTCGAGGTCGACGCCGTTCAGCGTCACCTGGCGCACGCGCGCGTCGTGCAGGTCGATGAACGTCGAGGCGCCCGGCTGCGCGTTGAAGCGGACGGTCGTCACGCTCTCGAATCGTTCTTCGCCTTCGGTCAGGTCGAGCGCGACCTCATACGATTCGACCTTGAGCAGCCGGGCGCGCTCGCGTGCTTCGTCCCGGGTAAGGTTCCCTGCCAAGTTCCGCTCCTTCTACACCACTTCATCGGGTTTTGCCGGAATCTTCCCATGATGGGAATAGCCTTCATTCCCCTCCAGGTTATGACCCTGCGTGACTGAGAAGACTCCTGTAGATCTCTGGTTC
Source organism: Nonomuraea sp. NPDC050540 (assembly GCF_044457485.1). Taxonomy (NCBI): domain Bacteria; kingdom Bacillati; phylum Actinomycetota; class Actinomycetes; order Streptosporangiales; family Streptosporangiaceae; genus Nonomuraea; species Nonomuraea sp. NPDC050540. The sequence goes on from NZ_JBITHA010000016.1 coordinate 213,058, forward strand.
GATCCTTTCTGCCCCTACGCGTGGGTCACCTCCCGGTGGCTCATCGAGGTGGCGCAGGTCCGTCCCATCGAGATCCGCTGGCACATCATGAGCCTCAACGTGCTGAACGAGGGCAAGGATGTGTCCGAGGCCTACCGCGAGCAGATCGCGCGGGCCATCGAGCCGGTCCGCGTCGTCGCCGCGGCCAGGCAGAAGTACGGCGAGGCCGCCGTCGGCCCCCTGTACACCGAACTCGGCACCCGCCTGCACAACGAGCGCGGCATCAAGCGCCTCGCCAAGCTGCGCGAACTGGTCGAATCCGCGCTGAGCGCCGCGGGCCTGGACCCCGAACTCGCCGCCGCCATGAACTCCGAGGAGTACGACGACGACGTGCGCGCCTCCCACAACGAGGGCATCGGGCTGGTCGGCCAGGAAGTGGGGACCCCGGTCATCCGCGTCGGCTCCAACGCCTTCTTCGGCCCCGTGATCACCTCGATCCCGCGCGGGGAGGACGCCGGCCGTCTCTGGGACGGCGTTCGGCTCGTGACCGGGTTCGAGGACTTCTTCGAGCTCAAGCGCACGCGTACCAGGGAGCCCGTATTCGGGTAGAACCCCTGCGTGGGACGATTCGGGGGAATCGGCGACTACCTCTCACTGAAGCCGCGTGGGGAGCGCCTGCGGGACACGATCTGGTTCGTGCCGCTGCTGATGATGTCCGGCGCCTACCTCGGCGCGTACGCGGTCGAGGAACTGCAGGTGGCGCTGGAACGCAGCACGGCCGCGCAGGCGCTCCTGGAGGAGCTGGAGCTTCACCAGTTCACGTTGCCCGCCGACGCCTCGACCCTGAGCGACCTGAAGGAGGGCGTGAAGGGCAGCCTCGCGACGCTGACCGGCGCGCTGATCAGCTCCATCACGCTGCTGATCTCGCTCACGCTGGTCGCCGTCCAGCTCGCCTCCTCCCAGCTCGGCCCGCGCCTGATCGGCGACTTCCTGCGCAACCGGGTCGTCCAGGTCACCATCGGGCTGTTCCTCGGCACCTGGATCTTCGGCAACCGCACCACCAGCTCCATGAGCCGCGACGTGGTCATCCCGTCGCTCGGCCTGTTCGCCACCCAGCTGCTCACCGGCGCCTGCCTGGTGATGCTCGTGCTGTTCGTGCAGGCGGTCGTCAGCGAGGTCCGCATCCCCGTCGTCCTGCCCCGCCTGGTACGCGAGGTCGACTGGCTGCTCCACCGCGACTTCGAAGGCGAGCCCGCCGAACCGCCCGCGGCGGAGGGCAGCGCGATCCTCGCCGCCCGCTCCGGCTACCTGGACCTCGTCCACGACCGCCCGATCGTCCGCTGGGCGGTGCGCCGCGACACGGTCGTCACGCTCGTCCACCTGCCCGGCACGTTCGTCATCCAGGGAACGCCCGTGGCCGTCACCTCCACCCCGGTCGCCCTCACCCGCGGCGACCTGCGGCGGATGGACCGCTGGATCACCCTGTGCCCGCTGCCCCGCACCGGCTCCACCGTCGTCGGGCCGGTCAACCGGATCGTGGAGATCGCCCTGCGCGCGCTGTCCCGCGCGATCAACGACACCAACACCGGGCTGGCCTGCGTCGAATGGCTCGGCGAGGCCTTCCGCCGGCTCATCCCGATCCCGGCCGAGCCCGAAGGCCGCACCGACCGGCGCGGACGGGTACGCCTGGTCACCTGGCGCACCGACACCGCCAGGCTGGCCGAGCACGCTTTCGGGATGATCCGGGTGTCGGCAAGGGACAATCCCGTGGTGCTGGTGCGAATCCTGCGAGTTTTCCGGGATCTCGGACATCTGCCGCTTTCCACGGCGCTTCGCCGTACGCTGCTGGAAGAAGGTGACCGGGTCCTGGCCACGGCCCGCACTCACGTCCGGCCGGAATGCGACGTGCGAGCGGTGGAGCAGGCCCACCACGTGATGCGCCAAGCCCTCGCAATGTGACGGCGGGCGCGCGAGGATGGGGGCTATGCGTCAGCTCTATATCGGCGGTGCCTGGACCGCTTCCGCGTCGGGAGAAGCGATCGACGTCGTCAATCCCGCGACAGAGGAGATCATCGATCGGGTGCCGGCGGGCGCTCCCGACGACGTCGAGGCCGCCGTCAGAGCCGCACGCGCGGCCTTCCCCTCCTGGTCGGCGACCGACGGCGGTGAACGCGGCAAACTGCTGGCCGCCGCCGCCGACCTGCTGACCGAGCGCGCCGGGGAGATCGCCCAGACCATCGCCACCGACATGGGCGCGCCGCTCGGCTTCGCGCTGAAGGTGCAGACGCTGATGCCGGCGGGCGTTCTGGCCGGTTACGCCGAACTGGCCGAAACCCACCCGCGCGAGCAGCGTGTGGCCAACTCCCTGATCGTCAAGGAGCCCGTGGGGGTCGTGGCCGCGATCACCCCGTGGAACTACCCGCTCCACCAGATCATCTGCAAGGTGGCCCCGGCCCTGGCCGCGGGCTGCACGGTGGCCCTGAAGCCCAGCGAAGTGGCGCCGCTCGCCGCCTACGCGCTGGCCGACATCTTCCACGCCGTGGGCCTGCCGCCGGGCGTCTTCAACCTGGTCAGCGGCCGCGGCCCGGTCGTCGGCGAGGCCATGGCCACCCACCCCGAGGTCGACCTCGTCTCCTTCACCGGCTCCACCACCGCCGGTCGCAGAGTGGCCTCGCTGGCCGCCGAAACGGTCAAGCGGGTCGCCCTGGAGCTGGGCGGCAAGTCCGCCAACATCATCCTCCCGGACGCCGACCTGCGCGCCGCGGTGAAGGTCGGCGTGGCCAACTGCTTCGTCAACTCCGGCCAGACGTGCTCGGCGTGGACCCGCATGCTCGTCCACCGCGACCAGTACGACGAGGCGGTGGGCCTGGCGGTGGAGGCCGCGGCCAAGTACACGGTCGGCGACCCCTTCGACGAGGACAACCGCCTGGGCCCCCTCGTCTCCGCCGCCCAGCGCGACCGCGTCGTCCACTACATCAACCGGGGCCAGGAAGAGGGCGCCCGCCTGGTCTACGGCGGCACCGAGCCCCCCCACCCCACGGGCTTCTACGTCGAGCCCACGATCTTCGCCGCGGTCTCGCCTGGGATGACGATCGAGCAGGAGGAGATCTTCGGCCCGGTCCTGTCGATCATCCCGTACCTGTCGGAAGACGAGGCCGTCCAGATAGCCGACGGCACCAAGTACGGACTGTCGGGCGCCGTATGGGCCGGCTCGGAGGACCGCGCGGTGGCCGTGGCCCGCCGCCTACGCACCGGCCAGGTAGCCATCAACGGCGGCTCCTTCAACCCCCAGGCCCCGTTCGGCGGCTACAAGCAATCCGGAATCGGCCGGGAAATGGGCGAACTCGGCCTGGACGAATACCTGGAAACCAAAAGCCTCCAACTCTGACCACCCCCCCTCTCCCCACGCCACAACGCGCCCCACATCTCACGAGACGCCTCTGCACCTGGCCCTGCGGTGGCGCACCCCCACGCTCTTCCCCGGCGCCGCGCGGTGGGACGGGGGTCGGTGGTGTTCGGCGCCGTCTTGCGGCGGGCGGGGTGGGGCATGGTGGGTGGGTAAGGGCGGAGTTGTTACGGCGGGCGACCCCGTGAGCCCTCACGACCATCGCTCGACAGACCCCAGCCCACAACGGCGGGGCGGGCAAGCCAGGCCCCGCCGTAACACAGCACCCAAGGCCCGTAACACCGCACAAGGCCCGCAACACAGCATGAAGGCCCGTGACAGGCACCGCCGCAAACGAGCACAACAAAGCGGGAAAAGGGCCTCTACGGGGCGTCGGGGAGGGCTGGGAGCTGGCCGATGGTTTCGTAGGTTTCGAGTTGGGCGATGCGGCGGCTGTGGCGTTCGGCGCCGCTGAAGGTGGTGGTGAGGAAGACCTCGACGAACCGGGTGGCCTCCTCCGCCGTGTGCATGCGCGCCCCCACGCTGATCACGTTGGCGTTGTTGTGTTCGCGGGCGAGCTGGGCCGTCTCCTCGCTCCACGCCAGCGCCGCGCGGATGCCCCGGACCTTGTTGGCCGCGATCTGCTCCCCGTTGCCGGAACCGCCGATGACGATGCCCAGGCTGCCCGGGTCGCCGGCGACGCCCTCGGCCGCGCGCAGGCAGAACGCCGGGTAGTCGTCCTCCGCGTCGTAGACGGCGGGGCCGCAGTCGATCACCTCGTGGCCGTTGTCCTTCAGCCAGGACACCAGGTGGTTCTTCAGCTCATAGCCGGCATGGTCGGCACCGATGTAGACACGCACCGGACCAGTCTTCCACACGGTCCGCCGCGGCAGGCCGTACCTGACCGCGCGCTGGCTAAGGTAATCAGCGTTCGTCTACGGCAACCCTTACGGAGCATCCATGCGCGAGATCCGCGTGATCGGCGACCCTGTCCTGCGTACACCGGCCGAACCGGTCGGCGACTTCGACAGGGAACTGCGCAAGCTGATCGACGAGATGTTCCAGGCGATGTACGCGGTGGACGGCGTCGGCCTGGCCGGTCCGCAGATCGGGGTGTCGCGGCGGTTGTTCGTGTACGACATCAGCGGACGCAAGGGACACATGGTCAACCCGGTGCTGACCGTGGACGACCCCGCCCCGGTCATGGACGAGGAGGGCTGTCTGTCGGTGCCGGACCGTACGACCGGCAAGCCCCAATACGCCCAGACCCCCCGCGCCGCCGGGGTCACCGTGGAAGGACTCGACCGGCTGGGACGCCCGCTACGCGTCAGGGCCCGCGGCTCCCTGGCCCGCTGCTTCCAGCACGAGACGGACCATCTGGACGGTAAGTTGTACATCGACCATCTGTCCAAGGAGGCCGCCCGCAAGATCATGCTGCGGGCGTAGGTTTGTTCCCATGACTGATCTTTCGGGCAAAGGAGCATTGGTAACAGGTGGTTCGCGCGGCATCGGCCGCGCCGTCGTCGAACGCCTTGCCGCCGACGGCGCCCAGGTCGTCTTCACCTACCGCAGCGACGCGGACGCCGCCCGCGAGGTGACGGAGTCGACCGGCGCCCACGCCGTACAGGCCGACCAGGGATCCCGCACCGACCTCGACCGGCTGTTCGCCGAGGCGGAGAAGATCCTGCCCGGCCTCGACATCCTCGTGAACAACGCCGCCGAAAGCACCCCGACCCTCATCGGCGACATCGACGACGAGGCGTTCGACCGGGTCTTCACCGTCAACGCCAAGGCCACCTTCCTCGCCATCCAATGGGCCGGGCGCGTCATGCGCGACGGCGGCCGGATCATCAACGTCTCCACCCTCAACACCGCCATGCCCGCCCCCGGCTTGACCCTGTACGCGGGGAGCAAGGCGGCGGTGGAGCAGTTCGCCAAGGTCGCGGCACGTGAACTGGGCGGACGCGGCATCACCGTCAACGCCGTCTCCCCGGGCGCGACGGACACCGACCTGCTCCGCTCCACCAACCCACCCGAGGCCCTGGCCACGATCCCCGCCTACACCGCCCTCCAACGCCTCGGCACCCCCGCCGACGTCGCCAGCGTGATCGCCCTCCTCTGCAGCCCCGACGCCGCCTGGCTCACCGGCCAGAACCTCCTCGCCACGGGGGGACTGTTTCTCTAGCTTTGTGCTCGTGTTGCGGGCCTTGGTGCTGTGTTGCGGGCCTTGTGCGGTGTTACGGGCCTTGGGTGCTGTGTTACGGCGGGGCCTGGCTTGCCCGCCCCGCCGTTGTGGGCTGGGGTCTGTCGAGCGATGGTCGTGAGGGCTCACGGGGTCGCCCGCCGTAACAACTCCACCCTTACCCACCCACCATGCCCCACCCCGCCCGCCGCAAGACGGCGCCGGACACCACCGACCCCCGTCCCACCGCGCGGCGCCGGGGAAGAGCGTGGGGGTGCGCCGCTGTGGCGCTGCCGCGTCGTCGTGCGGGATGGTCGCGGGTGCCGCGTTGTCGCCGTCCTGCGTCCCGTCGCCCGGGGCACCGCCGGCCGATCCGTGTCCCGGTGTGTGGTGCCGGGACGAGGCGTGGGGTGCCGGCTTGGTGGGGGTGTGGGGTCAGTGGGGTTGGGGGGTGGGGCGTTTGGGGTCGCGGCGGGGGGTTTCGTCGCGTAGGGGGCGGCGGTCGGCTGCTTCCTGTTGTTCCTTGCTCGGCCGTGACACGTCTCGTGCGCGCATCGCGGTGATCGCGGTGATTTGCAGGCTCTGCAGTGCCATGCCCCCGACCCTACGTCAGAAGACCATCCCCGCCCACGGCTTCGGGCTCCACGACATGGCCGTGGCCAGCGTACGGACCGTGCCCGCCGTGTGCTCCGACAGCAGGCCCGCCTCCAGCAGCGTCGTCAGCTGGCCGTCGCCCAGGTACGCCGTGCCCAGCGCCGACGCCGGCAGCGTGATGTCGGCCGGCTCCTCCGTCGCCTTGCAGGAGGCGCTCGTGGTGTCGGCGGTCAGCCGCCAGCGGCGGGCGTTCCACTCGCACACGTCGTCCTCGACCTCGATGACGACGTCCACGGGAGCCGAGTAGGCACGGGCGGACAGCGCCTTCTCCACGTCCACCACCCGTACCCACAACTCATCCGACCACCCGGCGCGCAGCTGGCGCGGGTCGGCGAGGAGCGCGGTGATGGGGTCGTCGACCGCGATGCCGGCGGTGACCTTGGTGACGAGGTCGCGGTCCAGGACGCTGCGCCACAGCGCGGCATGCGCGGCGGGGTCCTTGGCCTCGATCTCGTAGAGCTTCAGCTCGCCGTTCGGGATGCCGTCGTCGTCCCACGACGACTTGATGCGGAACAACGCGTATCCCCGTACGCCGCCGGCGTCCTCGGCCAGGATGCAGCGCAGGGTGCCGTTGCCGCCCTGGTCGGGTTCCTCGTCGGCCAGGGCGCCGTTCCAGAAGTGCTCGTTCCTGGCGTAGCGGCCGGGGCGGCGGGTGATGACCTCGGAGAGCAGGTTCTCCAGCTGCTCGCGTACGTCGGCCGGCTTCGCCACCCGCAGCCGCAGCTCCGGGTCGGACGGCGCGTCGCGCTTGAAGGCGGCGCCGGTCTTGTTGATGGACACGCTGAGTTCCGACGCGGCCCTGCCGTACCCGTAGCGGCCGTAGATGGCCGACTCGGAGGCGTAGAGTGCCGCTACGGCCTCGCCCCGTTCGTGCACGTCGTTGAGCTGGCGGCGCATGAGTGAGGTGAGCAGGCCGCGACGGCGGTGCGAGGGGAGCACGCTGACGGCGGTGACGCCCGCGACGGGCAGTGTTCCGCCCGGGATGGTCATGGTCAGGCTGAAGACGGCGGTCACGCCCGCCACGGTGTCGCCGTCGAAGGCCGCGAGCGTGCGGGGGAGTTCGGTCTGGGCCTTGAAGCGCTCGTTCTGCACCGGGGCGGGGGTCCAGCCGAAGCCTTCGCCGAGTACTCGTGAGTACGCGGACCACTCGGACTCATCGATGGGACGGATCGGGTACGTCATCCGTCCACCGTAAGAGCGGGCAAAGGGGTAGGGCCACCCAATATCCGTTCGTAATGATCAAGGCGTTGGTCAAGTGGGCTGCCCAAACGGGTATGAGACCGATACAGTCATCCGCATCATGAGTTCCCGTCCGGCGCCGCTGATCCCGCCACGGCTCCGCGCGCTCCTCGTGCGGGTGCCGTTTCTGGTGCCCGTTGTCCGGTTCCTCAGGCGGGGACCGCTGGCGCGTGACCGGAATCTCACGATCACCCTCAGTGTGCTGACTCTGGTCGTCGGAGGTCTGGCCGCCCGGGTGTCGACCGAGTGGTTCTCGCCCTCGCTGCTGATCCTCATCACGCTCGTGGGCGGGCTGCAGCTGCGGCTGCGGAGCCTGGCCAAGCTGCTGGTCGTGGTGGCCGTCGCGCTGGGGTACATCGCGATCACGCTGGGCGTCGGCAGGGTCGGGCTCGGGCTCATGGTGACGATCGGGTTCACGACCGTGCTGGCCGTGCTCATGGCGCGTACCCGCGGCAAGCTCGGCGTGCAGGGCCTGCGCGGCGACGCGATGCTGCTGGAGCTGCGCGACCGGCTCAAAAGCCAGGGCGAGCTGCCCGCGCTGCCCAAGGACTGGGGCGGCAAGGTCGTGCTCAAGCAGGCGGGCGGCTCCTCCTTCGGCGGCGACTTCCTCGTCTCGATGCGCGACGGCGACAACCTGGAGATTGCGCTCGTGGACGTCTCCGGCAAGGGCGTCGACGCCGGCACCAGGGCGCTGCTGCTGTCCGGTACGTTCGGCGGGCTGCTCGGCTCCGTCGACGACTTCCTGCCCGCCTGCAACACCTACCTTCACCGCCAGCGCGGCGACGAGGGCTTCGTGACGGCGGTGCACGTACGCATCAACCTGGCCACGGGCGCCTACACGATCACCTCGGCGGGGCACCCGCCCGTGGTCAAGCTCGACGCGGGCACCGGCGGCTGGCAGGTGGCCACGGCCAAGGGCGTGGTCCTGGGCGTGGTGCCCGACCTGCACTGCGAGCCGGACAGCGGCGTGCTGCGCAAGGGCGACGCGCTGCTGCTCTACACCGACGGGCTGATCGAGCAGCCGGGCCGTGACATCGACGCGGGCCTGGACCGCCTGCTGGGCGAGGCCGAGCGGCTGCTGCCCAACGGCTTCCGCGACGGCGCCCGCGCGCTGGTCAACTCGATGTCGTCGGGACACAACGACGACTGCGCCCTGGTGCTGATCTGGCGGCCGTGACGTTTCACACGGGTGACCCTGTGTGCTCTTTCATGCGCAGATGGTGTGCGCGGTCACTGGCAGGGGCCGGTGGCGGCCTGAGATTCTCAGAGGGTCAACCCCCCGTGCCGCGCGGAAAGAGGCGCAATATCGTGCGGCTCCGCTGAGAGCAGCTCAAGATCCCCGGGTCCCGGGGGAGCGGCGCGGTTCCGCCGGGGCCCGGCCAGAAGCCAGGTGGCCCCGTGGTCGCTCGCGGGCCGCGCGTCTGTGGTCGGTGTGGCCAACGTGGGGGAGGCCGCCGCCGTGCTCGGCCGCGGGCACCAGCCGGAGCCTCGGCTGGTGTGCCACCTGCGAAGATCCTCAGAGCCAGCCGGAGTCGCTGGCGATGCGGACCGCGTCGAGCCGGTTGCGCGCGCCCGTCTTGCACATGATGCGCGACAGGTGGTTGCGTACCGTCCCCACTGAGAGGAACAGCTGATCGGCGATCTCCGTGGACCGCGCTCCACCGGCCGCGATCCGCAGTACGTCCAGCTCGCGCCGGGTCAGCGGGTTGGCCGCCGACTCCAGCGCCGCGACGGCCAGGTCGGAGTCCACCGCCCGCCGGCCGGCCGCGATCTGCCGCACGCCTTCCGCCAACTGCTCGGGACCCACGTCGAGGCTCATGAACCCGAGCGCGTGCGCCGCGAACGCCCCCCGCACCTGCCCCGCGTTGGGATGGGCGGAGACGACGAGCACCTTGCAGCCGGGCGCCTTCTCGTGCAGCCGGGTGGTGACGGCCAGGCCGCCGCCGGGCAGGTCCAGGTCGATGACGGCCGCCGCCGGCAGGTGCGTCAGGGCTTCCGGCACCACGTCCTCGCCGTTGCCGAGCTCGGCCACGACCGACAGGTCTGCCTCGGCTTCCAGCGAGGACACCAAGCCTCGCCGTACGAGCGGCAGGTGTTCGGCAACGAGGATCCGGATCAACGTGCTCCCTTCGTCATACCCCAGGGTGATCGCGCGACTGCGCACTGTCAACGCAGTTTGTCGATTCCGCAAAGCGTGCGCAAGCCATTCAGGTGTGGAGACTTCGACTACTCTGGGGTTGTCAAGACCTTCCGTGACCCTGGAGCGCCCCTAGATGATCTGGCTCACCATCGCGGGATTCGCCTTGTTCTTCCTTGGTCTGGCGGCCTCCATCGCGCTGCACGAGCTCGGCCACATGGTCCCCGCGAAGATTTTCGGGGTGCGGGTGACGCAGTACATGGTGGGCTTCGGTCCGACCCTGTGGTCGAAGCGGAAGGGCGAGACCGAGTACGGGGTCAAGTGGATCCCCCTCGGTGGCTACATCCGGATGATCGGCATGCTGCCGCCGCGTCCCGGCGACGACCCGGCGAAGCTGCGCCAGGTCTCGACCGGGCCGTTCCAGGGACTCATCGACTCCGCGCGTGACATCGCGCAGGAAGAGGTACGGCCCGGCGACGAGAACCGGGTCTTCTACCGGAAGAAGTGGTGGCAGAAGGTCATCATCATGTCCGGCGGCCCGCTGATGAACTTCGTGCTGGCCTTCGTCTTCTTCGCCATCGTGCTGATGTATTTCGGCGTTCCGGTCCTCAAGCCGGTCGTCTCGCCGAAGTCCACCACCTGCGTGATCCCCGTCGCGGAGCAGCGCCTGGAGTGCAAGCCCGGTGACCGGCCCACCCCCGCGGCCCAGGCCGGCCTGAAGGTGGGCGACGAGATCGTCGCCTTCAACGGCGTGAAGATCACCTCGTGGGACGACGCGACCGACAAGATCCGCGCGTACGGCGCGGGCGCGGTCAAGCTCGGGATCATCAGGAACGGCCAGCCGTCGACGCTGGACGTCAACCTGATCGCACAGGACCGGCCGAACCGAGACGACCCCAAGAAGATCGACAAGAATGTCGGCTTCCTCGGGGTCTACCCAACCGAGGTCTACGAGACGCAGTCCATCGGCTTCGTGGCCGGGCACATGGTCAGCCTGACCGGGCGGGTGGCCGCATCGCTGCTCGACCTGCCGGAGAAGATGGTCGGCGTCTGGCACGCCGCCTTCTCCGGCGAGGAACGTGACCGGCAGGGCCCGGTCGGCGTCGTCGGCGCGGGCCGGATGGGCGGCGAGATCCTCTCCTCCGACCTGCTGTCGGGCCAGGAGAAGATCGCCACCTTCATCAACCTGCTGGCCGGCTTCAACCTCGCGATCGGCGTCTTCAACCTGATCCCGCTGCTGCCGCTGGACGGCGGCCACATCGCCGGCGGCCTCTGGGAAGGGCTCAAGCGCGCCTTCGCCCGCGTCTTCCGCCGGCCCGAGCCCCGTCACGTGGACATCGCCAAGGTGCTGCCGCTGACGTACGTGCTGGCCATGGTGATGATCATCATGGCCGGTCTGCTCGTCTACGCCGACCTGGTCAACCCCATCCGCCTGTCCGGCTGAGGCCCCTACTCGCCCGTGGCCCCGTCGATCCGCTCGCGTAGCAGGTCGGCGTGGCCGTTGTGGCGGGCGTACTCCTCGATCATGTGGAAGTAGACCCAGCGCACCGACACCGTCAGCGGCTCGCGGGTGCGGTGCACGACCCCGTCCAGCGGCACCCCCGCGGCCGCCTCGCGGGCCGCGGCCACCTCGCTCTCCCACGTCTTGAACGCCCCCGCCCGGTCGTCCTGGTCCACGCGGTCGAAGTCGGCGTCCGGATCCTCGTCCGTGACGTAGATGAACGGCAGGTCGCTCTGCCCGCCGAGACGGCGGCGGAACCAGGCCCGCTCCACCTCCGCCATGTGCCTGATCAGCCCGAGTAGCGACATCGTGGACGGCGGCAGGGCCCGCGTCCGCAACTGCTCGTCGGTGAGCCCCTCGCACTTCCAGGCCAGTGTCTGCCGGTGGTAGTCGAGGAAGCCTTCCAGCGTGCTTCGCTCGTCGCCGTCCACGGGTGGTTCGATGCGCATAGCCTAAGACTATGGACCAGCTGGAACGCCTGCGGAATCTCTGCCTGGACCTGCCGGAGACGACGGAACGGCTCAGCCACGGCGAGCCCACCTGGTTCGTACGGGACAAGAAGACGTTCGTGACGTTCGCCGACCACCACCACGACGACCGGCTCGGCTTCTGGTGCGCCGCGCCGCCTGGCGTGCAGCAGGAACTGGTGGCGGAGGACCCGGAGCACTACTTCCGCCCGCCGTACGTGGGACACCGGGGCTGGCTCGGCGTCTACCTGGACGTGGACGTCGACTGGGCAGAGATCAAGGAGATCGTCACCGACGCCTACCGGATGATCGCCCCCAAGACCCTGGTCAGGCAGCTCGACGCCGGGATCGGACCGCCACAGTAGGCAGAAAGGTGTAGGCCGGATTGGCTCGCGCGTAGGAGTCGGGGCGCCGGTCGCGGCGGCAGGATGGGTGACCATGACGACAACAGTCCTCCTGACGCTGGTGGGGCTCGCCCTGGTGGACAGCACGAGTTTCGGCACACTCGGTGTGCCTCTGGTGATGATGCTGGCCTCCGACCGCAGGCAGGTCGGCCGGATGATCATCTACCTGGCCACGATCACGCTCTTCTACTTCCTGGTGGGCGTGGCGCTCATGCTGGGCCTGTCGGCGTTGCTGGAGAACTTCGGTGACGTCTTCCAGAGCCGTACCTTCCTGTGGGTGCAGTTGGTGGTCGGTGTGGGCCTGTTCCTGCTGAGCTGGCGCTTCGACTCCAAGAAGCAGAAGAAGCGGTGGGAGCCGCGCCTGGGCGGGCCGGGCACGATGGTGTCGCTGGCGCTGACGATGGGTGTGGTCGAGGTGGCCACGATGGCGCCCTACCTGGCCGCGATCGGCATCATGACCGCCTCCGGGCTGACGCCGATGCAGTGGGGGCCGGTGCTGGCCGGGTACGTGCTGGTGATGGTGCTGCCGCCGCTGGCCCTCATGGCCGGGCGCGGCCTGGCGGGCGACCGGCTGGAGCCGAAGCTGGCCAAGCTGCGCGACTGGATCCTCAGGAACGCCGCCTCCATGGTCGGCTGGACGCTGGCCATCGTGGGCTTCCTCATCGCCCGCGACGCCGCCGCCCGCCTGTTCGGCTGGCTCCAGTAGCCGTTGTTCATCCACATGGGGTGGTTCGCGCGCGTACGGGTGCGATAGAGAGAGATCCATGTACGAGAACGGGCACCCCATCGGCGAGATGCTGACTCAGGCCCTCCAGGCACTGGAGCAGGCGGAGGAAGCGCCCGCCGACGCCGTCTTCCAGGGCGACGGCGTGGCGGCGGACGGGCAGGTGCGGGCGGTGGCCGGGCCGGACGGGCGGTTGCACGAGCTGCGTCTCAACCCCCGGGTCATGCGCATGGCCTCGGAGGACCTCGCGCGGGAGATCCTCAGCGCGGTCAACGCCGCCCTGGACGACCTGCGGGCGAACGCGCCGGGACTGGAGGCGGCCGATCCCCGGCGGCTCGCCCAGACGATGGGCGGAACGCGCGACAGCGTGCTGGGGCGGCTGGAGGAGTTCGCCGACGGGGTGGAGCTGGTCGTGCGCCGGCTGGAGGAGCGGTGACCGGGTTCGACCGGGGCCCGGACGTCTCCCACGCCGACCTGCGCGGCACCGGCGCGGGCCTCGGCCAGACCGGCGCGACGTGGCTGGAGGCGGTGGCGGAGCTGCGCGCCGGTCTCGAGGGAGAAGGAGACCCCTGGGACGAGGTGCCCGCGACCATGGTCAAGGCCGCCTACCTCGAGGTCACCAAGAAGGCGCTGGAGGTCTGCGAGGCGCTGGGGGAGCGGCAGGTGGCCTCGGGCGAGGACGTGCGGGTCATGGAGGCGAACTACAAGGCCGCCGAGCGGCGCGGCGAGGAGGAAGTCGCGCGCGTCAGACGGCTGCTGGAGCGGTCATGACCGGCATGGCTCCACGCCGGTCACGACTGGCGTAGCTCCGCGGGGCCGAGGAGCACACCGGCGGGCCCTTCCGGGTTGACGACGACGCCCACGTCCGCGGGCAGGAGCGCGACCAAATCGCCCCCGCGCAGGCGCTGCCAGTCCATGGCCCCGTCCGGCAGGGACCGCGGCAAGTGGTCCTGGGCCGTGTAGGCGAACGCCGCCCGGCCCTCGCCCGTGTCGAACACCGGCACCCCGCCGCCCGGCCCGGCGGCCACGATCACCTCCGCCGCCAGCAGCAGCGGCACGACGTCGCCGCCGGTGGCGTAGCCGGTCGAGGCGAGCTGCAGGGCCCGGTCGAGCGGGTCGGTGGGCTCGGGGTGGCCCAGCGCCACCGGCGAGGGCCGGTATCCGCCGTTGTGCTGGAACTCGCCGGTGATCTCACCGCGCTCGTCGACCTGCCAGGCCCCGATGATGCCGTACGGCGGGACCTCCCCACCGGGGTCGAAGAACGGGTCGATCGCGTACATCCAGCTCCCCGGGTTCTGCCGTGCCTGCCGCCGCAACTCGTCGGTGATCGGCGGCGGGGGCGGTGGGACGTCGTTCACGGCGATCCTCCGGGGAAGGGGTCGTAGTGCGGGTTGCGGATGAAGTTCTGCGGCGTTTTGGGCACCCCTTGCGGCCAGGCGCCGGTGATGTATCTCCGATGCACTCCGCCGGGGAAGGCGATCTCGCGCTCGTGGGCCAGATGGCGGGCGGCCTTCACGGTGTCCTGGACGTCGATCCCGCCCGGGGCGTCGACCTCGTAGACGTAGCGGCGCGGGACGGCGTTGTCGATGTCCATCCGCGTGCTGGTCCCGACGAAGGCGGACGGCTTGGACTTGAGCACGTAGTCGGACAGGTTCGTCATCGACGGGTCGCGCGGGCGCAGGCCCCGCTCGAAGATCTCGTCGGGAGACCTGTCCTCGGCGCGGTAGACCGGCGGGCGGTCGCGCCGCCAGATCGGGTACGGCGTGATGCTCGAGACGTCGACGTTCTTGTCGGCCGCCGACTCAAGGTGGTTGCCGGGGCCGCGCAGGGGTGTCGGCGGCCGCTTGCCGGGCGGGATCGCGCCGGACCCCGCTTTGGAGGCCGGCTTGCGCAGCAGCGCGGACGCGCGTCCGAACAGGCGCAGCGCGCTGCGTTCCAGCAGCTCGACCATCCGGCGGATGATCTCCCGCGCGGTCGTCCTGGCGCCGCCCACGACCGGACCCACGGCGGCGAGCGAGGCGCCGGCGGTGGGGCCAGAGGCCGCGACCAGCCGCGACAGGTGCAGGGCGAGCCGCATGAGCAGGACGATCAGCGCCACCTTCATGGCCAGCACGATCGTCGCGGAGATCTGTAACGCGCCGCCGATGAGCAGCGCGGCGGTGACCGCGTCGCCGGATCGTGCGGAGGTGTCGCGCCACTCGCCGTCGAACGCCCGGACGCCTTCGCCCTCGTTGCGCGCGGTGGTCTGGGCGGCGTGCGTGGCCGCGGTCGAGGAGACGCGCACCGCCGTCATCGCGAAGGAGATCCACTGGGTACCGGCCGCGTACAGCCGGTCCTCGTCGACGAGCGGCCACGAGACGACGATGTTGAGCAGCATGGCCAGTCCCGGCGGTGGCTGCAGCGCCACGGTGCCCCTCCTTGCCCGGTGATCACATCCGAGGGGTCACACTACTGGGGCGCACTCACTGCATGGAGATGTGCGGGTGGTCGAAGTGGTTCTCGGTGATGCTGCCGCGGTCGCTCATCGCCCGCCATCCCGATCCCATGTTGATGCGCTGCTTCCAGATGACGTACTTCACGCCGAAGCGGTTCTTGTTCTTGATTGCCCAGGCCGCGATCTGGTCGCCGAGCGCCTGGTTGGCGGCGGTGGGCATGGAGCCGCCGGTGCTCATCATGAAGTCGCAGGCCCGGCCGAGCGGGTGCTCGCCGCCGCCGCCCGAGCGGTAGCAGCCGACCTCGAAGGGCAGGTTGAAGGTCTTCTTGATCTCGTCGCGGATGATCCGCATCCGTGAGGTGATGTTGTCGGAGCCGGAGGGCAGCTCGGGGGCCCAGGAACCGTCGTTGCGCTTGCCGGTGCCGTACGGCATGAGGTCCTGGAGCTTGTCCTTGATGTCCTTGATGACGCCTTCGGCCTCGTCGCGCTCCTTGTCCACCTCATCCGCCTGCCCGGCGATCTGGGTGGTGAGCGCGGCGGCCGCGTCGGCGGCCTTCTTCTTCTCGTCGCGGGCGGCGGCGACGCCCGCGATGACCGCCTGCTCCTCGTCGGTGAGCTGCTCCAGTACGGCCGCGCCCGGCGCGTCAGGCGTGTACAGGAAGCCGGGCAGCGTGCCGCCGCTGCCCTGGTAGCGCAGCTGGGCGATCTCGGCCACCCGCCGCTCGGCCTCGACCAGGGCCGTCTCGGCGGTGGCCAGGCGCGCTTGGGCGGACTTCTCCGCCTCCTTCGCCTTGGCGAGGGCCACGCGCTTGCCGTTGTAACTCTCGATGAGCTTGTCCACCTGGGTGTTGAGCTTCTTCAGCTCGGCCCGCAGCTGCTTCTCGCTCGGCTTGGGCGCGGCGAGCGCGCTCGCCGGGGTGAGCGCCACAGCTGCGGCGGTGATGAGACCGATGGCCAGAGTCGCGGGGGACGCAACCGCCACGTGGGGGATTCCTCTCCATCTGCCGGCCGGGTTAGCTGACGGGTTCGGGCATGGAGATGCCCTACCACCGAAGTGGATTCACCCCAGGTGAGGCTGGGTCCCCGGCTCCCGGGCAACACGCCCGGGATTAGGCGGCAACGGCTGTGACAACCGGTGCGTGAGGGATATTAGTAGTAAATGGCGGGTAACGCGACTTCAAGTGGAAATCAATTAGTGATCTACCTGTGATCGAAGCAGGCGTGCGGCCTCCTCGGGCAGCACGTCGTTGACGAAGGCCCCCATCGCCGACTCCGACCCCGCCAGGTACTTGAGCTTGCCGGGCGCGCGCCTGATCGAGAACAGCTCCAGGTGCAGATGTCCCAGCTCACGCAGGTACCGCACCGGCGCCTGGTGCCAGGCCGAGATGTACGGCATGGCCACCCCGAAGATCCCGTCCAGCGCCCGCAGCACCGAGGTGTAGAGCGGCGCGAAGGCCGCCCGCTCCGCCTCGGTCAGCGCCGCGAGGTCCGGCACCTGCCGATGCGGGTAGACATGCACCTCGTACGGCCAGCGCGCCGCGGCCGGCACGAAGGCGGTCCACAACTCGTTGGCCGCCACGACCCGCTCCCCGGCCCGTTCGGCGGCCAGCACGTCCGCGAACAGCCCCGGCCGCCGCTGCGCCGCCGCGAGCTGCAGCTTGGTCCGCGGCGTCACGTAGGGGTAGGCGTAGATCTGCCCGTGCGGGTGGGGCAGCGTGATCCCGATCTCCTCGCCCCGGTTCTCGAAGACGAAGACCTGCTCCACGCCCTCGATCGCGGACAGCTCGGCGGTGCGGTCCGCCCACGCCTCCATGACCAGTTCGACCTGCGCGTCGGTCAGCCGTGAGAACGACGAGGAGTGCTCGGAGGTGAAGCACACCACCTCACACCGCCCCGCCCCCGGCCGCACCTCACTCAGGCCGCCCACATCGTGATAAGTCCCAAAATTTCCGCTGAAAGATGGGAAGCGGTTCTCGAACACCACCACGTCATAGTCGTGCGCCGGGATCTCCGAGGCCCGCGTGTCGGACGACGGGCACAACGGGCACTCGTCGGCGGGCGGCAGGAACGTCCGCGTCTGCCGGTGCCCCGCGATCGCGATCCACTCCTCGGTCAGCGGGTCGTAGCGCAGCTCCGAGGCGAGCGGCCGGGGGTCGAGCGGGCGCCGGTCCACCGCGCCGCGGTCGGCGTCGTCGCGCCGGTCGAAGTAGATCAGCTCTCGCCCGTCGGCCAGGTGGGTGATGGTGCGCTTCACTGCGTGCCCTCCGCGATGATCAGTTCCCCGACGCGCTCGGCCAGCTCGGCGCGCGCCTCGGCGGGCAGACCCTGGTCGCTGATGACGACGTCGGCCTCTGCCAGGTCGGCGATCGTGCTGATGCCGACGGTGTTCCACTTGGTGTGGTCGGCCGGCACGACCAGGCGGTGGGCGGCGGCCACCAGTTCCCGGTCGGTCTCCGACTCCAGCAGGTTCGGCGTGGTGAACCCGGCGCGCGCGCTCATCCCGTGCACGCCCAGGAACAGCGTGTCCACGTGCAGGCGGCGGATCGCGGCGACGGCGACGGGACCGACCAGCGCGTCGGAGGGCGTGCGGACGCCGCCGGTGAGCACCACCGTGCGGTCGGCGCGCGGGGCGCGGTGGAAGACGTCGGCGACCGGGACCGAGTTCGTGATGACGGTGAGGTCGGGCACCGAGACCAGGTGGTGGGCCAGCGCCCACGTGGTGGTGCCCGCCGACAAGGCGACCGCGGTGCCGGGCCCGACCAGCTCGGCGGCGCGGCGCGCGATCGACTCCTTCTCCTGCTGCTGGCGGGCGGACTTGGCGGTGAAGCCCGGCTCCTCCGTGGAGCCGGGGCCGAGCGTGGTCGCGCCGCCGTGCACCTTCTCCAGCAGGCCGCGCTCGGCCAGGGACTCCAGATCGCGCCGGACGGTCATGTCGGAGACGCCGAGCTCGCGCACGAGGTCGGCCACGCGGACGCCGCCGCTGGCCCGGACCCGTTCGAGGATCGTCTGTTGCCGCTGCTGTGCGAGCACGCGCTCTCCTTCCAACAAGTTCAAACAGATTATGACATGAACATGTTGAAGAATGTGAGGTCGCTTGCCGGGGGGCCTGGTGTGGGATACGCATGCCGTACCGGAAAAGGCCCGCTCAAAGGAGGACGACGGATGGCAAGGCGCGCCCGCAAGTCCCGAGCACGCAAGAAGAAGAAGGCCAACCACGGCAAGCGTCCCGCGTCGCGCTGACGGTCACCCGGCCGCGGTGAGCTCCTTCACGGCGGCCGAAACCGCCCGGTGGAACGTCGGGTAGGCGTAGATCATCTCGTCGAGCCTGGGGAGCGGGACACGGGCGTGCACCGCCAGCGTCAGCAGTCCCAGGACCTCGCCCCCGGGCGGCGCCGCCACGGTCGCGCCGACCAGGACACCGTCGGCGGCCACCAGCTTGACCAGCCCCTCGGCCTGGGCGATGTACCCGCGCGTGCCCAGATCGCCCATGGCGACGCGCACATCCAGGCCCCGCTCGCGGGCCTGCGCCTCGGTCAGGCCCACCGCGCCCACCTCGGGATCGGTGAAGGTCACCCGGGGCACGGCGTGGTACTCGGCCTCGTGCACGGGCTCGCCGAGGATCTCCTTGACCACGATGTTCGCCTGGTACATCGACATGTGCGTGAAAGCGCCCTTGCCTACCGCGTCGCCGATCGCCCAGACGCCCTCGGCCGCGCGCATCCGCGCGTCCACGGGAATCGCCCGCGCGCTCTCGTCGAGACCGATCGCGCCGACGCCCAGCGCCTTCAGATCCACCCGGCGGCCCGTCGCCACCAGCAGCCGCTCAGCCTCGGCGCCGCCGACCGTGAAACGGCCGTCCCCGTAGTCCACGCGCGCGACCTTGGCCGAGGTCCGCACGTCTATGCCGCGCCCGGCGAAGACCTTCTCCAGCAGCGCGCCGGCCTCCGGCTCTTCAAGGGCGATCAGCCGCTCGGCGGCCTCGACCACCGTCACCGCCACGCCGAACGTCCGGAACATCTGCGCCAGCTCGACCCCGATCGCGCCGCCGCCCAGCACGATGATCGACTCGGGCAGCTCGGCGTTCTCGATCGCCTGATGGTTGGTCCAGTACGGCGTGCCCGCCAGCCCCTCGATCGGCGGCACCGCCGCCTGCGAACCGGTCGCGATCACGATGCCGCGCGCCGCGCGCAGCACCTGGTCGCCGACGGTCACCTCGCCCGGCCCGGTGACGCGCCCGTGGCCCCTGAACAGGTGGCCGCCCTTGCCGGTGAAGCGGTCGGCGGCCACCTTGTCGTCCCAGGAGTCGGTGGCCTCGCGCACCCGGCGTACCAGCGCCGCCCACTCGCGCGAGGTCTCCGCCTCGTGGATCATGATCTTCGAGGGGATGCAGCCCCAGTAGGGGCACTCGCCGCCCACCAGGTTCGACTCGACGGCGGCCACGCGCAGCCCCGCCTCCGCCAGCCGGCCGGCCACGTCCTCGCCGCCCGGACCCATCCCCAGCACGATCACATCGACGTCCATGCTCAGTACATAACCAGCCCTGAGCCGGAGTTCACCCGGAATGTGGCAAATTCGCCAGCGCCTGGTCGACCCGCTCCTGCGGCAGCGCGTAGTCCTCCAGTTCGCCCGCCAGGTAGCGGTCGTAGGCGCCGAGGTCGAAGTGGCCGTGGCCGCACAGCGCGGTCAGCAGCACCTTCTCCTCGCCGCTCTCCTTACACCGCAGCGCCTCGGCGATCGTCTCGGCCAGCGCGTGCGTCGGCTCCGGCGCCGGCACGATCCCCTCCGTACGCGCGAAGCGCACACCGGCCTCGAAACACTCGCTCTGCGACCGGGTGACCGCCTCGAACAAGCCCAGCTCGTACATGTGCGACAGCAGCGGCGACATGCCGTGATAGCGCAGCCCGCCCGCGTGGATCGGATCCGGCACGAAGTCGTGGCCGAGCGTGTGCATCTTCAGCAGCGGCGTGAACCCGGCCGTGTCGCCGAAGTCGTAGGCGTAGCGGCCGCGGGTGAACGACGGGCACGCCTCCGGTTCCACCGCGCGGAAGGACGTCCGCGGGCTCTCGCGCATGAACGGGAAGGCCAGCCCGGCGAAGTTGGAGCCGCCGCCGGTGCAGCCGATGACCAGGTCCGGCATCTCCGGCATCTGCTTGAGAGCCTCCTCGCCGATGACCGTCTGGTGCAGCAGCACGTGGTTGAGCACCGAGCCCAGCGCGTACCGGGTGTCGGCCGCGGCCCCCGCCACCTCGACGGCCTCGCTGATCGCGATGCCCAGGCTGCCGGTGGAGCCGGGGTGCTCGGCCAGGATCTTGCTGCCCGCGCTCGTCAGCGGTGACGGGCTGGCGTGGACGGCGCCGCCGTACACGCGCATGAGAGAGCGGCGGTAGGGCTTCTGGTCATAGGAGGCGCGCACCATCCAGATCTCGCACTCCAGCCCGAACTGCGCGCACGCGAACGCCAGCGCCGACCCCCACTGCCCCGCCCCCGTCTCGGTCGTGAGCCTGCGCACACCCTCGCGCTTGTTGTAGTACGCCTGCGGCACGGCGGTGTTCGGCTTGTGCGAGCCGGCGGGGGAGACGCCCTCGTACTTGTAGTAGATGTGCGCCGGGGTGCCCAGCGCCTTCTCCAGCCGGTGCGCCCGGATCAGCGGCGTCGGCCGCCACAGCCGGTAGACGTCCAGCACCTCCTGCGGAATCTCGATGAACCGCTCCCCGCTCACCTCCTGGCCGATCAGCTCCATCGGGAACAACGGGGCCAGATCGTCGGGACCGACCGGCTGCCCGGTGGCGGGGTGGAGCGGCGGGGGAGGGGGCGTGGTGAGGTCGGGAACGATGTTGTACCAGTGGCTAGGGGTCATCACCCCAGTCTGCGACGGTCGGCCCCGTCGTTCCAGGGCCACCTGCTCCCGCTGACCGCCCTGGGGCCAGAAGACGAACGCGTCGATGCCGTGACCGACCGCCAGATCCGTCGCCCCCCCGTGAGGTCGGCCACCGTGTGCGGGCCGGCTGTCCGCCGTGGGGCGAACCGCGTCATCATGTCGAAGTGCAGCAGGTGGAAGTCTTCGAAAGCCCGCGTCCGTGTTGACGGGTCCGCCGGTTCCTCCTGGTCGGGCCGCACGAGATGGGCTCCCTTCGGTCAACGGTGAATACACCTTGTACTTGGCCGAACCTGGCGACGCATGACGGGATGCCGTTGACGCGGCCCGCCCGGCCGCCGGGGCCGGGACCCGCCGGTGGAGGATGGCTTTCGTGCTATCCCCTCGTTCGTCCGTACGCCGCCGGGTGAAGACCTTGGCGATCCTGGAGTTCGTCAACATTCCGCTGATCGCCGGGGTGCTGACGGGGGTCCTGGGCATGCCACTGACCACGGCCAACACGGCAGGGCTCGTGCTGGTTCTGATCGTTTTGGCTGAGGGCGGCGCGTACTGGTGGTTGAAGCTCGCCCAGCTCTCGTCGCGATCACCCGTTCCGGCGGGGATGGCGGTGTATCGCAGGTTGTCCCGGGTCAACGTCGGCTTGCTGGTGGCCGCGGCCGTCGTGGTGAGTGCCTGCTTGGCCGAAGGCGGTTCCGGCGCGCGGGTCTGGCCGGGGGCGGCGCTGTGGGTGTTCGCACTGCTGGAACACGTCAACTACTTCCACCTGCAACTGATGCACGACACTCGCGCCGACCTGGCCCACTTGATGAACACTCGTCGCCTTCGCCGCTCACATCTCGCTCTCGATCTGGCCCGCGCTTCCAGGAGGTCGGGGTGGTGAGCCCTCGATGATGTGGCGGGTTCGGGCGGCAGCGTTCCGAAAGCCGGCATCGTCACCGGCATGCGGTTCGACCTGGTCCCGGTGACCCGGCTGTACGGGGGCGGGCTGTTCTTCGACTCCGAACACGGTCCGGGGCTCGTGGAGGCGTACGTGGAGTGGACGGCCACCGTGCCCAAGGCGATGAACAGCTCCGTGGCACTGATCCCGTTTCCCGACCACCCGTCGGTGCCCGAGCCGATGCCCGGCCGCTACGTCTACCACGTACGCATCGCCTTCACCGGTCCCCTCGAGGACGGCGAACGCCTGGTTCGGCCACTGCGCCTAATCGGCCCGCGGATCATGGAGACGCTGTCGGAACCGCCGTACAGCCAGAGCTCCTCGATTCACGACGACCCGCCCGTGGCGATGTCGTGGGCCGCCGGTCATGACGTCACGGCTCACGCCTCACTTGCTGTGCAGTTCAGCTAGGGGCTCTGGCCGGTCCCGGAAGCGAAGGGACGCAGTCTTCGGCGGGTTGGACCGGCCCGAAACAGGTGGCCGGTTGTGGTCAGTGCGGCAGGCTGCCGGGGGCCGGACCGCGTGTGGCACCATCTGGCCGACCGGGCGGCTGAGCTGGGGTGACGGCGTGGTGGTGTGTCGCGTGGGTGGCTTCAGGGAAGCCGGAGCCCGGCGGCCGGGCCCGGGTCGGAAGGTGGCGGCCGGGCCTCTGGGCGGACCGGCTGTTGCCGGGGTCGCGGTGTTCATCCCAAGCGGCGTTTGTGTGCGTTCAGCGGGCTGCAAGGGTCCGGAGTTAGCGTGTGATCATGGACGATCCTGGGCGTCCCTACCAAGTCGGCGGATACTGGCTCGGGGCCAGGGTGGGCGCGGGCGGGCAGGCCGTGGTCTATGAAGGCTACGACGAGGACGGCAACAGGGTCGCGGTCAAGGTGCTGCGGCCTGACAGCGAGTTCGGGCGGGACCGGGAGGTCGCGGCGCTGGGGCGGGTGGCTTCCTTCTGTACGGCCCGCGTGCTGGCCCACGATCTCGACGCGGCCACGCCGTACCTGATCAGCGAGTTCGTGGATGGGCCGAGCCTGCGTCAGGCGGTGGGCGAGGGCGGGCCGTATGGCGGGGATGACCTGCACCGGCTCGCGACGGGGATCGCGACGGCGATGGCGGCGATCCACGCGGCCGGGGTGGTGCACCGCGATCTCAAGCCGGACAACGTGTTACTGGGGCCGGATGGGCCGCGGGTGATCGATTTCGGGATCGCGCGGGTGCTCGGCAAGTCGGCGACCAGCACGATGGGGGTGGCGGGTACGCCGCCGTACATGGCGCCCGAGGTGTTTCGGGGAGACAAGGCGGGGCCGGAGGCGGACGTCTACGCCTGGGGTGCGGTGATGGTGTTCGCGGCGACCGGCGGGCCGCCGTTCGCCGGACCGGCCGAGGCGGTCATTTACGCGCATCTGCATACCGAGCCCGACCTGTCGGGCGTCCCGGAGCGGCTGCGGGGCCTGGTGACGCGGGCGCTGGACAAGGATCCCGGGCGCCGGCCGAGCGCGGGCGGGCTGCTGATGGAGCTGATCGGCGGCAGCGGCCTGGAGCAGGGCAGCCAGGTGGCCACGGGAGTCAGGCCGCCCGACGGGCTGGCGGGTGGCCGGCCGCCGCTCGGGGAGTTGGCCGAGCGGGTGTATGCCGGGCTCGACGCGGAACGGCAGGCGCTCCTGGCGCAGATCCTGCTGCGGGGGGTGATGCCGGGAAGCACGGTGCGGGAAGTGGGGCCGGCCGAGCTGGAGGCGTTGGGGCCGGGCGTGGGAGAAGTGGTGGCGGCCCTGGTGGAGGCGGGAGTCGTCACCCGAGACGGTGGGCGGCTGGCGATGAGCCCGGCGTTGCTGCGGGCCTGGCCGCGACTGCGCGGCTGGGCGGCCGCGGAGGACATTTCGGGCTACCGGCTGGTCGGTGACGGTGCGGGGCGCTGGCAGGCGGACGGCCGGAGGCCCGGCGACCTGCTCCACGGCCACGACCTCGACCAGGCCTTACGCTGGGCCGCCACCCGCACCGGCAGGCTGGCTCCCACCGCCGTCGAACGGGAGTTCCTGGCCGCCGCGCAAGCGGCCGAAACCAGGCGCCAACGGCTCAGGCGTGCGCTCACCGCCGCGCTGGCCGTCCTGCTCATCGTGGCGGTGAGCGCCACCGCCGTGGCCGATCATCAGCGGCGGGAGGCCGACACCCAGCGGGCGACGGTCGCCCGCCAGCTCACCGAGGTGACCGCGCGGCACCTGGTCGCCGAGGCCGCCGAACTGCGGACGGTGGATCCGGCCCTAGGAATGGCCCTGTCGGCCGCGGCCTGGCAACTGGCGCCGCTGCCGGAAACCCGCGCCGGGCTCTACTCGGCGCACGCCCAGCTCGAACTCGCCCGGTTCGTGCCGCCGCCGGGTCAGATCGCCATCAGCCCCGACGGCGGCACGCTCGCCGTGCTCAACGGCCTGCGCGCCGAGCTGTGGGACCTGACCTCCGGCCGGCGGACGGCCGACATCGGCGACATGCCCGTCGCGGTCACCGCCATCGCGGTCGCCTCCGGAGGCCGGCTGCTGGCGGTGGCCGGGCTCGACGGGATCCGGTTGTGGCGCGACGGCCGGCCCGACGGCGGCGTGTTCGGCCCGCTCGGGATCTCCGACCCCCTGGGGCGAATGAAGTCGTGGCCGGGGATGATCGCTCCGCTGGAGTTCAGCCCGTCGGGCGGGGTGCTGATGGCCAAGGGCCTGGACTGGTTGCAGCTGTGGTCGGTGACCTCGCGTACGCGGATCGCCGTGCCCGGCGTGGCGCCGAACGCGGCCGTCGCCCCGGGAGATCGCCACGCGGCGCTGGCCGGCGTCGGAATCTTCGACCTCGAGAACGGCGCGAAGCTCGCCGGCCTGCCCCGGACCGGGTTCGACGGGCTGGCCTTCAGCCCCGACGGCGCCACCCTGGCGATCTCCGGCGGCCACGGCGTGCGCCTGCTGGACCGGGCGACGGGCCGGACGGAGCGGGGGACCTACCAGGCCGCCACCATCCCGGGGAGCGCCACCCGAGCGGCCTTCAGCCCGGACGGGCGCCACTTCGCCGTGGCCCACACAGGCGGCCGGATCGCCTTGTGGAAACGGGACCAGGTCAGGCCGGAGATGACCTACGACTCCGCCGACCCGGTGGACGATCTCTGGTTCACCCGGGCATCGGTGCTCCGCGTGGCCGGAGCCAGCGGCGCCGTAACCGATCTCGACCTGTCCCGCCACCTGCCGCGGCGGCGCGGCGAGGCGACGCCGAGCCCTGATGGCGCCCTCATGGCCGTGCGCCGGGTCGGCTCCGTCGAACTGCTCAGCACCGCCTCCGACCCGCCCGTCTCCGTGGGGCACCTGCCGGTTCGGCTCGGGGGACAGGACGGCTTCGCGTTCGGAGCGAGCGCCGACCGGCTGCTCACCGTCACCGGCGCGGGCCAGATCACGGTGTGGGACGTGCCCGGCCGCCGCAAGCTCACCTCGTTCACCGCGGCCGAGAGGTTCGGCATCGTGGGCCAGGTCGCGCTCAGCCGCGACGGCCGGCGTATCGCCGTGGCCGCCGACTCCGGCGGCTCCGCGGGGCTGAGCTCCACCACGGTCTACGACCTGACCGGCGAACGCATCATGCCCATTCCCACGCAGCATGGCCGCGGCGTCCTGTTCAGCCCCGACGGCGGCACCGTGATCACCCTCGGTCCTCAGCCCAAGCGCGTCACGCCGGCGACCTCTCAGTCCGAGCCGCTGGGCGGACAGAGGCTGACCGCGGCCGCCTTCAGCCCCGACGGCCGCACTCTGGTCGCGGCCACCGAGGCGGGCTGGCTCGTGCACTTCAGCACCCGCACCTGGCAACCCGTCGGCCTGCCCTACCCGTCCGGTGACCAGGTTCGCAGCCTCGTCTTCAGCGGCGACGGGCGCACGCTGGCCGTCTCCGGGCAGCGGGTGACGCTGTGGGAGGCCCGCACCCGCACCCGCCTGGGCACGGGCCTGGCCGGGAGGGAGAGCTCACAGGTGGCCTTCGCCGCCGGCGAGCTGATCACCGGCTGGGGACTGCGGATACCGCTGCGGACCGACGACCTGCTCAGGCAGGTGTGTCACCGGGCCGGCAGGCAGATCACGGCCGACGAATGGCACCGCTACGGCACAGGGGCCGCGGCGCCGCCCTGCCCGATGCCGTGATCACTCACAGCAGCCCGGTGAGCTGCCGCCGCGTTTCGGGGAGAAGTTCTGGAGCCGTGCGGCGGGCTTCGGACAGCGCCAGGCGGGCGGTTCGGCGGCCCTGTCGCGTCTGTCCTGCCGCGCTCAGCACGCGTGCGTGCGCGGTGAGCGCGACGACCCTTGCCGGGGCATGCACCAACGCGTCCTGCCGTGCCGCTGATCGAGTCAGCTCAACCATGGCCTCACTGGCCGACAACGCCTCGGCCGGATCCGTCGAGGACAGGATGCGCGCGCGGGTGCCGGTGACACGCGCATACAGGCTCAGATACTCGCCCGCGTAGACCCTGAACAGCTTCTCGCAGCACTCGACCGCCTCCTGCGCCGCGGCGAGCGCCTCCTCCTGCCGACCGGCCGCCCGCTCACAGGCGGCGATGGTGTCCAGGACGCCGGCCAGGGAAGGCAGGTAGCTGTAGTCGTCACGCGCACCGATCCCCTCCAACACCGCCAGGGCCTCCTGGCCGATCCGTGCGGCCTCCTCGTGCCGGCCGGCGGCGCTGAGCAGGCGGACCTGGGCAGCCAGGGCAACGGCCACGTCACGATGGAAGTCGGGACCACCACGCCACTCGCCCAGACCTTCCCTGCGGATCCGCACCGCCTCGGCCGCCAGATCGAGCGCCTCCAGCGGCCGTCCCGCCAGGGCGAGCATGCTGCAGTGCTCGTCGAGGGCCTGGCCGTACCCCTTGAGACGGGTACGCCGGTCGGTGCCCAGCAAGGCACGGAACTGCTCGACACGCTCGCCGCTCACCGCCAGGGCCTGCTCCAGCCGGCCCGCCAGGAACAGCACCGCCGCGTACCGGGCCAGCGCGAGCACGAACTGCTCCCGCTCGTCCGGAAGCCGGGTGCGCAAGAGATCGACCGTGGCGGCGAGTCGCCGTACGCGCCTGTGCTTGACGAGCTTCGGCAGCAACCAGCCCGTCAAGACGACCAAGGCGAGCAGTAACGCGGTCGGCCAGCCCGGCCACACCAGGAAGGCGACCAGCGCGGCAACGGCCACGAGGCCCTGCACGGCCAGAACCGCACAAGATCGCATCATGAGGTTCAGTGTGGCGAGCGCGGCCCCGACAGTCGAGCCACCTCCTGCCCGCTACATGACCCGCCGGCTTTCGCGCCAACGGCGGAGCCGAGGAGAGAGAAGGCTGCGGTGTGCTCACCCCCACGACGCCGCGTGGGACCCCTCCTCGGCAACAGGCCCCGGCGCGGGGTGAGCCTCAGGGCTGGGGCGCGACTCCGCTGCCGAGGGCGTCGAACAGGCGCTCCAGCCGGGCGCGGTGGTCGTCCGCGACGGTGTCGGCCGCTTCTCCGGCGATCAGGCGCCGGGCGGTCTCCACCAGCACCGTGGAGTAGCCGGCCACGAAGAAGGCGGCGAGCAGCGGGGCGTCGCCGTCGAAGGCCGGGTCGCGGTCGAGCTCGCCGGCGAGCGTCTGCTGGAGATCGAATGCGATCTCTCTGGCGCGGGCGACCAGCGCCGGCGAGGCCACGACGGTCCGGAAGAAGGGGAGGGACCCGTCCTTGAGCCCGGACAGGGCATGCCGTTCCTCAAGAAGACCGAACGCCATGTCGCGCAGGGACTGGAGCACTCCGGCGTCCGGGGCACGCTCGCGTACCGCCGCGCGCAGGAGCTCGACGGCGTCGACCTGGCGGTCCAGCAGGAGGTCTTCCTTGCGCGGGAAGTGCTTGAAGACCGTCACGGCCGAGACCCCGGCCTCCCGCGCGACCTCGGTGACCGTGACCGTGTCGAATCCGCGTTCCAGGAACAGCCGGGTCGCGACCTCCGAAATCTTCGCGCGCGTCCGCGGTCCGCCTCGCGCACTGGTCCTGGGCATCCCGACCTCACTTCCTTGTGCAACTTAACTTAGTTGCATAACCTAGTCGCATGTCCTTCGAACAGACCCCTGTCATGTGTCATTGTCACCGGACCGGGCTCCAGCGGGCCGCGCGCCACCGCGATCACGACGTGAGGGGAGTCCGCCATGAATGAGCCGGGTGCGGGCGGGCCCGGTCGTGGTCCCCGATCGCTGCGGGAGGCGTGGGTCGCGCTGGCGGGGCTGTCGGCGGTGTTCCTCTTCGAGATGCTGGACAACTCCATCCTGAACGTCGCGCTGCCCGTGATCGGCCGCGACCTGCACGCCTCGGCCACCGCGTTGCAGTGGGTGACCGGCGCCTACGCGGTCGTGTTCGGCGGACTGATGCTCGCCTTCGGCGCGGTCGCCGACCGGTTCGGCCGGCGGCGGATCATGCTGATCGGGCTCGTCCTGCTCGGCGTGGCGAGCCTGGCGACCGCCGTGGTCACCACTCCCGCGCAGCTGATCGCCGTCCGGGCGACGATGGGGGTCGCCGCCGCGATGACCACCCCGGGGTCGATGGCGCTGGCGTTCCGGCTGTTCGACGAGGACGGCCTGCGCGTGCGCGCGCTGACCCTCATCTCGACCGTCGGCCTGGTCGGGCTCGCGATCGGCCCGACCGCGGGCGGCATGGTGCTGGCGGTCGCGCCGTGGCAGGTCCTGCTGCTGGTGAACGTGCCGATCGCCGCGCTCGCCTTCTTCTGCGTGCGGTACGGCATCGCCGCCGACGACCCGGCCGGGCTCCACCACGACCCCCTCGACGTCCCCGGGATGCTGCTGGGCACGGCGGCGATCGTGCTCACGCTCCTCGCGCCGACGCTGTTCGTGGACCAGGGCGCCGGCTCCTGGGCGCCCTGGGCGGTGACCGCCGGGGCCGCCGCGTCGGTGACCTGCTTCGTCCTGCGCGAACGCCTGGCCCGCCACCCGCTGCTCGACCTGAAGCTCCTCGCCCTGCCCCTGGTCTCCAGCGGCCTGGCCTACAAGGCCGCCACCGGTCTGGCGACCGCCGGGCTCACCTACCTGGTGACGCTGCAACTGCAGCTCGACTGGGGCTGGCCCCCCGCACTGGCCGCCCTCGGGATGCTGCCGCAGGTCGTCGTCCTCATCGCGGGCAGCCCGTTCGTCAACCCGTTCGTACGGCGCGTCGGCCTGGACCGGGCCGCGTGGATCAGCGCCGCGGCGGTCGTGTCCGGACTCGCCGTCCACGGCCTGCTCGGCCGGTTCGGCTACCCGTGGGTCGCGCTCGCGCTCGTCCTCGTGGCGGCCGGGATGCGCGTGGTCGGCGTCGTCGCCGGGCTCAACGTGGTCCGCGGCCTGCCCGGCAACCGCACCACCATCGGCACCGCGCTCGTCGACACCGCAAGCCAGGTCGCCACCGGTACCGGCATCGCCGTCACCGGCACCATCCTCGCCCTCCTGTTCACCGGCGACCTCACCGCGTCCCCCTGGGGCCCGCGGCAGACCGCCGAGTTCCACCAGGCCGTCACCATCGCCGGCCTTACCCTCACCCTCGTCGCGGCGGCCCTCGTCGGCTGGGGGTTCGTCCGCACCCGACGCGCCGCCGGCGTCCGGGCGGCCACTCCCGTCAACGACACCGTCCCCCAGGACGCCTGACACATCGACCACGATTCCGCCTGCCCGACGACCGGGTCGTGATCCTCGGCGCGCTCCATTCCGTGCCCTCATCCGTGACCGACTCCCCACCTGCCCCCCTGGCCGGGGGGCCAGGTCACGTACTCCTGAACAGCCGGTCCAGGTGCACGTCGATCGCGGCGAGCGCGTCCTTGGGCTCGATCACGTCGAGTTCGATCAGGGAGGTGAAGCCGGTGAGGGCGAGGAGCAGGTTGGTCTCGGTCGCCGGGTCGCGGCCGGGGTCGATGTGCCCGTCGGCGATCGCCTGGCGGACCAACCGCTCGACGAGGTCCCGCCCCTGGACGAGGCCGCGCCGCGCCTGCTCGTGCACGGCCTCGTCGTGCAGCGCCTCCAGGGCGTAGGCGGCGCTCATCCGGCTGGTCGCGCGGGCGTCGGCATGCAGGGGGAGCATTTCCGCGAGCGTCAGTCGCAGCACGTCACGGGGGTGCGGGCGGTCACCGAGCTTTTCCAGCCCCTGGTGTACGCGCGCCGCGGTCCGCTCGGAGGCGAAGTCCATGGCGAAGGAGAGCATGGCGGTACGGGAGGCGAAGTAGTGCTGCAGCTGCCCGAGTGACATGCCCGCCTCCTGCGCCACCACGCGCATCGTCAGCTGTGTGACGCCGCGCTGCTCCACCACCCGCCACAGTGCGCGGGCGATCGCTTCGCGGCGTCCGCGGTGATCCACCTGTTTCGGCATCGCCGGCTCCTCGCTCGTACCCCCGACTGATTCAATACAGTTGACATAATACACCTGACCCGTAATGTTGGGGTCCACTCGAGGGAAGGAATCGTCATGTCCGAGCAGCCGAAGGTACGGACCACGGAAGGCGTGGTGCAGGGGCTCAGACGGCAGGGGCACGCGGTGTTCCGCGGCATCCCCTACGCCCAGCCCCCGGTCGGAGCGCTCCGCTTCGCCGCGCCCGCGCCGCCCCACCGCTGGGAGGGGACGAGGCAGGCGGTCGAGTTCGGCCCCGTGGTGCCGCTGTCCCTGCCGATCGAGGTGCCCCCGCAAGGTCCCGACTGGCTGACGCTCAACGTCGGCACTCCGGATCCCGGCGCGGCCGGGCTGCCGGTGCTGGTGTGGATCCCCGTGGGCGGCTACCTCTCGGCGGCGTCGAGCGACCCGATGTTCGACCCGGCAGCGCTGGCCGAGGCGGGAATCGTCGTGGTGACCATCAACTGCCGCGTGGGAGCGGAGGGATTCGCGTTCCTCGACGACGTGCCGCCCAACCGCGGATTCCTCGACCAGATCGCGGCGCTGGAATGGGTGCAGCGCAACATCGCCGCCTTCGGAGGTGACCCCGGCCAGGTCACCGTGGCCGGGGTGTCCGCCGGGGCGGGGTCGGTCGCCGCCCTCCTGACGATGAAGTCCGCGCGCGGACTGTTCCGGCGGGCCATGGCCCACTCGGTGCCGGGGCTGTACAGCACCCCCGCGCTGGCACGGCGGGTCACCGCCACGTTCGCGGACCGGGTCGGCGCCGCGGCCCCCACCGCCGAGGCCCTGCGCGACATCGACCCATGGCGCCTGGCCGCCGAGCTCACCTCCTTCAACGCCGGCCTTCACGCGTACCGGGAGAGCTGGGGACGCCTCACGGAGGCCGGCACCGCGCTGTGCCCCGTCGTCGACGGCGAGGTTCTCACGGAAACGCCCTGGCCCGCGCTGACCGGCGCGCGCGCGAGCGGGACCGAACTGCTCGTCGGCCACGCCCGGGACGAATTCCGGTTCTTCAGCGTCATGAGCGGCCGGTACGGCACCTTCACCGAGGAGGACGCCCACGCGGCCCTGGAACTGCTCGCCCCGCGGCCGGACGGCGCGCGGGCCTACCGTGCCGCGTTCCCGCAGGCAGGCCCGGAGGAGCTGGTGGAGACGGTGTACTCCGACGCCCTCTTCCGCATGCCGTCACAGAAGCTGGCCGAGGCGAACACCGCGGCCGGCGGCACCTCGTACCTGTTCGAACTGTGCTGGGTCGCCCCGGCCCTCGGCGGCATCCTGGGCGCCTGCCACAGCCTCGACGTGCCCCTGGCGTTCGGCACGCTGGACAGCCCCGTCGGCGCCCAGCTCATCGGCGAGGAGCCCACTCCCGAGGCCGTCGCGCTCTCCCGCGAACTCCAGGAGGTATGGGTCCGCTTCGTCACCACCGGCGACGCGGGCTGGCCGGCCCACCGGCCCGGCGAACACCTCACCCGCGTCCTGGATACCGAGTCGAAGACTCTGCCCTACCCCGAGCAGGCATCGCGCCAGATCTGGGAAGGCCACGCCCCCGCCCCCTTCGATCTCTCGTAATCGTCCGGCTCGGCTCCCACGACCGCGACGCCGCCCCTCACCGACGATCGGAGTCCCCGTGGGGATCAGCCGAGCGTGAACGTCCTGGCGCGGAATCGGCGCAGGCTGGGAGGGTGGACCTCATGATGGAGGACTTGCGGGACGCCGAGCGCCGGCTCCAGGCCGCTCAGCTGGCTGGAGATGTCGAGGCGCTGGATCGGCTGCTGGACGATCGGCTGATCTTCACCTTCGGCGGGAACGTTGCGACCAAGGCGGACGACCTGGAGCTGCACCGCACCCGGGCGCAGGTGGTGACGAAGGTGGCCGAGGAGGAGTTGACCGTGCTCGCCGATGGGCACACCGGGGTGACGTGGTTTCTCGGCACCATCGAAGGGACCGTCAACGGCGCGCCGTTCGCGGCCAGGATGCGCTACACCCGTACGTGGCTGTACGGCGAGCCGCACGGCTGGCGAATCATCGCCGTGCACGCCGGCACGACCGATTGACACAGCCGACACGTTGCCCGACGACCGGCGGCCAGATGGTCGCCGGCGAGGCTCGACCATCCCGGCAAGATCAAGACCTGGATCTTGGTACCCCGGCTCCGGCCTGCGCACGAACGGATCGAAGCCGGAGGGATCGGTGCCGACATCGGGCGCGGGATACTCGGCGATGGCTGGGACCGCCGGTCAGCCGATGCCTTCGATGATGCGGAAGTCGCGCTGGAAGCCGTCGGGGAGGGCCACCAGCGCCTTCTGGTACGCCTCGCTCTCGTATGCCGCGACGGCCTGTTCAAAGCTGTCGAACTCGATCAGAACGACGCGCTGCGTGATCCCGGCCTCGTGGGCGACGACTCGACCGCCACGGGACGGGAGCAAGGCCAGGTTGCGCCCGCCCCCTGCCTGGACAGCCTGACCGGCCAGCCTGTCGTAGGCGGTCAGCCTCTCAAGGTCGGTGTTGGCGGGGTAGACACTGACCCAGTAGCCCTTGGCCATGCAAACCTCCTGTGTTGGGCCGGACGCGTCCGACTTCGAATGGACACTCAGATCGATCGATCCCGGCGACGGGTTCCATCGTCATATGCGCAGGTTAGGGCTTGATGTGCGGCCGAGGGAAAGATCGGCACGGGCTAGACTCAGAACGGATCGTTATCAATCGGCAGGGAGGGCACGTGGCGCCGGATACGGTCAGCCTGCGCTACTTCCTGGTGCTGGCACAGGAGCTGAACTTCACCCGCGCGGCCGCACGGATCGGCATCGCGCAGCCCGCACTCAGCGCCCGGATGCGCCGATTGGAGGCGGAACTCGGTACGGCCCTGCTGGTCCGCAACACGCGTAGCGTCGTGTTGACCACGGCCGGTGCGGCCTTGGCGGAGTCCGCGCCACCGGCGCTGGCGGCGCTGGACCGGGCATGGGACGCCGCCCGGAGCGCGGCGGCCGGTGAACTGGGCACGCTGCGCATCGGATACAGCCTCAGCGCCGGGTCCGAGACGGTACCGGCCCTGGTGGACAGGCTGATTCGCGGCAACAGCGGACTCGAGGTCGGCGCGGTCCCGATGGCGACACCGGAGATCACCCCCGCGGTCGCCGACGGCCGCATCGATGCCGGGATCACCCGCGGTGAACAGCCGGGCCGTGACGTGCGCCGGTTCCTGCTGCGGCGTATGCGCGTCGGGGTCCAGCTGGCGGAGCACCATCCGCTGGCCGAACACCCGGAGATCGAGATCGCCGACGCGGCCGCGTACCCGCTGCGACTCCCGGACCGGGAGGCCAACCCCGTGATCCACGATCAGCTGTCCGCACTGTTCCGAGACACCCGACCACACCCCCGATTCCACACGCCCGCGGTCTCTTTCGACATGTCTCAGCGCGACCTGCGCGACGGGATCACCCTCGCCCCGGCCGGAGAAGCCGCGGCCACGGCACAACCGCCCGGTCTCACCTGGCGACCGCTGCGGGGCGCGCCCAGCCTGACGATTCACCTGGTCCTCCCACGCGAGCAGTCGCCGCTACACCGCCGCCTCCGTGCCGTCGCCACAACCCTGGCGCACGAGCTGCACTGGCTTGCCGATGGTCCCGGGCGCGCCGCCGGGACGGGGTGTTACGGTCCGCCCGGCTGACGCGACTATGTGGGTATGAGGCTGCGGGCCGGGCTGTGGTGGGTGGCGTCGGTGGTGATGCCGGTCGCCGTCGCCGTGGCGGGTAACCAGATACTCAACGACGGCGTCTGGAGCGGGCCCTGGATCGCCATCGCCATGGGGCTGGCAGGGGCCGGTGCCGTGGTGGCGCGGCGGGTGAGCCGGCCGCCGCCGGCGCCGACGACGCTGGACGCGGTGGCGACCCGGCTGGCCGGGGAGGTGCGCAGGCAGTGGA
Organism: Nonomuraea sp. NPDC050540; assembly: GCF_044457485.1. NCBI lineage: Bacteria > Bacillati > Actinomycetota > Actinomycetes > Streptosporangiales > Streptosporangiaceae > Nonomuraea > Nonomuraea sp. NPDC050540. Next base: position 247,256 of record NZ_JBITHA010000016.1, read on the forward strand.
CGGCCGAGGCGGCCCGGCGGCACGTGCACCCGGTGCCTTTGCAGGTGCGCTGGTCGAGCACCGGACGGCCGGTCGCGGCTGGACGGGAACTGGTGATCGACGACGACAGCGGCGCGAGCTGGGAGTTGCTGCCACTGACGGGGACGGCGCGGGAGACGGTGGCCGCCTTTCGCGCACTGCCGCATCGGCAGCTGGTCGTGCTGGGCGAGCCGGGGGCGGGCAAGAGCGTGCTGGCGATGCTGCTCACCCTGGGCCTGCTGAAGGAGGCCGCGGCGGGCGGGACCGTGCCGGTGCTGCTCCCGATCTCCTCGTGGAACCCCGCGCTGGAGTCGGTCGAGGAGTTCGTGATCCGGCGCCTGGATGAGGACTACGACCTTCTGACCGTACGGGGCGGCGACGGCCCGGCCTGGGCGCGTGAGCTGGTCGAGGCGGGCCGGGTGCTGCCGGTGCTCGACGGGCTGGACGAGTTGCCGGTGGCGGCGTACGTACGGGCGGTGCGGGAACTGGACCTGCTGGCCGCGGCCGGCAGGCCGCTGGTCCTCACCTGCAGGGGCGAGGAGTACGAGCAGGCGATCACGGCCGGCGGCCCGGTGCTGTCCATGGCGGCGGTCGTCGAGATCGAGCCGGTGGGCGTCGAGGAGGCCATCGCCTTCCTGTCCCATCCGGCTCCATCCCGCGCCCGCTGGCAGCGGGTGTTCGAGCACCTGCGCGCGCAGCCCGACGGGGTGCTGGCCACGGTGTTGTCCACGCCCTTCATGGTCTGGCTGGCCCGCGCCGCCTTTCAGGCCACGAGCACCGATCCCGACCGGCTGATCGCGATGACCGACCGGAGCGAGATCGCGGCCACGCTCATGGACGGGTTCGTCGCCGCCGAATACCGAAGCCGCCCGGGACGTCGCCGGAGCCGCAACCGGCCGGAGCACGCGGCGCGCTGGCTGGGGCGGCTGGCGTACCAGCTGCGAGAGACCCGCCTGCGCGACTGGTGGTGGTGGCAGCTGACGGTCAGTCCCACTCCCAAATACCCCAATCTCGCCGAGACCGGGCGGGCGATGGTGGCCATGCTCGTGGCCGGGGCGGGCCTGGTGGCAGCGGTGGGCGGTTTCGCCGGTCTGCGGGCGGCGCTGGCGGGGTGTCTGGCGATCGGGTTCGCCGCCGCCCGGACGTTCCGCCCGCTATGGCCGGACACGTACCCGCCGTACGTACGGTGGCGCTATCGCACGGCGCGGACCGAGCGGGCCCGCAGGCGAAGGCGCGCGGCCGGGTTCGGGATCGTGTTCGGCCTGGCCGCGGGGTTCGTGGCGGACGCGTGGGCGGCGGCCTTGATCGCCGTTCCCGCCGCCACGCTGGCCACCGTCGTGCTGCCGTGGACGGCCGCGCGTACCGAACACCCCACACCACGGCTGACCTTCCGCGCCAACCACCGCAACGCCGTCCTGGCCGCCGTCCGGCACGCGCTGATCGGCGGCCCGGCCTTCGCGCTCGGGGCCCTGGTGACGGGACCGCTCGGACAGGTGGCCGCCGTGTCGGGAATCGCGGCACTGGTGTACGCGGGCGCCGCGGGCCTCGCCGCCGGATGGTGGACCTGGACCAGGTTCCGGATCATCCACCTGTTCCTGGCGGCCTGCGGCAAGCTGCCCTGGCGGTTGTGGGCCTTCGTCGAGGACGCGCACCAGCGCCAGATGCTGCGCCAGGCCGGATCCGCCTGGCAGTTCCGGCACGCCCTGCTCCAGGACCATCTCGCCGACGCCTCCCACCTCGATCACCTGCGCGGCCGCGCCAAACTGGGAGGCCCGCGGGCCCGGCTGGAGCTGGCGCGACTCCTGGGCGCGCGGGGCCACATCGACGAACTACGCGCCCGCACGGACCAAGGTGACCGCTTCGCCCGCGGTTTCCTGGTCGACCTCTTGCGAAGACAGGGCAAGATCGGCGAGGCCACTGCCATCCTGCGGAAGCACGCCGACGCGGGCGACGACTACGCCGCCGCCGATCTGGTCCCGCTGCTGGCCGAACAAGGACTCGTGTCCGAGTTACGCGCCAGAGCCGAGGCCGGGGACTGGAACGCACGCCGTGAGCTGGTGAAACTTCTGGAGGCTCAGGGCCGGCTCGACGAGTTGCGGATCCTGGGCGATGCCGGTGATCGGGACGCCGCCTGGGCGCTCGCCAAACTACTGGCCGAGCAGGGGCGGCACGAGGAACTCCGCACGCGCGCCGAGGCAGGCGACGGGGGCGCCGTCGCCGCCTTGGCGAGGCTGCTGGCGGAGCAGGGCCGGGTCGAGGAGTTACGCGCCCTGTCCGAGGCCGGTTGGCGCATGGTCGATCGCCTGCTGGCCAAGACGCTGGCCGCGCAGGACCGCGTCGACGAGGCCGTCACCGTTCTGCGGGCCCGCGCCGACGACGGCGATCGCCAAGCGGCCGACCAGCTGATCGACATGCTGATGGAACGGGGCCGGATTCAGACGCTGATGCCGATCCTGGAGGACTACGCGGAGCCGAGAGGCGCGATGGCCAACGCCACCACGGCCGAACGGCTGGTCGCACTGGGACACGTCGAAGAGGCGATCACGTTCCTGGACGCCCGTGTCGCCCCTTCCAGCGCCGACGCCCAGCACGTGACCGGGCACCTGGCCAACCTGCTCGCCGCCCACGGACGCCTGGATGAGGCGATCGACCTCCTGCGGACCCGTTTCGACTCCTTGTACGGCCCCAACGCGGACCAGCAGGTGGCCCGCCTGCTCGCCGAGCACGGACGCCTCGACGAGCTGAAGGCGGAGTCCGACGCGGGAAACTGGAGCGCCACGACCAGGCTGATCGATCTGATGATCGAGGGGGGACAGGCCGGGGACGCCATCGACTTCCTGCAAGAGGTCGTCGCCGCGAGAGGCGGCAGCGCACACGCGGGTGGCCCGGTGGACCGGCTGGTCAAACTGCTGATCGGTGCCGAACGTCTGGATGAGGCGCTGGGGCTGCTGCGCAGGCGGGCCGATGCCGACGACTGGTACGCCTCCAAGGAGCTCGCCCGGCTCCTGGGCGTCGAGGGCAACGTCGAGGAACTGCGGGCACGTGCCGCGGCGGGAGACGCGTCCGCCGCGTCCGAGCTGGCCAGGGTTCTGGACGAGCAGGGGCTGACGCATGAGTTGCGGGCGCGGGCCGACGCCGGAGACCCGTACGCGGCCCAGCGCCTTGGTCGTTTGCCCTGAATGGCGACAACCTTCGCCAGGGCGTGCATCCTGTTATTGGCAGAGCACGCAGGCAGTTCATTTCGGGCCTCCTCATCGAAGGGGATCAGCGATGTTCCGGCTCCGGCTGGCAATGACCGTCCTGGCAGCGCCCCTGCTTCTCCTCGGCAGCGTGGCAAGCGCGTCAGCGAGTCCAAGCAGTGAAGGTTTCAGCGCCGTGTATCCTCCCGGCACCCCCGGACCGTTCAAGATCGCCAACCATGAGGAGCTGGGGTTGTGCCTTGACACCACCGGCAACCTCGGTGGGGACGTCTACCTGGGCCGTTGCCACAGCGCAGACCCCGGGCAGAGGTGGGGCTGGTGGAACGGCGGGTGGCTCATCCACCTCCCCAGCAGCTACTGCCTGGCCGCTGTCACCACGGGCACCGGCGTCCGCCTGGCCGAGCTGCAGCGCTGCATCGATCATCGCATCCAGCATTGGACGCACCAGAACTTCTTCATTCGCACCACGAGTACGGGCAGCATCGAGTGCCTGAGTCCCGCTATCGCTGTGGAGGGGGCACACGTGACGCCCGGAACCTGCGTCGCCACTCCCTCGCAACGGTGGAACGTGACCTACTGGTAGCAGCAGGTCACCTGCCCGAACCATCGCGTCGATCGATCTGTCCGCAGACGGTACGGCGTGGCCTCGACGCCGGCGGCCGGGTCAGCCGATCAGGTTGTAGGCGGCGACCACACTCAGGTAGGCGAGCGCGGCGAGGGCGACGGCGGTGTGGTGGATGCGTCCGACCGGGCTCCACCAGCCCTTGAACCAGGCGAGCGTGGTGGTCGCCAGCGTCGTGGCGGTCGCGGCCGCGGCGAGCAGGGGCAGGGTGGTGATGGCCGTGAACAGCGGGCTGCCGCCGAGGAAGAAGTCGGCCTGGTTGGCGTCGAAGTCGGCGAACATCGCCGCGAGGGATCCGGCGGAGGCCGTGACGAGCGCCGCCGTGATCCAGCCCGGCAGCCCGGCCAGGCGCGGCGCGCCGGTCGCGCCTCGTCCCTGGGGCGCGAGGCGGCGGCGGGTGGAGCGTACGGCGCGGGTGAGGGGCCAGGCCACCACTGACAGCAGCAGGACGGTCAGGCTGACGCCGAGCATGCCGAGATGCAGGGTGGGCGATTGGTACCAGGCCAGGCGTTCGAGGGGCCCGACCGGGTTCTCCGTGGCCAGGAGGCCGTCTTCGCGGAACCGGATCGTCCGGTAGCCGTTCTTCTCGCGGAACAGGCCGGGGGCGATCTGCGTCCATTGCCGGCTCTCGGTGGGGCCGTGCGCGACCGCGCCGGTGGTGGTCAGGGTGCCGTCGCCGGCGGCGCTCACCGTCACCACGCCGGTGAGCGAGCTGAGCTTGCCGAGATCGGTCATGTCGGCGGCCAGGGCCGTACGGTAACTGCCGGTGAACCGGGTGACGTCGGGCAGCGGGCCCGGCGCGCCGGGCTCCGGGGCGGGGGCCGGGGCGAAGCGGTCGGCGAAGGCGTTGACCAGGGACCAGGCGGAGTCGGGTCCGCCCTTGCCGGTGCCGTTGAAGGAGGCGTAAACGCCCATGTGCCGCTCGGGGATCAGCGCCATGATCGCGAAGTATCCGGGGATGTTGCCGCGGTGGACGAGCAGGCGCCGGCCGTTCCTGGTGTACTCCTGGAAGCCGTATCCCTGCCCGGCCGTGCCCTCGGCGTTGCCGAAGTGGCGGCTCTGCATGAGGCGGACGCTGTCCGGCTTGAGTATCGTGCCGCCGCCGGTCAGCTGGGCCAGCATGAAGGCGGCCATGTCGGTGGCGGTGGAGCGGAATCCGGCGCCGTGCGGTGGCATGTGCCCGTACTTGGTGCCTTCTGCCCGGATCTGGCGACCGTCCTGCAAGCGGTAGCCGGGTGCCAGCGCCCGGGCGATGTGGCCCGGCTCGGGCTGAGCCATGGAGGAGTGCGTCATGCCGAGCGGGCGGAAGATGTTCTCCTGTACGTACTGGTGGAAGGGCATGCCCGAACGGACCTCGACCAGGTAGCCGGCCAGGCCCATCCCGTAGTTGGAGTAGACGGCCCTGGCGCCGGGCGGGCGGATCCGGGGTGGCTGGTGGTCGGCGAGGTGGTCGCCGAGCCGGTGAACGTCCTGGGCCGTGGCCGCGCCGGTGCCGAAGTCGCCGCCGGCGAACCCGGCGGTGTGGGTCAGGAGGTTGGCCATGGTGACGGGCCGGCCCGGATAGGCGTCGTCGATCTTGAATGCGGTGAGGTACTGGTTGACGTCCGCCTTCAGGTCGATCCGGCCTCGTTCGACGAGCTGCATGACCGCGGTGGCGGTGATCAGCTTGGCCACTGAGGCGGGGGCGAAGACGGTCTGCCCGGCGTCCACGGGACGGCCGGTCTCCACCTCGGCGACGCCGTAGCCCTGGGCGAACACCTGGCGGCCGCCCGCCACGACGGCGATCGCCCCGCCGGGGATCTGGTGCTCCTTCAGCTGCCGGAGCATGGAGGCGTCGGCGAACCGCCGTACGGACTGGGCGGGGTCGGCGACCGTCGCGGCGGCGGGCGCGCTCACCATGAGGAGCGGAACGGCGACGCCAAGTGAAGAGATCAGGGCACGCCGGCGAGAGGGTTTGCGTTGGAGCAGCATGAGCTGCTCTCCTTTCTGTGGGAGCACGTACGCGTCAAAGGCACGCCGTCACGGCGTGGTCGTGCGGTTCCGCGGTCCGGGGGTGAGTTGCCGCTCGCCCCCGGACTTCTGTCTCAGGTTCGTCAGTCGACGCTGCGCAGGATCGTCTCCATCGCGGCGACTCTCTCCGTCAGCTCGCCAAGCCTGGCCTGCACCTCACTCTGCTGCTGTACGGCCCGCTCGGCCATGTCGCGATACCTGGCCATCTCGGCCGTCAGCACCTCGGTGCGGTGCCGCTCGAACCGGAAGTAGAACGCCAGGCACGCCGTGATGGCGCTGAACAGAATCAGTACGACCACGATGGGGATCACGATGGAACCGATGTCGATCACTGCGGGGTCTCCTGCACCTGGTGGGGTCCTTCCTCGTCGTCCGCGCGCAGAGCCGCGAGAACGGTGTCGATCGTCAGGGTGAGCTCGAAGGGCAGCAGCTCGATGTACTTCATCGCCTTGCCGTCGGCCGACAGCTCCAGCTGCCCCTCGATCAGCTTCGCCTTCTCCAGCCGCTCCAGATGCATGTAGAGCAGCGCACGGGACATCCCGATCCGGCGAGCCAGCTCGCTGACATGGACGCGACCACCGGCCAGCTCGGCCAGGATCCGCAACCGCAGAGGGTGCCCGACCGCGCTGAGCAGGCTGAGCAACTCTTCGCTGGTCGACATGTCGTCCTTAGAAAGATCCAATCTTGCACCTGTTAGTCGAATCTTACAGGTGCAAGTGCAGGCGTCAACCGCTGGCGCAGGCGACCGGTCGCCGATGCCGCACGAGATCGGCCTGGTCGCGTTCGTCCTCGGCCACCAGGCGACGTTCGTACCCGGACCGGGGTTTCACCGGCGTAACGGATCCGTTCACGACCGTGAAACCGGCTTCAGGCCACGCTGGCGGCCATGATCAGAGCCATCTGCGCGGCCGTCCTGGTGACGGCCTGCTCCCTGTCCGCGCCCGCCCCGGCCGGGGGTTGCGCCCCCGCCACCGCGCCACCTTCGGAATCGGCGCCGCCGACCTCGGTGAACACGCTCCGGCAGGCATACCTCTGCGTGCTGGACCACTACTACAGCGGTCCGGCCATGGATCCGAAGGCACTGCTGAAGAGCGCCTTCGCCGCCTACACCCAGGACCTGATGCGGCGCGACGCCGATCGGAGCGACCTCCAGCTGCCCGAGCTGACCGGGAACCGCGACACCGACTGGGCCGCCTTCGCGAAAGTCCTCGGCGCCGGTGACGTGTCCGCGCTGCGCGCCGCGATCACCGCGATGGTCGCCGGACTGCACGACAACCACGCCCGCTGGGTCAGGCCAGCTCCACCATCGGAGGACAAGCCGATCGGAACGGGCATCGTGGGCATATCTGCCCAGCAGGGCCGGCAACTCGACCCGGCGGCCAAGCCGCCCTTGTTCATCACCAGCGTCCTGCCCGGCAGCCCCGCCGCCAAGGCCGGCATCAGACCTGGTGACATCATCGTCAAGGCCAACGGCGTGCCCGCGTTCATCGGGAACACCGTGAACCAGAGCATCGTCGAAGCGTTCGCCACCAATCCGGTGAAGCTCACGCTCAAGCGCCCCACGACGGGACGGACCCGCACCCTCGACCTCGGGGAGGGGCCCATCACGAGGCGGCCTCCGGCGGTGACGTCGACGACGCTTCCCGGCGGCGCCGTCCACGTCCAGCTGCCCGGCTTCTTCGAAGGCGCCGCCGACCAGGTCATCGCCAAGCTGCGGGGCAAGCCGGAAGCGGTGGTCCTCGATCTGCGCGGCAACGGCGGCGGGTCACCCCGCGAGGTGACGCGGCTGCTCGGCGCGTTCGCACACGGCAAGATCACCAGCTACTTCTGCCCGTTCAAGGGCGACTGCGTGCCCAACCGGACCGACGACACCGTCCCGCTGCTCGGCTCGCGCCTCATCGTCCTCACCGACCGGGGATGTGCCTCGGCCTGCGAGGACTTCAGCGCGGCCGTCAAGGACAACAACCTGGGCACCCTCATCGGAACCCGCACCGCCGGAGCCGTCTCCGGCCCCGCCGAAGGCTATCGCCTCAACGACGGCAGCATCCTGCTGCTGCCCAAGGTCCGGCACCTCGGGCCCGCGCGTGAAACCATCGACACGATCGGCGTGCCGGTCGACCACTACGCCCCCATGACCGCCCTCGACCTGGCCACCGGGCGCGATCCGGGCGTGGCCAAGGCACTGACGCTCCTTTGACGCCTCTTCCGAGCCGCGGGGCGACTCCTCGCGATGACGCCCCCGGGGACGAGCACACGCAGGTGACCGCCTTCGTGGACTACGCTCATGACACGCCGCCTCGTCTGCAACACCCCCCGCCCCGACACATCCGTACACGCGGCAGCGGCTTGGCTAGGAGCAACACATGTCACTGGTGGGCAGGGAGGGCGAGCAAGCGCGCATTCACCGCCTGCTGGCGAATGCGCGCGACGAACGCAGCGGCGTCCTGGGGCTACGGGGCGCGGCGGGTATCGGGAAGTCGGTTCTTCTCGAGCACGCTGTGTCGATCGCCGAAGAGGGCGGCATGCGCGTGGTCCGCGTAGCGGGGGTCGAGTCCGACTCCGAGCTGGCGTACGGCGGCCTGCACCACCTGTTGTTTCCTCACGTGGATCGGCTGGACGCCCTGCCCGCTCCCCAGGCCAGGGCACTGCGTTGCGCCTTCGGCCTGTCGGAGGGAGACGAGGCCAACCGGTTCCTGATCTCCGCCGGCACCCTGTCGTTGCTCGCCGATCTGGCCGAGAAGGCCCCGCTGCTGTGCGTGATCGATGACCTGCAATGGCTCGACCAGGGTTCGGTGGAGGCGCTGCTGTTCGCTGCCCGCCGCTTCGTGGCCGATCCGATCGCGATGCTGTTCGCGCTGCGCGATACGGCGATGCCGTTCGACATCGCGGGCGTCGAGGTCGTGGACCTGCCCGGCCTCGCCGCGCCCGATGCCGCCCGGCTGCTCGACGAGCACGCACCGGAACTCATCGAGCCGGTGCGTACCCGGGTCCTCGCGGAGTCCGGCGGCAATCCTCTGGCGATCATCGAGCTCGGGTCGTCGCGGCTCGCGGCGGACGATGCCGATCCGGCCGAGCAGGTCGGCCCGCTGCCGGTGACCCGCCGCGTACAGGAGACATTCCGTCACCAGATCGCGGGGCTTCCCGAGCCCGCCCAGCGCGCGCTTCTGGTGGCGGCGGCCGACCTGGCGGCGCCTCTCGCGACGATCCTGCACGTGATCGAATCCCTCGGCGGCACCGCCGGCGACCTGGAGCCCGCCGAACGCGACCGGCTCGTCTGGATCGACAGCCGGATCACGTTCCGCCACCCCTTGGTACGGGCGGCGGCCTATCAGGACGCGCCGCTGCACCGGCGGATCGAGGTACATCGCGCGTACGCCGAGGCGCTGCGCGGGGACGCCGATGCCGACCGCCGGGCCTGGCACCTCGCCGCCGCCACCATCACCCCCGACGAGGCCGTGGCCGCCGAACTGGAGGACGCGGCGGAGCGGGCCTGGCACCGGGGCGGCGCGATGGCGGTGTGCGCCGCCTACGATCGCGCCGGTCGGCTCAGTGCCGACCGGGAGCTGAAGGCCCGGCGTATCGCCCGGGCCAGCCAGGCCGCGTTCGACGCCGGCAAGGCCGACCGCGCCGCCCGGCTGGCGGCCGAGGCGCTCTCGCTCACCACCGACCCCGGCATCCGGGCGACGGCCATCTATACCCGTGGCGCGGTGGAGTACGAACGCACCTCGCCGCGGGCCGATGCGGAGCTGACGCTCGAGGCCGCCGCGTTGGTGCGCGACAGCGATCCGGAGCGCGCCGTGCTCACCCTCTACGAGGCTGTGCACGCGGCCCGGCACGGAGCGGCGCACGACCTCCTGGAGCGTGCGGCGGATCTGATGCGCGGGTTCACCCCGCCGGAGCACTGGGCACCCGTGGTCGCCGCCCTTCTCGGGTGGGCGGAGCTCTTCGCCGGACGCCCGGAGCAGGCCGTCGGCCCGATGCGCGCTCTCCACGCCGCCACCCGCGGCGCCGGGAACGACCTGACGCACCAGATCACGACCGGGTTCGGCGGGCTCATGATCGCCGACGACGACAGCGTCGTCACCGGTACGGAGGACATGCTGGCCGAGGTGCGGGCCAACGGGGCGCTGGGGTGGGTCCCGTACACCCTGAACGTGCTCGCGGTGGCGCGGCTGTTGCGCGGCGAGTTCGCGGACGCCCGCGCGTGTGTGGCGGAGGGCGTGTCCGTGAGCGACGAGCTCGGGAACACGACCGAGAGCCTGGCGCACCGGTCGGTGGAGGTGTGGCTCCACGCCGTATCGGGTGACGAGGCACGCTGCCGGGCCCTTGCCGAGGAGGTGCTCCCGCGGGCCCGAGCCCGGCACCGGGTCAACGCCGAGATCGCGGCCTGGGGTCTGGGCATGCTCGACCTTTCCGCCCGGCGGTTCGGGGAAGCGTACGACCGGCTCGAGCTGGTGTCCCGGGGACCGGCGAGCCGCGACCTCCTGGTCCGGGCGGTGCCGGATCTGGTGGAAGCGGCCGTACGCGGCGGCATGCCGGATCGCGCCCACGGACCGCTGGCGGCGTTCCGCCACTGGGCCGAGCACGTCGACCGCCCGGTCGCCACCGGGCTCGAGCTACGCTGCCGGGCCTTGCTGGCCGGCGACGGCGACGCCGAGGCGCTGTACACCGGGGCACTGCGGCTCCACGAGGGGCACGGCGGCCCCTACGAGCACGCCCGTACCCAGCTGGTCTACGGGGAATGGCTGCGCCGCCGGCGCCGCCGTACCGAGGCCCGCGCCCATCTCGCGGCGGCGGTGTCCGCGTTCGAGCGCCTCGGCGCGCCGCTCTGGGCCGAGCGTGCGCGCGGCGAGCTGGCAGCCTTCGGTGAGCGGGGCGACGAGCCGCAGCGCAGCGGCCCCCTCACCCTGCTCACACCCCAGGAATTGCAGGTTGTACGGCTGGCCGCCACCGGCCACACCAACAAAGAGATCGCCGCACAGCTGTTCCTCAGCCCGCGGACCGTCGGCCACCACCTCTACAAGGCGTATCCGAAACTCGGCGTCACCGGCCGCGCCGAGCTGACCGGCCTCGTCCAGCCGCAGCACCGGTAAGTAACGTCAGTCATCGGCTTCCCCGACATCGGTCACGATGACCGATGCGTCACGGGGGAGCCCCCGCATAGCGTTCACACCGTGGCCATCGGCCGTAACGCCAATGACGAGGAGACGACAATGACGCAGTACTTTCTGAGCCTCCCCCACGACTCCGCCGAGGAGCCGACGATGGAGGGCATGGACCCTGCGGAGTTGCAGCAGATGATCGCGGAGGTCGATGCGTTCAACACCGCCCTTCAGGAGGCGGGTGCGTTCGTGTCCGCCGGAGGCCTGCAGCCGCCGTCCAGCGCGACCACGGTGGACTACTCCGGCGACAGCCCCGTACTCACGCGAGGCCCCTTCGTGGAGGCCAAGGAGTATCTCGGCGGCTTCTGGATCATCGAGGCCGAAAACGACGACGTCGCGATCGAATGGACCAAGCAGGCCTCGCGGGCGCTGCGCAGCAGGATCGAGGTGCGTGCCCTCCAGGAGGCGCCCCCCGCCTGACGACCCGTCGACGCCGGGACGCCGCACGCTGACGATGAGCAGCGGTCACCAACCTGGGCCTGGACCGGCGCCGCATGATGCGCGCGGTCGGCGTCGTCGCCGCGCTCACCGTGGTCCGCTGCCTGCCCGGTAACCGGACCACCATCGGCACCGCGCTTGGGCTATCGGGCTTCTTCCGCGGAGGGGGTGTTCGCGGCCTCTGGGCTTTCCCAGGTCACATGAGGCGAACCCGTCAGCGCAGTGGTGTCGAGGTATTGGGGCTCCAGGACGCGCTCGGTGAACTTCCAGCCATCCGGGGTGCGCCGGTAGCGGTCGTGGAAGAAGCCGTACATGACGACCGACCTGCCGTCGCGCTGGCGACCGATCTCGAAGATGGATTCCCGGCCGGTCGCGATGTCGCCATCGAAGTGGATCGTGCCCGGATGCACGTTCTGCACCCAGAACTCCCACGCATCCTGCAGCCGTTCGATACCGGCCCGGATCTCCTTCCGGCCGATGAACTCGACATTGGCCGGGGGGATCCGCCACACCGCGTCTCCGGTGAACAGCGACGCGAAACGGTCGTAGTCGCCGATCATCGCCGCGTCGGCGTGTTCGCCCCGCAGCGCCTCGATCTCGACCCGGTCGGCGATGATCTGCAGATCTCTCATCGGTTACCTCTCTCCTGCGAACGCGATGACCGCCCACGGTGATCTTCTTCCCGCGGTGGCGGCTACAGATCATCGACGAATGAGTCCGGAGCGTCGGGACGCCCCGGCGAACGTGATGGGGCTCACATTCGTGCCAGGCCACCATTAGTGACAGTTGCGAGGCGTGGGCGCCGGTCCGGTCTCCGCGGTTCCGAGGTCGTCGGAGTGTCCGGCGTGGATTCGCGGCCACTGGGCGGTGGGACGTCCGTTGGCCCGCATGTGTGCCGACTCCCTGTCGACCTGCGGTTGCGGCCAGCCGGAGGGCGAGTCCTCCCAGGGCTCCTGGCGCCCGTACACGGTGAGGTCCATGAGCGTGTAGCTGTAGTCCATGGCCTCCACGCCGCGCCGCGACGTCCAGTAGGTCTCGAAGACGCGGTCGCCCTCCCGCACGTAGCACACGAGGTGCATCAGGCCGAGTTCGCGGCCGACGAGGAGCGCGTCAAGGGACGGCTGTGCCGAGTACCACGGCATGTCCCAGCCCATGAAGTCGCGATAGCGGACGCTTTCGTCGTAGGACGCCTGGGCGTCGGCCGGGCCGAACGCGGTGTTGCGGCCCTGGCTGAACACCGCGTAGGTGATGTCACGGGAGTGCAGGTAGGACAGTTCGCCGACCTGGCTGAGGAACAACGTGCAGCCCTCGCACTGCTCGGGCGCGGGCCGGCCGGGCCACCACATGAAGTAGTAGGCGATGAGCTGCCGACGTCCTTCGAACGCGCCCAGCAGGGTCACCGGCCCCTTCGGCCCGATCAGCTCAAGGCCGGCATCCACTTCCACCATGGGCAGGCGCCGGCGGGCCGCCGCGATCGCGTCACCTTCGCGGGTGTGGGCCTTCTCCCGAACCCGCAGCGCATCTATGCCGGCCTGCCAGGTGTCCCGGTCGACGACCGGCGGCAGGGCAGAGATGCCGTTGTTCTTCGCGTCATCGTTCATGATCGTCTCCTGGATGCGGTCGTGACCGTGCGTGGCGCCTCCCCGGGAGATCGAACCGAACCCTCAGTCCATCGTCCCCAGGAGGCCCAGAAAAGGAAACCTTGGAGCTGCGCCGCCGTGGTCGGTGAGCAGGGTGGCCGGCGGGACGAGTCCGGTCGAGGCGGCGCGACATGCCTGCACCAAGGCGGACGCGGGGGACCGTCACCGCGTGGCTCTTCGCGTCTCGGTGCCGTCGGGATCGGAGTCGGAGGTGTGCTCGCGCAGCGCTCTTGGCAGCGCGAAAGCGACGAGCACGGTGGCCAGCAGGCCGCCGCCACCCGCGATGAGAAGTGTCGCCGGTGCGGAAGTGGCGTCCAGCAGGAACCCGCCCGCCAGGTAGGACAGCGCGGCGGCTACTCCGATCGCTCCGTAGAGGTTGCCGAAGACTCTGCCGAGCATTCCTTGGGGGACCAGGCGCTGCAGCATGGTGTTGGTGGCCACGTCCATCGCCGCGATACCGAATCCGCGGACGAACTGGGTCATGAACGCGGCGGCGACGGCCCAGGCCAGCCCCGTGAGGAGGTTGCCGGCGCTGTTCACCGCGAAGCCGGCCAGCAGCAGGGTCACCAGGGATGTTCGAGCGCTGTAGCGGGCCGTCAGGGCGTATCCGAAGAGCAGGCCGATGCCGACGGCGCCGAGAAGCAGGCCGACCGCCGACTGGCCGGCCGCGAAGGATTCGGTGGCCAGGAGGACCAGAGCGACATCGTCCACTCCGTTGAAGGCCACGATGGCGCAGAAGCCCAGGGCGATGACCCGGACCACCTTGGCTGACCTGATGTAGCCGAGCCCGGACTTCGCGTCCCCCAGGAGCGAGGTCTTCGTTCCCTCCGGGGAGGGCGCGGGGGGAAGCGAGCGCAGCGTGAGCAGGACTGCGCCGGCGAGCAGGAAGGAGACGGCGTCGACCAGGAGCACGCCCCGTATTCCGACGAAGGGGAAGAGCGCGGCTGCGGCCAGCGGTCCGAGCGCCTCGGCCGTGTTGGTGCCGAAGCCCAGCGTGGCGTTGGCGGTCTCCAGATCCTTGTCCCGGACCAGCCCGGGTATCGCCGCGCGGGAGGCGGGCAGGAACACCTGTCCCGCGATCGCGCGCAGCCCGACCAGCACCAGCAGCAGGGGAAGCGGCGGCAACGACAGAGCGATGAGCAGGAGCACCATGCCCTGAGCCAGCTCACATGCGATCATCACCCGCTTGAGGTCGAAGCGGTCGCTGATCGCGCCGGCGATCGGGCTGAGCAGTGAGGGAACGAAGTCGCCGACGAGCAGCAGAAGCGACACCGCGATCGCCTGCCCCGTGGTCTCGGCGACGTGGAGCATCAGCGCGACGAGGCTGAGCGCGTCACCGCCTACCGAGACGACCCGTGCCGACCACAGCGAGCGAAATCCCGCATTGTCGCGTAAGAGCCGTAAACCGCTCGCCTTGCTTGGGGACATGGTCTCTTTCTCCTCGGCGAGTGAGCGGTCTGGTCATCAGTCCTGTGCCGATCGGGCCGATGACAGGGCGAGGATGTGCTCGGCGAGCACCTCTGGGGCGTCGAGGTGCACGAAGGTCCGTACGCCAGGGATCTCGACGAGTGAGGCGTCGCGAAACGCGCGTTGCAGACGCCGGCCGAGTGCGGGCTTGAAGGCACGGTCGGCGGCGCCCCAGACGATCCGCACCGGTCCCGTGAAGTCCTTCAGGCGGGTGGAGACGTCGAGCAGGTCCTTCGGATCGACGGCTCGCAGGAATCGCACCGCGTCCCGGCGGATCTTCTCGCTCCGCAGGCTCGGCTCGATCCATGCCCTGGTTTGGACTGGATCCAGCTTGTTGGCGAGCAGACCGAGCCCGAGGGGTGAGTGGCGGAAGGCCCGTAACCGCATCGGCTGCATGTTGAGGCGCATCCGGAGCTCGCCGCGGAGGAGACGGAAGACGATGTTGTAGGGGAAGGGCGGGAAGGTGTCGAAGGCGTCGCAGTTCGTGAGTACGAGCCCGCCGATCCGGCCGGCGTCGATGTCGAGCAGGAACTGACTCAGCGCGCCGCCCGTGTCGTTGCCCACCAGCGTGACGTCGCGCAGGTCGAGGGCCTCGAGGAAGGCCAGGATCTGCCGGGCGACGCCGCGCGGAGACTGGTCGGCGTCGGCTCGCAGGGGTGTGCGATGGGCTCCGAGCGGCCAGTCGGGCGCGTAGGAACGGATGCCTTGCTCGGCGAGGTGGTCGGCGACGCCGGACCAGACCGAGCCGTCGACGAGGAACGCGTGGACGAAGACCACCGGAGGTGCGGTCGAGTTCGCCGGGCCCGCGACGCGATAGCTGACGGAGCCCTGTGGCAGGTCGATCGTTGTCATGGGACTATCCTCAGATAGATACAACCTGTATGTAAACTTAGGAACAGACTGTATGCAAGTTTCTCGCCGCACGCAAGCAGACCGCACGGCCGCGACGCGGACCGCCCTGATCGCCGCCGGCAGGAGGCTGTTCGCCGAGCATGGATTCGCCGGAGTCGGCACGGAGACGATCGTCAGCGAGGCGGGCGTGAGCCGGGGCGCGCTCTATCACCAGTTCGGCGACAAGACCGAGCTGTTCGCCGCGGTACTCACGGAGGTCGAGGGCGAGATCACCAAGCGGCTCGCCGCCGAGATGTTCGCCGACGCGGACGCTCCCGGTGACTTCGTTTCGTTGATGATGCGCAGCGCCGAAGGCTGGCTCGAAGCCTGCCAACAGCCCGACGTGCAGCGGATCGTACTGCTCGACGGGCCGTCGGTGCTGGGCTGGGTGCGCTGGCGCGCCATCTGCCAGGCCAATGTGCTGGGGTTGATCGAGCAAGTCCTCGCCCAAGGGGTACGCGACGGTGTGCTTCTGCCGCTCCCGGTCCGGCCCCTCGCGCACCTTCTGCTGGCGGTGGCGGACGAAGCGGCGCTCTACGTCGGTGCCGCCCCCGAACCGGACGCCGCTCGGCGTGACATGGTGGCCATCATCCGCCCACTCATCGAGGCGCTCACCCAAGCGTTCCAGAAGACCTGAGACGACCGGGGTCGTCGATGCGGCCGAGTCGTTCGCGCTTACAGGGAGCGGCAGGTTCTGAGGTAGCTGAGGAACGAGGCCTGCAGGCCGGTTACGTGTGTTTCGTGCAGGATCGCGCTGGTGACGGCCACGTCGCGTGTGGTGAGGCGGTGGAGGAGGGTGGCTGTGTTCTTGGTGATGCTTTGGTAGATGGCCAGATCTCCGAGGAGTTCTTGGTCGTTGAAGGTCACGTGGAGTTGGGCGGCACGCGGGCGGTCGCCCATCTCGTTGAGCTGGGTGAAGATCTGGCTGTCCGTGCCGGCGATGCCGGGACTGCCCGCTCCGATGCTTTCGAAGAGCGTGTTGCCGGTGAGCCAGGTGTAGAGGCTGAAGAGGCCGCCGTAGGAGTAGCCGAACAGGCCGTGGCCGCTGGTGGCTGTGCCGTAGTCGTGTTCGATGCGTGGGTGCAGTTCCGCGGTGAGGAAGCTCAGGAAGGCGTCGGCGCGGGTGTCACGGAGTTCGGCGAGGTAGGCGTCGGCTTCCTCACGTGTCGTCGCGCCCGCTCGGAAGCCCTTCTCCACGGCGTCGACGAACTCTTGGGCGATGGGTTCTCCGGGTGGCACGAGGTCTCGGTTGCGCAGCCGTGCCCAGTGCTGTGCCTGCTCGCCCGCGTAGCCGACGCTGACCTGGATGTAGGGCTGGATGCGTTGCATAGGGTCCATCTGGGTGACGATGAGGGGAGCCGTCATGCCCACGGCCCAGTTGCCGTCGAGCACGTATACGACAGGCGCCCGCGTCGTGGCGGGGTCGTATCGCGGTGGCGTGGTGACCCAGAGGCCGTAGTCGTGCCCGCCGCCGGAACGCATCTCGAAGTAGTCGGTGTCGGCGAGGCAGCCCTGCCACATGGCGCTCATCGCAGGTCCTTCACGACGCGTCCGGCCTGGATGACGACGATGGCGTTGGCGGGGTCGGCGAAGAGCTTCGGGTCTTCGTACGGCCTGCCGTTCCAGAGCACGAGGTCTGCCTGCATGCCGGGGGCGATGACCCCCACCTGGCCGGACAGGCCGAGGATCTCGGCGTTGGTCTTCGTGGCGGCCACGAGGGCGTCCATCGGCGTCTCGAGCTGCGCGCGCAACCTGAGTTCTTCGCCTCGGCGGTCCTGCGCCGGGCCGATGAGATCGGAGCCCAGCCCGACCCGCACTCCGGCCTCCTTGGCGACGGCGAGCGCCCGCGTCATCCGCTCGCGGACCCCCGTCACCCGGTCGCGAGCCGACTCGCCGAGGCCGGCTTCAGCGGGGTCGCGCAGCAACTGCTCGACTACGGCGAACGTGGGCACCAGGGCGACCCCGCGCGTGGCCATCAGGGTGGCCGTGGACTCGTCGAGGTCGGTGCCGTGCTCGACGCAGCGCGCCCCGGCCTCGACCGCGTTGCGGATGCCGTCGTTGTTGTGGGCGTGAACGGTCACATAGGTGCCGCGTGCCGCGGCTTCCTGGACGGCGACGGCGATCTCTTCCACGGTGAACTGGGTGTCGCTCAGCCGGTCGTGGGCGCCGACCACTCCGCCGGTCACGCAGAGCTTCAGGAAGGAGGCTCCGCGGCGGAAGGCCTCGCGCACGTTGCCTCGCAGCTCGTCCGCGTTGCCCGACATCATGGACAGGGCGCACAGGCCCGGGAGGTGGTGGCTGTTCCACAGTTCGGTGGGTTCCCAGTCGGCTCCGTAGTAGCCGTGTCCGCCGGTCTGGCACTGCACTGGTCCGCATGACAGGACGCGCGGTCCTCTGACCTTGCCCTTCGCGATCGTGGTGACGACGCCGCCGTCGATTCCGCCGGTGTCCCGGACGGTGGTGAATCCGGCGTCGAGCGTCGCGCCGGCGGTGGCGAAGATGTCGGCCGCGATCTCGGCGGCACTCAGCTGAAACGAGAACTGCGGCTGGATCGGGCTGGACAGGCCCAGGTGAACGTGGGCGTCGATCAGGCCGGGCGTCATCGTCAGTCCGCCGGCGTCGAGGCGCTCGCCGTGTGCGCTGGGGGCGCCAAGCTGGGTGATCCGCCCGTCTTCGACGGTGACGGTGGCGTCGACGGGGTCGCGACCCGACCCGTCGGCGACCGTCGCGCCGGCTATCTGAAACCGTCCCACGAATCGTTTCCCTCCGCTGTTGCGAGCCGGCTGCGACCATGTGTGCGGCTACATGGCACCGCCAACCGTTCTTTTCCAATGGATAAACTGTGGGAGTGATCCTGTCAAGCACGGAACGCAAAGGCGACGCACGCGAACGTCTCCTGGCCCGGCTTCTCGACGCCTTCGGCGAGGACCTGCCCTCACCGGAGGTGTCGCTGCGTGAGATCGCCGCCCGGACCGAGACCAGCCACGCCCTCCTGCGCTACCACTTCGGGTCGCTGCCGGGCGTCTTGGCCGCCATGCTCAAGGCGCAGCGAACCCGTGACAACGAGGCGCTCTTCGAGACCGCCCGGCAGGGCACCTTCGACGACCTCGTCAAGGCCATCTGGCGGACCTACACCCGCCCGGAACAGCTGTCGCGCCTGCGTGGCTTCTTCCACGTCGTAGGGCTGGCCGCGTACAGACCAGAGGACTTCGGCGAGTTCATCGACTCGCTCGACGACCTGACCAGGATGCTGGCCTCGCTCGCGGAACGCGAAGGCCTCGACGCCAAGCAAGCGCTGACCACGGCCACCGTCACCACGGCCGCGATGCGCGGCCTGCTCCTGCAGCAAGTCCTGACTCCAACGGCCCAGCCGGAAGACGCCATCGCCCTGATCCTGCGCATGCGCGAGGGCCGATCCGAGCCACGAGCAGGGAGCCGCCGGCCAGCCACCACATGAGCCCACTCGACGCCCGCTTCACCGCTGGTCGCGTACCTGTATCACGAGCGGTCGCGGGCGCCTCCTCCCCATCATGGAGAACTTGTTCAGATTCATCCTGGTGCGCCCTGCCATCGAGCAGGATCCGTCGAGCATCTCGCTGGGGCAGCGGTCGGACTACCAGCAGGCCCTGCGGGCCGCGGTCGAGACCGGGGCGGGACGGCTGGGCATCGAGCAGGCGTCCGAGGCCTTCGTCGCCTCGCCCTCCTTCGTGGGGGAAGTCGGCGCGACCCCGCTGGGAGCACAGCTCGACCGGCTCGCCGACCGGATCGACGCGCTGGAGCGCGAGAAGCGGGCGACCCGCGACATCGTGACCGCGGCGATCAGGAACGTGTTCGGACAGCAGCCACGCGAGGTCGTGGCGGGAGCACCGTACAAGGACACGGTCAGGCGGCTGCGAGACAGCCTGATCGCGATCAAGGTGCTGCAGCGGTTCCACGCGCTGCCCATCGAGCGGCTGACCCGGCAGTTGCGCACCGCCGAGCTGATAGCCGAGCTCGTCGGCGGCGCCTCCGCTCCCGGGGGCGATTCCCAGCCGGACGCCGCCGACGACCGAGGCGGTCCCGACCCTTCGCCACCGGGGAACGACGAGGCGCTACGGCGTAAGCGGCGGCGTTCCCTCGCCCTCCCCATCGACCTCGGCCTGACCTCGCGACTGTCCACCCGCGACACCGAGCAGCAGATGCGCGAACAGCGAGAGGCTCAGCTGAATCAGCGCGCCGCCGAGATCGAGGAACTGCTGGGCGTCCACCAGACCCTGCGTACCGCGATGTCTGAGCTGTCCGCGCTGGAATCGGCCAGCTTCCGTGTATCCGATCGCGTCCCGGACGCCGCGGCGCCGCCGCCGGACGCCGTACGCCTCTCCAACGCCGCGACCCTGGCGGCCGCCTACACCGGAGACCTGCGCCGGCGCCAGCTCAGGGAGGACCCGGTCATCGGGGAGGCCGCCCCGGGCACCGGCATCGATCTGCCGTTCGCCACGCTCGCTCAGACCCTGGTCAGCGCGCAGGGCGTCGTCCTGCCCGGGCGTGCGGCCTTCACGGCTCCCGACCTGTCCGAGATCGGGTTCGTCCTGAGGCCCTCCGCCGCGGAGCGGCTGTCCGAGCCCACCCGCGCCGCCCTGTCGGATCGCGGCCTCGACCTGGCCGCCATGCCGCTCGACCGGCTGACCCACCGGCTCGAAACCGACCTGGCCGGTACGGTTGCCCGGCTCGAAGCGGTGGCCGGCCACCCGGTGCGTAAATCCTTCGTCCGCTTCGGCGACGCGCTGATCTCGATCGAGACGCCGCTGACCAAGGGATGGGGCGAGGTCGGCACCGGTGGCGTGGTGACCTTCCCGGCGCCGACGCCGATGGACGGCAGCGTCCCGGCGACCAAGGGCGATGTGGCCCCCGCGGGCGTCGCCGACCTGCTCCTGGTCAAGCAGCAGCTGACCGGGTACGAGGCGGCCGACGTCGCCCACGTCGAGAACGTCCTGCGCGGGGAGCGCAAGGTACGCGAGCACACCAGGCGCGAGGAGAGCGAGGTGATCACCTTCACCGAACGCGAGACCGTCACCAGCGAGGAACACGAGCTGGAGACGACCGACCGCTTCGAGATGACGAGAGAGACCAGCCAGACCATCAAGGAGGACCTCGCGCTCAAGGCCGGCCTGAGCATCTCCGGCAGCTATGGCCCGACCGTGGAGTTCTCGGCCAGCGCCGAAGGGTCGGCCACCCGTAGCAAGGAGGAGGCCACCAAGGCCGCCACCACCTTCTCCCAGGACGTCACCGAGCGCAGCTCGCGCAAGATCGCCGAACGGGTGCTGCAACGCACCACGGTCAGGACGACGACCGAGACCATCGAGAAGAACACCCACGAGCTCGACAACCTGAAGGGCGCCGGGCACATCTCAGGCGTCTACCAGTGGGTCAACAAGGTCTACCGGGCACAGATCTTCAACTACGGCGTGCGCGCGATGTTCGACTTCATGATCCCGGAGCCCGCTGCCTTCCTGATCAAGGTGCTCGACCAGGCACACACCAGCTCGGTGACGCTGACCAAGCCGTCCGACTTCACGCTCCTGCCCGCGCAGCTCAACGAGAGCAACTACGGCTTCTGGGTCCGGGTGTGCGGGGCCACCGACGTCGCACCGCCGCCCGAGCTCTACCGGACCAAGTCCGCCGACTTCAAGGCGGGAGGCGGCGACAGCAAAACCAACTACCACCATTCCGCGCAGATCGCCATCGATGACGGCTACCGCGCCGTGTTCGGCAGCGTGGCCACCGTACGGAACATCTGGGAGGCCGACCACAGCGTGGACGTCGCGCTGGGGCGGCGCACCCAGCGGCTGAGCGGCGGCACGTGGCTGTGGACGACCTCGCTCGACGACGAGCGCGACTCGATCCCGCTGGCGATCGACTCCTTCCACTGCTCGCAGGTGGCGGTGGCGGTGGAGGTCAAGTGCCAGCGCACCGACCGGGCGATGGAGAAGTGGCGGCTGGAGACGCACGCCAAGCTGCAGACCGCGCACCAGGCCAAGGTCGCCGACTACGAGGAGAAGCTCGCGGCGCTCAAGATCCAGGCGGGCGTGGCGATCCGCGGCCGCAACCCCGCGGCCAACCAGCTCACGATCCGCAAGGAGCTGCAGAAGAACTGCGTCAGCATCCTCACCGACCAGCACTTCGACCTGTTCGACGCGGTCGTGGACTCACCCGTGAACGGCCTGCCGCAGATCGATGTGGCCGAGGCCGCGGTGGAGGGCGCCTATGTCCGCTTCTTCGAGCAGGCCTTCGAGTGGGAGCACATGTCCTGGGTGAGCTATCCGTACTTCTGGGGCAGCAAGGACCAGTGGGACGAGCGGCTCGGCTACGACGATCCCGACCCGGCCTTCACCGAGTTCCTCCAGTCCGGATACTGCCGGGTCACCGTACCGGCCAGACCCGGCTTCGAGGGCGCGATCGACCACTTCCTGACCTTCGGCGAGATCTGGAACGGCGGGCCGCTGCCCTCCATCTCCAGCCCGCTCTACCTGCCGATCGCCGACGAGCTCGCCGAGCGGCTGGGCCGGCCGGGAACCGAGGTGCCCCAGGGCGAGCCATGGAAGGTGCTCGTACCCACCAACCTGGTCAAGCTGCGCGCCGACGACAAGCTGCCCCGGTGGAAGCTCGACGCCAACGGCGAGTGGGTCGAGGCCTGATGGGCGACATTTCGCGACATCGAGACATATTCCTCTTCACCCGGGACGCATTGCCACCAGGACTCCTGGAACGCTCCCGGCTCACCGCGGCCGACCTGACCTACCTGGAGCTCGGCAACTACCTGACCGACGTCTCCCAGTTCCGCGACCCGGTGAGCTACCTCTTCGCCAAGCAACGCGTCTGGCGCGAGAAGATCATCCCGAAGGCGGCCGACTCGACGAAGGTCCAGCTCCTGCGCGGCCTCGGCGCCCTCAGCAGCCTCGCGGTCCTCGGCGCGACCCAGAAGCTGAAGGACCTCACCTCCGGAACCGCCGCCGACCTCACCTCGTACGGCGGAGCCGCCGCAGCCGGAGTCCTGGCCATCCTGGCGTCGTTGCCGACCGACGTGCTGGCCGCGCTGGGCGGCGCGGACGACTGGATCGACGAGATGCTGGGCACCCCGCTCGAACGAACGCCGGGCGACCCCAAGGCGCGGGAGGAAAAGCACTACGGCAAGGTCGGCATGTTCTTCCGCCACTTCATCGAGGGCGTGACGCACCTGCTGTTCGCCCAGGACGTCCGGGAACGGGTGAAGGGCGGCTGGGGAAGCATCACGCCGATCCCCGCAGAACGGGTGACGGAGGTCTTCGGCACCTCCTTCACCCAGTACTACCCGCACGAGCACACCGACCAGCCGCCCTACGTGTGGGATGCCGGCAAACGCCCCCAGTACCCCTCCCTGTACGGCCCGAGCCGCCGCCAGAGAACCCTGAAGGACCCCGACATCGGCGTCATGAACGCCGTCGACACGCACTACGTTCAGTACCTGGCGGAGGGCCTGGAAGACGTCGAGCAGGCCTGGCGCGCCCTGAAGCCCGCCGACACCTCGGGCCGCCAGGAACTGCTCGTCCGCATGGGCAAACTGCTGCACGGGATCGAGGACTGGTTCTTCCACTCCAA
Organism: Nonomuraea sp. NPDC050540; assembly: GCF_044457485.1. Classification (NCBI taxonomy): domain Bacteria; kingdom Bacillati; phylum Actinomycetota; class Actinomycetes; order Streptosporangiales; family Streptosporangiaceae; genus Nonomuraea; species Nonomuraea sp. NPDC050540. Next base: position 270,318 of record NZ_JBITHA010000016.1, read on the forward strand.
CGTCGTCGAACTCCTCCGGCTGCGCGCCCACACCCCGCCCCAAGGCGCCGCAGAGTCCGACGAGGACTTCCTGCGCAGGTTCGTGACACAGCTGTCCGCCACCGACCCCGAGTTCGCCGCCGACCAGCGACGGCTGCGCCGCAAGCTCTACCGGCGGCTCCGCTTCCCCGCGTACGAGCGCGGCACCAAGACCGAGAGCGCCGGACGGCTCAGCAGGCAGACCATGTCCGCGCCCTCGCTCCGGCACGCCTACCCCGCCTTTCCCTCCCAGCAGGACACCTCCCACACCCTGATGCACGCCCTGGAGAACCTTGAGCACAAGCTGCGCCTCGCCACGGACAGGCTGACCCGCCCCGCCGCCGGATCCCTCCCGCGAGGCGGGGGACTGCCCGGCTACGTGCTGTGCGTGGCGCGAAAACTGTTCGAAGCGCGTGACGGCACCGGCCGCGCGCTCCTCGAACAGAAGGCGGCCGAACGCGGCGTCGGCATCACCGAGGTGCTGGCCGCCGTGGCCGGATCCGGCCCGCAGCGAGCGCGGGCCGAGCTCGTCATCGTGGACGTGCTGCGCGAATGGGTGCCGCTGTTCCTCACTCTCCTGGACGAGAGCGAGCGCATGCGCCTGGCCGCCGGCATCGCCCCGCGCTCCTGGCCGCCGGAGCCCGGCAGCGACCCCCCGCCACGTGCCAAGGACGCGAAGACCGAACTCGACCTGCAGCTCGAACGCCACGAAGCCGCACTCGAACCCCGCACCACCGACGACGAGCGCGTCGAGAACAACTACGAACGCGCGATCCGCTACCTGACCGACTGCGGCTTCCTGAACAGCCGCGGCCGGGACGCGCTCACGACCGCCTTCAAGATCGACGCGGAAACCCAGAAGAAGCTGCCGGGCGCGCCCGGCGCCGGAGGGTTTCTCCTGCAGTTCGCCATCGAGCTGCAGGAAGCGCTCGACGCCGGAGAAGCGGCCGCCCAGCGGCTCGACCAGGACGAGCGCAGGGTGTTCGACCAGCGCTCGGACAACGGCGCCTTCAACGAGATCGTCGGCTCACACTCCCTCATGTCCAAGGACACCCTGACCTCGATCCCGTTCTTCGACGACACGCGCGTCCTGGCGAGTGTCGCGTCGTCCGCCGTGCTGATCATCATGCTCCAGCAGGTCGGCGCCCCGGCCCACGGCCTGGACTGGACCCGGATCCTGCACCACTTCATCCGCTACCCCCCGGCCGGCATCGGCTGGGAACGCCAGGCCATCGCCCTGTTCCATCAGAACAACCGCCAGATCCCGAAATTTGCCGACCTTCCGGAGCTGGCCGGGCTCACCCGATCCGCCACGCGCCCGGCCGCCCCTCGGGAGAGGCGCAAGCGACAGGAACTGGAGGAGCACTACATCCGCCTCGAAGCCGAACTCGCCGGCTACCGCCACCCGTGAAAGGCACGGGCTGGCCTCACGAGCCGGAGGCGCTTAGCGTGATCGTCAACCGCGCTCGATCCGGAGGCGTCCATGGACATTACGGTCTGGCTGAGCGGCCTGATGGCCCTCGCCGGAGTGGGGTTGGGCGGCCTGCTGTCGTCCAGGGCGCAGGATCGGGCCTGGAAGCGCGAGGAACGACGACGCTGGCAGGACGCGCGCCGCGCGAGGTATGGGGAGTTCGTGGCCGCGGTCAGGGAGTATCGGTCGTACGTGTCCGGGCCGGACACCGCGGTGGAGGTGTGGACGCACCCGGACGGGAAGCGTCTCATCCCCGCTCTGGGCCCAGGGGGCGCTGAACATCAGACGAAGATGGAGGCGGCCTTCACCGCGGTCCAGCTGGTGGCGCGAGACCAGGAGACGGTGAACAAGGCGCATCTCCTCGCCGGCATCGCGCGCCGTGTGGCCGTCGCCCGCGTCGTCCACGGTCCGGGCAAGGTGCCGAGCGATCTGGATGAGAGCCTGTTCACCGCGGAGCGCGATTTCCTCAACTCCGCGCGCCGCGACCTGGGCCTCCCCGATATGGGCGAATTTCCCTTCCCTGAGGTCCTCACCGACATCGACGACACCCTGAGACAGGCGTACCGCCACCCATAGGGATGCCCTGCGAATCACCGGCCGTCGGCGCTCCAGCGTTCGGCGCTCTCGTCGTCCGAGGGGAAGAACGCCTCGATGCGGAGTTCCTGCGCCGTGACGTCGACCGGGGTGCCGACGGTGGAGACGACCGAAAAGAACCGCACGACTCCGCCGCCGAGCCGGAAGTGCACGTCGACGACCGGAATGGGAGCCGGCATCGCCCGCGGCGCCGCGATGAGCGCCTCGACCTCGGTACGCGACCGCAGCTCCCGCACCAGCTCGGCGGTAGCCAGGTCGAGCACCCCGCCCACCGCCTCGCGCCGCGCGCGTTCGAGCAGGGCGGGCACGACCTGGTCCCAGTTGGCGACGGCGTCGCGGATCGGGCCGGGTTCGATGATCAGCCGCAGCACGTTGGCGTCCTCGGGGATCGGCGCGGGCGCGAAGAGCGTCCCGAACAGGCGCGCCGCACCCTGGTTGGCGCGCACCAGGTTCCAGCCGCGATCCAGCACGACGGCGGGCAGCGGGTCGTGCCGGTCGAGCATCTGGCCGACGGCGGCCGCGACCTGCCGCAGCGCCGTGTCGTCGAGCCCACTGTGCGCGAAGAGCGGAGCGAACCCGGCCGCCAGGAGCATCCCGTTGCGGTCGCGCAGCGGGACGTCCAGCGCGCCCGCCAGCCTGAGCACCATCTCCCGGCTCGGATTCGAGCGGCCGGTCTCCAGGAAACTCATGTGCCGCGGGGTCGTCATCGCGGCCGAGGCGAGATCGAGCTGGCTCATCGCGCGTACCCGACGCCAGTAGCGCACCAGGGTGCCGAAGGACGACTCCATGGGCCGACCCTACGGCCGGCGGGCGCGCGCGGCCCTTCCCCGCGAGGGAATGGCGACCGGACTCCCGCCCGGAGGAAGGTTCACCCATGAACCTTCCGATCCTCACTCCCGAGACCGCTCCGGCCGAGTCCCGGCCGATCCTCGACGGCATCGAGGCCGACCTCGGCTTCGTCCCCAACCTCGCCGCCACGATCGCGGCAAGCCCCACTCTCCTGGCGGGCTTCGACGGGCTGCGCCGCGCCGTCGGCGACGGCTCCTTCGACCCGGTACGCCGGGAGGTCGCCGGGGTCGCGGTAGGCGTCGCCGTGGGCAACGCCTACGGCGTCGCCTTCCACTCGACCGTGCTGAGCCACTTGGGCGTCGGTCAGGACGACATCGAGGCGATGCGGCGCGGCGCCGAACCGCGCGAGGAGGTCCACGCCGCCGTCTACGCCTTCGCCAGGGCCTTGGTGATCGACCGCGGCGCCGTACAGGAAGCGGTCGTACGGCGGGCCACGGCCGCCGGGCTCGGACCGGCCGACCTGCTGCAGGTGGTCACCGAGTGCGCGTTCGCCACGCTGGTCGGCCTGGTCGACAACCTCGCCGGACGGGTCGAGCTGGACAAGCCCCTGCTCCCGCAGGCCTGGAAGTAGGTTCTGGGAGCACCTCCGTGCCGCTGACGACCCTCCCGTCAGCCCTGTCGTTCCAGGGCCACCTGCTCACGAACCGCGGGCACCACCTGCTCGGCGAAGCGCGTGAGCTGCTCCCGCTGATCGCCCTCCGGCCAGAAGACGAACGCGTCGATGCCGTGACCGACCGCCAGATCCGTCAGCTCGTCCACCCACTGCGAGACCGGCCCCTTGAGAAACCCCTCCGCCGCGCCGCCGGTAATGGTCCCGCCCGCGTTGTAGACACGCCGGATGCCGGAGGGTTCGCGCCCCGCCGCCCGCGCCGCCTCGTCGACGCGGGCGCTCATCTCGGGCAGTCGGTCCGGCGTCGCCCACCCCGACGACGGCACCCACCCGTCGGCCAGCCGCCCCGTCAGCGCGAGCGCCTTCGGCCCGCCCGAACCCACCCAGATGCCGATGTCGTGCGCGGGCACAGGTCCCGTCTGGGCGCCGCGCAGGTGGTAGTGCTCGCCTTCGAAGCGCTGGCTGCGCTCGCCGCTCCAGACGGCCCTGATCACCGTGATCGCCTCCTCCAGCGCGCCGAGCGCCTGCTTGGGTGTACGGCGCTGCCCGCCGTACGCCTCGATCGCGTCCCAGAAGGACCCGGCCCCAAGCCCGAGCTCCACCCGGCCGCCGCTCAGCAGGTCGAGGCTCGCCGCCGCCTTGGCCAGCACGGCGGGGTGGCGCAACGGCAGGTTCGCCACGTCGGGGAAGACCGTGATCCGCTCCGTCTTGGCCGCGATGACGCTGAGCAGGGTCCAGGTGTCCACGTACCGGCGCTGGTAGGGATGGTCCTGCACGCCGATCAGGTCGAGGCCGAGCCGGTCGGCGAGCTGCGCGTACTCAATGAGGGGATCGGCGCTGTTCGGCACCAGGAAATACCCGAAGTCCGTCATGACTCTGAGTATGGGACTACTCATGCGCCCGGCCGGGGGCGGGCTCACCGTGGCCTCATGGACGCCATGTCACAGACCCGGGCAGCGGCGGCGCGATACGCGAGCAAGCGGGATGACCGCGCGCGCATCCAGCGCCGCCGGGAGCAGACCGGGCAACGCATCGTGGACGACGCCGACCAGGTGACCGCCAGGGCAGAGCGGCTCGTCCAGCGCGGAACCGTCTCCGTCGCCACCGTGGAACGCCTCTCGGAGCAGAGCCCCGACCGCCTGCTCGAACGCATCGTCGGCGTCTCCGCCGACTTCCAGCCCGCCAACTTCCTGGCCAGGGGAGCGCGGGCCATCACCTCCGTGGGCCGCATCACCCAGGGCTCCAACGGCCGTGCCATCCCCGTCGGGACGGGTTTCCTGGTCGCCCCCTCGCTGCTGCTCACCAACAACCACGTGCTGCCCGACCAGGACAGCGCGGGCGAGGCCGAGGTCGAGTTCGGCGCCGAGATGAGCATCGACAACGACCCGCCCGCCTGGACCCGCTTCCGCCTCGACCCGTCGGCGGCGTTCGTCACCGACGAGGACCTCGACTACACGCTCGTCCGCGTCGTCCCCGCCGCCGACGGCAGGAGCGCCGGCGACCTGTACGGCTGGAACCGCCTGATGGCCCGCCAGGGCAAGATCGTCACCGGCGAGCCGGTCAACCTCGTCGGCCACCCCAACGGCCGGCTCAAGGAGATCACCATCCGCCGCAACGAGCTGACCATGCAGCTCGACCACTTCCTCCACTACAGCGCCGACACCGAACCGGGCAGCTCCGGCTCCCCGGTCTTCAACGACCAGTGGGAGGTCGTCGCCCTCCACCACTCCGGCGTCCCCGGCGAGGACGGCGCCTGGATCGCCAACGAGGGCATCCGCGTCAGCTCCATCCTGTCCGGCCTGCCCGCCGGCCTGCTGTCCGAGCTGGGCGCCGCCCCGCCCGCCGCGGAGTCGATAGCGCCGGTACGGCAGGCCGGCGCGCCGGCCCGCCCCTCCGCCTTCGGTGGCACCCGCCACCTCGTCTTCCTCCACGGCCGGGGCCAGACGGGCCGAGACCCCCAGACCATGCGCCGCGAGTGGATCGCCGGACTCAACAAGGGCCTCACCCTCGCCGGCCTGCCGACCGTGGAACCCGCAGACGTGTGGTTCCCCTTCTACGGCGACACCCTCACCGAGCCGAGGGAATCCTTGACCCCCGCCGCCCCGACCACCCGCGTCGTCTACGAGCAGCTCATCGGCGAGGCCGCCGCGCTCGCCGGCCGCCCCGCCGACGGCCGCCGCGAGGGCCTGCTGACCGGCGTCCAGGGCGCCCTGTCCTGGCTGGCCTCCGCCACGAACCTCGACCACCTCCTGATCGCCGCCGTCTTCCGCGACGTGGCCGCCTATCTCGACGACTCCTCGGTACGGCAGGCCGTACTGGCCAGCGTCGAACGCACCCTGCCGTCCTCCGGCCAGGTGGTCCTCGTCGCCCACAGCCTCGGCACCGTCGTCGCCATGGACCTGCTCACCCGCCTGCCCGCCGCGCTGGAGGTCCCGCTCCTGGTGACCCTGGGCAGCCCGCTGGGCCTGGACGCCGTCCAGGGACGCCTGCTGTCGGGCGGCCCGCACCGCCCCGACCGGGTCGGCCAGTGGCTCAACGTCTGGTCCCAGTCGGACCCGGTGAGCATCGGCTGCCCGCTGGAGGACGACTGGAAGGGGCAGGTGGACGAACGCGCCGTCGACAACCCGCTCCAACGCTCGCACGACGTGGCCGAGTACCTGTCCCACCCGCACGTGGCCAGAGCCCTGCTACGTCACCTCACGTAGGGCCCTCTTCGAGCAAGGCAGGATGCCGCAGGTCGTCCACCTTGACCGCGACGTCCGCCGCCCGCACCGGAGCGACCTCCCGCTCGTACCGCTCATAGGCGGGCAGCCGCCACCGCTCCTCCACGGCGGTGCGCCGTTCCAGCGCCGCCGCCGACATCCACAGATGCACGCTCAGCTCGGCCGCCAGCCCCCGGCCGAGCAGCAGCGTCCCGTCCAGCACCACCACCCCGCCCGGGCCCACGTTCTGGTATGGCACGCGAAACGCCCGGTCGGCGACGCTGTCCCAGAGCCGGGGGAGCACCTGGCCGGAGCCGTTGAAGACCTCCCTGGCGATGGCCTTCACATCCAGCCAGTCGTCGTAGAAGGCGTCGGGGTCGGTCCTGCCGTATTCGAGCCGGAGCGAGGCGGGCCGCAGAAAGTCCCAGGCCGACACCCTGACCACCGGCCGCCCCAGCACACGAAGCGGCTCCGCCAGCGCGTCGGCGTAGCCGTCCGGCCGGGCGGCGGGCGCCCCGTCCACGATCACCCGCGCGGGCGCGTCCCGGGGCAACTCCCCGATGCGCTGAACCAGCTCCTCGACCAGCGATTCCGGCGAAATCGGTCGCACCCCCATGCCACGACCCTAGTGGCCGCGCCCGCCGGCTCCCGAGCCCTCGATCCCGCCCGAGGTCCGGAACGGCGAAAAGGCCGGGCTGGGCCCGGCCTTTCGCAGGTGGAGCGGACGACGGGAATCGAACCCGCGTAGCTAGTTTGGAAGACTAGGGCTCTACCATTGAGCTACGTCCGCGCGAGCCGGTCCAAGTCTGGTCTAGACTTCATCCGGCGTCAGGGCGTAAGCGTACCGGAGTCTCGGGGAGCTTGCGCACCGGGCGCGGCGGGGCGTGGCGCAGCTTGGTAGCGCGCTTGCTTTGGGAGCAAGAAGTCGCAGGTTCAAATCCTGTCGCCCCGACTTGCGGGAAACAGCACGAAGGCCGCTCACCGGAAACGGGAGCGGCCTTCGTCAGGATGTGAACCAGGGATCAGGGTTCGGTGCGAAACAGGGCCCAGACGGCCTTGCCGCCCCTGGCCAGCGGGTCCCAGCCCCAGCACTGGCTGTAGGTCTCGACGATGTAGAGGCCGCGGCCGTTCTCCGAGATGAAGTCGGGCTCCTTGCGGGTGGGCACCTCGTCGCTCGGGTCGGCCACCGCCAGCAGTACGTGGGGGGCGACACGCATCAGCAGCAGGGTGAGCCCGGTGTGGCCGCGGGTGTAGCGGACGGCGTTGGTGACGAGTTCGGAGACCACCAGCGCGGCGTCGTCGCTCAGTTCGGCCAGTCCCCAGTTGTGCAGGGTGTCGCGGGTGACGTCACGCGCGGTCTTGACCGAATCGGCCTGAAAGGGGAGCGGACACGAGGTGGTGTACGGATGGGCCCGGCTGAGCAGGCTGTCGAAGCCGACCTCGCGTGTGATCTGCAGGCAGTCGGCAGTGGCCAGGGGGTCCTCCACCATCCCGCCGCTACCTCCCGCTTGCCCATCGGTTAGTGCATGTTTGGCCCAATATGCACTAGGCCATCATGGGTCACGACGCGCGTAGCTGCAAGACCCAAATGCACGTGCATGTGCAATGTGCAACCGCATGGGCGCTTCGGCCGGATATGCCGAACCGGACACCGGGTTGAGACCTTGTCATACCCGGCGGAGGGATGTCACTGTGTGTCCGGACGTATTGGAGGCAGTGTGACGCAGAACCAGCCGGGTTCCGGACCTACGGCGCTGCGCATCCTCCTCGGCTCCCAGCTCCGCAGGCTGAGGGAGGGCAAAGGCGTCACGCGCGAGGAGGCCGGCCACCTGATCAGGGGCTCGGAATCCAAGATCAGCCGGATGGAGCTCGGCCGCGTCGGCTTCAAGGAGCGCGACGTGGCCGACCTGCTGACCCTGTACGGCGTCAGCGACAACCAGGCCCGTGCCGCCGTCCTCGACCTCGTGAGCACGGCCAACGAGCCCGGCTGGTGGCACCGCTTCAACGACATCCTGCCCTCGTGGTTCCAGGCGTACGTCGGGCTGGAGGAGGCCGCCGAGCGCATCAGGACGTACGAGGTGCAGTTCGTCCCGGGGCTGCTGCAGACGAAGGAATACGCCAAGGCGGTGGTCACCGCCGGTTCGGCCGGCATCAGCGCCGAGGAGATCTCCCGCCGCGTCGACGTGCGGCTCGAACGGCAGCGCGTCCTCGACCGCCCCGACGGCCCGGTCTTCTGGGCGGTGATCGACGAGGCGGCGCTGCGCCGTCCCATCGGCGGCGCCGAGGTCATGCGGGCCCAGCTGGAGCACCTCATCGAGCAGATGCGCCAGCCCAACATCACCGTCCAGGTGATGCCCTTCGACTTCGGCGGGCACAGCGCCGAGGGCGGCGCGTTCAGCATCCTGCGCTTCCCCGACCGCGAGCTGCCCGACGTGGTCTACGTGGAACAACTCGCCAGCGCCCTCTACCTCGACAAGCGAGAGGACGTCGACCGCTACACCGAGGTCATGGAGCGCCTGTGCGCCGTCAGCACCACCCCGGACGAGACGGTGGAGCTGCTGCGTACGATCGCCGACGAGTTCTGAGCGCCGTCGCGTCGTTGTTGGGTACGCATCTGCCCTAGACTGGCCAACGGCGTTGGATCCCGCCGTAGCGGAGCATGCCCGGCGCCGCTCATGTGGGCGCGGCGCGTGAGCCGTACCGAATGGACGCGCCCGCGCATCACTCGAAGCTTGATCAAGGAGACCACCCCGTGAAGACCGCTGTCGAGGAGCTCAGCCCGACCAGGGTGAAGCTCACTGTCGAGGTGCCGTTCGAAGAGCTGCGCCCGAGCCTGGATGCGGCATACAAGAAGGTCGCGCAGCAGGTCCGCGTGCCCGGCTTCCGTCCTGGCAAGGTGCCGGCCCGCATCATCGAGCAGCGCTTCGGCCGCGCGGTGGTGCTGGAGGAGACCCTCAACGACGCGGTGCCCAAGCTCTACGGCCAGGCTGTCGACGAGGTCGACGTCTTCCCGGTCAGCCAGCCCGACATCGAGGTCACGAAGATCGAGGACGGCGAGCAGATCGAGTTCACCGCCGAGGTCGACATCCGCCCCAACTTCGACGTCCCCGACTACGCGGGCACCGAGGTCACCGTCGACGCGGCCACGGTCTCCGACGAGGACATCGACGGGCAGCTCGACGGCCTGCGCCAGCGCTTCGCGACGCTGACCGGCGTCGAGCGCGCGGCCGCCGACGGCGACTTCGTCGTCATGGACCTGCGCGCCGAGATCGACGGCAACAACATCGAGGAGCAGCAGGCCAACGAGGTCTCCTACGAGGTCGGCGCCGGCTCCGTGCTCCAGGGCCTCGACGAGGCGCTCGTGGGCATGTCCGCGGGCGAGGAGAAGACCTTCGGCACCGAGCTGGTCGGCGGCGACAACGCCGGCGAGCAGGCTGACGTGATCATCACCGTCAAGTCGGTCAAGGAGAAGGTGCTGCCCGAGCTCGACGACGAGTTCGCGCAGCTCGCCAGCGAGTTCGACACGCTGGAGGAGCTCAAGGACAGCATCCGCGAGACCGCCCGCCGCAACAAGCTGGTCGACCAGGTCGTCCAGGCGCGCGAGAACGCCCTCGACGCCCTGCTGGAGAAGATCGACATCCCGATCCCCGACAGCGCGCTCAAGGCCGAGGTCGACTCCCGCAAGCACAACCTCGACCACCAGATCGCCGAGTCCGGCCTCAGCCGCGACGCCTTCTTCCGTCTGTACCAGACGACGGAGGAGGAGCGCTTCGCCGAGTTCGACTCCAACTCCGCGAAGGCCATCAAGACCGGCTTCGTCCTCGACAAGATCGTCAAGGCGGAGGAGCTGGGCGTCTCCGAGCAGGAGCTGACCAACTTCGTCGTCCGCCGCGCCATGCAGATGGGCGTCCAGCCCAACCAGCTGGCCCAGCACCTCGCCGACAACGACCAGCTGACGCTGGCCATGGTCGAGATCGTCCGCGACAAGGCCAAGGCCGTCGTGGGTGACGCCGCCAAGATCGTCGACTCCGAGGGCGCCGAGATCGACCTCAAGGCCATCTACACCGAGATCAACGGTGAAGAGGTCGTCGAGGAGCCGGCCGACGCGCCGGTCGAGGAGAAGGCCGACGCCTGATCCCAAGGCTCACGAAAGCCCCCAGCCGTCATGGTTGGGGGCTTTCGCCGTTCCGGGCCCGCGGGGCGGCCCGGAGGGACGCAGGAGGGCGCCGGGCGGCGGGAGGGTGGACGGTGGGCTCGGCGCCCTTCGGGCGGGCTCAGGGTGGGGCACGGAGACCGGTCAAGAGTGCGTCGTAACGGCGGGAACCACGTCTGACGTGAGAAGCGCCCGCAGATCGGGAGCAACTTAGCTGAAGTGGGCGGCGCTGAGCCGGCTGCGCCGTAAAGTATGGGCATCCAACCACCTGCGCCGACAGCGAACAGGTGGGGAGACGGGGCATGACCGCTAGCCGGGGCGCGTTAAGGTCACAAGCAAAGCCAATCGTTACGACGCATCGGAAGGTGAAGCTGTGACCAGCCCGCCGACCTTCAATCAGCCCGAGTCGCGAGGCCGTGAGAACGGCTCGTCCTTCCGGCTTGAGGACCAGCTTTACCAGCGCCTGCTGCGTGAGCGCATCATTGTGCTTGGGCAGGAGGTCAACGACGAGATCGCCAACCGCATTTGTGCGGAGCTCCTGTTGCTCGCGGCCGACGACCCGGACCGCGACATCTGGCTCTACATCAACTCGCCTGGCGGCTCGGTGACCGCCGGTATGGCGATATACGACATGATGGAGTATGTGCCGAACGACGTCGCGACGGTGGCGATGGGCCTGGCCGCTTCCATGGGCCAGTTCCTGCTGTCGGCCGGCGCCAGGGGCAAGCGCTACGCGCTGCCGCACGCGCGCATCATGATGCACCAGCCTTCCGGTGGCATCGGCGGCACCGCCGCCGACATCGCCATCCAGGCGGAGCAGATGCTCTATGTGAAGAAGACGCTGGCCGAGCGGATCGCCGCGCACACCGGCCAGACGCTGGAGCAGATCGAGTCCGACTCCGACCGAGACCGGTGGTTCACGGCCGAGGAGGCCAAGGACTACGGCTTCATCGACCAGGTCGTGCGCAACGCACGGCAGGTGCCCTCCGCGGGCGCCGTCTCCTAGGGGGAGCTGAAGTGAACATCCAGAGCCGCTACGTTCTCCCCTCCTTCGTCGAGCGCACCTCTTACGGCGTGAAGGAGATGAACCCGTACAACAAGCTCTTCGAGGACAGGATCATCTTCCTCGGCGTGCAGATCGACGACGCGTCGGCCAATGACGTCATGGCCCAGTTGCTGACGCTGGAGTCGCTTGACCCCGACCGGGACATCAGCATCTACATCAACTCGCCGGGTGGCTCCTTCACCGCGATGACGGCGATTTACGACACGATGCAGTACGTCCGGCCGGAGATCTCGACCATCTGCCTCGGTCAGGCCGCCTCGGCCGCCGCGGTGTTGCTCGCGGGCGGCACGCCGGGCAAGCGCCTGGCGCTGCCCAACGCGCGCATCCTGATCCACCAGCCCTCCACCGAGGGCGGCGGCCAGGCCAGCGACATCGAGGTCCAGGCCCGCGAGATCCTTCGCATGCGCACTCTCCTCGAGGAGATGGTGGCGAAGCACTCCGGCAAGGAGCCCGCCGAGGTCCGCCGCGACATTGAACGCGACAAAATTCTCAACGCGGAAGAGGCAAAGGCGTATGGTCTGATCGATGACATCATCCCGACCAGGAAGAAGCGGGCACAGGCCGTAGCTTCCTGATGTGATGTGAGGCACCGGAGCGCTGCCCAATAGGGCACGTTCCGGTGCGACTCGCCGCTAGGGGGCTCACTGAGGGCCCAGAAGACGGTAACGTCGAAACCTGAGCGGTTCGGCCAAGTCCGGAGGAAGTCCGGAAACACTGCTCTTGGGAGCAGGGCGGTCCCACGCAAAGGAGTATCTGGGGTGGCACGCATCGGCGACGGGGGAGACCTGCTGAAGTGCTCTTTCTGCGGGAAGAGCCAGAAGCAAGTCAAGAAGCTCATCGCCGGTCCCGGCGTATACATCTGCGATGAGTGCATCGATCTCTGCAACGAGATCATCGAGGAGGAGCTCTCCGAGTCCTCCGAACTCAAGTGGGACAATCTGCCGAAGCCGAGGGAGATCTACGAGTTCCTCGACGCCTACGTCATCGGTCAGGACCAGGCGAAGAAGGCCCTCTCGGTGGCGGTCTACAACCACTACAAGCGGGTGCAGTCCGGCGACCGCGGCAGAGACGAGGGCATAGAGCTCTCGAAGTCCAACATCCTGCTGCTCGGGCCCACGGGCTCCGGCAAGACCCTGCTGGCGCAGACGTTGGCCAAGATGCTCAACGTGCCGTTCGCCATCGCCGACGCCACCGCGCTGACCGAGGCGGGTTATGTCGGCGAGGACGTCGAGAACATCCTGCTCAAGCTGATCCAGGCCGCTGACTACGACGTCAAGAAGGCCGAGACCGGCATCATCTACATCGACGAGGTCGACAAGATCGCCCGCAAGAGCGAAAATCCGTCGATCACCCGCGACGTCTCCGGTGAGGGCGTGCAGCAGGCGCTGCTGAAGATACTGGAGGGGACCACAGCCTCGGTTCCTCCGCAGGGCGGCCGCAAGCACCCGCACCAGGAGTTCATCCAGATCGACACCACCAACGTGCTGTTCATCTGCGGTGGCGCCTTCGCCGGCCTCGAGAAGATCATCGAGTCGCGCATCGGCAAGAAGGGCATCGGCTTCAACGCCATCATCCGCTCGAAGGAAGAGGTCGACACCGTCGACATCTTCGGCGACGTGATGCCCGAGGACCTGCTGAAGTTCGGCATGATCCCCGAGTTCGTCGGCCGCCTGCCGGTCATCACCAGCGTGCACAACCTCGACCGCGAGGCGCTCATCCAGATCCTCACCGAGCCGCGCAACGCGCTGGTGAAGCAGTACCGCAAGCTGTTCGAGATCGACGGCGTCGAGCTGGAGTTCACCGACGACGCGCTGGAGGCCATCGCCGACCAGGCGATCCTGCGCGGCACCGGTGCCCGAGGCCTGCGCGCGATCCTCGAAGAGGTCCTGCTGTCGGTCATGTACGAAGTGCCCTCCCGCCAGGACGTCGCCCGGGTGGTCATCACCCGCGAGTCCGTGCTGGAGCACGCGATCCCGACGCTGGTCCCGCGTGACCAGCTCGCCAAGCAGCAGCGTCCGCCGCGCGAGAAGTCGGCCTAGCTCTTTCAAGCACGACGAAGCGCCCCGCCGGTCGGTGGGGCGCTTCTCCATGTGGAGACGATCCCGTCAACGGCGGCACTAAACTTGGCCGCGTGACAACGCCAGAGCTGCCTACCCAGTACACCCCGGCCGACGTCGAGACCCGGAGCTACTCACGCTGGGAATCCGAAGGCTACTTCCGCGCCGATCCGGGCAGCTCCCGCGAGCCGTACTCCATCGTCCTGCCCCCGCCGAACGTGACCGGCGTGCTGCACATCGGCCACGCGCTCGACCACTCCATCCAGGACGCGCTGACGCGCCGCGCGCGGATGCGCGGCAAGGAAGCGCTGTGGGTGCCCGGCATGGACCACGCGGGCATCGCCACCCAGAACGTCGTCGAGCGCAAGCTCGGCGCGGAGGGTCTGTCCCGGCACGACCTCGGCCGCCAGGCCTTCGTGGAGAAGGTCTGGCAGTGGAAGGAGGAGTCCGGCGGTGCGATCCTCGGCCAGATGCGGCGGCTCGGCGACAGCGTCGACTGGTCCCGCGAGCGGTTCACGATGGACGAGGGCCTGTCGCGCGCCGTCCAGACGATCTTCAAGCGGCTCTTCGACGACGGGCTGATCTACCGCGCCGAGCGCATCATCAACTGGTGCGTGCGCTGTCACACCGCGCTGTCCGACATCGAGGTCGAGCACAGCGAGGACGACGGCGAGCTCGTCTCCATCCGCTATTCCGACGAGGTCGTCGTCGCCACGACGCGAGCCGAGACGATGCTCGGCGACACCGCCGTCGCGGTCAATCCCGCCGACGAGCGCTACACCCACCTGGTCGGCACGTACGTGGAGCTGCCGCTGACCGGGCGGCGCATCCCGATCGTCGCCGACGAGCACGTCGATCCGGCCTTCGGCACCGGCGCGGTCAAGGTCACCCCCGCCCACGACCCCAACGACTTCGAGATCGGCCGCCGCCACTCGCTGCCGTCGCTGACCGTCATGGACGAGCACGGCGTCATCACCGCCCACGGTCCGTTCCAGGGGCTCGACCGGTTCGAGGCGCGGCCCGCCGTGGTGGCCGCCCTGCGCGCGGAAGGCCGCATCGTCGCCGACAAGCGCCCCTACGTGCACTCGGTCGGACACTGCTCGCGGTGCAAGACCGTGGTCGAGCCGCGGCTGTCGCTGCAGTGGTTCGTCAACGTGGGGCCGCTGGCCAAGGAGGCCGGTGACGCGGTGCGCGACGGGCGTACCCGCATTCATCCGCCGGAGCTGGCCAAGCGCTACTTCGACTGGGTCGACGACATGCACGACTGGTGCATCTCCCGTCAGCTGTGGTGGGGTCACCGCATTCCGGTCTGGTACGGCCCGGCCGGCGAAGTCGTCTGCGTGGGTCCGGACGAGCAGCCGCCGGCCGGGTATGTCCAGGATCCTGATGTGCTGGACACCTGGTTCTCCTCGGCGCTCTGGCCGTTCTCGACGCTGGGCTGGCCGGAGAAGACCGCGGACCTGGCCCGCTTCTACCCGACATCGGTGCTGGTGACGGGGTACGACATCCTGTTCTTCTGGGTCGCCAGGATGATGATGTTCGGCCTCTACGCCATGGACGGGCAGCCGCCGTTCCAGGTGGTCGCCCTGCACGGCATGGTGCGCGACCAGTACGGCAAGAAGATGTCCAAGTCCTTCGGGAACGTGGTGGATCCGCTCGACTGGATCGACCGCTTCGGCGCCGACGCGACCCGCTTCACGCTGTTGCGCGGCGCCAACCCCGGCGCCGACGTGGCGGTCAGCGAGGAGTGGGCGGCCGGCTCGCGCAACTTCTGCAACAAGATCTGGAACGCCACGCGGTTCGCGCTGATGAACGGCGCCACGGTCGGGGAGCTCCCGGCCGACCTGACCGCGGCCGACCGGTGGATCCTGTCCCGGCTTCAGCACACGATCGAGGCGGCCGATGCCGCGTTCGAGGAGTTCGAGTTCGCCAAGGTCTCCGACCTGCTGTACCACTTCGCGTGGGACGAGGTCTGCGACTGGTACCTGGAGCTGGCGAAGATCCAGATCGCCGAGGGCCGCACGGGAACCCGCCTGGTCCTGGGCCATGTGTTCGACGCGTTGCTGCGGCTGCTGCACCCGCTGGTCCCGTTCGTCACCGAGGAGTTGTGGCAGGCGGTTACCGGCGGCACGTCGGTGATGGTGGCGCGGTGGCCGGTCGCGGACCCGCGCTATCGCGATCCGGCGGCGGAAGCCGAGATCACCGCGCTCCAGGAGCTGGTGACCGAGGTGCGCCGCTTCCGCTCCGACCAGGGACTCAAGCCGGGCCAGCGGGTCGCCGCACGTCTCGGTCTCTCCGGTACGGCTCTCGCGGCGCAGGAAGGCGCGATCCGGTCGCTGCTGCGGCTGGAGGAGCCCGGTGACGGGTTCTCCGCCACCGCGCGGTTCGCGGTGACCGGGGTGAGCGTCGAGATCGACACCGCCGGCGCCATCGACGTGGTCGCCGAGCGCAAGCGCCTGGAGAAGGATCTGGCCGTGGCGCGCAAGGAGGCCGCCCAGGTGTCGGCCAAGCTGGGCAACGAGCAGTTCATGGCCAAGGCTCCCGAGGACGTGGTGGCCAAGGTCAGGGCACGTGCGACGCAGTCCGGCGAGGACATCGCGCGCCTGGAGGCACAGCTCGCGGCCCTGCCGGCTGGGTGATGTTTGGCGGTAACGCATGGAGGGAAGACTCATTCGTTACCGGGAAGTTGGACGTTGTACCTGCGTTGTGCTGCTACAGTTTTCAACGCAGGGCGAGCACGCCCCGATGAGCCTCCGGGTTCGGAGCTCATCGGAACGCTGCTAGGCTCTGAACCATCCCAACGACTGATCCGGATTTTCGGCTGTGTCCGCTTGATTGGACAAGGGCCGGATGTTGGAGTAAGTTAGCGGGGTTGCCTCAAATCCACCCAGATGGCCAGTTTGACAGGGTCATCTGGATCTGGTAAAATAGAGACAGACGAAATGTGCGCCTCTCGCAGTACCGGGGAGTACGCGTCCGTTTCTTGAGAACTCAACAGTGTGTTAAAAGCCAGTGCATGAAGTATTTCATGCAACACCTCGTCTGGAATATGATGAGTTTTTGCT
>NZ_JBITHA010000017.1:0-279521 GCF_044457485.1 Nonomuraea sp. NPDC050540
CCGCTACGCTGGCCACGAGGTCTCCGGTATGTGGTGCTTCTTGGTCGTTGGACCATTTACCGGAGACCTCGTCGTATGTCGATCACTTCCATGCGGCCAGCCTCAAGGCCTTTTGAAACACGCCTTAGCAGGAACTCCTCGCGCGAGGGTGCCGAGCGGCGCATCACCCGATCGGAGCGGATACGGCCCAGCAGTTCGACGGGCAGGTCGCGCAGGACGTAGGCCAGGCGTGTGATGTCGTAGCCGGCATCGGTCACGATCAGCACGTCCGGGTTCCCGGTGCACCATTGACCGGCGGTGATCAGTCGCTCGATGACGCCGCGGAGCTGGTTGGCGGTGACGGCGGTGGCGTCGTCGGCCGGCCCTAGCCGCACCACATCCAGCGGCGCCGTCCACGAGGTGCGGCCCATCTCCAGCGCCGCCACGAAGGAGTAGGGCCAGCCCGGGATGAACTGCGAGGCGCTCTTGGCCCGGCCGTACACGTGACAGAACAGCCGCTCGGCCGAGCAAGGTGCGTCCGAGCGCAGCCACGGAGACACATCCACCGCCAGCACGATCCGCCCGTCCGGCCAGCGCGGCAACGGCAGCCCGGCCAGCACCTCACGGAGCTGTGCCACGTCAATCCGGCCGTGGTTGAGCGCGCCGTATAAGGCGCCATGCCCGCGCCGGTACTCCGGCGACAAGGTCAGATCTACCGTCGAGCGCACCGGCCCCGGCTCGCACAACAGCGCATCAGCCAGCTCGAACAACGCATCGGCTCGCGCCTTGAGGCAGGCGTAGACGTCGTTGCGGAAGCGGGACAGCTCCTTGAAGGACTCGACACCAGCGGCATCGTTCAGCAGACTCACCCTCACGGCCTTGTAGTGATCAGCAGCGACTCGACACCGCACATGATCACTCAAGGCCGTCTTGCTGTCCGCGAAACGATCAAACCCTGCTCAGCACAACAATCCGGACGATAAAGAACAAGCTTAGAGCCTGTTCCCAAGCTTTTGATCTCGGGGTTGTGCCGGTCCGGCTGCCGGCAACCGGAGTTTTGGATGATCGGGGATCCCGTCAGGGTGGCGCTGGCTATTGTCGTGGCATGTCCGATTCCTTCGATCAACTGTTCTTAGTTCCCGGCGATGGCGTAGCGGAGCAGCCTTCAGATTCGGTCCCAGGCTTGCGATACATCCCCGATTGGCTGGCTCCACCAGCCTGTGAGTCCCTGCTGTTGATCATTGACGCCACCAGCTGGTCGACACAGTTGCGGCGTCGGGTACAGCATTACGGCCATCACTACGACTACGTCCGACGTGGCATGGCTCGGAACTCCGCGAGCGCAACCGCCCCAGCACTGCCATCCTGGGCAGGAGAGCTGGCTGCACGCCTGGTCCGCGAAGGAATCATGGATCAGGAAGCAGACCAGGTGATCGTCAACGACTATCAGCCCGGGCAAGGCATCAGCCCTCACGTCGACTGCGTGCCATGCTTTGGCCCAGTCGTCGCTGCCGTATCCCTGGGCTCTCCTTGTCTTATGGACTTCACCCACTCCGCGGAGAAGAAAAAGGTCTCGGTAGGTCTTGCCCCGGGCAGCCTCTGTGTCATGACGGGACCCGCCCGATACGCCTGGCGTCACAGCATCGCGGCTCGCAAGAGCGATCCAGGCCCTACTGGACGGGTCGCTCGTGGACGACGTGTGTCAGTGACGTTCCGGACGGTGATATCGCCTCCCATCTGAGAGCGGGTCGCCGAACCTGGAAGTGATCGCGTAGCCTCGACGGCGGCTATAAGCCCGGAACGCTGGGAGCAGGATGTGGCGCTGTCCGGACTGGTGGCCATGGTGAGCGTCGCGTCAGTGTGGGGGTGTGACGGTCGGGGAAGAGCGTTACTGCCCGACCTGCGGGACGTCGTTACCAGGGTGGATGCGGCGGGATGCCCGTTTCTGTTCGGACCAATGTCGAGCTCGACAGCGGTGGTTGCGGGTGCGCACTCGGCGTCGGGTTGAGGCGATCCGGGACCCGTCGCCGGCGCGGCGGGTGGTCTGCCGGGAGTGCGCGGGATTCTGGGTTGAGGGCGTGGATCATCCGGTGGGGACGATCTACTTCTCGGCCGCGTGTCGGACGCGGGGGTGGCGGCGCCGCAGAGCCGATGAGGAAGGCGTCACTGTGACGGCCTTCTCATCGGATCGTTGATCACGCATTGTCCGAGTATGGCGGGGCGGCGAGAACTCTCTTTCCAGGGCATTGTCACGCACTGTGGTGAGGTGGAGACTTCGCGCTAGTGGCCGGTTGAGGCGCTGGAGCGAGGAGGGACGCGAGGAGCACCATGGTGGGAAGGGTGACCCGCGAGCGCTATGACGAGCTGGTCGCCGACGGCCTGAAGCAGATCGCGGCCCAAGGCCAGATCCAGCTTCGCCTGGGCGACTACACGCTGGAAATCGAGCCGATGAACCCGCACGGCGGCGGACAGGCTAGCCCGGACGCGGACTGGATGTCGGTACGTGACTCGCTGGCGCTCTACGCCGAGGACCTCGACATCACGGTGAGCACCCTGCTGGACCACCGGTGGGTCGCCTCCCGCTGGCCCAAGCCGCATCGCCAGGACGATGTCTCCTACAGCGTGCATAAGGCGTTGGCCGCCATCCAGGACGAGGCCGAACGCTACGCGCGGATCCTCCATCCGGCCTCTGCATGAGCGCAGCGGCCGCCGGCGCTGGACCCAGGACGCCGACAGACGCGTAGTCGGCCAGCGGGTCAACCATCCGGGGTCGGAGCAGGAGAAGGCCAACAAGGTGCCGGACCTGCTGGCCGATGAGCAGGTCGCCGCCCAGGTGGCTACCGACCTGCTGCGCCAGCCCACCGTGGTAGCCCGGGTCGTCGAAGACAGCACCGCCATGCACCTGGTCAACCGCGCCCAGGTCGACCGCCCGCACCGCGTCGCCAACGAGCGGCGACAGGAGGTGCCCCGCCAGACCTGCTCGGCGATCGAGCACGCCCGCCAGAGCGTTCGTCACCGACAGGAGTACATCGCCTTTGGTGGTCGCCTGCGCGGCGTTCGTGGCGGCCACGGGCAGGGTGGTGCCCTTGCTCCGCGACCGGAGCTTCACGCCCGAAGAGATCGAGCGGGTGCACGCCAACCTGGCCGGGTGCGCGGCGCGACCGACTGGATCGAGACCGCGGTGGACACCGGCAACCTCAGCATGGACGAGGGCCTGGCCGCGCTGTTGCGAGGCGAGTGAGCGGCGATGACCTCCTCCGGCCGAGGGCAGGTCAGGCTGCCCAAGAATGTCTGCGGTGAACGCGTCAGGATGGCGCTGGTCGAAGCCCGCCCGGCCGGGCTGAGCCCCTACCAGGTCCTCAAGGGCATCTTGTGGATCAAAGAGGTCGCCGCGCGCGAGCACCTGACTCCGTTGATCTATACAGTCAGGGACGGTTACCGCTTTCCCACCGACCCCGCTGACTGGATCTCCTACGAAAAGGCCAGCTCGCCACCGCGCTGACCCGGATCAGCCGTCTGCTGGACGGGACGATCACTCCGCACGCGATGAAGTATCCCGACGACAAGTGGGCCAAATTCGTGCTGGCCCAGGCCTCCAGGATGGTCTCCACCCTGGACATACTGGCCAACGGCACCGCCCCCGTCGGCAGCTGAGGCGCCGATGATGCGACGGCGCCGCTACCCCTCCGACACCAGCGCGGCCGAATGGGCGCTGCTGGAACGCCTGCTGCCGGTTCCGGCCTGCCAGACCCCCAGCAGTGGCAGGCCGGAAAAGCACCGGCGCCGCGACATCGTCGAAGCGATCCGCTACCTGGTGGCCAACGGCTGCACCTGACAAGTTATTGAGAATGTTCGATAACGATGATGATGGCGACGCGCTCGGACCTGGTCTTCGGTCCATCCGTAAGGTGATCGTGCTGGTTGGGTGCGTCGGTTGATGACTGGTGGCTGATGTGATCGCCGATAGGCTCGGCCCATGTCAGAGGCTGAGGCGGTGAAGCGCAGGCCGCGGGAACTTGGTGAGCTGAGTGATGTCTTCGATTTCCTTGAGGAGGTTCGGCTCCGTCCGGGGACGTGGGTGCGCTCGCTCGAGGACCTGGGCTCCGTCTTGATCGGGTATCAGGTCGCCGTCAAGGTTCACGGCGTCACCGAGCAAGTCGACTTCTGGCCGAGTGGTCCCTTCGCCGAGTGGCTGTGGACGAAGCTTGGACGACATAGTTCTCTTGGCTGGGCGGTCGAGATCCAGCGTGAGGCCGAAGCGGCGAACGTGAATCCGATGGAGCTGTTCTTCGCTTTCGTGGATGACTACCGGATCGAACGCGAGCACCCTGTGTCGAAGGCGCTGTGACGGGTTGGCTCAGGGATTCTCCTTGCCGTCGGGGCGTGGCGGGCGGTTCGGGGTTTCAGCGGCTTATGACGGTTTCTTGTTCTACGCGGGACAGTTTGTCGGGGTTGCGGACGTGGTAGGCGCCGGTGACGTGGCCGTTCTCCATGCGCACTGCCACCACGCCGTCGATCTCGCCGTCGATCCGGACGAGCAGCCCCGGGCCGCCGTTGATCTGCACCACCTCGACCGATCTTTCGCCGTCGTGTTTCCACCAGCCGACGGCCAGCAGGCGGGCGACGCCGGCGGCCCCCACGATGGGACGTAGCAGGGCGTGTTTGACGCCGCCGCCGTCGCTCAGGGCGACGACGTCCGGCGCGAGGACATCGAGCAGGCTCTGCAGCTCGCCGGTTTCGACCGCTCGCTGGAAGGCGTGGAGCGCGGCGCGGGTCTCGGCCGGGGAGACGATGCCGCGTGGACGGCGTGCGGCGACGTGCGCCCGTGCCCGGTAGGCGAGCTGGCGGACCGCGGCAGGGCTCCTGCCGACGGCTTCGGCGATCTCGTCGTAGTCCAGGTCGAAAACCTCACGCAGCACGAACACGGCCCGCTCGACCGGCTGGAGCGTCTCCAGCACCAGCAGCATCGCGATCGAGACGCTCTCGGCCAGTTCGACGTCCTCGGCCACGTCGGGCGCGGTCAGCAACGGCTCCGGCAGCCACGGCCCGACGTAGGACTCCCTGCGCCGGCCGAGCGTACGCAGGCGGTCCAGTGCCTGCCGGGTGACGATCCGCACCAGGTACGCGCGCCGCTCCCGCACGGTGGCGAGATCGACGTCCACCCATCGCAGCCAGGTCTCCTGCAGGACGTCTTCGGCGTCGGTGGCCGAACCGAGCATCTCGTAGGCGACGGTGAACAGCAGGTTGCGGTGGGTCACGAACGCCTCGGTGGCCGTGTCCACGGACTCCGCGCGGCCGCCGGGATCGAACGGCCCGGCCGCCTCCGTCCGCCGCTCGCTGTGATCACTCATCCCCGGCTCCCTTCCCAGTACTGCCCCACGCACAGGACGCCGCTCCCCACCCCCGTGTAACACCCACGATCGGTGGTCTATGTCACATGGCCTCGTCCGTTACGGGGCCGGGGGCGCGGGCGTCTCGTGTTCGCCAGGAGGCACGACAAGAAGGGAACACCTCATCATGTCCACACCCGAGGCAACCGAACTCCGTTCACGCATGCCCAACCCACTCCCGTTCGTTCCCGAGATGGCGGAGGTCGGCGCGGGCCTGCACAAGGTCATCGAGAACGGCTCGGTTCCGCAGGCCACCATCCACCTGCTGCAGTTGCGGGCCGGTCAGATGCTCGGCAGTACCTACTTCACCATCAGGGAAACCGGCAACCTGCGCCGGGCAGGGGAGCCGGAGGAGCGCATCACCGCCGTGGCGACCTGGCGGGACGCCACCCTGTTCACCGGCGCGGAACGGGTCGCGCTGGAGCTGGTGGAGGCGGTCCTGACCCCGAACCCGTCCGGGGAGCGCGTTCCCGACGAGCTGTATGCCAAGGCGTCCGCGCACTACGACGACAAGGCGCTCTGGACGCTGATCATGGCGATCGCCCATATCGGCTTCTTCACCCCGGCCGCGCTCATCGCCAAGCCGATCCCCGGCATGCCCCCGGGCCAGAACTACAGCGACCGGGAAGGGAGCCCGGCATGAGCATCACCACGTGCGCGGTCGCAGGGGCGACCGGGCGGCTGGGACGCCACGTCGTGGACGTCCTCACCGAACGGGGGCACCAGGTCGTGCCGATGTCACGAGCCACCGGCGTGGACCTCGTCACCGGTGAGGGCCTGGCCGGGGCGCTCACCGGAGTGGACGTCATCGTCGACGTCGCCTCGTGGCACACCTCCGATCAGGAGGCGGCGACGGAGTTCTTCCGTGCGTCGGCCCGGAACCTGCACGCGTACGGGCAGGATGCGGGGGTCGCCCGGATCACCGTGGCGTCCATCATCGGGGTCGGCAGGGCCACCGCCGGGTTTCTCGCCGCCAAGAAGGCGCACGAGGAGTATCTGCTGTCCGGGCCGCTCCCCGTCCGTGTGCTGCGGGCGGCGCAGTTCCACGAGTTCGTCGGTCAGCTTCTGGACTGGCGGCAGGGCGACGTCGCCTACATCCCGGCCCTGCCCTCCCAACTCGTGGCCTGCCGTACCGTGGCCGAGGACCTGACCGGTCTGGCCCTCGACCCCGGCGAGATCGCTCGGGGAACGCCGATCCCCGAGATCGCCGGGCCCCGGAGGGAGATCCTCTCGGAGGCGGCCGCCCTCCTCGGCGCCCGCCGGAACATCAAGGTCGTCGGCGTCGACGGCTCGGGCATGCCCGATGCCGAGATCGCCGCCGAGGGCGGGTTCCTGCCCGGCCCGCACGCCAGGCTCGCGGGTCCGGCCTTCCGGGAGTGGCTCGGCGGCCGGCCCTGAGCGGGCTCCCGGTCCTGGCGGGGGCTACAGGCCGGTCATGACCAGGCTCATGTAGTACCAGTAATCGCTTCCGAAGATGTGCTGCGGGACGTAGGTGACCTGGCCGGTGGACAGCGTGGCGCAGGTGGAGCCCCACGCGGTGACCGAGCCGAGCTGCTTGCCCTGGCCGACGGCGGGCGGGGTGACCTCGCGCAGGCTGAACAGTGCTGATCCGGTGGTGCCGATGGTGGTGGACGGGTTGGCGAAGTTGCCGGAGTAGGCGCGGTCACCGTTGTTCATGGGGACGTAGCGGTTGCCGCTGGGGTACATGTATCCGGCGAGGTTGATCCGGATCTCGTCGCCGTTGTTCTCGTCCACGTCGTAGGCGTCCACGAAGTTCAGTTCCACCCTGCACGTGGAGGCCGCGGCCGTCGCGTCGGCGGGTGACGCCGCCGCGACGGCCAGGCCCGCCGTCAGCGCGAACGCGAGGAGGAGTTGGTGAGATCGCATGCCGTTCTCCCTCTGTTGACCCGCGTTTCATGCCGAAACGCCGGCATCTCAGGGTGCGGTTGGCGGCGTGCGCGGGTCAGTGGCCAAATGCGCGCTCCATCCACGCCCTTTTACCCGTTCGCACGCCTCGGCCCCGCTGGGAGGCCAGGACGGTGAAGCTCAGCTGAAGCGCGGTGGCGAGCAATCCGACGGTGATCGCGCCCGGTCCGAGCCCGGCGGCGACGGCCGCCACGACCAGCCCGGTGAACGCCACTGCGGCGAGTCCGGCGAAGGCCACCGCGGCGCTCAACGAACGCTTCATCACGACGCGGGCGGGCAAGATCGTCGCCCGGCTGAAGGCCACCCGCTACCAGCGGGCACCTGGCGCCCGGCCTCGACCTGGCGAGGGCGATCCTGTCGGGTCCGCTGTACCTCAAGGTCCTGATCACCCGGGAACCACTGATCCGCGACTCCGTGGACCGGGTGATCGAAGCCGTCTTCGCCGAAATGCGACTCGACCGGTCGCATCGATCAGGAATCGAGAAGCGCCGGCCGATCGACTCGCCCTAGCGTGACGCGGGTAGTCACGAACAAAAGCGGCGAGGAGTCGATGCGATATGGCGAAGACACGAAGGATCGTTTACTGGGTTTCCACCCTTGTGCTCGCATCGGGGCTCGTCGGTTCGGGAGTTCAGCAGATTCTGAGGATCGAGGGCAGGGAGGCGCTGGCGCCTCCCTATGCCTGGGGGATCGTGGAACTGGGTTATCCCGTCTACATTCTCACCCTCCTGGGCGGGTGGAAGCTCCTGGGAGCGCTGGCTATTCTGCTCCCCAAATATCCGCTGCTCAAGGAGTGGGCGTACGCGGGCATGTTCTTTCTGTTCACCGGAGGGATGTTCTCGCACATCGCCACGGGCGACGCCTGGTATCAGCTGCTTCCGGCGCTCTTTCTTCTCCTTCTCGCGACAGTGTCGTGGCATTTCAGGCCGGAGGGCAGGAGGCTGCCGGCGCGCTAGGCCGTTTGCCGCCCGCGGTGCGGTTCAGCAGCCGCCGATCCGGCAGAGCTTGGCGGCCATCCGCTCGGCGTCCTCGCCGTGCTGGGCGAGGGTGCGCAGGGCCTTGGCGTCGTTGCGCAGGTCCCAGTACAGCGCGACCGCGGCACCCTTGCGGACCGCCACGAACTTCTGGACCTGCGTGACCGCGCCCGCCTGCCTGACCGTGCGCGATCCGCCCACCGCCCCGTCGCCGATCGCCGCCAGGACGACCTTGACGCCCTCGCATCGCGCCATCCGCTCGCGCATCTGCTTGATCATCTTCTCTGCCCCGGGAATGCCGGCGAAGAGGAAGACCTGCTCGCCGCGCGAGGAGTGGGTTTTCTCGTTGCCGTCGTTCTTCGGGTTGAAAGTGATGTCACGCCGGTCGGCCCAGCCTTTGAGCCTGGCGTTGGAGCACTGAATGTTGTTGACCTCGGCCAGTTCGCGTCCCTCGCCCTCGTTGACATACCAGTGCTTGTTCTTGGCGTCCTGGCGCGCCTGCTTCTCGTAAAGCAGGAAGTCTTTCGGAATCGACCGGCTTTCGGCCACCGCCGCCTGACTCGTGAGCATTCCGGCAACCGCTGCTCCGGCTATCACCCATGCGATCCGCACGTATATCAGCCCCCTTCTCATGTGGATCTTTCGTAGGGTTGGATGGCAGCCGCGCGATAAAGGTTCGGACTTCATCGAGAATTCGGTCGGCGTTTTGAAGGCCCAGGCGGTCTTGGGCGATCAGGAACGGCGGCGCTGTTCGCGGATCAGCAGCCACACCAGGTAGCCGCCACCGGCGATCACGGTGACGACGCCGACCGGGAGAACCCGCGGCATCAGGTGCTGGGCCGCGTGATCGGCGAGCGCCAGCAGCAGCGCTCCCGTCAGCGCCGAGGCGCTCAGGGTGACTCCGGGGCCGCGGGTGAGGCGGCGGGCGATCTGTGGCGCGGCCAGGGCGATGAAGGCGATCGGCCCGGCCGCGGCGGTGACGGCGGCGGTGATCACGACAGCGGTGAGCAGAAGGGCGAGGCGGCTGCCTTCGACGCGGACGCCGAGGGCCCGCGCGGTGTCGGCGCCCATCTCCAAGATGCGCAGGGACGGCTGGAACCGGCTGAGAACGATCAGCAGGGCGAGGGTCGCGAGGCAGGCCGGAGCGGCGCGGTCCCAGCCGATGCCGTTCAGCGATCCGGCGCCCCAGACCGCCCCCGCGATGGCGGTCTCCAGTTGCGCGCGCAGGAGCATCCAGGTGTTGGCCGCGGTGAGGAGCGCGGAGACTCCGATGCCGACGACGATGAGCCGGAACCCTTGGACGCCCCGGCGGAAGGCGAGCAGATAGACCACGACGGCGGTGGCCAGGCCGCCGGCCAGCGCGCCCGCGGCCACGTCGAGGTAGCCGCCGCCGGCGCCGATGATCACTATCAGCGCGCCGGTGTAGGCCCCGCTGGAGAACCCGATGACGTCAGGGCCGGCCAGCGGATTCCTGGTCAGCGACTGAAAGACCGCGCCCGCCACGCCCAGCCCGGCGCCGAAGACCACGGCCGCCACCGCGCGGGGCAGGCGCCACGTGAGCACGACCGTACGGGTGACGCGGTCCTCCCCTCCGGTCAGGGCGGCGGCGACCTCGTCGACGCCGAGCCGGAGATCACCCGTGGTCAGCGACCATAGGACGACCGCGCCGCACAGCAGCAGGAGCGACAGGTTCACGGCCATGGCTCGCACCTCGGTCACAGCCGGCTCGCCCTCGCGCGCCGGGCCAGGACGACGAGCACGGGCGCGCCGACGAAGGCGGTGACGATGCCGACGGGCACCTCGCCGGGTGCGGTCACGACCCTGCCGATCACGTCGGCCACCAGGAGCAGGATCGGCGTGAGGACGATCGTGTGCAGGAGGATCCATCGCTGGTCGGGACCGGTGATCCACCGCGCGACGTGGGGCGTCATCAGGCCGGCGAACGCGATCGGGCCCGCGATCGCGGTCGCCGAACCGGCCAGCAGCGTCACCGCGACGATCACGAGGGCCCGCGTGCGCCCGACCGCCACCCCGAGGGAGGAGGCGACCTCGTCGCCGAGGGCGACGCCGTTCAGCGATCGAGCGGCCACGAGGGCCAGCAGCAGGCCCGCGGCCACGAAGGGCAGCGCGGGGAGCAGCACGTCCGGGCCGCGGCCCGCGAGCGTGCCCGCGTTCCAGCCGCGCATGTGGTCGAAGACGCGAGGCTGAAGCAGCATCATCGCCGAGGTGACGCCCACCAGCACCGCGCCCATCGCGACACCGGCGAGCGTGAGCCGGATCGGATCGGCGGCTCCCTTCCCCGCCGACCCGATCAGATAGACGCCGAGCGTCGCGGCCAGCGCGCCGGCGAAGGCGAACCACAGGTACCCGCCGGCCGAGCCGGCCCCGAACACGGCGATCCCGATCGCGACGGACAGCGCCGCCCCGGCGTTCACACCGAGCAGTCCGGGGTCGGCGAGCGGATTGCGGGTCAACGCCTGGATCAGCGCGCCCGACGCGCCGAGCGCGGCGCCGGCCAGCAGCCCGGCGGCCGTGCGCGGAAGACGGAGGTCACGCACGATGTGGTGGTCGCCCGACCCGTCGAAACCGGTGAGCGCGCCGGCGATCGCCGCGACGTCGATCGGCCTGGCCCCGACGGCGACACTCAGGATCGCCACAACCACCAGCGCGAACACGGCCAAAACCAGCCACGACACCCGTGCCGCCCGGGACCGTGCCGGACCTGGGCTCATGAGGCGCCGGTGACCTGGGCCCACAGCGCCGGCCCGTCCGCCGCGCCGGCCACCCGCCCGTCGCCGAAGAGCAGCGCGTCGAGGTCGCGGAGCACCCAGACCTGGTTCAGCGGGCCGACTCCGAACCACGCGGAGAAGTCCACCTCGCCGGTCCGCGATCCCGAGGTGTCGAGCAGCCGGTTCTCCAGCGGAGACGGAGCCCCGAAGGAGACCGAGCCGGCGAACGCGACGATGATCTCGGCCTTGTGCTCGCCGAGGTTCTCCGGCGAGAGGTTCTCGTATCCCCACTCGTTGCCCTTGAGCGCCTGCCGGGCGGGACGCCTCAGGCCCAGTTCGGTCAGGATCGGGCCGAAGCCGCGCGCGTTGCCGTACACGCAGAAGGTGTTCTCGCCGCACGCCGACAGCGCCGATACGGCGGCGCCCGCGAACTCCGAGCCCTTGACGCGGCGCGCCAGATCGGTGCGTGCCGTTGTGAGACGCCGCGCCACCGCGGCGGCCTCGGCCTGGTGTCCCGTGATCGCGCCGAGGGTGCCGAGCGTGTCCTCCAGCACGGGCAGGCCGGGCAGGATCACGACCGGCGCGATCTCGCGCAGTTGCGGGACGATCGTGTCGCTGCCGGTGTTCGGCAGGCCGACGACGAGCTCCGGCCCGGCGGCGGCGACGAGTTCGGCCTTGCCGGGCTCGACCAGCTCGACCCCGGCCTTGGTCAAGATCGTGTAGGCGGCGGACACGAACGGGTCGGTGTCGTAGCCGTACTTCCCGGCGTGCGCCGGGACGACGCCCAGCGCCAGCAGGTTGAGCGCGGTCTGGTAGTCCAGCGCCCAGATCCGGGAATCGGTGACGGGTACGGTGACCTCGCCGTTCGCGGACGTCACGGTCACCGTTCCACGGGCCGGTTCGGGCGCGGAAGGCGAGGCGGTGCCGCAGGCGGCGAGCGAGAGCGCCACCGCGAGCACGATGGCCGGCAGGCGCGTCCTCACGACGGGTGTCCCTTCTGGGCGATGCGCCAGTGCCGTGCCCGCTCGTACTGCCGGGACAGCCGCGCGAACGCCCCGCCCGTGCGCAGCAGTTCCGAGGGCGTGCCGGTCTCGGTGACGCGGCCTTCGTCGAGCGAGACCACATGATCGGCCGCGGCCAGGGTCGCGGGGCGGTGGGCGATCACGATCACCGTGCGGCCGGGGTCGTCGCCGAGGTTGGCGATGGCCTGGGTGATCGCGGCCTCGTTCTCGGGGTCGAGCGCGGAGCTGGCCTCGTCGACGAGCACGATGCGCGCCCGCTTGAGTATCGCCCGCGCGATCGCGACGCGCTGGCGTTCGCCGCCCGACAGCTGGGCGCCGGCCTCGCCCACACGGGTACGCCAGCCGTCGGGCAGCCGCTCGACCACCTCGTCGAGCCGTGCCGCGGCGGCCGCCTCCTCCAGCTCGTGCCAGGTCGCCTCCGGGTGCGCCAGGCGCAGGTTGTTCTCGATGGTGTCGTCGAACAGGTAGACGTCCTGGAAGACGATGGCGATCTCGTCGAGCAGGGCGCCCGGATCGAGGTCGCGGACGTCGACGCCACCGACGCGCACGTGTCCCGAGTCGACGTCGAAGAACCGGGCGATGAGCCGGGTCACCGTCGTCTTCCCCGAGCCCGAGGGGCCGACCAGCGCGGTGGTGGTGCCCGGCCGGCAGCGCAGCGACACCTCGCGCAACGCGGGGGCCTGGCCGCCCGGGTAGGTGAAGCTGACGCGCGAGAGCTCGACGTCGGCCGCCTCGATGCCGCGCACCGGGCGGGCCGGCACGGGCAGCGCGGGCGTGGCCAGCAGCTCCTCGATGCGTGTGATCTTGTTCGTCATCGCGCGCAGCGCCCCGATGAGGTCGATGAGGTTGCCGAGCGGCTCCAGGAAACGGGCGGCGAGCACCAGCAGCGCGATCGCCTCGGGGACCGAGACACGCTCGCTGAGCACCAGCTCGGCCGCCAGCGCGAGCACCGCGACGAAGCCGCCCATGATCACGCCGGTGTAGACGAAGAACGGCCGGCGGGCGCGGCGCATGCCGTCACGGTAGGTCTCGCGGTGGTCCACGAGCGCCGCGCGCATCCTGGGCGTGCCGTCGGCGTACCCGGCCGCGCGCAGGACCGGCTGGGCCTGACCGAGCTCGATCGCCCGGCCGGCGACCCCGGCCGACGCCCGTTCCAGCTCGATCTCGGCGATCTCGGCGATGCGCGCGGCACGCCGTAGCGCCCAGAAGGCGACGAGCGCGATCGCGCACAACAGCAGCGCCATCCGCCAGTCGACGGCGAACGTCACGGCGACGATCGTCGCGGGCAGCAGCGTCGAGGTGATCGCGGGACCGGCGACGGTCACGGCCAGGTGCGCGGAGTCGCCGACGTCCGCGGTCACGCCCCGGGCGAGCCGCGCCTTGTGCTCGGCGGTGAACCACCCCAGCGGCAGCGCGCTCACGTGCCGCATCAGCCCTCGCCGCAGTTGCGCCGCCAGCGCGCCCGACGCCGCGAACCCGACGGGGGTGGCGATGACGCTCAGCACCGCGTACGCCACCGCGCCGATCGCGCCGA
This sequence comes from Nonomuraea sp. NPDC050540, assembly GCF_044457485.1. NCBI lineage: Bacteria > Bacillati > Actinomycetota > Actinomycetes > Streptosporangiales > Streptosporangiaceae > Nonomuraea > Nonomuraea sp. NPDC050540. The sequence continues at coordinate 13,555 of NZ_JBITHA010000017.1, forward strand.
GCACGAGCCAGGGGGTGGCCGCGGTGAGGTCGGGCTCCGGCCGTACGACGGCGTCCAGGATCGGGACGAGCAGACCGAGCAGCAGACCTTGCAGGACGGCCTGCGCGGCGGTGAGCAGCCACAGGCGGGCCAGCAGTTTCGGCTCCGGCCACAGCCGGTACAGCCGCCGGATCATGCGAGGGCCCCTTCCTGCGCGGCCCACATCCTGGCGTACAGGCCGCCGCTCGCGAGCAGGTCGTCGTGGTTGCCGCGCTCGGCCAGCCGTCCCCTGTCGAGCACGAGGATCTGGCCGGCGCCGGCGATCGTGTGCAGCCGGTGGGCGATCACGATCACCGTCTTGCCGATCGCCAGGGTGGCCAGCGCGTCCTGGACCGCCGCCTCGCTGTCGGCGTCGAGCGCGGCCGTCGCCTCGTCCAGCACGACGATCGGCGCCCCGGACAGGATCGCCCGCGCGATGGTCAGCCGCTGGCGCTCGCCGCCCGACAGGCTGCCGCCGCCCGCGTCGAGCAGCGTGTCGTACCCCTCGGGCAGGCGTTCGACCACCTCGTGGATGTGCGCGTCGGCGGCCGCCCGGCGAACCTCGGCGTCGCTCGCGCCGGGCCGGCCGATGCGGATGTTCTCCGCCACGCTGTCGCGCAGCAGCGCCACGTCCTGGAACACCAGCGACATCGACGCCAGCAGCTCGGCCGACGGGATCGAGCGCACGTCGGTTCCGCCGATCCGGATCGCGCCGTCCGTCACGTCGTAGAAGCGCGGCAGCAGGCTCGCGAGCGTCGTCTTGCCCGCGCCGGACGGGCCCACGATCGCGGTCACCTGCCCTGGCGGGCAGACGGCGCTGACGTCGTCGAGCGCGTTGGTCACCCCGTCGTAGGAGAACGTGACGCGGTCGAACTCCACGCCGTGCCCCTGCGGCCTTTCCGGGCGCGCGGGCTCGGGCAGCGGCGGGCGCGACAGCAGCCGCTCGATGTTGGCCGCGCCCATCCGGCCCTTGCGTACGCCCTGGGCGGCGCTCACGGCCGGGAGGATCGAGTTCGGCAGCCCGACCGCGACGACCAGGAACGCCACGAGGTCGGCGACGGCGAGCGACCCGTGGCTGAGGAAGGCCAGCCCGGCGGCGGTCACGACGGCGAGGACGGCCATCTCCGAGCCGAGCAGCCGTGATGTCGCCGAGCTGTAGCGCACCTCGGCGACCCACGCGGCGAACGCCTGAGTGTGCTCGTCCACGGCGTCGTCGAACCGGCGCAGGACGCGGCCTCCGGTGCCGAACGTCTTGACCACCTGGATCCCGTCGGCGTACTCGACACTGGCCGCGCTGATGCGGGCGTCGGCGGCGATGAGCCGGTTCATGTGGGTCGTCATGGAACGCATGGAGACGCGGTAGACGATCGCCATCAGTCCCAGCACGCCCAGCGCGATCAGCGCCATGGGGACGTCGACGAGGAACAGGTATCCCGCGCCGACGACCGTCACCGTGACCGCTCCGGTCAGCTGACCCAGGGCGTGCGCGATGACCTCGTGCATCTCCTCCAGATCGCCCGTCATCGCCCGCTTGACCCGGCCGGAGCCCGAGGCGCGGAACCAGCCCAGCGGCAGCGCGCCGAGGTGACGGACGATCCGCACCCGCAGGTCGTGCAGGATCGCCGCGTCCGCGTAGTGCCCGACGCGCGAGGACTGCACGAGCAGCAGCAGCCACAGGGCGGCGCCGGCGGCGCCGACGCCCACCCAGGTCCAGATGGCGGCGGCGGCCCCCGCGGGGTCGCCGAGCATGACGCGCGCGATCTCGGCGACGGCGATGTACGGCACGATGCCCGCCGCCGCGCTCAAGGCCGACAGGATCGCGCACACCACGAGGTGGGTCCGGACCGGGGCGAGCAGCCGCGCCAGGGCCCCGGCCTTCGCGAGCGCGGCCGGGGGATCTGCTGTTGTCGTGCTCAAGACGTCGTTCCTCCTGGGGACCACGGGGGCTTAGGTATGCCTAACCTCATTTCCAGCTTGAGACGTGAAGGTGACTTGATGTCAAATGGCCCTATGGATGAGCCTCTCGGCGTCTCGATCGGCCAGGCGGCCGCCCTCTACGGCCTCGCCCCCTCGACGCTGCGATGGTGGGAGTCCCAGGGGGTGCTGCCCGAGCCGCCGCGTGTCAACGGGCGCCGGGTCTACACCGAGACCGGGCTCCGCCGGATCGGGCTGGCGTACCTGTGCTGCGTGACGGGGGCGATGCCGCTCGAACAGGCGTCAGTCGTCACCGCGGGCAGCCGGAACCGGCACTGGCAGGACACGGTGAGGCGCCACGCCGGGCTGATCGAGGAGAGGATCAGGCACCTGCGCAGCGCGCAGGACTATCTGCTGCACCTGTTGCTGTGCCCGGACGACGACATCGTCGGCGAATGCCCGGATCTCGACGGCGAACTGGTCAGGCACACGCCGCGGGGGCTCGTCCCGGCACAGGATCTCGTCGCCGCGGCCCGGTCGGCCCGTGATGAAACACCGTCACCGCGTGACGAAATAGCCGTGCCGGCGGATCGCTGCGCCGTCTGCGGAGAGCCCTTCGCCCAGCCCGCGCGCGGACGCCGCCGGACGTACTGCTCGCCCGCGTGCCGCCAGAGGTCCTACCGCCGCAGCCGCGGCCCGCGGACCTCCGGTGACGCCTGACCCGCCTTGATCGGGGTCCCGGCGACGACTAGCCTGAGCGCCGTGTTGCCGGGAGGCGGGGGCCGAGGCGATCGCATCACCGGGAAGAGCCGCTGCCATGGAGTTGGGGATCGACTGACGATGAGCGCGGAAGAGGATTTCGAGCAGGTCGGCGCCGAACTGGCCGATCTGGGCGTGCGGATCTCCGGGATGATGGGGAGACCGGCGCTCAAGGACCGGGCGGGGAAGGTGTTCGCGAGCCTGCAACGTGACGGCGCGATGGTGTTCCGGCTGGTCAGAGATACCGCCGAGCACGCGACCGCGCTCAAGCTGCCCGGGGCGTCGCTGTTCGACCCTTCGGGGCACGGCAGGGAGATGAAGGACTGGGTGGTCGTGCCCCACTCCTCGGCCGGGGAGTGGACGGATCTGGCCGAGGCCGCCCACAGCCGCCCCCGCTAGGCTGGGTCGCGTCGCGCGCAGCGGCTCGACAGGACCAGGATGGAAGCATGCCGAGAGAGACTCCGCCCACCGGGAAGCGCCCGACGCCCGAGCTGCGAGCCTCTCATGCCGACCGGGACCGTGTGGTGGACGTGCTCCGCATCGCGGCGGGGGAAGGGCTGCTGAGCGCGGACGAGCTGGACGAGCGCCTGGAGGCCGCCCTGTCCGCGCGGACCCTGAGCGAACTGACCCCGCTCACCGCCGACCTGCCGCCCGTGTCGGCCACGGCCGGTGCGGCCGTCGCGGAGGTCAAGGACCTGGTCCGGATCGAACAGGTCCACAGCGGGGCGATCGAGCGCACGGGACGCTGGGTGGTGCCGCGCAGGCTGGAGCTCGCCGTCACCTATTGCGCCGTCACGCTCGACTTCACCGACGCGGTGATCACGCACGACACCCTGCGGATCGACGTGAGCATGACGGGCAAGACCCTGACGCTGGTCACGCGGCCGGGCATCGTGGTCGACACCGACGGTCTGCACCTGGTGCACAGCAAGGTCAGGCACCAGCGGAATCCCGAGGCGCCGGTCACCCTGCGGGTGGAGCTGGCCGGTCAGAAGGTTCACGGCCGCGTGGTGGTGCGGCCCCCGCGCCGGACGTTCGGGCAGTGGCTGCAGCGCGGGCCCGCGTCAAGCGATTGAACCTCACGGCTTGACCTTGCCCCAGGGGCAAGCTTCGAGGATGCTCTGCATGGACACCAACACGCCGCACACCATCGAAGCCCAGATCCGCGACCAGGTCGCCGCCTCCTGCGAGTCCGCCGGCATCCCCGGGTTCGTCGCCGGCGTCTACCAGGCCGGCGAGCAGGTCATCGTCTCCCACGGCACCGCCAACGTCGCCACCGGCGCGCCCATGCTGCCCGAGACCGGATTCCTGTTCGGCTCCGTCACCAAGGTCCTGACCACCACCCTGGTCCTCCAGCAGGTCGACCGCGGGCTGCTCGACCTCGACGCGCCGGTGACGAGGTACCTGCCCGGCTTCGCGCTGGCCGTACCGGGGGCCGCGGACAAGATCCTGGTCCGGCACCTGATCGGGCACACCAACGGCATCGACGCCGACCTGTACTTCCCCGGCGACAAGGGCCGCGACGCCCTGGACGCCTACGTCAAGGGCCTGGCCGGCGGCTGCGGCACGCTGTTCGAGCCCGGCGAGCAGCTCAGCTACTCCAACGGCGGCATGATCGTCGCGGGCCGCCTGCTGGAGGTGGTGACCGGCCTGTCCTTCCCCGACCTGCTCGAACGCGACGTCTACACCCCCGTCGGCATGAAGGACTCCAGCACCTCGGCCGAACAGGCCATCCTGCGCAGCACGGCCGTCGGCCACTTTCCCGACCCGGAGACCATGGAGCCCAGGCCCACGAACATGTTCACGCTGCCCGACACCTGGGGCCCGGCCGGCGGCACCCCGATCGGCACCATCGCCGACCTGCTCGCCTTCGGACGCACCCACCTGGCGGGAGGCCTGTCGCCTTCCGGTACGCGTGTCCTGTCGGCCGGGTCGACCGCGCTGATGCAGCGGATCTCCCACGACATGGGCAGCCCCAACACCCCGCCGATCGGCCTGGGCTGGGTGCTGTACCCGTTCGGCGACACGACCGTCCTGGCCATGTCGGGCGCCTCGCCCGGCGGCGTCTCCATCCTGTGCGTGATCCCCGAGCACGACCTGGTCTTCGCCGCCTACGGCAACAACCCGGCGGCGATCATGCTGCAGGACCAGCTCCTGGGGTGGCTCCTGAGCGAGCACCTGGGCGTCCGGATCCCCCAGCTGATCACCGAGCCGCGGCAGGACGTCGACCTCACCCCCTACGTGGGCACCTACCGCTCCAACCAGCTCCGCGTCGACGTCACCGTCGTCGACGGCCAGCTCGAGGAGCGGACGACCTACGAGCCGGCGGACGCCTCGCAGGAGCGTATCTTCACCGAGTTCGCCGGGGGCACGACCTCCGCCCCGCCGCAGCGCTACGTGCCGATCCGGCCGGGCCTCTTCGCGCCCGCCGGCTACCCGCCGGAGACGTTCGACGGGTACCTGCGGCTGCTGCTCGTCTCCTTCCACGACGTCCGGGACGGGCGGGCGCGCTTCCGGAACGGCGGCGGCCGCCTGACCCGCCGGGTCTGACCCGTCCATGCCGAGGTGGAAGGATGTCCGGCATGCTCACGATCGGCCAACTCGCGGACTACGCCGGAGTGACCACCAAGGCCATCCGCCACTATCACGAGCGCGGCCTGCTCGCCGAGCCGGGCCGCGACTCCTCCGGCTACCGGCGCTACTCCGCCGCGCACGCCATCACCCTCGTCAAGATCAGGACTCTGGCCCACGCGGGGGTGCCGCTGGCCCGCGTCAGGGACCTTCTCGACGCGGGGCCGGAGGCGCTCGCGGCGGCCATCGCCGAGATCGACCACGACCTCGAGGACCGCATCACGCAGCTGACCCGGTCCCGCGAGCAACTCGCCCAGCTGCACGGCGGTGACCGGCTCTTCGTCTCCCCGCAGGTCGCCGACTACCTCGACGACCTGCGCGAGCTCGGCGTCAGCGAGCGCGCCGTCGAGGTGGAACGCGACGGCTGGATCCTCATGCAGACGGCCTCGCCCGAGGACGCCCTGGTCTGGATCACCGAGAAGCGCGAGCTCATGACCCATCCCGAGTTCCGCGCCCTCTACCTCGACCATGACGCCGCCTACGACTGGTCGCCCGACGACCCCCGCCTGCCCGGCCTCGCGGATCGTACCCGCGAGTGGTTCGCCCGCCACCCCAGCCGCGCCGAGACCCGCCCGGTCCACAACCCGGAGATCGCCCGGCTGGCCGCGCAGTCCCAGCCCGGGGCCTCATCCCCGGCCTACGACCGGCTGGCCCGGCTCATGGCCCGTTAGCCACGGACGGCCCGCTACGGCTCCGACACCGACGGTGGCCACTAGGCTGGCCGCGGCTTCTGGTCACGTTCGGCGGTGTGACGGGCCGGCAGTGAGGCCGGGCGTGGGGGCCGAGGCGTTGAACGACGGCGGCACGGTCTGGATGGAGGCCCCAATGGCAGGTGGCGAGTTGATCACCGCGGTGATCGTCGATGATCACGCGGCCATCAGCGCGGGCGTCCACTCCTGGTGCTCACGGGCCGACCCGAAGATCGCTCTGATCGACGCCGGGGACCGGCTCGCCGAGGTCTGGACCGGACCCGGCGCCGACGCCGACGTCGTGATCTTCGACCTGGAGCTGGTGCCGCGCCGGCCGGACTTCGGCGAGCTGCGCCGGCTGGTCGACAGCGGCCGGCGCGTGATCGTGTACTCCCAGCACACCGACGACGCGACCGCGATCAAGTGCGTGGACCTGGGCGCGCTCGCCTACCTGACCAAGCGCGAGGGACCCGAGCACCTGGTACCCGCGATCCGGGCGGTCGCGCGGGGCGAGTCCTACACCGCGCCGTCGCTGTCCGGGGCGCTCATCGCCGACGACGACCCCGGCCGGCCACGCCTGTCCCAGCGGGAGACCGAGGTGCTGCGGGCGTGGTTCGTGTCCTCGTCCAAGGAACTCGTCGCCGCCAAGCTCAACATCACCGTGAAGACCGTGGACACCTACATCGCGCGGGTCCGGGTGAAGTACGCCAACGTGGGGCGGGCGGCGCGTACCAAGAGCGAACTCGTCGGCCGCGCGCTCGACGACGGGCTCGTCACGCTCGCCGAGCTCAACCAGACCTCGCCCCCCGATCAGTGAGAGGCTGGTGTGCGGTGGTTTGCTGGATATGGTGCTCGTGGGTCATTTTCGCTAGCTGGTGAAGGACTGATGAGGACCACCGACTTCAGCAAGGCGCCGCCCCAAGGGCAGGCGGGGGCGATGTTCGTGGGGGCGACGCGGTATCGGGGGCCGTTGTCGATCCTCACGCTCACCTTCACGTGGGTGCGCATGGTGCGGGACATGAAGCGCATGCGCGGGTACCGCTGGCACAAGGTCTACTGGGAGTTCCCGTTCACGCTCGGGACCCTGGCCTTCTTCGAGGACCGCGACTCGCTGCTGGTGTTCGCGCGCAGCCGCCATCACCGCGAGCTCATGCGGTGGGTGACCGACGGGACCAGGAACGCCACCGGCGGATACATCCGGCTCTACAACGCCGAGCCCGAGGGCTACTCCAACGGCGTCTGGCGGGCCGAGGGCGGGCCCATGGCGCACATCGCGACGTTCACCCCGCTGTCCGGCGAGGACGGCGACGGGCCGGCGGTGACGCGGGCGTGAGTCTGCGCACCGTCGAGTCGCGCCGGGACCTGGCGGAGTTCCTGGCCCTGTCCGATCGGGTCTATCCGGCGGGTTCGGGCTACGTGCCGCCGCTGCGCGCGCAGGTCCGGGCCTGGCACCGCCAAGGGGTACGGCTGGCCGTCCTGCGCCGCGGCGGCCGGGTCGTGGCCAGGACCACCCTGCACACCGACGCCGCGTTCGACGCCAAGCTGGGCGGGAGGACGCAGCTGTTCGGGCTGACGGAGTTCGAGGAGGAGGCGGCCGAGGAGCTGTTCGAGGCGATCGTGGCCGAGGGGCGGGCCGCGGGGCGGCAGAGCGTCTTCGGGCCCGTTTCGCTGTTGCCCAACCAGAGCGGCGGGGTGATCACCTCCGGGTTCGGGGATCGCGGGTTCATCGACAGCGCCTGGAATCACCCCTACTACCCGGCGGCCTACGAGAAGCACGGGTTCGCGCGCCGGTTCGAGGCCGACACCTGGATCTGTCCCGTGCCGGGCGAACCGGTCTTCGGCTTCGACGACGCCCGCCTGGCGGCCGAGGAGCTGGAGATCCATCGGGGGGAGCGGCGGCGGCTGGGGGAACAGCTGCCGATTCTGCGGGAGATGCTCAACGCCGCCTTCGCGCAGCTCGGGTACTACACGGAGATCTCCGCCGAGCAGCTCGCCCGGCAGACCGACGGGCTGTCGTTCCTGCTGGACGAGTCGCTGCTGCTGTATCTGACCAAGGCGGGCCGGCCGGTGGCGTTCGTGCTGTGCGTGCCGGACATCTCGGCGTTCGTGGCCCGCATTCGCGGCGATCTTCACCTGGTCAACCAGCTCCGGCTGCTGCTCACCCGGGGACGGTACCGGCGCGAGGCCGTCCTGATCATCAAGGGGACCGTCCCCGCCGAGCAGGGGCACGGCCACATGCGGCTGCTCTCGCGGGAGCTTCACCGGGGGCTGATCGCGGGCGGCTATCACACGCTGCGCAGCACCTACGTCGAACGTGGCAATCCCGGCTCCGCCGCCCAGTTCCAGGCCATGGGCGGGCGGCCGCTGCACGGCTACACGTTCTACGAGAAGGCGCTGTGAAGGCGTTGCGGGAGCTGGAGACCGACTTCTGGCGGGCCCCCAGCGCGCACAACACCCAGCCCTGGACGCTGACCTACACGGGCGCCGGGGCGGTCGTCGGCTGGGACCCGGAGCGGGCGCTGCCCGTGAGTGACCCCACCGGGCGCGACCTGCGGCTCGGGCTCGGGGCGTTCGTGGAGACCTGCCTGATCGTCTGCGCTTCGGCGGGGCTGCGGGTGGGGTTCCGGGCCGATCCCGGGCCGCTTCGGGCCGGGGTGCTGCACGAGACGGCGCGGCCGTACCGGACGGAGTTCACGACGGCGGACGTGCGCGGGCGCGGCTCCAACCGCGGCCCCTATCACCCGGGACGGCTGCCCGGCGACCTGGCGCCGGGGGTGCGGCGGGTGGCCTGCCGGGATCTGGCGGTGCTGCTGCACGCGGCGGACCTGCACCAGTTCGGGGACGCGGCGGTCACCGCCGAGCTGCGGGAGTGGCTGCGGCTCACGCCGCGGCATCGGCGCTACGACCTCGACGGGCTGACGGACCGGGCGCTCGCGCTGTCCAGGACCGAGGCCCTCGGCCTGCGGGCGGCGCTGGCGGTCCATCCCGTCCTGCGCAGGGCCGGGCTGCCCAGGATTCTGGCGGCGGCCGGCAAGGGGCTGCTCGACTACGACGGCGAGGCGCTGGTGCTCGTCGGGCCGCCGGGGGACGAGGTCGAGAGGGGGCGGGAGCTCATGCGGCTCTGGCTGACGCTGTCCACGCGCGGCTATACCCTTCATCCCCTCAGCCAGATCATCGACAGCCCGCCCACGCGCGACCTTCTGGCCGCTCACCTGGGCGTGGACGATCCCGCGAGCCTCCTTCACCTCGCCCGTGCCGGCCTGCCCAAGGGGGCGGCGCCGCGTTCTGCCAGAATCGCCCGTTGACAAACCACCTCAAGCATTGAAAAGTGCCCAGTTAGGTGGATCATTAGCGGGGTTCGATCGGCGCGTTTGGGGGTTGCTGCGTGGACGCCAAGACCTATATGGCCGGGGTTTTCGACCGGGCGTCCGGGACGTACGAGCGGGTGGGCGTGCCCTTCTTCGGGCCGGTGGGCGCCGAGCTCGTGCGCCAGGCGGGTCTGCGGCGCGGCGAGAGCGTCCTGGACGCCGGATGCGGCACCGGGGCCAGCCTGATCCCCGCCGCCCGCGCCGTCGGCCCGCTCGGGCTGGTCGTCGGGCTGGACCTGGCGCCCGGCATGCTCGCCGTCGCCAACGCCGAGATCGAACGGCACGGCCTGTCCAACGCCACCGTGCTGTCCGGCGACGTCGAACAGGCGTCGATCCTGCTGCCCGCCGCGCGCTTCGACACCGTGCTGGCCGGGATGATGCTGTACTTCCTGCCCGACCCCGCGGCCGCCGTACGCGCGATGGCCGGGCTCCTGCGCCCCGGCGGCCGCCTGGCCGCCAGCCTCCTCGCCCAGCCCAGCCCCGCGGAGGCCGACCTGCTCGGCCAGGTGGCGCTCGCCCTGGCCCCTTTCACCACCGGGGCCGGCGGCGCGCCGTTCACCCACCGCCTCAACACCGAACGCGAGCTGGCCGACCTGCTGTCCGGCAACGGGCTGGCCGGGGTGCGGTGCGAGGAGGTCGTCTTCGAGGTCAGCGTCGAGCGCGGCCAGGTCTGGGACTGGCTGTGGTCGGCCGCGCGCCGCGCCTCCCTGGAGAGCATCCCCCAGGAACGGCACGCCGCCGCGCGGGCCGCACTGGAGTCGTCGCTGCCCGAGGAGGTGTACGTGCTGCCGCGCACCGTCCGCTTCGCCACGGCGGTACGGCCGGGCTCCCTCCTCAGAATCCGGCCGTAGCCCGCTTCGCGCACACGGGACCCGCGACGCCTGTGAGGGGGCGCCACGGGTCCCATGCTTCAACCGGTCACGGCGACGACCGTGCCCGCGCCGACCGTCAGGCCGCCTTCGCGGATCGCGAAGCCGAGCCCTTCCTCCAGCGCGACGGCCCTGCCGAGCTCCACCTCGACCTCGACCGTGTCACCCGGCTGGGCCGGGGCCGGCAGGTCGATCCGGCCGGGCACGTCGGTCGTGCGCAGGTAGAACTGCGGCCGGTACCCGTCGGCGACCGGCCTGCGCCGGCCGCCCTCCTCGGCCGTCAGGAGGTAGACGCGGGCGGTGAAGGAGCTGCGCGCCTGCTGCGTGCCGGGCTCGGACAGGACCATGCCCCGCCGTACCTGCTCGCGGCGCACACCGCGCAGCAGGACCGCGGCGTTGTCCCCGGCCTCGCCCCGCTCCATCGTCTTGCCGAACGTCTCCACCCCCGTCACGACGGCGGAGAACGTCTCGCCGAAGCCGACGACCTCGACGGTGTCGCCGACGCGCACGACGCCGCGCTCGATCGCCCCGGTGACGACCGTGCCGCGGCCGGTGACCGTGAGCACGTTCTCCACCGGCATGAGGAACGGCGCGTCGACGTAGCGCACCGGGACCGGGATGTGGTCGTCCACCGCCTGGAGCAGCGCCTCGACCGACGCCGTCCACTCGGGGTCGCCCTCCAGTGCCCGCAGCCCGGAGACCCGGACCATGGGCACGTCCGCGTAGCCGTGCTCGGCCAGAAGCTCCGACAGCTCCAGCTCGACCAGGTCGGCCAGCTCTGGGTCGGCGCCGTCGGCCTTGTTGAGCGCGACGACGAGGTGCTCGACGCCGACCCGCTTGGCGAGCAGCACGTGCTCGCGGGTCTGCGGCATGATCCCGTCCTGCGCGGAGACCACCAGGATGGCGCCGTCGAGCTGCGCCGCCCCCGTGATCATGTTCTTCACGTAGTCGGCGTGGCCCGGCATGTCGACGTGGGCGTAGTGGCGGGTGGCCGTCTCGTACTCGACGTGCGAGATGTTGATCGTGATGCCCCGCTGCGCCTCCTCGGGCGTGCGGTCGATCCTCTCGAACGGCGTGTACGTGGCGCCGCCCCGCTCGGCGAGCACCTTCGTGATCGCGGCGGTCAGCGTCGTCTTGCCGTGGTCGACGTGTCCCATCGTGCCGATGTTGAGATGCGGCTTGTTCCGCACGTAGGCCTGCTTGGCCATGATCGTGTTCCGTTCGCGAGAGCCTTGGATGTGTGACCCGTGGCCGGGCCGGTCAACCTCCCCCCGCCGGGTCACCGTCAGGACTTACGGGGAGAGGTCAGCGCTCCAGGCCGTCGCAGGCACGCTCGAAGACACCCGCGGCGATCGCGGGAGTCATCGGGTGAACGTGCCGGAACATGAGCGTCATAGTGACGTACATGAGCAACGGGAGGCAAACGGATATTCCCGCCGCGTTGGTGTGGCGCACAACACAGGGGCGGTGGTTTGTCGCAAAGGCCGAAGCATGGGCCCGCGACGGTCGCCTAGCGTTCGGCCATGCCCCGTCTCTCCTTGGACGACCTCTACCGCCTGGCCGTACCGTCTGATCCGCAGGTGCGTCCCGGCGGGGTCGCCGTGGCCTACACGCTCACCACCGCCGAGCGTGACACCGACGACAACATCACCCAGATCTGGCTCGCCGCCCCCGGGTCCGAGCCGCGCCGTCTGGCGACCGGCACCCTCCCTCGCTGGTCGCCGGACGGCGGCACGCTGGCCTTCGTCCGCCCCGTGGACGGAAAGCCGCAGATCCACCTGCTGCCGATGGACGGGGGCGAGCCGCGCGCGCTCACCACCGCGCCGCTCGGCGCCGGCGCGCCGGTCTGGTCGCCCGACGGCACCAGGATCGCGTACGGCGGGCCGCACTTCGCACCCTCGGCCGACGGCCCCGACCCGAACGCCCCCATCGTCGCCGACCGGCTCGACTACAAGGCCGACGGCCCTGGGCTGCTGCGCGGGCTGACCGCGCACGTGTTCGTCGTGGACGTCGCCTCCGGCGCGCTCACCCAGGTCACCGAGGGCGACTTCCACGCCGGCGGGCCCACCTGGTCGCCCGACGGCCAGCGGCTGGCGTTCACCACGTCCATGGAGCCCGACCGCGACCTCGTCCCCAGCGGCGCCGTCTACGCCGTGGACGCCACCGGCGGCGAGCCCAAGCGCCTGACCACCCAGGACGTCGTCTGCACGGGCGCGTGGTGGCTGGGCGAGAGGCTGGTCGCGACGGCGTTCAAGGACGGGCCGATCGGGCACACGCGGCTGTTCGCCGTCGGCGAGGACGGCCAGGAGGAGATCGTCACCGGGCTGGACAGGAACGTGATGATCGGCGGCCCCGGCTACCCGGGCGCGCCGCCCGCGCTGGACGGCGGCGACCTGCTGTTCTGCGCCCGCGACGCCGGGGCCACCCATCTGTACCGGCTCCGGGGTGGGGCCGCGGCCGCGGAGAAGATCGTGGGCGGCGAGCTCAGCGTCTCCGGCGCCGGAGTCGCCGGCGGGCGGCTGGCCTACGTGGCCGGCTCGGCGTACACGGTGGGGGAGGTCTACCTCGACGGCGAGAAGCTGACCGCCCTCGCCCTCGCCGACGTCGAGCTCTACCCGCCGCGCAGCCGGGTGTTCACCGCGCCCGACGGCACCCGCGTCGAGGGCTTCCTGACCGGCGAGGGCAACGGCGGCCCGCTGCTGCTCGACATCCACGGCGGCCCGCACAACGCCTGGGCCCCCGTCTTCGACGGGGTCCACCTCTACCACCAGGTGCTCGCCGCCCGCGGCTGGACCGTCCTGGCCCTCAACCCGCGCGCCAGCGACGGGTACGGCGAGGCCTTCTACACCGCCGCCCTCGGCGAGTGGGGCGTGGCCGACGCCCAGGACTTCCTGTCGGCCGTCGACGAGCTGGTGGCCGACGGCACGGCCGACCCCGAGCGGCTCGCTGTCACCGGCTACAGCTACGGCGGCTACATGACCTGCTACCTGACGGGGCACACCGGCAGGTTCAAGGCGGCGATCCCCGGCGGCATCGTCAGCGACCTGACCAGCATGGCCGGAACCTCCGACGCGGGGTACTTCCTCAAGATGTGGGAGTGCTCGGGCGACCCCGCGCCGCAGTCGCCGCTCACCCGCGTGGGCGAGGTCACGACGCCCACGCTCATCCTGCACGGCGACGCCGACGAACGCTGCCCGGTCGGACAGGCCGAGCAGTGGTTCGAAGCCCTGCGCGAGCGGGAGGTGCCGGTCCGGCTGGTTCGTTACCCGGGCGGCTCCCACCTGTTCATCGTCCAGGGGCGTCCCTCACACCGTTACGACTACAACGAGAGGATCATCGCGTGGCTGGAGCAATGGGTCAGCGGCTCGCCGAACTGATCGCGAAGTACGAGGTCCCGGGCGCCGCCCTGGCCTACCTGCACAACGGCGAGCTGCACGAGTACGCCGCGGGCGTGCTCCATCGCGGCACCGGCGTCGAGAGCACGACCGACTCGCTCTTCCAGATCGGCTCCGTGACGAAGGTCTGGACGGCGACGCTGCTGATGCAGCTGGCCGAGCGCGGCCTGCTGACGCTGGACACGCCGGTGTCCGAGCTGCTGCCGGAGTTCAAGGTGGCCGACCCGGAGGTCACCAGGACGGTCACGGTACGCCACCTGCTCTCCCACACCAGCGGCATCGACGGCGACCTGTTCCTGGACACCGGGCGCGGCGACGACTGCGTGGAGAAGTACGTGGCGGCCTGCGCTGACCTGCCGCAGAACCACCCGCTGGGCGCCACCCAGTCCTACTGCAACTCCGGGTTCATCGTGGCCGGGCGCATCGTGGAGAAGCTGACCGGCAAGACGTGGGACGAGGCCCTGCGCGAGCAGATCTTCGAGCCTCTCGGCCTCACTCACGCGGTCACGCTGCCCGAGGAGGCGCTGCGCTTCCGCGCGGCCATGGGCCACATGGACGGCGGCGAGCCGGCCCCGGCCTGGGGCCTCATGCGCTCGTGCGGCCCGGCGGGGCTCATCAGCGCCCGCCCCGCGGACGTGGTCGCCTTCGGCCGCGCCCACCTCGAAGGCGGGCTGCTGGAGAACCCGCAGGCGATGTGGGAGCCGCAGGTCGCCATCCCCAACCCGCACACGCTCGGCGCCCACTGGGGCGTCGGCTGGATCCTCGACGAGTGGAGCGGCCAGAAGGTCGTCTCCCACGGCGGCAACACCATCGGCCAGCACGCCATGCTCTGGGTCGTACCGGGCACCGGCACGGTCGTGTGCGTGGTGGCCAACGGCGGCCACAGCGGCGCGTTCACCCACGCGGTGGCCACCGAGCTGTTCGCCGAGCTCGACGGCCTGGAGGTGCCGCCCACGCTCGGGCCGCCCGCGCAGCCGGTCGAGGTCGACGTCACCCGCTACCTCGGCGTCTACGAGCGGGCCGGCGCCCGCCTGACGATCGGCCTCAAGGACGGCGGGCCGTCGCTGCTCATGGAGTCGACCGGCGCGCTGGCCGGCCTGCAGGAGCCGGAGGAGATCCCGCTGGTCGCCGTGGACGACGTCACCTTCGTCGGCCGCCGCCCCGGCGACCCCGACTGGCTCTCGGCGGTCTTCTTCGAGCTGCCCGACGGAACCCTCTACGTGCACGCCGGCGCCCGCGCGACCCCGAAGGTGAGCTGACCATGGACCTGCAGAAGCGCCTGGACGAGGCGGCGGCCAAGCACGGCGTGCCCGGCGCCGCGATCGCGGTATGGGCGGGAGGCGAGCTCCACGAGGCCGCCACCGGCGTCGTCAACAAGAACACCGGCGTGGAGACCACGCCCGACAGCGTCTTCCAGGTCGGCTCCACGACCAAGGTGTGGACCGCCGCCCTGATCATGCAGCTGGTCGAGGAGGGCAAGGTCGAGCTCGACCGGCCGGTCACCGACTACCTGCCCGAGTTCGGGCTGGCCTACGAGGCCGAGATCACCGTGCGGCACCTGCTGACGCACACGGGCGGCTTCGACGGCGACCTGTTCGAGGACACCGGCCGCGGCGACGACTGCCTCGACAAGTACCTGACCTACCTGCACGGCACCACGAAGGTGCACGACCCGGGCGCCCTGTTCTCCTACTGCAACTCGGGGTTCGCGGTGCTCGGCGCGATCGTGGCCAGGGTGCGCGGTATCACCTGGGAGCAGGCGATGGCCGAGCACCTGTTCAAGCCGCTCGGTGTCACCCAGTCGGCGTTGTTCGGCGAGGAGGCCGTGCTGTTCCGCGCCTCCGCCGGGCACATCGGCCCCGACCAGGTCGTCTACCCCAAGTGGCAGATGCCCCGCTCCAACGGGCCCGCCGGTTCCACCATGTGCCTGGCGCCGCGCGAGCTGGTCCGCTTCGGCCGCATGGCTCTCGCGGGCGGCCTGGCCGAGGACGGCACCCGCGTGCTGGCCGAGGAGACGCTGGCCGGCATGCGCCAGCCGCAGGCCGAGGTGCCGACCGTGCCCGGGATGCTGGCCACCGCGTGGGGCCTGGGCTTCGAGCTGTTCGACTGGGGCGCCTTCGGCCACGACGGCGGCACCCCCGGGCAGAGCACGATGTGGCGGATCGTCCCCGGCAGCGACGTCGTGCTCGCGATGAGCGCGAACGGCGGCGCGTTCGCCGGCCTCATCGAGGACGTGGTGCTCCCGGTGCTGCGCGAGACGACCGGGATCGACGTGCCGGGACTGCCGCATCCCCCGGAGCGGCCGTCGCCCGTGGACGCCACGCCGTACGCCGGGACCTTCACCGGGCCGGTCCTGTCGCTGGAGGTCACCGGCGCGGACGGCGGCCTGGACATCACCGAGATCCCCGGCCAGTTCATGGCCAGTATGGGCGCGACCCGCAAGACCACGCGCTACGTCCACCTGAGCGACGATCACTTCGTCGCCGCCGAGGCGGACGGCGGGATGCACGGCACGGTCACGTTCGTGATGCGCGACGGCGTCGCCGCCTACCTGCACAACAGCCGGGCGGTCCCGCGTGCGTGAGATCTTCGACGCCGCCGGCGCCGCCGGGTTCGTCCACGCGCGCGAGGTGGACGGCGACGCCGAGGTCGCCTTCGGGGCCGACGACCCCGTGGTGCTGGCCTCGGTGTTCAAGATCCCGATCGTGCTGGAGTACGCCCTGCAGGCCGCGGCCGGCGAACTGGAGCGCACCGAGCGCCTCATGGTCACCGCGGCCGACAAGGACGGCGGCATCGGCACCTCCGGCTGCGCCGACGACATCTCGCTGACGCTGCGCGACCTGGCGCACTTCATGATGACGATGAGCGACAACGCCGCCACCGACGTGCTGCTGCGCCGGGTGGGGCTGGACCGGGTGCACGCCACGCTCAGGTCTCTGGGCCTGTCGCGCACCCGGCTCATCGGCGGCTGCGCCGAGCTGTTCGAGCAGGTCAAGCAGGAGCTGGGCCCGGTCGACCTGGAGAAGGTGACCGGGGAGCAGGTCAGATCGCTGGCCATCCGCGACCCGGAACGCACGACCTCCGGCACGCCGCGCGAGATCACCACGCTGCTCAGCCTGATCTGGCGCGACGAGGCCGGTCCCGCCGAGGCCTGCGAGGAGGTGCGGCGCATCATGGGCAACCAGGTGTGGCCGCACCGGCTCAGCTCCGGCTTCGGCGACGAGGTCAAGGTCTCCGGCAAGACCGGCACGCTGTGGGGCGTGCGCAACGAGGCGGGCGTGGTGGAGTTCCCCGACGGCGGGCGCTACGCCGTCGCGGTGTTCCTGCGCACCGTCGGCCTCGGCCTGCGCGACCCCGCCGCCGACGCCGCGATCGGCCGCGCCGCGCGGGTGGCGGTGGACCGGTTGCGGGTCTGATGTCCGAGGTGACGTATGGTGAGCGGGTGATCGACCGCCCGCTCGCCAGCCTCGGTCGCATCCTGCTCGACCTCGGCACCACCGTGATGGGAGTGGCCGCGTCGCCAGGCGACCTCGGCACCGAGGTCACCGGCGTGCACATCTACGACCCGCTCGACGAGCTGCTGGTACCGCCGGGCGGCATCCTGCTGGCCGTCGGCGTCCATGCCGCGAGCGACATCCGCGACCTGCTCTACCGAGCCAGGACCGCGGCGGCGATCGTGGTCAAGGTGCCGGTCGAGGTAGACGAGCAGGTACGCGCCGCCGTCCTGGAGACCGGCATCGCCGTACTCGGGCTGACCAGGGCGGCGTCCTGGTCACAGGTGGCGGCGCTGCTGCGCTCCCTGCTGGCCGAGGGCGACCTCGACGAGCCGGGCGAGGAGCCGCAGGGCGACCTGTTCGCGCTGGCCAACGCGGTCTGCGCGCTCCTGGACGCGCCGGTCACCATCGAGGACCGCTCCTCGCGGGTGCTGGCCTACTCCGGGCGGCAGGACGAGGCCGACCCCGGGCGCGTCGAGACCGTGCTCGGCCTGCAGGTGCCCGAGCGCTTCCAGCGCATGCTGGACGAGCGCGGCTTCTTCAAGCAGCTCTACCAGAGCCGCGAGCCGGTCTACATCGAGCTCCACGACGGCACCAGCATCAACAGGACGGCGGTCGCCGTACGGTCGGGCGACGAGATCCTCGGCTCGATCTGGGCGGCGGTGCGCGAACCGCTCAGCGAGCAGCGCCAGCGCGCCTTCGCCGACGCCGCGAAGATCGTCGCGTTGCAACTGTTGCGCGAGCGCGCCGGTGCCGACACCCAGCGGCGGCTGCGCGCCGACCTGCTGTCGACCGTGCTGGCCGGCGGCGCGGACGCCGCCGAGGCGGCGGGCCGGCTGGGCGTCGCCACCGAACGGCTCTGCGTGCTGGCCGCCCAGCTCACCGACCTGACCGACGCCGACCCCGCGCGCGGGGAGAGCGACCGCCAGCGCTTCTGCGACGCCTTCGCCCTGCACGTGGGCGCCATCCACCCGCGGGCCGCCGCCGCGCTCGTCGGCTCGGTCGCCTACGCGGTGCTGCCGCTCAGCACCGGCGGCGAGGAGGAGGAGCGGGCCGTGCGGGTCGCCCAGAGCTTCCTGTCGCGGGTGGGCCCGCGCTACGAGGCCAACATCGGCGTGGGCCGGCTGGCCGCCAACCTCGCCCAGGTGGCCAGGTCGCGTGCCGACGCCGACCGGGCGCTGCGCGTGCTGCGCGCCCGCGGCACCTCCGGGCAGGCAGCCGGCTACACCACCGTGCACTTCGAGTCGCTGCTCATGCAGGTGGCCGACGTCGTGACGGCGGAGGAACAGACGCCCACCGGGCCGTACCAGCGGCTGCTGGAGCACGACGCGGAACACGGCAGCGACCTCGTGGCCACCCTGCGGGCCTACCTCGACGCGTTCGGCGACGTCAACCTGGCCTGCGCGCAGGTCCACGTGCACGCCAACACCTTCCGCTACCGGCTCAAGCGGCTGGTCGAGATCAGCGGTCTCGACCTGGCCGACCCGGACGCCCGGCTCACCGTGATGCTCCAGATGCGGATCTTCGGGCCCTAGGACGAGGGCGGCTGTAGTTTTCGTCACAGGGCACGAAGAACCCGCGCCGGGCAGGGACGAAGGTGGGTGACCAACCCCCCCACCCGCTCACACGGAGTCCCGTATGAAGAAAGTCGCGGCGCTCGCCTGCCTGGCCATGTTCGCCTCCGCGTGCGGCGGCGGAACGGCCCAAGCGCCCTCCGGCCGGCCTGTGGCCGGCGGCACCTTCACCTATGCCATCTCCGCCGACCCCGGAGTGCTCGACCCCGCGACGGCCGTCCTGTCGGTGACCAACACCGTGCTGGGCTTCGCCTACGACACCCTGGTCAGCACCGACCGCGAGGGGCGGACCGTCCCGGGCCTGGCCGAGAAGTGGGAGGTCAAGCCGGACTCGGTGACCTTCACCCTGCGCAAGGACATCACCTGCTCCGACGGCTCCAAGCTCACCGCCGCCGACGTGGCCCAGAACGTCAACCACATCGCCGACCCGGCCACCAAGTCGCCCGTCTACGGCGTACTCCTGCCGCCCGGGATGAAGGCCACCTCGGACGACGCGGCCGGGACCGTGACGTTCTCGACCGACAAGCCGTTCGCCTTCATCCTGCAGAGCGCCCGGGACCTGTACATCGTCTGCGGCAAGGCGGTCAAGGACCGTTCGCTCATCGCCCGCGCCACCTCGGGCAGCGGCCCGTACGTGCTGAGCGAGTCGATGCCCAGCGACCACTACACCTTCACCCGCCGCAAGGACTACAAGTGGGCGCCCGGCGGCGCGAGCACCGAGGGCATGCCCGACAAGGTCGTGCTGAAGATCGTGCCGAACGAGCAGACCTCCGCCAACCTGCTGATCTCCGGGGGCCTCAACGCGGCCGTCTTCTACGGCGCCGACCGCACCCGCCTGGAGGCCACGCCCGGCCTGCTCAAGAAGACCCCGATGGCGGGCAACGGCCAGTTCTTCTACCACCAGGGCGAGGATCGCCCCACCAAGGACCCGGCCGTACGCAAGGCCCTCACCCAGGCGCTCAACCTGAAGGAGCTGGCCGGGATCGCCTCCAGCGGCACCGGCAGGCCCGCCACCGGCCTGGTCATGGAGCCCCGCCCGTGCAAGGGCGACACCGTCACCGGCCACGTGCCCGCCTTCGACGCCGCCGCGGCCGCCGCGGGGCTGGAGGCCGCGGGCTGGAAGCCCGGCCCCGACGGCATCCGGGTCAAGGACGGCAAGCGGCTGACGCTGCGCTACCTCTACGGCACCACCAGGGGCGCGGGCGTCCAGGCGGCCGCCGAGTACGTGGCCGCGGCCTGGAAGAGCGCCGGCGCCGAGGTCAAGCTCAACGGCGTGCTGGACACCAAGATGTCGGAGTCGCTCAACGCCACCCAGGACTGGGACGTGGTCTGGCTGCCCATCGGCGTCTTCCTGCCCTCGCAGCTCGAAGGCTTCCTGTCCGGCCCGGCCGCGCCCAAGGGCGCCAACTTCGCCCACCTGGACAACGCCCGCTACTCCGAGCTGATCGCCCAGGCCAAGCTCAAGCCGGGCGAGGAGGGCTGCAAGCTCTGGCTGGAGGCCGAGACCGCGCTGTTCGGCAACTCCGACCTGGTCCCGGTCACCGAGAACACCGTGCTCGTGGCCGGCAAGGGCGCGACGTTCGACCTGGTCGCCACGGTCCTCATCCCCACGTCCATCCGCCTGACCGAAGGAGGCTGAGTGCTGCGGCATCTGGTGCGCTTCATCGTGTCGCTGGGGGTGCTGCTGGTGGCGTCGTTCGCGATGATCCACCTCATCCCCGGCGACCCGGTGCGCGCCTCGCTGGGCCCCGCCGCGCCGATCGAGCTGGTGCAGGCCAGGACGGCCGCGCTCGGGCTTGACCGCCCCCTGCTGGAGCAGTTCACCACCTACGTGGCGAACCTGTTCTCCGGAAACATGGGCGTCTCGTTCCTGACCGGCGAGCCGGTCGGACAGGTGATCCTCACCCGGCTGCCCAACACGCTCGGGCTGGCGCTGCTGGCCACCGTCGTGGCGATGCTGGCGGCCGTGCCGATCGGCATGTGGGCGGCGATCAGGACCGAGAACGGCCGTAACCGCGGCACGGAGGCCACCTTCACCTCGGTCACCGGCACCGCGGTGGCCGTTCCCGAGTTCCTCTACGCCATCGGCCTGGTCACCGTCTTCGCCATCGGCCTCGGGCTGTTCCCGCCCGCGGGCAAGGCGGGTCCCGCCTCGTACGTGCTGCCCATCCTCGCGCTGGCGATCGGGCCGATCGCGATGATCTCCCGCATCTCCCGCGTGGAGACGCTGCGCGAGCTCGGCACCGACTACGTACGGCTGGCCCGCGCCAAACGCCTGCCCGCCGCCCGCCTCTACCTGCGCCACGTGCTGCCGAACACGCTGACCGCCACCCTCACCATCGGCGGCCTGCTGCTCACCGCGCTGATCGCGGGCAGCGTCCTGGTGGAGTACGTCTTCGCCTGGCCCGGCCTCGGCCTGAAGATCGTCGAGTCGATCACCCAGAAGGACTATCCCGTGGCCCAGGGCGTGATCCTCGTCTACGGCGCCATCGTCCTGGTCGTCAACTTCGCCGTCGACCTGATCCTCGGCAAGCTCGACCCGACCTCCTCCATCAAGGAGACCTGATGCCACGCACTCCCGCCGCCGTCGTCTCGGCGGTGCTGGTCACCCTCATGGTGGTGCTGGCGATCATCGGCCCGCCGATCTGGGGCGAGGCCGCGGAGAAGATCGACGCCGGCGCCATCCTGCAGGGCGCCTCGGCCGCCCATCCGCTCGGCACCGACAACCTGGGCCGCGACCTGCTGGCCCGCGTGCTCGTGGCCGGCCGCTACTCGCTGGCGCTGGCCCTGGCCGCCACGCTCATCGGCGCCGTCATCGGCATCGTGCTCGGCGCGCTGCCCTCGGTGCTGCCGCGGCGTGGCGCCCGCCTGGTCACCGGCACCGTCAACGCGCTGGTCGCCTTCCCCGGACTGCTGCTGGCGATGTTCACCGCGGTCGTGTCCGGCATGGGGGCGCGCGGCGCCGTCCTCGGCATCGGCGTGGCCATCGCGCCCGGCTTCGCCCGGCTCACCCAGACGCTGGCCGCCTCCGTCGCCGGGGCCGACTACGTGCTGGCCGCCCGCATGCTCGGCGTCCCGCGCCGGCGCGTGCTGGGCCGGCACGTGCTGCCCAACATCGCCGAACCGCTCATCCTCAACCTCGCCCAGGCGCTCGGCGGGGCGCTGCTGGGGCTGGCCGGCATGTCCTTCCTGGGCCTGGGCGTGCAGCCGCCGGACTTCGACTGGGGGCGCCTGCTGTTCGACGGCTTCGCCCGCATCTACGTCACGCCGGAGGTGGCGATCGGGCCCGCGGTGGCGGTCGCGCTGGCCGGCATCGGGTTCAACCTGCTCGGAGACACGCTGGCCAAGCGGGCGGCGCGCACCGCCGTACCGGCGAGGAAGGAAGAGCTCGCCGCGCCGGAGCCGGCGGGCGCGCCCGATCCGCAGGCCGTGCTGGAGGTGCGGGACCTGACCGTCACCTTCCCCGGCGGCGTCACGCCCGTGCGGAGCCTGTCGCTGACGGTACGGCCCGGCGAGATCGTCGGCATCGTCGGCGAGTCCGGCAGCGGCAAGAGCCTGACCGCGGCGGCGATCGGCGGGCTGGTGCCCTATCCGGGCACGGTCACGCACGCCGCGCTGCGCCTGGACGGCCGGGAGGTCGCCGAGCTCAGCCAGAAGGAGCTCGGCACGAGCCTGGCCATGGTCTTCCAGGACCCGATGGCCTCGCTCAACCCGGCGCTGCGCGTCGGCGGGCAACTGGCCGAGGTGGCGATCGTGCACCAGGGCGCCACCCGCGCCGAGGCCGCCCGGCGGGCCGTGGACCGGCTCGGCCACGTGCACCTGCCCGAGCCGGAGAAGCAGGCCCGGTGCCATCCGCACGAGCTGTCCGGCGGCATGCGGCAGCGCGCGGTGATCGCGATGGGGCTCATGGGCGCGCCCAAGCTGATCATCGCCGACGAGCCGACGACCGCGCTGGACGTCACCGTGCAGCGGCAGATCCTCAAGCTTCTGCGTGAAGTGGTCGACGAGAGCGGGGCGGCGGCGCTGTTCATCTCGCACGACATCGCGGTCGTGGGGGAGCTGTGCGACCGGGTCGTGGTCATGTACGCGGGGCGGGTGGTGGAGGAGCTGCCCGTGTCGGCGCTGGCCAAGGGGGCGGCGCATCCGTACACCAAGGCCCTGGTGGACTCGCTGCCCGACATGGAGACCGACCGGTCGCTGCCGCTGGCCAGCATCCCCGGCACGCAGCCGGCGCCCGCGCTGGTGGGGGCGGGGTGCGCGTTCGCCGGGCGGTGCGCGCTGGCGACCGATCGCTGCTCGACGTCGTTGCCGCCGGTCACCGAGTACGGCATCGCGCACACGGTGGCCTGCTGGGAGGTTTCATGAAATTTACTGATGTGACGGTGCGATTCGGATCGTTCACCGCGGTCGACTCCGTCAGCCTGGAGGTGCCGCCCGGCGGCATCGTCGGGCTGGTGGGGGAGTCGGGCTCCGGCAAGTCGTCGCTGGCCAAGGCGGTCAGCGGCCTCGTACGGTACTCCGGGCGGATCACCGGCGCCTCCCGGGTGCAGATGGTCTTCCAGGACCCCTACGCCTCCCTCGACCCGCGCATGAAGGTCGGCGAGTCGGTGGCCGAGGGGCTGCTGGAGCTGCCCAGGGCCGCCCGCCCCGACGAGGTGACCCGCCTGCTCGGCCTCGTCTCCCTGCCCGCGGACCTCGCCTCCCGCTACCCGCGGGAGCTGTCGGGCGGGATGCGCCAGCGCGTCGCCATCGCCCGCGCGCTCGGCGCCCGCCCCGACCTGCTGGTCGCCGACGAGATCACCAGCGCCCTGGACGTCTCCGTCCAGGGCTCCGTGCTCAACCTCATCCGCTCGCTGCGCGACACGCTGGGGTTGTCGATCCTGTTCATCTCCCACAACCTCGCGGTGGTCCGCTACGTCTGCGACACGGTGGCGGTCATGCACCAAGGCCGCGTCGTCGAGCACGGCCCGACCGAGGCCGTGGTCGGCCGGCCCGCGCACGACTACACCCGCACCCTGCTGGAGGCCGTGCCCCGCCTGCAGCGCTGAAGCCGCTCCGGCGGCGGGCAGGCGCCGCCGGAGCTTCACCGGTCAGCCGCTGGCCACCAGGATGAAGGCGGCCTGCTCGGCCGGCACGCCGGGAGCGCTGCCCCGGATCCCGATGACGACCTTGCGCGGCGGGGTGAAGACGACGTCGCCCGAGCCCGCGATCGTCAGCTCGGCGGTCTCGCCGGGGCCCAGCGTCTCCGGCGTGAGCGTGAAGTCCAGGCCGGCGATCAGGCCGGACATCGACAGGGAGACCGTGGGGGAGAAGCCGTTGCGCGGCACGTTCTCGACGGTCACCGTGATCGAGGTGCCGGAACCGGCGGTTCCGCTGCCGGGGCTCACCTTGAGGGCGAACTGCGGGATCTCCTGGACGGCGAGCGCGAACTGACCGCCCGCCGCGACCTGGCGGACCTTGGCCAGCCCCGTGACCAGTCCCGGGGCCGGCCGCGCGGTCAGCGTGCCGTCGCCGAGCTGGCCGCTGTGGTTGGCGCCCCACGCCACCACCCGCCCGTCGGTCCGCACCGCGGCCCCGGACGTGTCACCGGCGGAGATCTGCGTCACCGGCCCGGCCTGCGCACGGATCGGCCGCAGCCGGTCGGTGAACGTGCCGTCGCCGAGCTGGCCACTGGTGTTCGAGCCCCACCCGAAGACGGCGCCGTTCACCCCGCGGGCCAGGGCGTAGAAGAATCCGGCCGAGACCTCCGCGATGGGCGGGAGCCCTCCCACCTCCTGGGCCGTGACGCGCGTCTCGAAGGTGCCGTCGCCGAGCTGGCCGTGGTTGTTGTTGCCCCAGGCGAACACCCGGCCGTCCGCGCGCAGCGCCAGGTTGTGCTCGGGTCCGACCGAGACGCTGCGGACCTGCGTCAGGCCGAGCACCGGCACCGGGGTGAGCCGGTTGGTCGTGGTGCCGTCGCCGAGCTTGCCGGACAGGTTCCTGCCCCAGGAACGCACGGTGCCGTCACCGAGCACCGCCAAGGTGTGGTCCATCCCGGCGGCCACGGCGAAGGCCCCGGGCAGCCCCGCGACCCTGGCGGGGGTCGGGCGGTCCTGCGTCGTGCCGTCGCCGAGCTGGCCGCCGAAGTTGTCGCCCCACGTCCACACGCCGCCGTCGGCGGTGACCGCGACGCTGTGCCCGGACCCCGCGCTGATGCCGACCACATTCGTGGGGCCGGGCACCTGGACCGGGCTCGGCCGGTAGGTCGTGGTGCCGTCCCCGAGCTGGCCGTCTCCGTTGGCGCCCCATGCCCACAGGGTGCCGTCACCGGCGACGGCCAGGGCGTGCGCCGCGCCCGCCGCGACCTTGGCGAAGCGCAGCTCCGCCCGGTTCACCGCGCCGAACGTGGTCCGGAGATCCGGGGTGAGGGAACCGATGCCCTGTTGCCCCGAGTGGTTGGCGCCCCAGGAGACCGCGTGCACGGGCGGGTCCGCCTGTGCCGCGGCCTGGTGGGAGGGAACGGCCGAGGCCGCCCCGGCGACGGCCAGCGCCGCCGCCCAGGTCTTCCATCGTGACGCCACGCCTGCTCCTTTCACTGATGTCGTGTCTTCACAGCGAAGGGGCGTGACATCCCGTTCCACGGCCGTTCCACCGGGGTCTGGCGGCCGCCCTGACCTCCACCTCCCGTGTCCACGCCGCCGTCGCCCGCGGTGACCTCGGCCGCGGCGTCCAGGCGGTGCCGTCCGGGGGAGGACTCGACACGGTAAGCGGCCCCGCAGGCGGTCTCCCAGCGCAGCACCACCTGGCCGGCGTCCACGACGGAACCGAGGTCCACCTGGATCCGGTCGGCGGGCAGCCGGCGAGGCCCTTCCTGACGGCCTCGGCCTGGGGGACGCTCTCGCTGGTACGGACCAGTCCCGCGACGGAGGGGATCGGGAAGCCGTCGGAGCGGGGCTTCAGCCGCCGGGCGACGGAGGCGAGGCGGAGGGTGCCGCCCGCGGCGGGAGCGGCGATGAGCAGGGGAGTCACGAGGAGGGTGGTGGCTCAGGACGGTTCAGGCGCACACGGTCTCCTGATCGAGAAGTGCCGGCATCGGATCATCCTCCCTGCAACTGGCCGATACCAGTACAGGTCGCGAAACATCCCTGGTACGGACCAGAGGCCGCGACCGCCCCGTCCCGAGCCGGAGGGCCGAACGCCCGCGCACGACACCCGACCAGGTCGTCCGCCCCGGCCCGGTACGGACCGCGCCTCACTCACCGCCACGACGAAGATCGGGCCATTGGGCATGAGCACCAAGGGTGCGGGGGTGCTTGGTGGGCTGGCACGAATCGAGGCGTCCTCACGATGGTTTACCGTCGCCGTGACAACGGACGACTCGGAGGGCATGCGTGATCGCGATCAGGGAGCTTCACGAGATCGCGGACCTGGAAGAGGTCCACGCGCTGTTCGGTGATATCTGGCATTTCGACCCGGGCGGCGAGCCCATCTCGGTCGAGCTGATGCGGGCCTTCTCGCACGCCGGCAACTACATCACCGGCGCCTACGACGGCGCCACACTGGTGGGCGCGTCGGTGGGCTTCATGGCGGTCGGCGGCGTACTGCACTCGCACATCACCGGTGCGGCCGTCGGGCGCGGCATAGGGTTCGAGCTCAAGATGCACCAGCGCCGCTGGGCGCTGGAGCGCGGGCTGACGCGCATCTCCTGGACCTACGACCCCCTCGTGCGCCGCAACGCGCACTTCAACCTCGCCAAGCTGGGGGCCAGGCCGCACGAGTACCTGCCCAGCTTCTACGGGATCATGGGCGACGCGATCAACCAGGGCGACGAGTCCGATCGGGTGCTCGCCGTCTGGGAGCTGACCGCGCCGCACGTCGAGGCGGCGGTACGGCGGGAGCCGCACGCGCCGGACATCCCCACGGGAACGGTGGTGGCCCTGCGCAACGAGGGCGGCAAGCCGGTGCCCGGTGACCTGGACGCGCCGGTCGTGCTGGTGGCGATCCCCGCCGATGTGGAGGGGTTGCGCGGCGTTGATCCGGGAACGGCCAAGGCGTGGCGGCATGCCGTACGCGACGTGCTGGGCGGCATGCTGGCCGAAGGCCGCAAGGTCACCGGATTTCATGACAAGAAGTACTACGTAGTGGAGAAGGCGTGAAAATCACAGGAGTAGAGCTGCGCAGGATCGCGATGCCCTTGGTGGCGCCGTTCCGCACCTCGTTCGGCACCGAGACCTCGCGCGACGTGCTGCTCGTGCGCGTGGTGACACCGGACGCCGAGGGGTGGGGCGAGTGTGTGGCCATGTCGGAGCCGCTCTACTCCTCCGAGTTCGTCGACGGCGCGGCAGAGGTGATCAAGCGGTTCCTGCTGCCGTCGCTGCCCGCCGAGGTCGACGCGTACGGCGTGGGCCGGGCCCTGGAGCCGATCAAGGGCCATCGGATGGCCAAGGCGGCCGTGGAGACCGCGGTGCTGGACGCCCAGCTGCGCGCGTCCGGCGAGTCGTTCGGCCGCTTCCTGGGCGCCGAACGTGACCGGGTGCCGTGCGGCGTCTCCGTCGGCATCATGGACTCCATCCCCGAACTGCTGGAGGCCGTCGGGGGCTACCTGGACGAAGGCTACGTCCGGATCAAGCTGAAGATCGAGCCCGGCTGGGACGTCGAGCCGGTGCGCGCGGTGCGCGAGCGCTTCGGCGACGACGTGCTCCTGCAGGTGGACGCCAACGCCGCCTACACGCTCGTGGACGCCCGCCAGCTCGCCAAACTGGACGACTTCGAACTGCTGCTCATCGAGCAGCCGCTGGCCAACGACGACTTCGTCCAGCACGCCCAGCTCGCCAAGCAGCTGAGGACCCCGATCTGCCTCGACGAGTCCATCGAGTCGGCCGAGCACGCGGCGGCCGCGATCGCGCTGGGCTCCTGCTCCATCGTCAACATCAAGCCGGGCCGCATCGGAGGCTACCTGGAGGCCCGCCGCATCCACGACCTGTGCCGGGCGCACGGGATCGCGGTGTGGTGCGGCGGCATGCTGGAGACCGGCCTCGGCCGGGCCGCCAACGTGGCGCTCGCCGCGCTGCCCGGCTTCACGCTGCCCGGCGACACCTCGGGCTCGCGCCGTTACTACGCGACCGACATCACCGAGCCGTTCGAGCTGCGCGACGGCCACCTCGACGTCCCCGCGGGACCCGGGCTGGGCGTCGAGCCGATCCAGGCGATCCTCGACGAGGTCACCACCTCCACCGAGTGGATCACGCTCTAGCGCAGATTCCGCAGGTCGAGCTGGCGCAGCACGCGGGAGATCACCTGCGGGTCGGCGTCCGGCTCACGGCGCGCGTCCAGGACGGCGCGCCGGGCCGCCGACATCATCTCGTCGCTGACCCGGCGCACCATCTTGAAGCGCTCGAGGCGCTGGCCGAACGCCTCGCGGCGTTCCTCGTCGGCCAGCTCGGGGCTGATCCGCACCGCGATGTCGGACAGGCGGCGGCCGAGGATCTCCACCATGTCGTCGGGCACCTGCTCGGTGTCGACGAGCTCCCTCAGCCGCTGCCTCGCCGCGCCCGCGGCCTGCTTGGCCAGCCTGCGCTCGAAGGCGCGTTCCGCCTCGGTGTCGGAGGTGACGCCGAGCAGGCGTACCATCCAGGGCAGGGTCAGGCCCTGCACCAGCAGCGTGGCGAGGATGACCGCGAACGCGACGAAGACCAGCACGTCGCGCTGCGGCACCTCCAGCGGGATGGCCAGCGCGAGCGCCACCGAGGCCACGCCGCGCATGCCCGCCCACCACATCACGACCGTCTCGCGCCAGCTCATCGGCGTCTCGGAGTCGTCGCCGCGCAGCTGGTGCAGGCGCCTGGCCAGCGAGGCGGTCGGCAGCAGCCACAGCAGCCGCACCCCCACGACCACGGCGACCACGACCAGGCTCCACACCATCACCTCGCCGAACCTGCTGGTCACGGTGCCGAGCACGTTGTGCAGCTCCAGCCCGATCAGCCCGAACGCCACCCCGGTCACCAGCGTGTCCACGACCTGCCAGAAGGCGGCGCCGGTGAGCCGGCCGATCGAGTCGTCGGCGTCGCTGGTCTTCTCGCGCAGGTAGAAGGCGGTGGTCAGCACCGCCAGCACGCCGGAGCCGAGCAGCTGGTCGGCCAGCACGTAGCTGGCGTACGGCACCAGCACCGACAGCCCGATCTGCAACGTGGGGTCGCCGAGCAGGCTGTCCAGCCGGGCCGCCACCCACCCCACCCCGAACCCCACGACGACCGCCACCACCGCCGACAGCACCAGCTCGCCCGCCGCGACCGGCCACGAGAAGCCGCCGGTGAGGGCCGCCGCGATCGCCACGTGGTAGAGCACGATGGCCGTCACGTCGTTGAACAGCCCCTCGCCCTCCAGCAGCGACACCAGCCGCCTGGGCAGCCCGAGCGAACCCGCCACGCTCGTGGCCGCGACCGGGTCCGGCGGGGCCACCAGCGCGCCCAGCGCCGCCGCGGCGGCCAGCGACAGGCCGGGCACCAGCGCGTGCGCCACCCCCGCGACCGCCGCCGTGGTCACGAACACCAGCGCCACGGCCAGCAGGAAGATGGGCCGCCAGTTGGCCGCGAACTGCCGCCACGAGGTACGGCTGGCCGCCGCGTACAGCAGCGGAGGCAGCAGGGCGGGCAGCACGAGCTCCGGCGGGATGTCCACGTTCGGCACGAACGGCAGCACCGCCAGCACGATGCCGTACAGCGTCATGAGCACCGGCGCCGGCAGCCCCAGCCGGTCGCCGAGCGGCACTGTGACCAGCGCCCCGAGCAGCACGAGCATGAGCAGCACGAACTGGCCCACGACACCCCCCGATGATCGTCGTCAACCAGCGTGCCACAGGGCGCCGGGAGAAGAGGCGCACCCCGCCCCGGGTCGTCAGCGGTCGAGCACGAGGAGGGCGGGGGGCGGGGTGGTGAGGAGGCGCGGGGCGGACTCCGTGCAGACGGCCACGTCGGCGAGGCGGGCGCCGAACAGGTCGGGGAGGTAGACGGCCGGTTCGAGGCAGAGCGCCATGCCGGGGGCCAGCGTGGTGGGGTCGGAGGGGGACAGGTGCGGCGGTTCGTCGCCAGCCAGGCCCACGCCTCTGCCGTAGTGGCCGGCGGCGAACTGGCCGTAGCCGGACTCCTCGATCGTCGACCGGGCGGACCTGGCGACGGAGGCGGCGGGGAGGGCCTGCCGTACACCGTCGAGGGCGGCGGTTTGAGCGGCGAGGACCACCGAGTACAGGGCGTCGAAGTCCTCCGGCGGCTCGGCCACCGCGAGAACCCTGGCCACCTCGGCGCAGTAGCCGTCCCACCGCCCGCGCACGGCGACCTGGAGCGCGTCGCCCGGGTTGATCACCCGGTCGGTGGGGCGGTGCGCGGGGATCGCGGAGTGCTCCCCTGCCGCCACCTGAACGCCCAGGATCTCCTCGCAGCCGCTCTCCAACATCGCCATCCGCAGGTGGCGGGCCATGGCCCGCTCGGTGGCCCCGAACCAGCGCCACTCCCGCGCCCGCGCCACCACCCCGTCCGCCGCCGCGGCCGCGCGGGCTACGGCGTCGAGCTCGCCCGGGTCCTTCCGCAACCTCAGAGGCGCGAGAACGGCTCCCGCCGGCACGAGCTCGGCGTCCACCGACAGTCCGAACAGCTCCCGCACCCGCATCTCCGGATCCACCCCGACCCGGCGGGCCGTGGCCGGGACCAGCGCACCGGGGTCGGCCGTCTCGGCGTAGTTCTCCCGCGTGACCACCAGGAACCCCTCGCCCCGCCCGCCCAGGAACCGGAAGTCGGGCGAGGGCCGCAGCACCAGCGCGTCCACCTCGGCCGCGGCCATGGCGACCCGCACCGCCCCCACCCGCTCAGCCGCCCCTTGGCCAAGCCCGCCCTGCCTCATCCCGCACACGAGCGGCCGGTCCTGCCTCGGCCCACGCTCCTGGCCGGGCCCGCCCACGGGAAGCGCGCCGCCAGGTGGACCGTTCTCGGGAAGCTCGCGCTGGGCGGGTACGTCCCCGGCCAGGCCGCCCTTCGCCGGGTTGCCCTCCGCCTGGCCGCCTTCCGTCTGACCGCTTCTGGTCGGGTCGCTTTCGGCGGAGGTGCCCTCGGGGGGTCTGGAGGGGCGCGGGGTGTCGGATCCCGGTCCGTCAGACCTGAGGGGGTCGGGCCCGGGGTAGGGGGTGGGGGTCACGTGGGCTCGTGGAGCCAGCAGGCGACCGGGCCGAAGTCCGGCTCCTTGTCGCGGCAGATGTCCATCACGTGCGGGCAGCGCGGGTTGAAGCGGCAGCCTCCCGGCGGGTCGGCCGGGTCGGGGACGTCGCCGGGCAGCTCCGCCGGCAGGGTGCCCTGGCCGTCGGGCAGGGGGATCGCGTTCAGGAGTGCCTGCGTGTAGGGGTGGCGGGGGTTGTCCCACACCTCGGCGGTCTCGCCGATCTCGACGATCTTGCCCAGGTACATGACGGCGATCCGGTCGGCGATCAGGCGTACCACGGACAGGTCGTGACTGATGAACAGCAGCCCGGCCCCCGAGTCCACGGCCAGGTCGCGCATCAGGCGGGCCACCTGCGCCTGCGCCGAGGCGTCCAGGGCGGAGATGGGCTCGTCGCCGATGAGCAGGCGGGGCTCGGCGGCCAGCGCGCGGGCGATCGCGATGCGCTGCCGCTGCCCGCCGGAGAACTCGTGCGGATGGCGATCGGTGAAGTCTCTCGGCAGGCCCACGCGTTCGAGCAGGTCGGCAGGGGTGGCGGTGCTGCCGCGCGCCACCCGCAGGCCGTCGGCGATCTGGTCGCCCACGCGCCGGCGCGGGTTGAGGGAGGCGTACGGGTCCTGGAAGACCATCTGAATCCCGGTCAGCGTACGGCGCCGCAGCCCGAGCGGCGTCACCGGCCGCCCCTCGAACCGGATGGCGCCCTCGGTCACCGGGTTCAGCCCGCAGACGGCTCTGGCCAGCGTCGACTTGCCGCATCCCGACTCGCCCACGAGGCCGACGACCTCACCGGCGCGCACCGTGAGGCTGGCCCCGGCGACCGCGCGGACGACGGGACGGCCGGGGGAGCGGTGCTCGACGACCAGGTCGTCGATGGTGAGCAGGCTCATGAGCGCTCCTCGTCGGGTGCGGGGGCGAGCGGACTCTCGGGCAGGGAGGCCAGGAGGGAGCGGGTGTAGGGGTGGTCGGGGGTGCGCAGGACGTGGGAGCGGGGTCCGCTCTCCACGATCAGGCCGTCCTTCATGACGCTGACCTCGTCGGCCACCGCGGACATCACCCCGAGGTCGTGGGTGACCAGCAGCACGGCCAGCCCCAGCTCGTCGCACAGCCCGCGCAGCAGCCGCAGGACGCCCGCCTGGACGGTCACGTCGAGCGCCGTGGTCGGCTCGTCGGCGATCAGCACCCGGGGCGAGCAGGCCAGCGCGATCGCGATGGCGATGCGCTGTCGCATGCCGCCGGAGAACTGGTGGGGGTAGCGCCCGTACGCCTCGTCGGCGCCGGGGATGCGGACCTTGCCGAGCAGTTCGACGGCCCGCGCCCGCGCCTCGGCCTTGCCCAGGCCGAGGTGGTGGCGCATGTGCTCGGTGAGCTGTCTGCCGACGGTGAGCATGGGGTGCAGGCTGGTGGCGGGGTCCTGGAAGACCATGGCGACCTCGCCGCCGCGTACCTTGTTGAGCTCTTTGGCGGACAGTTCGAGCAGGTTGCGGTCGTTGTGGACGATCGAGCCCGTCGCGCTCGCGCCGTGCGGGAGCAGGCCGAGGGCGGCCAGGCCGGTCATGGTCTTGCCCGAGCCCGACTCTCCGGCCAGGCCGTGGACGCGGCCCTCCCGCAGGGAGACGGAGACGCCCTTGAGGATCTGCCGTCCGTGGATGTCCACCTTCAGGTCGGTGATCTTCACAGTGCGCGCTCCTTGATGGCGCGGGCCGTGCGCGGGTCGAGGGCGTCGCGCAGGGTGTCGCCGAGGAAGTTGAAGGCCAGCACCACGGTCAGGATGGCCAGACCGGGGAAGGTCGCCACCCACCAGGAGTCGAAGACCTCCACGCCCGAGGCGACCATCGCGCCCCACTCGGGCGACGGCGGCTTGGCGCCGAGGCCCAGGAAGCTGAGGCCGGACAGGAGCAGCAGCGCGGTGCCGATGTCGAGCGTGGCCAGCACCAGGACGGGGCCGGTCACGTTGGGCAGCACGTCCACCCGCAGCGAGCGCCAGGGCGAGAAGCCGAGCAGCCGCCCGCTGAGCACGAACTCCCGCTCGCGCACGCCGAGCACGAGGCCGCGGGTGACGCGGGCGTAGGCGGGCCAGGCGACCACGAGTACGGCCAGCACCGCGTTGGTCAGGCTGGCCCCGAGCGCCGCGGCCACGACCATGGCCAGGATGACCGTGGGGAAGGCGAAGACCAGGTCGGCGATCCGCATGATGGTCTCACCCACCCACTTGCCGAAATATCCGGCGGCAGCCCCGAGCAACCCGCCGACCAGCACGCTCATGGCCACCAGGAGCAGGGTGAGCGGGATGGAGACGCGGGCGCCGTACATGACGCGGCTGAGGATGTCGCGGCCGAGCTGGTCGGTGCCGAACCAGTGCCCGGGGCCCGGCTCGGCCAGGCGGGGCAGGTCCTGGGCGAGCGGGTCGTGCGGGGCCAGGAACGGCGCGGCCAGCGCGATGACCAGCCAGGCCAGCGCGATGACGGCCCCGGCCACGGCCAGCGGCTGCCGCCACGCCTCGGGCACGCGCCGCCTGCGGGGCGCGAGCGGGTCACGCCTCAGAGCACGCCTCATTGCAGCCTCACTCGCGGGTCGATGATCCCGTACAACACGTCCACGATCAGGTTGATGACCAGGTACACGACGCCGACCACCAGGCCGACGCCCATCACCGCGGGCAGGTCGAGCGAGGTCGCGCTCTTGTACGCGTACTGGCCCACGCCCGGCCAGGCGAAGATCGCCTCGACCAGCACGGTCCCGGACAGCAGCGAGCCGAACGCCAGACCGGCCACGGTGATGATGGGCACCAGGGCCGAGCGCAGGACGTAGCGGAACAGGACCGTCCGCCCCGGCAGTCCCTTGGCCCGCGCGGCGCGCACGTAGTCCTGGCCCAGCACCTCCAGCACCGCGCTGCGGGTGAAGCGGGTCAGCAGGCCGATCGTGTAGAGGGCCAGCACCAGCGCGGGGGTGATGAGGTGGCCGACGGCGCTGGCGAAGACGTCCCACTGCCCGGTCAGCGCCGCGTCGAGCGTGTGCAGGCCGGTGATCGGCCCGGGCGCGGTCATGCCGGGGTCGATGCGGCCGCTGCCCGGGGTGAGCTGCAGGCGGTAGAAGAAGACGTAGAAGGCGAGCAACGCCAGCCAGAACGTGGGCACCGAGATGCCGATCAGGCTCAGCACCCGCAGCAGGTGGTCGGGCAGCCGGTCGCGGCGCAGGGCCGCCACGACGCCGAACGCCACGCCCAGCACCAGCGAGATCAGGATCGCCGCCCCGGCCAGCTCCAGCGTCGCCGGGACGAACTCGGCGAGGTCGTCGCTGACCGGGCGGTGGCTCTGCTGGCTGGTGCCCAGGTCCCCCTGGAGGATGCCCTGCAGGTGCAGCACGTACTGCTCCGGCAGCGGCTTGTCCAGGCCGTGCTCGGCCTTCCACTGCGCGACGATCGCCGGGTCGCCGAGCGCCCGCTGGCCCAGGTTGGCGGCGACGGGGTCGCCGGGCACCATGTTGGTCAGCACGAACGTGACCAGCGTGATCCCCCAGGCCAGCAGCAGGGCGATGAGGATCCGGCGGATCAGGAACCGGGCCAGGGGGTGCCGGGCCCGGGTGCCGGTGGTCTTCACTTCACGCCGAGGTCGGCCACGTCGACGGTCCAGACCGGGTGGTACTCCAGGCCGGTCACCGTGGCGGCGGTCACGATGTTCTGGCTCGGCTGGATCAGCGGGACGAACGGGCCGCCCGCGTTGAGCTTGGTCTGGACGTCCTGGTAGACGGTCTTGCGGGCGTCGTCGCCGATGGTGGCCGCCGCCTTGTCGCCGGCCGCCTCGATCTCCTTGGCCGCGCCGGGCTTCCAGCCGGCGCGCAGGCCGACGGTCTTGCCGGGCAGGAAGGCCAGGTAGTCGCTGGGGTCCGGGTAGTCAGGGCCCCAGTACCACAGGCCCATCTCCTCCTTGCCGTTGCGGTAGTTGTCCAGGGCGGTGGCGACCGGCGCGGGGGCCAGTTCGACCGTGATGCCGACCTCCTTGAGGTTGGCCTGGATGCGCTCGGCCAGCGGCTGGAAGGACAGGCCGTTGACGGTCAGCTCGCTCGGGTACTCCAGCTTGACGCTCGGGTTGGACAGCCCGCTGGCGGCCAGCGCGGCCTTGGCGCCCTCGACGTCCCGCTTGGCGGCCTGGTCGGCGGGCAGCGCGCCGAGCAGCTGCGACGGGATCACGCCGGGCGCCTGCGTCGAGCCCTCGCCGGCCAGCTCCAGCAGGCCCGCGTAGTCGACGCCCTTGCGCACGGCCTCGACGAACTTGGCGTTCGTGGTGGTCTTGCTGATCTCGGAGTTCTGGTTGGCCAGCAGGAAGATGACGTTGGCCGAGGCGGTCTTCTTGACCTGCAGCGTGTTCGGCATGCCGGTGACCTGGTCGCCGGACAGGTTGAGCGCCACCTGGCTGTCGCCGCGCTGGACGTTCAGCTTCTGCGTGGCCGCCTCGACGTTGCGGATGACGACCTTGTCGTAGGCGGGCTTGGTCCCGTAGTACTTCGGGTTGGCCTTGAGCACGACCTGGCTGCTGACGTTGAAGGACTCGATCGCGTACGGGCCGGAGCCGAGCGAGGCCGAGTTCAGGTACTGCTCCGCCTTGTCCTTGGCGTCGGTGGTCGCGCCGTGCTGCTGGGCGACCTTGCTGTTGATGATCCCGAGCGCCGGGTTCGGCAGGATGAACGGCAGCGCCGGGTTGGCCGTCTTCGACGTCAGCTTGATCGTCGAGTCGCCGTCCTTGGCCACCTCCACGCCGTCCAGCAGGAACGACGGGGTGCCCTTCATGTCGCGCACGCGGGTCAGCGAGAAGACCACGTCGTCGGCGGTGACCGGGGAGCCGTCGGCGAAGACCGCGCCCTGCTTCAGCTTGAGCGTGAGCGTCTTGCCGTCCTGCGACAGCTCGTACGACTCGGCCAGCGCGGGGACGGGCTTGGTCACGTCGGGGCCGTCGAAGGTGAGAAGTGTCTCGTAGGCCGCCTTGCCGATGATGAGGCCGGTCGGCTCGTAGGTGCGGCCCGGGTCGCCGGTCTTGAGGTCGAAGGAGGTGTCGATGACGAGGGTCTTGCCTGCCGCGGCGCCGCCGGCAGCGGGGGTCTTGGAGCCGCCGCTTCCGCAGGCGGCGAGGGCGAGTGCACCGGCGAGCAGTACAGCCGCCGTCTGCGAGCGGGTCGCCATGGGTCCTCCAGATATTCTGTGAAAGTTGTCGTGGATTGTCCGGCAGAACGTCCAGCCCGTGTCACGTCGGTGAGACGGTTTGTCGAGGAGTGTGGTACTGGTGGCGGAAATTTCCAGAAATGGTGGAGAGAGTGGGTTGCGCTCTGGACGGATCGGCATCGGCCTGGAGCTGGACGCCGTCCATTTGAAGATCCTGCAGGTCCTGCGCGAGAACGGCCGCATCTCGGTCGCCGCGCTGGCCGAGCGGGTGGGCATCTCGCGGGCGAACGCCTACACCCGCTTCGAGGCCCTGCGCGCCGACGGCGCCATCAAGCGCTTCACCGCCGAGATCGACCACGTCAGGGCCGGGCTCGGCATCACCGCGCTCATCTTCGTGACCGTGCGGCAGCAGATGTGGAAGCAGTTCCGCGCGGAACTGGCCCGCATGCCGGAGGTGGAGTACTGCGCCATCACCACCGGGCAGCACGACGCCATGATCCAGGTGCGGGTGTCGGACGTGGCCGAGGTGCACACCCTGGTCACCGACCGCCTGGCCGGCATCCCCGCGGTCAAGGCCACGGAGACCGTCTTCATCCTGGACGAGGTGCTCAAGCGGCCGTACGTCCTGCCCAGCGACGGACCGCGCCCGCAGCGCCGCCAGGCGCCCGACCCGAGCCCGGCCGAGGTGCCGCTGGGCAAGATGCGCTTCGTCGGCGCCGCGGAGGGCCGCGCCGCCCTCAGGAAGGAATGAACCTAGCGGGCCGCGACGGCTTCGATGCGGGAGACCCCCTCGGCCACGCCGTCCTCGGTGGCCACCTCGGCGGCGACGGCGCCCGCCGTACCGGACAGCTCCAGGGCGGAGGTGAACGCGGCGGCCACCTCCGGCGCGCGCGGCCTCCCGCGCAGCGGCGGGGGCGCGACGCCCAGCCGGTGCAGGCGGTCGGCCCAGAACGGCTGGTCGCCGAGGAAAGGGCGGACGACCTGCGGGACCCCGGCGCGCAGGGCCGCCGCGACGGTACCGATGCCGCCGTGGTGCAGGGCCACGGCCACCCGCGGCAGCAGCCAGTCGTGCGGCGCCTCCTCGATCACCAGGACGTCCTCGCCGTCCTCGCCGGGGCTCAGGCCGCCCCAGCCCGTCGCCAGGATCGACCGCCGCCCGGCCAGCCGCGCCGCCTCCACGACGGTCGCCGCGAGACCGCGCGGATCACGCCCGACCATGCTGCCGAACCCCGCGTAGACCGGTGGTGGCCCCTCCTCCAGGAACGCGGCCAGCCGTTCGGGCGGGGTCCAGTCGCCGGCGGCGGGCAGGGTCCAGAAGCCGATCGGATCCGCCTGCGGGGGCCAGTCGGCGGGCGCAGGCAGCAGGCGGGGGCTCCACGCGTGCAGCACCGGCCCGGCCGCGATCAGTTCCGCCGCCGGGCGGAAGCCCTCGCACAGGCCCAGGACCTCCGTCCGCCACGTGCGCACCACCGAGCGGTAGGGCGCCTCGACCGCCGCCGCGACCCGCCAGGTGGCCCGGTTGACGGCGGGCGGCAGCCGTACCGGGAGGATGGGGGAGGCGAAGGCGGCGGTCGGCACGTACAGCGGCAGGAGCAGCCCCGCCAGCGACGGGATCCCGGCCTTCTCCGCCAGATAGGGCCCGCCGAGCGCCTTCGGGTGGTAGACGATCACGTCGAGGCCCGGCTCGATCAGCGCGGCCTCCTCATCCAGCACCCGGCGCACCATCGGCTTCACCGAGCGCGCCGCCGTGATGGCCGCGCCCGCCCCCTGCCCCTTGACCTGGTCCTGAAGGTCGAGCATCTCGTCGGGCAGCGGCTCGAAGGCGATCCCGTACGGCGCCGCCAGCGACCCGAACCGCCGCGGCCCCGCCACGACCGGCTCGTGCCCGGCGGCCAGCAGCCCGCGCGCCAGCGCGACGTACGGCTGCACGTCCCCCCGGCTGCCCATCGTGAGCAGGAGCACCTTCACGTTTTTCCACTACCCCGGCGTGTCCCGCCCGAAGCCGGAGCCATCGTGCGGTCACAGTGAGTCATGGCCGAACGCCGCCGGTTGTTGACCGCCCTTCAGCACGTGGCCATCATGGCCGGACTCGTCGCCCTTTACTACCTGGTCCCGCTGGGCGACGGCTCCAACGTGGCGCGGCTCGGGGGCGCGGCCGGGCTGTTCATGCTCGGCGTGCTCGTGCTGGTCTGGGTGTTCGGCCGGCACACGATCGCGGTCGCCCACCACGACAAGCAGGCCAGGCTGCGCACGCTCCTGCTGCTGGTGTACGTGGTGACGATCTTCTTCGCCCTCGGCTACCTCATGGTGGCCACGATCGACCCGGCCCAGTTCGCGGGCCTGCGCACGCGCACGGACGCCCTGTACTTCACCGTCTCCACCATCGCCACCGTCGGCTTCGGCGACGTGCACGCGGTCGGGCAGCTGGCCCGCGCGCTCGTCGCCACGCAGATCATCTTCGACCTGGTCATCCTCGCGTCCCTGGTCGGCGCCTACCGCGCCGCCATGGCCCGCGAGGAACGCTAGGCCCACTCCCACCGGACGCCGTGCACGCCGGGCCGTACCTCGACGTCGGCGATGTGCACCGAGTCCCAGCCGCTCAGCCGTAACTCGCCCACGTCGGCGGGCGGGGTCGCGGTCGTCGGCTGGTGCGTGCGGAAGCAGCGCACCGGCGTCGTCCCCGGCGCGAACTGCACGGTCAGCAGGTACGCGTGCGCCGGGAAGCGGAACCAGCGGTTGTAGAACAGCGCCTGCGGCCCGCGCTTCCTGTAGCGGAACTCGTACTCCACCACATAGGTCTCCCCGGCCGCCAGGGGCCGGTCGAACAGCAGCTCCAGCGCGGTCAGCCCGGCGGGCTCGTCCTTCTTGACCCGTCCCAGCCTGCAGAAGGACGCGGAGAAGTCCTCGGGCAGGTGCGAGCGCTCGTTGTAGTGGATGGCCACGTGCCGGTCCACGCCGTCCGAGCGGGCCTGGAAGACCGCCCGGGTGCGCACCGAGCGCTCGTCGCGGTCCGTCCCCGTGGTGATGTGGTCGTGGTAGGACAGCAGCGCGAGCTGTCCGTCGGTGACGTTCTTGATCTCGCCGAGGAGCCGCTGCAGGCTCCCCGCTTCAGGGCACAGATCGCGGTACGGCACCGCGCCCGGCACATGGCTCACCCAGCGTCCCCTCGGCCTGGGCGGACCCAGGCTGGCGATGAGAGTGTCGCCCGGCAGGGCGAGGATCTCCTCCAGCGCGTGGAGCGCCCGGAGCGACTGCGATCGCTCCGGGCGGCACTTCCCGCGCTGCCAGTTGCTGAGGCTGGCCAGGCTGACCTTGATGCCGCGCTGGGACAGGCGGGCGTGCAGGCGCTCCAGGCTGAGTCCGCGCGCGGTGATCGCGTCACGGAGAAGGCGGTCGAAATGCTGATCCATCGGGACAACTCCCCGGTTTCAGGAGTGATCAGCCCGAATTTACAGCGCATGTGTCAGAAAGTCAGGCTCCACGCGTCGATGTAGCCCGAGTGATTGGAGTCGACGTCCTTGACCCGTAGCCGCCAGGTGCCGTTCGCGGGCGAGTCGGCGGCGTTCTTCGTGTACGTCTCGTGGATGATCGTGCCGTCGTCGGCCGGTGCCGGATCGCGCAGCCGGTAGACCACGCCGGTCGGGCCGACGAGGTCGAGCTGCAGGTCACCGCGCCAGCCGTGGTGGACGTCGGCGTAGACGCTCAGCGTGGCGGGGGCGTTGCCCGGCACGCCGGTGACCGTGATCGGGGACTCGGCCTGGCCCAGGTCGGCGACGTCGACGTTGGCCGCGTTCTCGAACGTGCGGCCGCCGGGGGTCTCCGTGCCGTAGTTCTGGATCCAGTCGCCGACGTAGCGGGTGGTGGTGCCTCTGCGGGCGCCGCCGCCGTACGCGCTGGAGCCCTCGAAGTAGGTCCAGCCGCCGATGGTCTTGTCCTGCAGCGGGACCCACGAGGAGCCGCTCTTCAGCGCGAAGTGCACGTGGTTGCTGCCCGCCGAGCCGCCGCAGGGGATGCGGGTGCTGGTCAGGCCGAGGTAGTCGCCCATCTGGAGCTGGGTGCCGTTGGGGCGGATCTCGTTGAGCAGGTGGTAGTACTCGGTGGTCCAGCCGTTGTCGTGGATGATGCGGATGTGCCCGCCGTTGGAGCAGACCCAGTAGGCGCGGCCGGACTGCGCGGCGAGCACGCTGCGGTCGCTGGCCCGGCTGTCGAGGTCGATCGAGCTCCACGGCCTGGGCTGGCCCGACCAGCCGTGCGGTCCGCCGATGATCTTCCAGGAGGCGCCCTGCTGGTAGGGCAGGGACAGGCCGGTGGGGGCGGCCTGGGCCTGGGTCTGGGCCTTGGTGTTGGCGGCGAAGGTACGCTTCTCGCCGTCGCTGACCACGGAGGTGGGCGCCCGCTGGGCCAGGGCGGCGAACTCGGGCGTGCCGTCCAGACCGGCCTTCCATCCGGCGGCGGTGCGCTGGGCGACGAACAGCCAGCCCTCGGGGTAGGCGCCGTCGATGTTGGGCGCCTTGATCACCGAGGAGCCGAACACCCAGTCGCCCCGTGAACTGCGGCGCTGCACGTTGACTTCGGTGCCGGCGCCGGCGGCCGCGAGTTTGGAGCCCTCGGCCTGGCTGCGGGCGGTCATGAGCTGGACGACGGTCGAGTCGAGGTCGGGCTGGGCGGTGGGGGCCGCCGCGCCCATGGACGCGGTGGAAAGGACGATGACTGCGAAAACGGTGGATAAGCGGTGCCTCATCGAAGGCTCTCCTTCTCACTCCGGAGGCGGTCTCTCGCCGTGTACCGTCCACCAGCCCGCGGCAGGGCAACAACCACCCTCCGCGGCGGCCGGCCCAATTCCCTGATAAATCCGCTTTCAACGCTGAAGACGGCTGATGTTCTGGCAGGTCGGGCGCGTGGGCGCTGCGGCGGGGATTGAAGTTTCAGCGTTGAGGCCGCCGACGGAGATTTCCTGATAACGCCCTCGCGGCCGCAATGCCTGCCGTACCTTCCTAGTCACGATATGCAGGCATGCGGATACGGATGGTGAGGTCGGGATGCGGCGGTCCATACGGGGGAACCGGATCCTCGCCAAGCCCTACCGGGACCTGGTCCTGCTCGGCTACCTCGCCCTGCCCGCGACCGGCGGCGAGGACCGGCGCCTGGCCTGGGCGCACCGGCTGGCCGCCGCCGCCGTGGCCCGCCACGGCAGGCTGGACGAGGCGGGCCTGCGCCGCGTGTTCCTGCGCAGGGTGCTGCGGCTGCGCCTCATGCCCTGGTCGGGGCGGCTCGGGCCGGTCGAGGTGGTGCCCGTCGTGGTGTCCAGGTCCGACGTCGCGCTCCTGCGCGAGCTCAACGGCCTCACCGGCGCGGGCCGCGCCGCCTACGCGATGCTCCTGCTGGAGGGCCGCCCGGCCGCCGAGGTGGTGGAGATCCTCGCGGGCGCCGGAGCCGCCGACCCCGGTGGCGCGCTGGCCGAGGCGAGGGCGGTGGAGCAGGCGCACGGCATCCTCACCCTGGACCCGACCGTCGCCCGCGTCTACGGCCGCCCGCTGCGCCGCGCCCGGATCGCCTTCGCCGCCCTCCTCCTGCTCGGCGCGGTGGCCGTGGCCGCGCCCGACCTGGGCTCCGGCGGGCCGGTCAGCGCCGCGCCGCTGCGGGTCGAGCGCGCCGAGGCCGGCGCCTGGCGCGCGGGCACCGACCTCACGCTCGCCTCCTGGCCGCCGCGCGGCTCGCTCACCGGCGACGCCGAGCTGGTACGGCGGGCCCAGCGAGCCTGGGGCTCCGGCCCCGTCCAGCTGATCTACGCGGGCGAGCTGGACGGAACCCGGATCGTCCTGCTCCGCCGCCACGACCGGATCGCCCGCTTCACCACCGGCCAGAACCCCGCCACCGGTCAGCCCTCCACCGGCGGGCAGAGCGTTACGGCCGCTCAGGGCGCCTCCATCGGGCAGGGCAACCCAGAAGCGCATGGCACTCCGGGTGGGCAGGGCGCCGCAGGGGAGCGGGACGGGCTGGAGGTGTTGCCCGCGCCTCGGGTCAAGCCCGACGGCGCGAGCCCGCTGAAGCTGCTCGCCACCCCGCGGGGCAACCGCTACCTGGTGCCCCCGTGGGTGACCGAGGTGTCGGCGGCGGCTCTGCCGGCCGGGGAACCACGCTGGCGCAAGATCGCCCTGAAGGACGGGGTCACCGCGGCGATCACCTCCGATGCCACGGGATCGGCCGCCTCAGGGCAGGGGTGCTGGCGGGGGCCGGTGCTGCGGCTGCGGGCGCCGGAGATCGCGCACGGCATGCCGTACACCATGCTGGACTTCGGGAGGTTGTCGTCGGCGAGTGCCACCTACCAGCCGCCGCCACCGGCCGACGTGAACCGGTACGGGCCCTGGGAGCTGGACGCGCTGGAGGAGGGGTTCGGCGCGTGGCGGGCGCTGAGCTGCGTGCTCGACCGGCCCTCGGGGGAGATCCAGGCGGCGACGTTGTGGGAGTTCTGGGCCGGGAGGCTGCCCGAGGGGGCCGGCGGGCGGTGGATGTGCCTGCGGCTGTCCGACGCCACGGGCGGCAACGTGGTGCGGGCGGTCCTCCTCACGCGGCGCGGCGGGCGCGTCGTGGGCGCCGCGACCGCGGCCAGGACCGGCACCTGGGACTGCAGCCGCCTCGGCCGGGACGTGGTCGCGGGGGTGAGGTGGACGGCGCCCTCCGGCAAGCGGTACTTCGTGAGCGCGGGCAGCCGCCGCGTCGCCCGGATCACGCTCGACGGCCGCGAGAGCACCGGCCGGTACGCCGCCAAGGCCACCGGCTCGGCCCCCGCCCTGTCGGCCGTCAACGAGAACGGCGACAAGGTGCCCGTCCTGAGGTGATCGGCCGGCCTCGTGTAGAGTGAGTTGGAAATTCAAACTCACTGGGAGGGCCGCCATGGCCGGACCGCCGATCGACGGCGCGGTCGCGCTCGTGACCGGAGGCAACAGAGGGCTGGGCCGGGCGTTCACCCGGGCCCTGCTGGACAGGGGCGCGCGGACCGTCTACGCGGGCGCCCGCGACCCGGGCACCGTCACGGAACCGGGCGTCGTGCCGGTCCGGCTCGACATCACCGACCCCGCCCAGGTCGCCGCCGCGGCCGCGGAACTCGGCGACGTCACCCTCCTGATCAACAACGCGGGGATCTCCCGCGCCCGCGGCCTCGTCACGGAGCCCGACGCGCGGGCCGCGCGGGCGGAGATGGAGACGAACGTCTTCGGCACGCTGGAGATGTCCAGGGCCTTCGCCCCGGTGCTGGCCCGCAACGGCGGCGGCGCGCTGGTCAACGTGCTGTCGGTGCTGTCCTGGGTGGTCCTGCCCCAGGCCGCCTCCTACTCCGTCTCCAAGGCGGCGGCGTGGTCGCTGACCAACGGGATACGCCAGGAACTGCGCGAGCAGAAGACCCTGGTGGTGGGGGTGCACGCGGCGTTCATCGACACCGACATGGCCGCCCGCGTCACCCAGCCCAAGATCAGCCCGGCCGAGGTGGCCGCGCAGGCGCTCGACGCGGTCGAGCGGGGACGTGAAGAGGTGCTGGCCGACGCGTTCACGCGCGAGGTGAGGGCCGGGCTCTCCACGTCCGTGTGACCGGTCATCCGGCCACGGCCGCCACGTACTCGCGGAAGCCCTCCCAGGCGGTCCTCGTGTCGGGGTCGTCCTCGTGCGGGAAACGGAAGTCCTGGACGTAGATGGAGATGTCGTCCAGTTGCCAGCGCAGCCGGAAGAAGTCCATGGCGGCCTGTGAGACCTCGTGGCCCGTCGCCGCCGTGTACGCCTCCCGTGCCCGGCGGCACTCGCCCAGCGCCAGCCACAGATCCCGCTCGGGCGGGGCCAGCGCCACCGTGTCCCAGTCGATCAGCAGCCGCCTGGACCCCGCGCGCAGGACGTTGCCCGGGTGCGGCTCGCCGTGCGTGATCACCGTGCCGGTGCCGTGCGCGGCCGCCTGGGCGTCGAACCCGGCCAGGACCTCGCGCAGCTTCGCCGCGCCGTGGCCGGACAGCAGGCGGCGGGCCGGTTCCGCGTACGGGCCGCCGGTCCACGGCCGGTCGAGCTCGTCCAGGGCCCGCTCCAGGGCGGCGCGGCCGGTCAGCGACGGGTCGAAGACCGGGACGCCGGTGGCGGCGCTGCGGTGGAGTTCGGCCAGCAGGGCGGCCATCGCCGTACGATCGGAGCCGGTCTGCTCCTGGCCGAACTCGCCCGCCGTACCCTCGACGAGGGGGTAGACCGTCAGCGCGTAGTGCGGCGGGAAGGCCGCGATCGGCGCCCCGTCGCGGGCGGGCAGCGGGCGGACCACGAAGCCGAGGTCCAGGCTCGCGGCGGTGCGCATCGCGGCGGCCAGGGCGGCGAAGGAGCGGGCCGGGCGGGCGGCGGTGACGAACCAGCGGCCGTCGGCGGTCCAGTGGTGGTCGCCGAAGCCGACCGGGGCGTGGGTCAGGCGCCAGAACGGCAGGTCCCAGTGCTCGCGCAGCGCGCGCAGCAGGTCGCCGGCACGGATGTCGGCGGGAGGGTTCCGCAAGGTCACGTCC
Source organism: Nonomuraea sp. NPDC050540 (assembly GCF_044457485.1). Classification (NCBI taxonomy): domain Bacteria; kingdom Bacillati; phylum Actinomycetota; class Actinomycetes; order Streptosporangiales; family Streptosporangiaceae; genus Nonomuraea; species Nonomuraea sp. NPDC050540. Next base: position 58,120 of record NZ_JBITHA010000017.1, read on the forward strand.
TTTCGGTGGTCGTCCTTCATGGGCGCCGGGTGATGACGTCGGCGTCGCGGGGAGCGCGAGAAGTTCCGGCCGCCCGCGTCCGGGGCTTCGAGCTGGCCGCAGTGCGCACCCGAGCCTGGCACAGGACGCGGCGGCGGGGCATCCGGTTTTGGCCCTGGCCGAAAAGTCCCGTTCCGTCCTGGCCGGGTCCGGCCAGTTCACCGAGATCGTCGGACACGCCGCCGCCGTCCGTGATAGCTACGTGACGCACGGTAATCACGGCGATTCTCGGGAGAACAAAACGATGGTGGCTTACGCGCTCGCGGTGGGGGCGGCGGTGGGCGTGGTGGCGCTCGCCGCCCTCGTGTTCAGGAAGATCGGCAAGGGCAGCGACGACAACGACCCCGGCGGTCCGTCGGTCGCGCACGCGGGCGCCATGCTGTCGGCGCTGTTCCTGCTCGCGTTCGCGATCGCGATCATCGTCCCCTGGACCAAGGCCGACTCCGCCCGCCAGAACACCCAGACGGAGAGCCAGGCGGCCGTCGAGGCCTACTGGGCCGCCGACGGCCTGCCCCCCGCGACGCGCGACGCGGTCCGCTCCGGGCTGCGCGACTACGTGGGGTTCGTCGTCGACAACGAGTGGCCGCTCATGGCCCAGGGCGCGGTCGACCCCGTCGGCGCCGAGCGGGTCGACGCGCTGCGCACGCAGGTGACCGGGCTCGCGACCAAGTCCGACGAGGTGGCGGACGCGCAGGACCAGGTCCTCGCGCACGTCCAGGACCTCGCCGCCGCCCGCGCCCAGCGCGTCATCGACGCCGGGGCCACACCGCCGAACGGCCTGCTCCTGCTGACGGCGCTTTCCGGCATCATCGTGGTGCTGTTCCCGCTGCTGGCCGGTGCCCGGCCGCGCGGCTGGTCGGTGCTGCCGCTGATGGCGCTGGCCGGGATGCTCGGCTTCGGCATCTACCTCACCTGGGACATCATGCGCGTCTTCGACGGGCCGCTCGCGGTCGGGCCGGACGCGTTCCGCGCGGCGCTGCAGGAGTTCGCCCGCATAACCGGGGGCGTGTGACCGTGGCTCTGCCGCGCAGGCCGCTGCTGGTGGCGGCGATGACTCTCGTGCTGTGCGCGGTCGCGCCGGGCGCGGCCGCCTTCTCGCCTCCGCCCGACCACGCCACGGCCCGGCACGGGCAGGAGCCCGAGCCGGATTCCGAGGCCGCGGTGGGGCCGGTGGACATCTCGCTGTGCCTGGAACTGGGGGTGGTGAGCGTGCGGCTGGGGTGCGCGAAGGAGCCGCCTCCGCCTCCGCCACCGCCACCGCCGCCCCCGGACCCCGAGCCGACGCCCGAGCCGACGCCGGAACCGACGCCGGAACCGACCCCGGAACCGACCAGGAAGCCGACGCCGACGCCGGTGCGGCCGACACCCACGCCCGCCCCCACGCGCTCACCCGTGACCCAGCCGGTCGTCCAGCCGCGGGTCGTCGAGCGTGAGACGGCCACGCCGACCCCGTCACCCAAGCCGACGCCCAGCGCGCGGCGCGCCCGCGTGCGCGTCCCCGAGCCCCCGCCCCCGCGCAGAAACCCGCTGGGCACGGTGCTCCTGCTGGTGGTGCTGACCACCGCGATCGCCTCGACGACCGCCGTGGCCTTCGGCGCCTTCCGTTAGCTCTGCCGTGGCCCGCCCGGCCTTCCGGGCGGGCCACGCCGGTCAGCGGGTGCGCGTCATCTGCTCGTTCATGATCAGGAACGCGCCCAGTCCGTGGAAGTCGTTGACCGGCCGCGCCCGGTTGAAGTAGTAGCCGAACACGTCGTCCACGTTGGTGCCCTCGCTGATGTCCACGATGGTGGTACGCCCGTCGGAGCCGGTCGACACCTTGGCCAGGACGCCCTGGTAGCCGCGCTCGGCGTACACCTGGTAGGACGGGTCGACGTAGCCGCGCTCGACCGAGCGGGAGATCGTGTAGGTGAACATGGCCGAGCACGAGGTCTCGGTCCAGTTGCCGGAGTCGCCGCGCTCGGTCACGACCTGGAACCAGCGCCCGGTCGCCGGGTCCTGCCAGGTGGCGTAGGCGGGGACGAGGTTGCGCAGCATGGTGATCAGGGCGGCGCGGCGCGGGTGGTCGGCGGGGATGATCTCGAGGAGGTCGATGGCCGCCATGCCGAACCAGCCGATGGCCCGGCACCAGGAGATGCCGTTGGTGTTGCCGAGCGAGGGCTTGACCCAGGAGGCGGTGAGCCCGCCGGGCTGGTCGTAGGCGTGGTAGAGCAGGCCCGCGGCGCTGCCCGACGTGCGGTTGAGGCGGCTGTAGTAGATCTCCATCTGCTTGGCCGGCTCGGTGCGGGTGAAGGCGTCCTCGGCGACCCACGCGCCGTAGCGGGCCAGGAACGGGTTGACCATGAACACGCCGTCGGCCCAGAGCTGGCCCTGGCGCGAGTCCGAGGTGGAGTGCCACCAGCCGCCGTCGGAGGTGCGCGGGTAGGTGTTCAGCCGGTTGCGGATCTTGGCGGCCGCGACGCGGTAGCGGCTCTGGCCGGTCTCCTTGAACAGCGCGAGCAGGACGTTGCCCGACTGCATGCTGTCGAGGTTGCTGAAGCTGTGGGAGATGTTGCCGGAGGAGTCGACGAAGCGGTCGGCCCAGTCCTTGATGTACTGCAGGAGGCGGGGGTCGCCGGTGCGCTGCCAGACCAGGTATTGGCCCCAGAGGTACAGGCCGCGGGTGTAGCCCCAGCCGCCGAGCGCGCCGGGGGAGTGGCGGGCCATGGTCGACTCGACCACCGCGGTGGACCAGTCGACGCCGCCCGGGTCGTCCACCGACAGCGAGTCGACGTTGGGCCCGCCGTTCGCGGTGGTGGCGGTGGCTCTGATCGGGGTGGTTCCGGCGGCCAGGGGGACGGTGAGGCGGGCGGTGCGCCAGTTGGTCCACGCGCCGGTGCCGGGGAAGTCGACCACGGTGCCGGCCACGTTCATCTGCCGGTTGGCCGCGGTGCCGTTGGCGTAGCGCAGGGTCAGGGTGACGGTGCGGGCCTCGGATGACTCGACCGCCCATTCGACGTAGGAGCCGAGCAGGTTGTCGTAGTTGACGAAACCGGTCCCGGTGTAGCCGGGATGGTTGGACTCGACGGCTCCCTGGGAGATCGTGGCGTTCTCGGCTTCGAGGAGCGCTGCCGCGCCGGCGGGCCGGGCGTGGAGCGACAGGGCGGCCAGCATGAGCGCCGTGGTGATCTTCAGGATCACGGCGAAGGCTCCTCACTGTGAGACATCCCATGTATCACCTGCCCCTGACGGCAGAGTGAGGTCTCCCGGGCTAGCTGGAGGCTGGAACGGCCCGGGAGACAGATCCAATCTTTCGCCGGAAGAGATCTGCTCCAGAGCTATCACCAAACGGTTGCTGCGTCCAGGGTCCGATCAGATCATCGGATCTTTAACTCCTCAAAGTTAGGAAACCTTCTTAAAGAATGGAGCGTTCCAAGATCTGAAATCTGTTGACGGATGTGACTCTTTGTGGGAACACGATGAAAAGCTCCAATCTTTCGCCGCCAGTCTCAAGGAGCACCATGAAGTTACGTAGGTCCCGGGGAGCCTGTGCCCTCCTGCTCGCCGCCGGGATGCTGACCGCCTTGCCCGCCACGGCCGCCCAGGCCGCGCCGACCCGCTACGAGGCCGAGAACGCCACGATCGTCCAGGGCGCCGTCGAGTCCAACCACGCGGGCTTCTCCGGCACCGGATTCGTCAACGGAGAGAACGTCGCCGGGCCGTACGTGGAGTGGACCGTCAACGCGCCCGCCGCCGGACCCGCCACCCTCGCCCTCCGCTACGCCAACGGCACCACCGCCAACCGGCCCAGCGACATCAGCGTCAACGGCACCCTCGTCGCCGACGACCGCGCGTTCGCCCCCACCGGCGCCTGGTCCACGTGGACCACCAGCACGCTGACCGCGACGCTCCAGGCCGGGCCCAACAAGATCCGGGCCACCGCCTCCGCGACCGGCGGCAACCCCAACTGGGACTTCCTCGACGTCGAGATGTCCGCGCCGACCACCGAGTACCAGGCCGAGAGCGCGACGATCTCCCAGGGCGCCGTGGAGTCCAACCACCCCGGCTACACCGGCTCCGGCTTCGTCAACCTCGACAACCTCGTCGGCAGCTACGTCCAGTGGACCGTGAGCTCGGCCACCGCCGGCACCCAGGGCCTGTCCTTCCGCTTCGCCAACGGCACCGCCGACGCCAGGCCCATGGACATCTCGATCAACGGCGGCGCCCCCGTGAGCCTGAACTTCCCCTCCACGGGAGCCTGGCCCACCTGGCAGACCGTCAGCCTCAACGCCGCGCTCACCGCCGGCGCCAACACGATCAGGGCCACGTCGAGCACCGCCAACGGCGGCCCCAACCTCGACAAGCTCGACGTCACCGGACCCGGCGACACCGAGAAGCCGACCGCGCCCGGCCAGCCGTCCTGCACCCAGATCACCCACAACAGCCTCCGGCTGGACTGGGCGCCCTCGACCGACAACATCGGCGTGGCCGGCTACGACATCTTCCAGCTCGGCACCCAGATCGGCACCGCGGCGGCGCCCCCGCACACGCTGACCGGCCTGCAGGCGGACTTCACCTACACGATCTCCGTCTTCGCCCGCGACGGCTCCGGCAACGTCTCCGACAGCAGCCCCGAGGTCACCTGCCGGACGCAGCCGGCGCCGCCGGACGATCCGCCCACGCAGCCGGGCAAGCCGGCCGTCACCGGCGTCCAGCCGACCCAGGCCACGCTGACCTGGACCGCCTCGTCCGACGACAACGGCGTGCGCGCGTACCTGATCCGCGACGCGAGCAACACCGTGCTGCACACCGTGACCGGCACGCCGCCGGCCGGCACCGCGCAGGTGGCGCTGGAGTGCGACAAGACGTACCAGCTGCACGTGGTCGCGCGTGACACCGCCAACCAGCTGTCCGCCCCGAGCGCGGCATCCGACTCCTTCACCACCGGCAGCTGCGGCACCGTGCCGCAGACCCCGGCCACGGTCGCCGGCAGCTGGGACATCCCGTGGGACATCTCCTGGGCGCCCGACGGCTCGTTCGCCCTGGTGACCGAGCGCGACACGTTCCGGGTGTTCAAGCTGACCCCGTCCGGCACCAAGACGCAGGTGGGAACCGTACCCAACAGCCAGACCACCGGCGGCGAGGGCGGCCTGATGGGCCTGGCGATGTCGAAGACCTGGAACGGCACCTCCGACCAGGAGGTGTTCTTCTTCCACACCTCCTCCGAGGGCAACCGCATCGCCAAGATGACCTTCAACGGCACCGCCCTGTCCGGCTACACCTCGCTGCTGCAGGGCATCGCCAAGAACCGCTACCACAACGGCGGCCGGCTCAAGTTCGGCCCCGACGGCTACCTGTACGCCACCACCGGCGACGCCCAGCAGACCAGCCACGCGCAGAACCTCAGCTCGCTCAACGGCAAGATCCTGCGCCTCACCAAGACCGGCGCCGCGGCCCCCGGCAACCCGTTCAACAGCCGCGTCTACAGCTACGGCCACCGCAACCCGCAGGGCATCGCCTGGGACTCCGCGGGCCGCCTGTGGTCCTCCGAGCTGGGCAACTCCTCGCGTGACGAGCTCAACCTGATCCAGTCGGGCAAGAACTACGGCTGGCCGCAGTGCGAGGGCACCTGCTCCGTCTCCGGCATGACCAACCCCAAGCGGACCTGGGGCGTCGGCGAGGCTTCGCCGTCCGGCATCGCCATCGTCAACAACACGGTCTTCATGGCCGCCCTGCGCGGCCAGCGCCTGTGGCGCATCGTCCTGAACGGCGAGAACGTCGGCACGGTCAACAGCTACTTCAACGGCACCTACGGCCGCCTGCGCGCGGTGGAGAAGGTGCCGGGAGCCGGCGCCATCTGGTTCGGCTCCAGCAACTCCGACAACAACGGCAACGGCAACCCGGACGTGATCCGCCGCTCCACCATCCAGTGACCCCACCGCCCAGCTCTCGCCCGGCGGCCGCACCCGCGGCCGCCGGGCGAGTCACCCCCCGAGCGGAGCCTCGATGACCCCCTCTCGACGTGACCTTCTGAAGGCCGCGGGCATCGCGGGCGGCGGCGCGGTCCTGCTGCCCCGCACGGCGGTGGCCGCATCAGGTACGGCCCTCGCCTCCCCCTGGGACCAGGTCCCCGCGATCCTGGCCAGAATCGTGCCGCCGGCCTTCCCCGACCGGACCTTCCCCATCACCGACTACGGCGCCAGACCGGACAACACCACCGACTGCACCCCCGCCTTCCGCGAGGCCATCGCCGCCTGCAACGCCGCCGGCGGCGGCACGGTCCTCGTCCCCGGCACCGGACGCTTCCGCACCGGCAAGATCCACCTGTTGTCCAACGTGCGCCTGCACGTGGAGGCCGGCGGCACGATCCGCTTCCGCTCCGACGCCGCGTCCTTCCTGCCGACCGTGTTCACGCGCTGGCAGGGCATCGAGTGCTACAACTACTCGCCCTTCATCTACGCCCGCGGCCAGACCAACATCGCGCTGACCGGCACCGGCACGATCGACGGCAACGCCGCGGCGGGCCCGTGGTTCGGCTTCGACGGCCGGCGCGACCCCGACTGGCAGCGCCTGCAGGCGATGGCCGTGGACGGCGTCCCGATCGACCAGCGCCAGTTCGGTGACGGCCACTACCTCAAGCCCAACATGATCCAGCTGTACGGCTGCGCCGACATCCTCATCGAGGACCTCGACATCAGGAACCCCGCGATGTGGGCGGTGCACCCGGTCCTGTCGCGCAACGTCACCGTCCGGCGCGTCAAGATCTACAGCCGGGGCGCCATGGTCGACGGCGTCGACCCGGAGAGCTGCGCCGACGTGCTCATCGAGAACTGCTCCTTCGACACCGGCGACGACGGCACCGTGATCAAGTCGGGCCGCGACATCGACGGCCGCCGCGTCGGGGTGCCGTCGGAGAACATCGTCATCCGCGGCAACAAGTACTACGGCCGCTGGGGCGCGATCACCGTCGGCAGCGAGATGTCCGGCGGCGTGCGCAACATCTTCGCCGAGAACAACCAGATCTTCCCCGGCTCCAGCTACAAGTCGTTCTACGCGCTCTACCTCAAGACCAACAACCGCCGCGGCGGCGTGATCGACGGCGTGCACGTACGCGGCCTGACCGGCGGCCCGTGCGACCGGGGCGGCTTCTTCATCGACATGAACTACAGCCTGACCGGCCCCGGCCACGGCCCCATCGTCCACCCGGTCATCCAGAACATCACCGTCGAGCATCTCGACATCAACGACTCCCCGTTCGCGATCAAGCTCTCCGGCTCCTCGGCCAGCCGGATCAGGAACGTGACCGTCTCCGACTCCACGTTCACCGCGATCGACACGCCCGCGCCGCAGATCAGCAACGCCGACAACGTGCGACTGCACAACGTCAGAATCAACGGCACCCTGTACGGCACGCCGCCCGCGGGCACCCGTTACGAGGCCGAGAACGCCACCATCGTCAGGGGTGTGGTGGAGTCCAACCACGCCGGCCACTCCGGCGCCGGCTTCGTCAACTACGACAACGTGGCCGGCTCCTACGTCGAGTTCGCGATCACCGCCGCCAACGCCGGGACGGCCACGCTGGCCTTCCGCTTCGCCAACGGCACCACCACGAACCGCCCCATGGACGTGGCGGTCAACGGCACGGTGATCGCCGCGGCCAAGCCCTTCAACGGCACGGGCGCCTGGACCACCTGGCAGACCGCCACGGTCTCGGCCCAGCTCGACGCGGGCGCCAACACGGTCCGGGCCACCGCCACCACGGCGAACGGCGGCCCCAACCTCGACCACCTGGAGGTGACCGCATGACCCCCGGGGAGGCGGCAGGCACGCCGGACCCGGCCACCCCGGGCACGTCACCGGCACCCGGCCCGCCACGGGCACCCGGCAGATCACCGGCACCCGGCCCGCCACCGGAAGGCCGGGCCCCCGCGCTTCCGGGGGACCCGGTCCGCGTGCCCGGTGCGCCGGAGGCACACGGCGGGGCGGCGGGGCCGGGCGGGTGGGGGGTGTCGCGGCGGGTGGTGCTCGGCGGTGCCTTCGGGTCCATGGCGGTCGCGGCGTTCCCGGGCGGGCTGGACACGGTCTGGGCCGGGGCGGCATGGGAGCTGGACAAGCGCGTGAGCACGCCGGAACAGTGGCGGGACTTCCTGGAAAAGCAGGACCTGCTCTGGGCCCGCCTGCCCACCGTCTGGCACGAGGGCCCCTTCCTGGGCGACGGCCTGCTCGGCAGCATGGTCTACAAGGAGCCCGGCGCCAACAAGGTCCGCTTCACCACCCAGCACGGCCGCGTGCAGGACCACCGGCCCCAGTTCGGCAGCGGGTTCGGCACCTGCCGCCTGCCCGTCGGCCATCTCACCCTCGACCCGGCCGGCACCATCACCGCCGTCGACTGGCGCCTGAGCCTGTGGGACGCCGAGCTCACCGGCTCGATCACCACGACGGCCGGGAGGATCACGTTCACCGCCTTCGTCCACGACGAGCTCCTCGTGGCCGACGCCACCGCGACCGGGGACGAGCAGGTCCGGTGGACGTTCCATCCGGAGGCGGCCGACAGCCCGCGTGAGGCCTCCGAGGCCCCGCCCTCCGGGTACGTACGCAACCCCGCCTGGACCACCAGGACGACCGGCGAGGTCAGGCAGGTTCTGCAGGCGCTGGCAGGCGGTGGGCAGACGGCCACCGCCTACCGGCAGAGCGGCGGCCTCCTGCTGCTCAGCGTCGCCCACAGCTTCCCGTCGGACACCGCCGCCGAGGCCGCCTCCCTCGCCAAGGTGCGGGACGCGGGGCCGTACCAGAGCCTGAGAGACGAGCATCAGGCCTGGTGGCACGCCTTCTACCCCAAGAGCTTCCTCAGCCTCCCCGACGAGCGGCTGCAGTCCTTCTACTGGATACAGCTGTACAAGACGGCGAGCGCGACGCGGGCCGGCGGGCCGGTGATGGCGACCACCGGGCCGTGGCTGGAGCCGACGCCGTGGCCGGGCGTGTGGTGGAACCTCAACGTGCAGCTCGAGTACTGGCTGATCCACGGGTCCAACCACCTGGAGCTCGACTCGGTCACCACCACCCTCGACCGGAACCGGCAGCGGCTCGTCGACAACGTGCCGAGCGCCTACCGCGCCGACTCCAGCGGTGTGGGGCGCAGCTCGGACATGTTCGCCACCAGGAGCGTCGGGACGCCCGGCAGCGGCGCCGAGGTCGGCGACCTGACCTGGGCGCTGCACAACGTGTGGCTGTCCTACCGGCACACCATGGACGACACGCTGCTGCGCGACACGCTGTTCCCGCTGCTCAGGCGGGCGATCAACTACTACCTGCACTTCCTGCGGACCGAGGGCGACGGCAGGCTGCACCTGCCCAGCACGCTGTCGCCGGAGTACCCGGTGGTGCCGCCCAAGGACACCAACTACGACCTCGCGCTCATCAGGTGGGGCTGCCAGACGTTGCTCGACGCGGCGGCCAGGCTCGGCGTCGACGACCCGCTCAAGCCCAGGTGGCAGAGCACGCTGGCGAACCTGACGCCCTATCCGACGGACGGCGACGGGTACATGATCGGCGTGAGCACGCCGTACAGCCAGTCGCACCGGCACTACTCGCACCTGATGATGATCTACCCGCTGTACCTGGTCACGTGGGATCAGGCGGCGAGCCGTACCCTCATCGAGCGCTCGATCGCGCGCTGGCACGCGGTCACCGGCGCGCACCGCGGCTACAGCTACACCGGCGCGGCCTCCATGTACGCGAGCATGGGCCGCGGCGACACCGCGCTCGGCTACCTGACGCGCTTCTTCGACCCGGCCACGTCCTTCCCCTGCCGGGCCAACACCCACTACACCGAGGCCGGCCCGGTCATCGAGACCCCGCTCTCGGCGTCGCAGAGCATCCACGACATGCTCTGCCAGAGCTGGGGCGGCGTGATCCGGGTCTTCCCCGCCGTGCCGTCGGCGTGGCCCGACGTGACCCTGCACGACTTCCGCACCCAGGGCGCCTTCCTGGTCTCGGCGGTACGGCAGGCGGGGACGACCCGGTTCATCCGCGTGCGCAGCCTGGCCGGTGAGCCGCTCAAGCTGCGCCACGGCCTGCCCGGCGCGCCCACCGCGACCCTGGACGACGGCACCCCCGCCCAGGTCACCGACCTGGGCGGCGGAACCGTGCAGATCGTGCTGGCCAAGGACCGCGAGGTGCTCCTGCACACGGGGCCGCGGCCGCCGCTGGTCGTCGACCGGGCACCGATCTCCAGGCCGGGCGCGCGCTGGGGCCTGCCGGGGACGCCGTCGCCGCCGGGCCGCCACGAGGCCGAGAACGCGCTGATCTCCCAGGGCGTGGTGGAGTCGAACCATGCCGGGTTCTCCGGCTCGGGCTTCGTCAACCTGGACAATGTGGCGGGCTCGTACGTGGAGTTCACCGTCGCCGCGACCGGCGCGAGCACGCTGACGATCGGCTTCGCCAACGGCACCACGAGCGGCAGGCCGATGACCGTCACCGTGGACGGCGCCGCCGCCGGGTCGCTGGACTTCCCGCCCACCGGGGCGTGGACGACCTGGCGGACGGTGTCGATCCCGGCCGGCCTCGGCACGAAGGTCCGGCTCACCTCGGCCACCGCCAACGGCGGGCCCAATCTCGACTACCTCGACGTGGCCGCCTCGGGCACCGACTACCAGGCCGAGGACGCGGTCATCACGCAGGGCGCGGTGGAGTCGAACCACGCGGGCTTCACCGGCTCCGGCTTCGTCAACCTCGACAACGTCGCGGGTTCGGCGGCCGAGTTCACCGTCACGGGCGGCGGGACGAGGACGATCACCGTCAGGTTCGCCAACGGCACCGCCGTCGCGCGCCCCATGGACGTGCTCGTCGACGGCGTGCGGGCCGGAGCGCTCACCTTCCCGCCGACCGGCGCGTGGACGACCTGGCAGACGCTCTCTCTCCGGGCGCAGCTCGGCACCAAGATCAAACTCGTGTCCACGTCCGCCAACGGCGGCCCGAACCTCGACAAGATCACTATCGGATAGGCAACCATGGAACTGTCACGCCGCCAGCTCGGCATCCTCTTCGGCGCCGCCGCCACGGCGCCGCTCCTGACCGCCCGCCCCGCCTTCGCCGCGCCGACCCTCCTTCCGCCCGGACAGACCTGGCAGCAGATGTGGTCGCCCACCGCGCGCGGCGACGGCATGCGCGCCTGGGAGTCGATCGAGGACGACCGGGCCGACTCCCACACGTCGGCCGCGCCGCACATCTTCCCCGAAGGCGACAACTTCCGCTTCACCATGCACACGGTCGACCGCGACACCAGCACCGACCGCCAGCGCCACGAGGTCACGGGCAACCGCACCCCGGCCGGCTACCTGCAGTGGAAGTCAGGGGAGCTGTGGCGGGTCACGTACGCGATGTTCATCCCGGCCACGCTCAAGGCCACCACGTCCTTCACCCACATCTTCCAGACCAAGATGCCGGGCAGCGGCACCGCGCCCATCACCGTCACCTCGCTGCGCCGGGTGGACGGCAGGCAGACCATCGAGCACAAGGTCTTCGAGCCGAACATCCTGGTCGGCCGGACCGACCTCACGCCCCTGCACGACAAGTGGATCGACATCGACTACGAGATCAAGATCGGTGACGGGTCGTCCGGCGCGGTGCGCTGGGTGCTGAGCAGCGGCGGCACGACCGTCGTCGACGCCACCAGGACCGGCGTGGACACCTTCCTCGGCGACCGGGTGCGGCCCAAGTGGGGCATCTACCGCTCCCTGGGCGACACCTCGGGCTCGCTGCAGAACTGCCACCTGCTGCTGACGAACCTGAAGTCGTACAGGGCCGTGCCGGGCGGCGGTGGCAACACCACCCGCTACGAGGCGGAGAACGCGACGGTCTCGCAGGGTGTGGTGGAGTCGAATCACGGGGGTCACTCGGGTACGGGGTTCGTCAACGGTGACAACGTGGCGGGCAGCTTCACCGAGTGGACGGTCGGCGGCAGCGCGGGGGCGGCGACGCTGCGGGTGCGTTACGCGAACGGGACGTCGGCGAACAGGGCGGCGGCCATCGCGGTCAACGGGGTCGCGGTCGTGGCGAGCCAGTCGTTCAGCGGCACCGGCGCCTGGACCGCCTGGGCCACGACCACCTTGCCGATCACCTTGAACGCCGGGGCCAACACGGTCCGGATCACGGCGAACACCGCCAACGGCAACCCCAACCTGGACTACATCGAGGTGACCCAATGACCAGCCAGTTACCCGGCGGGGCACTGCGCGCCGCGGCGCTGTCCCGGCGCGAGGCCCTGCGCGGCGCGGCGCTCGGCGCCGGGGCCCTGGTGCTCGGGGGCACGCTCCCGGCAGCCCTGAGCGAGCGCGCGGCGGCGCGCGCGCATGACGCGGGCGCCGGAGCGCGGGGCGGGGCCGCGGTCGTGGAGGGCACGGCCGCGGCCTCGCCCTGGGACGAGGTGCCCGAGATCCTGGCCAGGATCGTGCCGCCCGCCTTCCCCGACCGGACTTTCCCCATCACCGACTACGGGGCCGTCGGCGACAACAGCACCGACTGCACCGCGGCCTTCCGCAACGCCATCGCCGCCTGCGCCGCCGCGGGCGGCGGCCGGGTGCTGGTCCCGGCGGGCACCTTCCGCACCGGCAAGATCCACCTGCTGTCGAACGTGAACCTGCACGTCCAGGGCACGATCCGGTTCCGTACCGACCCGGGCTCCTACCTGCCGCCCGTCTTCACCCGGTGGGAGGGCATCGAGTGCCACAACTACTCGCCCTTCATCTACGCCAACGGCAAGACCGACATCGCGCTCACCGGCACCGGAACCATCGACGGCAACGCCCCGGCGGGCGAGTGGTCCTCGTGGGGCGGCGGCGGCGCCGACCGCGACCGGCTGCGGGACTGGGGCGCCGACGACCACCCGGTGGAGCAGCGGGTGTTCGGTTCCGGCACGAAGCTGCGCCCGAACATGATCGGCCTCTACAACTGCACGAACGTCCTGGTGGAGAACCTCAACCTGCGCAACCCCGCGATGTGGACGCTGCACCCGGTCTACTGCACGAACGTCACCGTCAGGAACGTCACCTTCTACAGCACCAACTCCCAGGGTGACGGCTGCAACCCCGACTCCTGCACCGACGTCCACATCCACGACTGCCGGTTCAACACCAACGACGACTGCGTCCCGGTCAAGTCGGGCCGCGACCGCGACGGCCGCCGGGTCAACCGGCCCTCGCAGAACATCGTGGTGCGCAACTGCAGGTTCTCCGGCCGCTGGGGCGGCATCACCGTCGGCAGCGAGATGTCGGGAGGGGTGCGCAAGGTCTTCGCCGAGGACTGCCAGTGCAACGCCGCCGACTTCCCCGGCCGCTACCCGGTCAAGTACGCGCTGTACGTGAAGACCAGCTTCAACAGGGGCGGCTTCGTCGAGGACGTCCACCTGCGCCGCTTCACCGGCCGCAACCTTGAACGCGACGCCGTCTACATCACGATGAACTACGAGACGTCCGGCAGCATCCCGCCCACGGTACGCAACTTCACCGTCGACGCCATGACCGTCACCGGCGGCCGGGCGGCCTTCAACATCGACGGCCGCTCCGCCAGGCACATCCAGAACGTGACGATCTCCAACAGCACCTTCACCAGCATGACCAATTCCGGAAATATCGCGAACAATGTCGACAACCTCCAGCTGATCAACGTCTTCCACAACGGCCGCGACATCTCCACCACCAACCCGCCCACCGGCACCCGCTACGAGGCGGAGAACGCGACGGTCTCGCAGGGTGTGGTGGAGTCGAATCACGCGGGTCACTCGGGTACGGGGTTCGTCAACGGTGACAACGTGGCGGGCAGCTTCACCGAGTGGACGGTCGGCGGCAGCGCGGGGGCGGCGACGCTGCGGGTGCGTTACGCGAACGGGACGTCGGCGAACAGGGCGGCGGCCATCGCGGTCAACGGGGTCGCGGTCGTGGCGAGCCAGTCGTTCAGCGGCACCGGCGCCTGGACCACCTGGGCCACGACCACCTTGCCGATCACCTTGAACGCCGGGGCCAACACGGTCCGGATCACGGCGAACACCGCCAACGGCAACCCCAACCTGGACTACATCGAGGTGCAGCAATGAGAGGTGCAGCAGTGAGAGGTGCAGCAACGAGTGGCGCGGCGATGCGAGGCGCCGCCTGGCCCCTGGCCCTCGCCCTCCTGGCCTTCCCCCTCACCGCCACGCCCGCGAGCGCCACCACCGCCGCCGAGTTCAACGTGCGCGACTACGGCGCCACCGGCAACGGCAGCACCAACGACGACGACGCCATCGACCGCGCCATCAACGCCGCCGGCGCCGCCCCCGGCGGCATCGTCGTCTTCCCCTCGGGCAACTACCGCGCCCGCACCATCCACCTGAAGAGCAACGTCACCATCCGCCTCGACTCCGGCGCGACCGTGCGCGCGGCGAGCAGCGGCATGGACGCCCCCGAGCCCAACGCCTTCGACGACTACCAGGACTTCGGCCACAGCCACTTCAACAACTCCCTGTTCGTCGGCCGGGGCGTCAGCAACGTGCACTTCGCGGGCGCCGGCTCGATCGACGGCGACGGCAATCTGTCCACCAGCAACTCGCCGCCCTCCGGCGCGGGCAACAAGGCCATCGCGCTGACCGAGTGCGCGAACGTCAGCATCACCGGCATCACCATCCGCCGCGGCGGCCACTTCATGGCGCTGCTCAACGGCTGCCACGACGTCCTCATCGACAACCTCAAGACCGTCTACGCCGAGAACGGCGTGCGCGACGGCATCAACCTGATCAACAGCTGGAACGTCGTCCTGCAGAACAGCCGGATCGAGGCCGGCGACGACGCGGTGGCGCTGAAGAGCGACTTCGCCCTCGGCCACACCTACACCAGCCAGAACGTCCGCGTGCGCGACACCACGATCTACTCCCACGAGAACAACGCGATGCAGTTCGGCTCGGAGACGTGCGGCGACTTCCGCGACATCCGCTTCGACAACATCACCGTGCTCGGCGCGGGCAAGGCCGGCATCGGCATGGTCTCGATGGACGGCGCGATCATCGAGGACGTCCGCTACACCAACATCTCGCTCACCAAGACCACCACCCCGATCTTCATGAAGATCGGCGAACGCAAGCGCTGTCCTGGCTCGCCGCCCGCCGGCCGGATCAGGAACATCCACCTGACCAACGTGACCGGCCACGAGCTCACCGCCCCCGAGCCCTCGGGCACCACCGGCGGACCCGAGCTGACCAGCACCATCACCGGCACGCCCGCCGTCGACATCGGTCCCGGCATCACGCTCGACGGCGTCAGGCTGACCGTCCCCGGCGGCCACCCCGCCTCCGACGCCACCCGTGTGCCCGGCGAGTTCCTGACCAGCTACCCGCCCCGCGACTACGGCACCCGCCCCGCGTTCGGCATCTGGGCCCGCCACGTCCAGGGCCTGTCGGTCAAGGGCGAGATGCGCCTCGACCAGAACGACAACCGCCCCGCGTTCATCGTCGACGACGGCTCCGGCATCAGCCTCGACGTCGTCGCCCAGCGCGGCTCCGGCAGCGCCTACGACGTCGGCGTCAGCGGCATCAACGGCTACTCCGTCACCGGCGTCAACACCGCGGGCGGCGCGCTGCGGGTGCGCGCGACGAACTCCACCCCCGTCCCCGGCAACCCCGTCAGCCTGTACGGCGAAGCCGAGGCGGCCACCGTCACCGCCCCCATGCAGATCCAGCAGGACCCGGCGGCCTCCGGCGGCTCCTACGTCACCGTCGCGCCGGGCAACAACAGCCAGCCGGCGGCGCCGCCGACCGGCCACGCCACGCTCGGCTTCGCCGTACCCGATCCCGGGTCCTTCAAGGTCTGGGCCCGCGTCATCGCGCCCACGACCGGCGACGACTCGTTCTGGGTGCGCGCGGACGGCGGCGCGTGGACCAACTGGAACACCGTCCCGCTCGGCGCCTCCTGGCACTGGGCCCAGCTCCCGGTCACCTACGACCTGAACGCCGGCGCCCACACCGTCACCTTCGCCTACCGCGAGGACGGCGCCCGCCTGGACCGGGTGGCGATCTCCAGCGACCCGTCCTTCACCCCGTCCGACGGCCCGCCCCCGGCCGGCTCACGGTATGAGGCGGAGGAGGCGACGATCGCGCAGGGCGTCGTGGAGTCCAACCACGCCGGGTTCACCGGCACCGGCTTCGTCAACGGCGACAACGCCGCCGGGCCCTACGTGGAGTGGACGGTCACCGCCGCCCAGGCGGGCGCCGCCACGCTGGCCTTCCGGCACGCCAACGGCACCACCGTCAACCGGCCGATGGCCGTCTCGGTGAACGGCGGCGCACCCGTCACCGTGAACTTCCCCGGCACCGGCGCCTGGACCACCTGGACCAGCGCCACGCTGCCTGCGCGGCTCAACGCCGGTGCGAACACCGTCAGAGCCACCTCCACCACCGCCAACGGCGGACCCAACCTCGACCACCTCGCCGTGACCGGCCCGTAGAGGAGCGCGAATGTCCCGAGCCCCACGTGCGGCCTTACTGGCCGTCCTCACGCTCATCCTCGGCACGCTGGTCGCCGTACCGGCGCGGGCCGAGCTTCAGCACCCGCGCCAGGCGTTCCTGCGTTCCTCCGTCGGCGGGTTGTTCCTGCACTGGGGCATGCGCACCTCGCCCCAGCACACCAGTTGCGGCGCCTGGGAGTCGGCCGTCACCGGCGGCGGCTGGAACCCGGGCTACTGGGTCCAGGAGGCCAAGAAGCTGCACACGCAGTACATCGTGCTGGCGACCTTCCATTCGCGGCTGGGGTACGCGCGGCCGTACCCGAGTGCCGTGCCGGGCTCCTGCCGTACCGGCAGAGACCTGCTCGGCGAGCTCATCGACGCCGCCGACGCCCAGGGCGTGAAGGTCATCCACTACATGACCGACGACCCGCAGTGGTGGAACGAGGGGCTCGGCTCCGGCCAGTCGTGGCTGAACTCCGCGGCCTACTCCAGCTACAAGGGCCGCACCGTGGACCTGCACACGCGCGACGGCTTCGGCGAGTTCAGCTACGACCTGTTCGTCGAGCAGCTCACCCGCTACCCGAAGCTGGCCGGGTTCTGGATCGACAACGACAACGCCTACTGGGAGCGCAACGGCCTCTACGAGCGCATCCGGCGCGAGCGGCCGGACATGACGCTGTCGAACAACAACGAGGACACGCCGATCATGGACATGATCAGCAACGAGCAGAAGACCGGCATGACGCCGAGCTACGACTATCCGCAGGCGGTCTACACGGCGGCGCCGCGCCTCATCGAGGCCGACTTCAAGCTGCCGACCAGCGGCCCGTGGTGGTACGGCGGCTCCGACCAGGCCGTCGACCACAAACTCACGCTCGGCCGGCTGATCACCAACGCCGGATCGTCGGTCAAGGCGCTCATGGCCGAGACGCCGATGAAGGCCGGGCGCATGCCACCGGCCCAGGAGAGCTTCAACACTTTCGCGAACACGTACCTGGCGGCGATCTGGGAGTCGTTGTCCGGGACCGAGGGCGGCGGCTACATGTACGGCGGGCTCGACCCGGGCTTCTGGAACAACGGCGCGCACGGCGTGACCACGATCAGCAAGACCAACCCGAACCTGCACTACATCCACGTGATCAACCGGCCGTCGGGCAGCACGCTGTCCCTGCGTGACAACGGGTACAAGATCAGCTCCGTGGTGAACCTGCGCTCCGGCGCGCCGGTGAGCTTCACACAGGCCAACGGGACGCTCACGCTGAGCGGCGTCTCCGGCTGGGACCCGTACGACACGGTCTTCAAGGTCGTCTCCGCGGGCCGGGAGGGCATTCACACCGGCGTCACCCTGTCGGCCTCCGCCTCGGCCGGTGGCCATCCGGCCGCCGACGCCGGTGACGGCGACTACCTGACGTACTGGGACGCCACCTCGGCGGGCACGGTGTCGCTCCGCTTCGACCTGGGTGCGCAGCGTCCGGTCCGCTACATCGGGATCAACCAGCGCGAGGACTCCACGACGTACCCCGCCGCGAACTCCGCGCGGATCAACGGCTACCGCGTCTACGTCAGCAACGACGGCACCAGCTGGGGCAGCCCGGTCAAGACCGGCAACCTGCCCAACCACCGCGGCGTCCAGTTCATCGACCTCCCGCCCACCACCGCCCGGCACGTACGCCTGGAGAAGACCGGCAGCCACGGCATCGCCCGGCTGCGCGTGGACGAGGCGTGGATCGGCGGCGCCTACCCCGGCGGCGCCGTCGAGCCGCCGGAGAACCGTTACGAGGCGGAGAACGCGACGATCTCGCAGGGCGCGGTGGAGAACAACCACGCCGGATACTCCGGCACCGGCTTCGTCAACGGCGACAACCTCGCCGGACCCTACGTGGAGTGGACGGTCAACGCCGCGCGGGCCGGGAACGCCACGCTGACGTTCGGCTTCGCCAACGGCACCACGGCGGGCCGCCCGATGGACCTCGCGGTCAACGGCACGCAGGCCGCCGGCGAGCTGGCCTTCGACCCGACGGGCGCCTGGACGAACTGGACGACGCGGACGCTCACCGTGCCGCTGAACGCGGGCGCCAACACGATCAGGGCCACCGCCACGACCGCGGGCGGCGGGCCGAACCTGGACTACCTCGACGTCGAGGCGGCGAGCGGCCACACGCCGACCGACCACCAGGCGGAGGACGCGGTGATCTCGCAGGGCGCGGTGGAGTCGAACCACGCGGGCTTCACCGGCACCGGGTTCGTCAACTACGACAACCTCGTGGGCTCCTACGTGGAGTTCACCGTGAACGCGGCGAGCGCGGGCCCGGCGACGCTCACGCTGCGCTACGCCAACGGCACCACGGCGGGCCGCCCGATGGACCTCGCGGTCAACGGCACGCAGGCCGCCGGCGAGCTGGCCTTCGACCCGACGGGCGCCTGGACGAACTGGACGACGCGGACGCTCACCGTGCCGCTGAACGCGGGCGCCAACACGATCAGGGCCACCGCCACCACCGCCGGCGGCGGGCCGAACCTCGACCGGATCAGCCTCGGCTGAAGGAGAACGCGTTGAATCCGACAAGACCGCGCGCGGCCGCCGTGGCCGTGCTGCTGGCCGCCGCAGGCCTGGCGATCTCCTCCTCGCCGCCCGCGAGCGCCTCCGACAACGGGCAGTCGATCCGGCCCGCGATGGGCTGGAGCAGCTGGAGCTTCGTACGCCGCTGGCCGGACGAGGCCAAGATGAAGGCCCAGACCGACGCCTTGGCCGGCAGCGGCCTGCCGGCCAAGGGCTACGTCCACATCAATCTCGACGACTTCTACCAGAAGTGCGACGCCAACGGCTTCCTGGTCGACGGCTTCGGCCGCTGGCAGGTGGACGCCGCCAAGTTCCCCTCCGGGATCAAGGCGCTGGCCGACTACGTGCACTCCAAGGGGCTGAAGTTCGGCTTCTACGTCACGCCGGGCATCGCCAAGAACGCCGTCACCCGCAACACCCCGGTCGAGGGTACGAGCTACCGCGCCGCCGACATCGCCGACACCGGCGCGAGCATGCACAAGAACTACAACTGCAAGAACATGTACCGGCTGAAGTGGTCGCATCCGGGCTCGCAGGCGTTCATCAACTCCTGGGCCAACCAGATGGCCTCGTGGGGCGTGGACTACCTCAAGATCGACGGCGTGGACGCCACGACGATCGCCGACGTCGAGGCCTGGGACAGGGCGCTGCGGCAGACCGGCAGGCCGATCAACTTCGCCCTGTCCAACAACCTGCCCATCGCCCAGGCCTCCACCTGGAAGCGGCTGGCCAACAGCTGGCGTACGCAGGGCGACGTCGAGTGCTACTGCGGTCCGGGCCCGAACGGCTCCGGCTACCCGCTCACCACCTGGGCCAAGATCACCAGCCGCTTCGCCTCCGCCGCCGCGTGGCAGCCGTACGCCGCGCCCGGCGGATGGAACGACCTCGACTCCCTGCAGATCGGCAACGGCGACCAGATGGGGATCAACGCCGACCAGCGGCGTTCCCACCTGACGCTGTGGGCGATGGCCGCCTCGCCGCTGCTGCTCGGCAGCGACCTGACCGCGCTCACCTCGACCGACCTGGCCATGCTCACCAACGAGCGGCTCATCGCCGTGAACCAGGACGGCGTCGCCGCCGACCGCATTGTGAACAGCGGCGTCAACCAGGTCTGGCGTAAACGGGAGTCGAACGGCGACTACATCGTGGCCCTGTTCAACACCGGAACCTCGGGCAACTCGACGGCCAGCGTGAACTGGTCGCAGGTCGGCTTCTCCGGCGCCGCCGAGGTGACGAACCTGTGGTCGGGCGGCGCCGAGGGCACCGTGTCCTCCACCTACAGCGCCACCCTGCGCCCCGGCGAGGCCCGCCTGATCAGGGCCAGGCCCACCTCCGGCACCGTCGCCCGCCTGGAGGCCGAGCAGGCCGTGATCACCCAGGGTCTCGTGGAGTCCAACCACGCCGGCTACTCCGGCACCGGCTTCGTCAACTTCGACAACGTCTCCGGCAGCGGCATCGAGTTCACCGCCAACACCGCGAGCGCCGGCACCGCGACACTCACCCTGCGCTTCGCCAACGGCACCGCCGTCAACCGCCCGATGAGCGTCTCCGTGAACGGCGGCGCCCCCGTCACCCGCGACTTCCCCGGCACCGGCGCCTGGGCCACGTGGGTCAACGCGCCGATCACCGCCGAGCTCAACGCCGGGGCCAACACGATCAGGCTGGTCGCCACCACCGCGAACGGCGGCCCGAACATCGACTACCTGGACGTGCCGGCCCCGTCGGCGCCGAGCTCGGAGTACCAGGCGGAGAACGCGGCCATCTCGCAAGGGGCGGTCGAGTCCAACCACGCCGGCTTCACCGGCACCGGCTTCGTCAACCTCGACAACCTCGCCGGCTCCCACGTGGAGTTCACCGTGAGCGCCGCGGCCGCAGGGCCGCGGCCGCTCACGATCCGCTTCGCCAACGGGACCACCGCCGGGAGGCCGATGGACGTCCTCGTCAACGGCGTGCTCGCCGCCGACGAGAAGCCGTTCGACCCCACCGGCGCGTGGACCACCTGGGTGGAGACGACGGTGACCGCCGACCTTCAGGCGGGGGCCAACACCGTCCGACTGCTGTCCACCACCGCCGGCGGAGGGCCGAACCTGGACCGGATCACACTCGGCTGAGCGGCGCGTGGGCGGTCCGCCGATCCAGCAGGACCGCCCACGCCAGCACGGCCAGCGCGGGCACCATCAGGCCCGCGCCCACCCACATCGGGGCGCGGAAGCCGAACCCGGCGTCGAGGGCCAGCCCGCCGAGCCCGGGACCGGCGGCGGCCCCCACGTTGAACGCGGCCGTGGCGAACGCCCCCGCCAGGGTGGGCGCCCCGGCCGCGAGCTGATAGGCGCGCGAGGTCAGGGCCGGTGCCAGCCCGAAGGCCAGCAGCCCCTGCGCGAACACCAGCGTGACCAGCACCACCTGGTTGCCGCCGGCCAGGGCGAGCACCGCCCAGCCGGCGGTCAGCGCGGTCATGCCGAAGCCGAGGACGCGCATGGGGTACGCGTCGCCCAGCCGCCCGCCGAGCGTGATGCCCAGGAACGCCCCCGCGCCGAACAGCACCAGCGTGCCCGGCACCCACCCCTCGCCGAGCTCGGCCACCTCGGTGACCATGGGCGCGAGGAAGGTGAAGGCGCAGAAGGTGGCGCCCTGGATCAGCGCGTTCAGCAGGTAGGTGACCACGACCCGCCGGTCGGCCAGCGCCCGCAGCTCGGCGCGCACACCGGTCCGCGCCTGGCCGCCACCGTCCGCAGCGGCGCCTCCCGCCGGAGAAGTCCCTCCTGCCGGGGAGACGCCTCCTGCGGGGGAAGAGGCTCCTGCCGGGGAAGCGCCTTCCGGCCGGGAAGGCCCCGTGGGCGCGGTACGGCGGGCCGTACCGGAGGGCAGGGCGCGCAGAATGGCCACGGCGGACAGGGCCGACAGGACGGCGACGGCCCAGAAGGCCGAGCGCCACCCCCACAGCTGCCCGAGCACCGCGCCCGCCGGGACCCCGGCGACGCAGGCGACGGTCACGCCGCCCACCACGACGGCCAGGGCCCGCGCCCTGGCCCGGACCGGCACCATGGCGACCGCCGCGGCGGCGGCCACGGCCCAGAAACCGGCGTTGGCCAGTGCCGAGACGACGCGGGCGGCGAGCAGCACGGCGTAGTCGGGGGTGAGGGCCGACACCACGTGGGCGGCGGCGAAGACGGACAGGAACAGCACCAGCGAGCGCCGCCGCGGCCAGTGCAGGGTGGCGGCGGCCAGGACGGGCGCGCCGACCACCATTCCGATGGCGAAGGCCGAGGTCAGCAGACCGGCCTGGGACAGGGACACGCCGAGATCGGCGGAGATGTCGGGCAGCAGCCCGGAGAGCATGAACTCCGAGGTGCCCTGGGCGAAGACGGCGAGGCCGAGGATGAAGACCGCCACAGGCATGGCAGTGAGACTCCCGAGTGAGAGACGGACAGGACCTTAACGGCGGTCCCGGTCACACCATCCGCGCACGCCGCGCGGGCATGCGGAGGCCGACCACCGGAGCGCCGGTGGTCAGCGTCTGTCGGACTCGGGGCTGGACATAGACAGGAGACCCTAGTCGGCGATGTCCGGGAACGCAAGGAAACGGGTGTGGACGCGGCGGGCCTCGGGGGAGTGCTCGGCGTCGCCGCCGTAGCGCATGACGAGCGCCACGTACTCCTCGAAGAACTCCGCGAGCTGCGTCAACGTGACCGTGATCGTGCCGCGGGAGAAGGGGAAGGCGTCACCCCAGCCGCCCGGCTCCGACGCGGCCTGAGCGTGGCGGAACGCGGCGATGTCCTCACTATAAGCGCGGGCCTGGATCTCGTCCATGACCGCGCGGGTCTGCTCGTCCTGCTCGCTGCGCAGAGGGAAACGGAGGTCGGCGCGGACGTGGCGCCACCAGCGCTCGCGGCCGCGCGCCTTCTCCGGCACCTCCTCGACGAAGCCGTGCTTGGCCAGCTCCCGCAGGTGGTAGCTGGTGGCGCCGGTGTTGAGGTCGAGGTCACGGGCCAGGTCGGCGGAGGTGGCGGGGCCATGGGTGCTGAGGTGGTCCAGGATGCGCTGGCGGCGGGGGTGGGCGAGCGTCCGCAGCGCTTCGAGGTCGGTCAGCGTGCGTACCTCATGATCGGCCATGGGCGTCAACCTACCGGATTTCTGTGCATTGTTTCCCGTCCTCATCTGCGTTTTCGTGCTGCCCTGTGCACAATCCAGCTTGCACAATCTGTTGTGCACAAGTCATTGTGTACCCATGCACACGCTTGAGAGAACCGGCGTCGCGCCGGTCCGCGCACCCCGGCGCACGCTCGCCGGAGCCGTCGCCTTAGTGGCCGTCGTGGCCGTGGCCTGCGCCGCCTGGCTGTTCGAACGCCCGCCCGCGGTGGCGGGAGCCGGCGCCCCGGCCGGGGAGTTCAGCGCCGCCCGCGCCTGGCCGCACCTGGAGAAGATCGCCACCGGCGGTCCCACGCCGATCGGCTCGCCCGGCGGCGACCGCATCCGCGACTACCTGCTCGCCCAGCTGACCGCGCTCGGCCTGAAGCCCGAGGTCCAGACCGGGGTGGGGGCCCGCTCGTTCGGCTCGGAGATCACCTCCGGCCTGGCCGAGAACGTCGTGGCCGTCATCCCCGGCAGCGCCTCCACCGGCAGGGTCGTGCTCGCCGCCCACTACGACTCCACCACCACGACCCCCGGCACCAGCGACGACAAGGCCTCCGTCGCCGCCATCCTGGAGATCGTCCGCGCGCTCAAGTCCTCCGGGCAGCAGCCGCGCAACGACCTGGTCATCCTGCTCAGCGACGGCGAGGAGCCCGGCCTCATCGGCGCCGAGGCCTTCGCCGCCCACCACCCGCTCGCCAAGGACGGCGGCGTGGTCGTCAACCTGGAGGGACCCGGCAACGGCGCGCCCTCCGCCGTCTACAACGTCACCCCCGGCGGCACCGGCCTCGTGCGCGCCCTCTCCTCGATGCCGCACCCGGTGGGGGAGTCCGCCCTCATCGGCATCTACCGGCAGACCGGCTTCCACTCCGACCTGACCACGCTGGAGGAACACGGCTTCATCGGCGTCGACCTCGGCACCGCCGGCGGGCGCGCCTACTACCACCACCCGCGCGACACGATCGAGAACTTCGACCCCGCCGTCCTGCAGATGCACGGCGGCAACGGCCTCGCCCTGACCCGCGCCGCGCTGGCCGCCGACCTGCCCGCCCAGCGCGTGCCTGGCGACGCCGCCTTCTTCTCCGCCTTCGGCGTCGTCTTCGCCTACCCCGGCGGGTTCGTCGCACCGCTCGCGGCGCTGGGCGTCCTGGCCGTGCTCGGCCTCACCGTCCTGGCCCGGGTACGGCGGGCCGCCACCCTGCCCAAGATGGGCCTGGCCACGCTGGCCGGAGTAGTGCCCGTCGCCCTGGCCTACCTCCTGGGCGACCGCGTGTGGCAACTGCTCACCATGATCCAGCCCGGATACGCGGGGATGGTGTTCGGCGAGCCGTACCGGCCGGACCTGTACCGGCTGGCGCTCATCGCGATGGCCGTGGCCCTGGTCTGGGGCTGGTACGCGCTGCTGCGGCGATGGCTCGGCACGGTGGCGCTCACCGTGGGCTCGCTGGCCTGGCTGGCGGTCGCCGGCGCCGCGCTCGCCGGCGTGATGCCCGGCATGTCCTACTACGGCGCCATCCCCGCGCTGGCCGGCGGGCTCGCCGGAATCGCCGCGCTCCTGCTGGAGCCGGCCCGGCCGCACGCCGCCCTGGCCGTGCGGGCGGTGGCCGCGGCCGTGGGCGTCGTGCTGCTGACCGTCGGGGCGCGCACGTTCGCGGCCTTCGGTCTCGCGCTGGCCGCGGTG
Source organism: Nonomuraea sp. NPDC050540 (assembly GCF_044457485.1). Lineage (NCBI taxonomy): Bacteria > Bacillati > Actinomycetota > Actinomycetes > Streptosporangiales > Streptosporangiaceae > Nonomuraea > Nonomuraea sp. NPDC050540. Next base: position 82,974 of record NZ_JBITHA010000017.1, read on the forward strand.
GCCGTGGTCCTGCTCGTGCTGGCCGCCTACGCGGCGCTGCCACTGCTGGCGGAGGTCACGCCCGGCACACGTGGTCCGCGGGGGCGGCTACGTGTGGCGCTCGGCCCGCTGACCGCCACGGCGCTGGTGTTCGTGCTGATCGGGGGCGGACTGATCCACGACCGCTTCGACGAGCGGTACCCGCGGGCCGCCCACCTGGCCTACGTGCTCGACACCGCCACCGGCGCCGCGAGCTGGATCACCGCCGACGACCGTCCGCACCCCTGGGCCGCCGCCCTCACCCCCCAGGCGCCCGGGGAGTGGAAGCTGCCCCTGCCGTACGGCATGCGCCCCGCCCACGCGGGCAGGGCCGAGGCGGCGAAACTGCCCGCGCCCGAGGTGAGCGTGCTGAGCCGGAGACAGGAGGGCGCCGACACCGTCACCCGGGTCCGCGTCCGCTCCCAGCGCTCCGCCTACCAGGTCAACCTGCACGCCGACCGGGCCGCCACCGCAGGCGTCATCCAGGTGGCGGGGCGGCCCGGCGTGCCGTTCCCCGAGATGGAGAGCGCGCCGCGTCCGGGGGCGGCCTGGCCGTTCGAGGCGCAGTTCTTCGCGCCGCCCGGCGACGGGGTGGAGTTCGAGCTGCGGACCAGGGGCGCGCCCCGGCTCGTGGCCAGCGACGTCACGCTCGGCCTCGACGGCCTGACCGGCTACCGGCCCAGGCCCGCCGACGTGGACCTGAGCTCCTCGACCGGCGGCCTGCCCACCGACTCCGTCACCGTCGTGGGAAGGATCCAGACGCCGTGACGGTTGCCAGAGATCGTGGACATCACTGACGTCGTGGTCATCGGCGCCGGGCAGGCGGGCCTGTCCGGCGCCTACTTCCTGCGCCGCTTCGGCCTGGGCACCGTGGTGCTCGACGCGGAGGACGGGCCGGGCGGCGCGTGGCGGCACCGATCGCCGTCGCTGACCATGGACAAGATCCACGGCATCTTCGACCTGCCGGGCGTCCGGCAGGAGGAGCGCCAGGACGGCGCCGCCCCCGCCCGCGAGGTGGTGCCCGCCTACTACGGCGCCTACGAGGCGGCGATCGGCCTGGACGTGCTCCGCCCGGTCCGTGTCACCGCGGTCGGCCGCGGGGGCGGCGACCGCCTGGTGGTGGCCACCTCCCGCGGCGACTGGGCCGCGCGGGCGGTGGTGAACGCCACCGGCACCTGGACCCGCCCGTACTGGCCCTACTACCCGGGCGGCGGCGACTTCCGGGGCCGCCAGATCCACTACGCCGGCTACCGGGGTCCGGGGGAGTTCGCCGGGCAGCGGGTGGCCGTCGTCGGCGCCGGCGCCTCGGCCATGCACGTGCTGGCGGAACTGGCCGACGTCGCCGCGGGCACGCTCTGGGTGACCAGGCGCGAGCCGGTCTGGCGCGACGACGCGTTCGGCGAGGTCGCCAGGCGCGACGCGGTCGCCCTGGTCGAGGAGCGGGTACGCGCCGGGCTGCCGCCGCGGAGCGTGGTCAGCGTGACCGGACTCAGTTCAACCCCGGTGATCAGGGCGGCGCGCGAGAAGGGCGTACTGAAGCGGCTGCCGATGTTCGCCCGCATCACCCCCGACGGCCTCACCTGGCCGGACGGGCGGCACGAGCGGGTGGACGCCGTCGTGTGGGCCACCGGCTTCCGCTCCGCCCTCGACCACCTGGCCCCGCTGCGGCTGCGCGAGCCCGGCGGCGGCATCAAGGTCGAGGGCACCCAGGTGGTCAGGGAGCCGCGCCTGCAGCTCGTCGGCTACGGGCCCTCGGCCAGCACCATCGGGGCCAACCGGGCCGGCAGGACCGCCGCGGGCAACGTCCGGCGCCTCCTGGCGGCGCGCACCCTGCTTTCCGCCTAGTTCCCCGGGCCGGTTTCCCGGGTCAGTTTCCCCCGGGTCGTTGACCGGGCCCTCGACGGCTGGCTTGGATGGACGTCAGACACCCGATGTCTGCTCGCCGCGGTAAGGAGCCTGTCGTGCGCCCCATCCTCGCTGTCCTTCTGTTAGCCGTCGCGCTGGCCGTACCGGTCCAGCCGGCTTCGGCGGAAAAGGTCGGAGCTGCCTTCCACCATCCCGGTGTCCTGGTCAGCCGGGCCCAGCTCGACCACGTCAAGGCCAACCTCGGCGCCGAACCCTGGAAGACGGCGTGGGCGGCGCTGCGCGCCAGCTCGTTCGCCTCACTGTCCTACACGCCGAAGCCCCGCGCCAACGTCGAGTGCGGCCCGTCCTCCAACCCCAACAACGGCTGCTCCGACGAGCGCAACGACGCGATGGCCGCCTACACGCACGCCCTGCAGTGGTACCTGACCGGCGACGACCGCCACGCCAAGAAGGCCGTCCAGATCATGGACGCCTGGTCGGCCGTGATCACCGAGCACACCGGTCACAACGCCCGCCTGCAGACCGGCTGGGCCGGGGCGTCGTTCTCCCGGGCGGCCGAGCTCGTCAAGCACACCTACACCGGCTGGGCCAACGCCGGCCGCTTCGCCACCAAGCTGCGCACCGTCTACCTGCCGATCGTCATCGCGGGCAGCCCCAACACCAACGGCAACTGGGAACTGATCATGACGGACGCGGCGATCGGCATCGCCGTCCACCTCGACGACCGCGCCGCCTTCGACCGCGCGGTCACCACCTGGCGCGGCCGCCTGGCCGCCTACGTCTACCTGACCACCGACGGCTCCCTGCCCAAGCAGGCGCCGGGCAGCAGGTACGACACCCGCGACGAGCTCATCGGCTACTGGTACGGCCAGACCACCTTCGTCAACGGCCTGGCCCAGGAGACCTGCCGCGACTTCGGCCACACCGGCTGGGGCATCGCCGCCGCCGTCCACGTGGCCGAGACCGCCCGCCACCAGGGCCTCGACCTGTACGCCGAAGGCAAGGACCGGCTACGCCACGCGATGGGCTTCCACGCCGGCCTGCAACTGGGCGAGCCGGTGCCGTCCTGGCTCTGCGGCGGCTCGGTCAAGCCGGGGCTCGGCCCGACCTTCGAGGTGGGCTTCAACGCCCTGCGCAACCGCATGGGCATCGGCATGGCCCGTACTCAGCGGCTGGTCGAGCAGAGCCGCCCGGCGGGGGTGAGCCACTTCCTCGGCTGGGAGACGCTCACCCACGCCGGCAACCCGGCCTAGTGGTAGGCGTGGACGACGGCGTGTCCCTTGCCCTTGCCGATCAGCCACTTGTTGACCGGTGTGGTCACCAGGAACGCGACGACGAAGGCGAAGGCCAGCGCGCCCCAGAAGAGCCCTGAGGCCAGCCCGGCGTCCATGGCGCCGGGCACGATCACCATGACGCCGTTGTCCACGATCTCCATGACGAGGATCGACACCGTGTCGGCGGCCAGCGCCACCTTCAGCGCCTGCTTGAAGGTCAGGCCCGCCTTGAGCACGCCGACCATGGTCAGGGCGTAGCCGAACACGAACGCCAGGCCGACGGCCAGGGCGATGGTGGCCACGTTGCCCCAGCCGAGCGCGGTGCCGATCACCATGCCCAGCACCTCGCCGATGGCGCATCCGGTGAGGCAGTGCAGCGTGGCCAGCGCCGCCATCTTCCAGGTCGTCGCGCCATGCCCGTGGGCGCCGTGCCCGACGTGTCCGTGCTCGGTGGGAGCGCCGTGTGCGCCGTCCGCGTCATGGGCACCGTGCGCGCTGTGGCCGCCGTGCTCTCCGTGCGCCGCGTGGTCACCGTGATCGTGGTGGCCCTGGTGTTCCTGGTGCGTGGACATGCTTGAAGCTCCGTTCGTCAATCTGCGCGGTCACGGTATACCCCCATGGGGTAACGGAGCAAATGTGACCGCGCTGGCTACTATAGGAAGTAGTAAAAAGTGCCGCGTTGGCGGGGTGGCGGTCACGCAGCGTGATGTAGCGTGCACGCCATGACCTGGAGGCCGTTCGTGGCGCTCATGGTCGTGCTCACCCTTCTGTGCATGGCCGGACCGCACGCGCACGCCGACACCCCGCAGCCCGCCGGGGTGTCCGGCTGCGACACCGGCACGCATCCGCACGAGCACGAGGCCTCCTGTGACGCGCCCGCCGCGCAGCAACCGGCCGTCGACGCGCCCGCGCCCGGCCAGCAGGGCCGCTGCGCCGCCGCGCCGGTCCCGGCCACCCCGCCGTCCCCGGCCCGGCCTCCCGTACGGCCCGCCGCCCTGCTCGCCCTCCTGTGCGTGAGCCGGATGTAGATGCGCCCCGGCGCGTCCATCCGTACCTCTGCACAGGAGAAAACATGGATATTTCAGGACTCGTGGGCAATACCCCGGTGTTGTGGGTGCCCGAGCTCTGGTCGGGCGGCGAGCGCGGCTTCTGGGCCAAGCTCGAGGGCTACAACCCCGGCGGCATCAAGGACCGCCCCGCCCTGCACATGGTGGCCGAGGCCCGCAGGCGCGGCGCCCTGCGGCCCGGCGCCCCGATCATCGAGTCGACCAGCGGGACGCTCGGCCTCGGGCTGGCGCTGGCCGGAGTGGTGCACGGTCATCCCGTCACGCTCGTGGCCGACCCGGGCATGGAGCCGCTCATGCGCCGCCTGCTGCTCGCCTACGGGACACGACTGGAGATCGTGGCCGAGCCGTACCGGGAAGGCGGCTGGCAGGCCGCGCGGCGCGCCCGCGTGCGCGAGCTCATGGCGGGCGCGCCCGGCGCCTACTGCCCCGACCAGTACGCCAACCCCGACAACGCGGCCGCCTACGCCGGGCTCGCCGCCGAGCTGACCGCCCAGCTCGGCCGCGTCGACGTGCTCGTCTGCAGCGTCGGCACCGGCGGGCACAGCGCCGGGATCCACCGCGTGCTGCGGGCGCACAGCCCGGACGTGCGGCTGGTCGGCGTGGACACCGTCGGCTCGACCATCTTCGGTCAGCCCGCCAGGCCGCGCCTGATGCGCGGCCTCGGCAGCAGCATCCATCCCGCCAACGTCGCCTACGACGCCTTCCGCGAGGTGCACTGGGTGGCGCCCGCCGAGGCCGTGTGGGCCTGCCGCCGCCTGGCCGCCGCCCGCTACGCCACCGGCGGGTGGAGCGTCGGCGCGGTCGCGCTGGTCGCCTCGTGGCTGGCCCGGCGCGAACCGCCGGGCACCCGCATCGCCGCCGTCTTCCCCGACGGTCCCGAACGCTATTTCGACACCGTGTACGGCGACGCCTACTGCGCCGGACACGGCCTGCTCGACGCCAAACCCGAGCCGGAACCGGACGAGCTGCCCCACCCGGCCGCCGCCGAGGCCCAGCGCTGGACCCGCTGCGCCACCGTCGCCCGCCCGGCGGGAGCGACGTCGTGATGTCCGGCTACAGCAGGCCGATCCGGCTGCTCATGCTCAACCAGCTGACCATCAACGTCGGCTTCTACATGCTCATGCCGTACCTGGCCGCCCACCTCACCGGCGACCTGGGCCTGGCGGTGTGGGCGGCGGCGCTGGTGCTCGGCGTGCGGAACCTGTGCCAGCAGGGCCTGTTCCTTCTCGGCGGCAGCCTGGCCGACCGGCTCGGCTACAAGCCGATGATCCTCACCGGCCTGCTCCTGCGCACGGCGGGGTTCGCGATGCTCGGCCTGGTCGAGGCGGTGCCCGCGCTGCTGGCAGCCTCCGCGCTGACCGGTCTGGCCGGGGCGTTCTTCAACCCCGCCGCCCGCGCCTACCTGGCCCAGGAGGCGGGGGAGCGGAAGGTGGAGGCGTTCGCGCTGTTCAACGTCTTCTACCAGACCGGCATCCTGGCCGGGCCGCTCGTCGGGCTGCTGCTCAACGCCGTCGCCTTCCGCCTGACCTGTCTGAGCGCGGCGGCGCTGTTCGCGGTGCTCGCGCTCGCCCAGGCCAAGGCGCTGCCGGCGCGGCGGGGCAGCCGGGCGGACGCGGGCGTCTCGATCCTGGCCGACTGGCGCGGCGCGCTCGGCGACCGGGCGTTCTGCCTGTTCGCGCTGGCCATGACCGGCTCGTACGTGCTCGGGTTCCAGGTCTACCTCAGCTTGCCGCTGGCCGTACCGGAGCAGGCGGTGTGGATCTTCGTGGTGTCCGGCGCGATGGCCATGCTCGGCCAGGTGAAGGTGACCGCGTGGGCGGCGGCGCGCTGGACGCCCGGACAGGCGATCACCCGCGGGCTGGCGCTGATGGGCCTGGCCTTCGCCCCGCCCGGGCTCATGGCAGCCGGGCTCCCGGCCGGGGTGGCGGTGATGGCCGCCACCGTCCTGCTCACCCTCGGCAGCATGATCGTCTACCCCTTCGAGATGGCCACCGTGGCGCGCTTCGGCGGCGAGCGGATCGGCACCTGCTACGGCCTCTACAGCACGGCCTCCGGCATCGGCGTGGCGGCCGGCAACGTGCTGACCGGGGCCGCGCTGGAGGCGGGTCTGGCCTGGTGGGGGCTGGTGGCGGTGGGACTGGGGTCCGCGGCGGGCGTACACCTGCTCTGCCGATCCCGTCACGGCTTCTCGACGGAGCGTGTTGTACCGCCCGCCAATACGGGCTAGTGTCCGGGAGACTGGATCTTTTGCCCAGGGGGTTCCGCGATGCAGGTTCCGGGCTACACGGAGATTCGCGAGCTCGGACACGGCGGCACAGGCCAGGTCATGCTGGCCGTGCGGGCGTCGGACGGCTTACCCGTGGCGATCAAGCACCTGTCGCCCGGGCTCCGTGAGGACAAGGAGTTCGTCGCCAGGTTCCGCGACGAGGCCAGGGTGATCGGCGCGCTGGACAGCCCGTACACCGCCCGGCTCTACGAGTACGTCGAGGGCGAGGACGACGCCGCGATCGTCATGGAGCTGGTCGACGGCATCACCCTGCGCCGCCTGCTCACCCACGAGGGCGCCACCGGCGCCGAGGCGGCGCTCGCCGTCCTCAAGGGCGCCCTCACCGGCCTGGCCGCGGCGCACGGACTCGGCGTCGCCCATCGCGACTTCAAGCCGGAGAACGTCATCGTCGCCGCCGACGGCGTCAGCAAGCTCGTCGACTTCGGCCTCGCCACCCGCTTCGGCGAGGCCGGCACCTACGTGGGCACGCCGTCGTACATGGCGCCCGAGCAGTGGGAGGACGCCCCCGCCGGGCCCGCCACCGACGTCTACGCCGCCACCGTCGTCTTCTTCGAGTGCCTCACCGGGCACCGCCCGTTCCCCGGCGAGGACGCCGCCGTCCTCGCCTACCAGCACCAGAACGTACCGCCGCCGCTGGCCAACGTGGACGAGCAGGTCAGAGGGCTGGTCGAGCTCGGCATGGCCAAGGACCCGGCCGAGCGGCCCCCGTCGGCGCAGGCCTTCCTGGCCGAGCTGGAAGAGGTGGCGGGCAGGGCGTACGGGAGCGGATGGGAGCGGCGCGGACGGGCCGGCCTCGGGCTGCTGACCGTCCCGCACATCGCGCTGCTGCCGCTGGTGCCGTCGGCGGGGGCCGAGGTGGCGACCGGGTTCGCCCGCAGCACGCTGACCCCGGTGGCCAAGTTCGCCATCGCCGGCGGGCTGATCACGGCCACGGCGGCCGCCGTGGTCTCGGTCTTCGTCATGTGGACCGAGGACCCGCCGATCCAGGCCGCGCGCGCGTTACCCCCGGTGAGCTCGGCGCCGCCGCTGTCGCCGCCGGTCACCACACCCTCGCGCACGCCCGGCCCCTCCACCGGCCTCCCCTTCACGCCGCCGATCACCGACGCGGGCGACCGCGTGGGCACCGCCGTACCGCCGGACGAGGTCACCGCGGCGGGGGAGCCGACGCGGACGCTGCAGCCGACCCACGAGCCCAGCCGCACGGCCGCGCCGAGCCGCACCCCCGGCAGGACCGCCGAGCCCACCCGCAGCCCCGCCCGCGACACCGGCCCGACCCGCGGCCCCGAGCCCACCAGGGACGCGCCCACCAAGGGCGAGCCCACCAAGGCCACCCCGCCGCCCGCGACGCAGTCCCAGCCCTCGGGCGGCAAGCCCCCGGAGAAGAAGCCCGAGCCGCTGCTGTCGGTGTCGCTGAAGGTCTCCCTGGACCTGCCCGTGCTCAAGGGCGGCAACCAGTTGCTCGACGCCGACCTCGACCTCGGCCTGGGCAGCAGCCTGCTGGGTATGGCCGTGCTGCCCGGTTCGGTACTGCTGGGCCGCCACCTCGCCGCGCGGCAGGCCGGCAGGAGCCGGCACCGGCGCGATACCGAATGACCTGATTGCACCTCAACGGCCGCTATCCCCTACTATCTTCGATCGGACAGAGGGCGCCCCCGGCTCGCGTTGAGGAACGGCGACCGCCCGTGGGCTCGGTCGAAGGAGAAGCGTGGCGGTTGCGTCACCCGCTGGCGTGCGGCGCGGGCCGCTGTGGAGAAGACTCGCGGCGCTGGCGGCGGTGGTGGCGCTCGCCGTGGCCCCGATACCGGCCTCGGCCAAGCCCAAGCCCAAGCCGACGGTGAAGCAGCTGAAGAAGGAGCTGGCCGCCCTCCAGAAGGAGTCGGACAAGCTCATCACCGACTACTACAGCAGCCGCGTCGAGCTGCAGAAGGTCGACAAGACCGAGAAGGCGGCCCGCGAACGCTTCAGGAGCGCCCAGGCCGTCTACGACCGCGAGGCCACCAACCTCCGCCTCATGGGCACCACTCAGTACATCAGCGGCGAACCCAACCTGGCCAACATGTTCAGCGGCGGCGGCGACCCGGAGTCCCTGCTCAACAGGCTCGCGTTCAACCGCCACATGGTCGACGTCCAGAACTCCAGACTGCGGGGCTTCGCCCAGGTACGCGATGAGTTCCAGCGCGCCCAGGAGGAGTCGGCGGCCCAGGAGGAGGAGCTGCGGGCGACCGTCGAGGACCTGGAGGCCCGCAAGAAGAAGGCCGAGAAGCTGATCGTGAAGATGCGCGACAAGATCGAGCAGCTTCACGACGTGCCCGGCGCCCGCCGCGACGGCACCTTCGTCCCGCAGCTGCCCGCCGGGGAGGACAACATCACCCCGCGCATGCGCCTGGTCAAGCAGCTCGTCCAGGAGCGCTTCGAGGTGCCGTTCGGCATCGGCTGCTACCGCTCGATCCGCGACGGCGGCGAGCACCCCCTCGGCCGGGCCTGCGACTTCATGCTCAGCCGGGGCGGCGCCATGCCCTCGGCCGCCGAGATCGCCCGCGGCAACGAGATCTGCGCGTGGGTCGTCAAGAACGCCAAGCGCCTCGGCATCATGTACGTGATCTACCGCCAGCGCATCTGGCACGTGCGCAACGGCCAGTGGCGCACCATGACCGACCGGGGCGGCACCACCGCCAACCACTACGACCACCCCCACATCTCGGTCTACTGAGAACAGGGCGGCGCTGTACCGTCGTCATGTGAGCAACCTGGAACGCGACCCCCAGGAGGTCGTCTGCGCGGCGGACGGCGCGGCGGGGACGGAGCTGCTGACCGGGCGCGCGGTCCCGCTGGGCGGGCCGCGCGCGATGAGCGTGACCCGCACCCTTCCCCATGTACGGCGCCGCATGATCGGCGCCTGGTGCTTCGTCGACGCCTACGGCCCCGAGGCGGTGGCGATGCGGGTGCCGCCCCACCCGCACACCGGGCTGCAGACCGTGAGCTGGCTGGTCGAGGGCGAGGTGCTGCACCGCGACAGCCTCGGCAGCCTGCGGGCGGTCCGGCCGGGCCGGCTCAACCTGATGACCGCCGGGCGCGGCATCTCGCACTCGGAGGAGTCCGCGGAGGGCGGCACGCTGCACGGGGTGCAGCTGTGGGTGGCGCTGCCCGAGGAGCATCGGGGCGTGGAACCGGCGTTCGAGCACCACGCGGAGCTGCCGGTGCTGGACGGGCCGGGCCACCGCTCCCGCGTGCTCATGGGCGGGCCGTCCCCGGCCACGGTCTACTCGCCGCTGATCGGCGCGGAGGTCTCGGTGGACGGGCGGGCCGAGCTGGCCGTCGAGCCGGGGTTCGAGCACGGGCTGCTGCTGCTCGACGGCGCGGTCGCGCAGGTGCCCGCCGGTCCCCTGCTGTACCTGCCGCCGGGCCGCGAGCGGATCGTGCTGGAGGGGCGCGGGCGGGTGCTGCTGATCGGCGGCGAGCCGTTCGCGGAGGAGATCGTCATGTGGTGGAACTTCGTCGGCCGCTCCCACGACGACATCGCCGCCTATCGCGAGGAATGGACGAGGGGCAGTGGGTTCGGCGTGGTACGCGGGTTCGACGGGGAGCCGCTGCCCGCCCCCGAGCTGCCGGGCATCCGGCTGAAGCCGCGGGGACGGGTGCGCTGACGGGGGCTACCAGCCGCCGCGGTGGAGCTGGCCGCGCACGGCGCCGCCGGGGAACTCCTTGGTGTGCAGGTTCGTGTACCAGTTCTTCGGGTTCCTGTTGATGCCCCGCACCACGCCGGCCTGGGCCGTCGTCGCGCCGGCCACGCCGGTGACCGAGGCGGGCAGGCCCTTGGGGTCACCGAAGAAGTCGGCCACGACCGGGCCGTTCTCGCCCCTGGCGCCGCGGTGGATGTGGCCGTTGGTGGGCGCGCCGATCCCGGCCCACGCGGCGGCGAACGCGACCCGGGTGCCCTGGGCCCACACCAGCCACGCGGCGCGGCCGTCGCGGTCGCCGACCTTCTGGCCGGGGGCGGGCACTTCCTGCGCTCCGGTCGCCACCGAGGTCAGCGTACGGCCGGAGCCGTAGGCGAGCACGGAGTCCAGGGAGACCGGGCGGATGCGGTGGAGCTGGGCGCGCACGGCGCCGCCGCCGAACTCGGCGGTGTGCAGGTTGGCGTACCAGTTCCCGGGCCTTCCGGTGATGCGGCGCAGCAGGCCCCGGTCGTTGACGGTCACCGCGCCCTTGACGGCGGTGAGGTTGCCGGGCAGCGCGGCGCCGAAGAACGGGATCTTCACCTCGCCGTTCCTGCCGGCCCTGCCTTGATGGATGTGGAACGCGGTCGGAGCGGCCACCCGGTTCCAGCGGATGGCGTAGTCGACCCGGTTGCCGTGGACGCGGAAGACGGCGACGGCGCGGCCGTCGCGGTCGCCGGCCTTCTGGCCGGGCGTGGGAACCTCGTTGGAGCCGGTGAGCGTGGCGGCGAGGTAGACCGGGGTGGTGGCCTGCGCGGGGGCGGCGGCCAGGGAGGAGGCGGTCAGGGCGGCGGCCACGGCCAGGCCGGAGACGACGATCTTCTTCATGATCGATCCTTTGGCTGAGGGTTCTGCGTGGTGGCGCCCGGTTGTACGGGGCGGGCACCGCCCGGGTTCAGCCCAGGGAGTGGGTAAAAAGACGCGTTCAGCGTTCGCGCATCTCGAAGCCCCGCATGTGCTCCAGCCGGAGTTGCTGGGGCACGGCCGTCTCGGGCGGATCCCACGACCGGGTGCTCCGCAGGTACGCCGCGCCGCACCGGGCCGCCAGCCGGAAGAACCACCACTTCAGGTGCTCGTCCACGTCGGCGAAGCTGCAGTGGGTCAGCGCCGCGGCCAGCAGGGACAGCAGGAGCTGGTGGCGCCAGTCGTCCCGGAAGCCCGGGGTCAGGAGCTTGTAGTCGAAAAGGAAGCGGACCAGGGGCCCGACGAGCTCGTCGTCGCCCTCGCCGCGCACGATCAGGTCGAACAGCTCCTCACCCGGCCGCGGTACCTGCCTGGCGATGACCGACAGCAGCAGCATCGCCGGGTCCGACGCCTGCGAGGCGCACTTCTCGAACGTGGTCAGGTCGATGAGCCGGAACTGCTTGGCCTCCAGCTTGCCCGCGGCGGTGCGCGGGATCAGCACGTTCCCGTGGTGCAGGTCGCCGTGGGAGAAGCCGCGCAGGTGCTGGACGTGGTGGAGTCCGACGATGTCCCCGGCGGCCATGGCCAGCGGGTTGGGCAGCACCTTCGCGGACCGGTCCCCGGAGAACCAGATCCAGCTGCGCTCCGGCTCCAGCAGCCCGCACTCCCGCGCCCAGACGCGCAGCTTCGCGCCGTCGCCGAACCGGGCGCCCAGCTCGGCGCGCAGGTACTCTCCCGAGTCCACGTCCGCGCGGACTTCGGCCGGGTACGGGTTCCACTCGGACAGCACGCCCCTGATGACGCGCTGGAACACGGGGATGAGCTCCTGGGGTGAGTTCAGCTCGGACATCTGCGCCATGTCCGTCAGGCCGCCGCCGGCGACCTCCTGGAAGAACACGCGCTCGCCGGTGCCGGCGACACGCGGCGGATGGGGCAGCAGACCGACCAGGTGCTTCTGGCGGAACAGCACGGCGCTCACGTCGAGGGCGAGCCTGTGCCGGGCGTACTCGCGGGACAACGGGCCCGGCGGGCAGACCTTCGCGATCACTTTGCGGGCAGGCATGGGGGTGCCGGGCGGCGGCTTGATGACCAGCGCGGACAGGCTGCAGTCGGTGTAGCCCCGCTTGGTCCAGGCCGGGGTGTTCGGCGCGATCTCATAGCCTTCCGGGTCGCCCCACGCCTTGATGGCGACGGCGACGGGGACGCCGAGCTGCGCGGCGATCTCCTCGTCGTAGTCGCGTCCCGCCTGGACGGAGCCGTCCACCGCCGATTCCGTCGCGAGCTGCCGGAACTCGGCCACCAGCCCGTCCGGGTCGTCGAACAGTTGCGGGCGGCTGTGCAGGAACGCCTGTTCCGCCGAGGACAGGCGGCGGGTCGTGATCTTTCCCTGGGCGTGGACGATGAGGGTGCGCTTGATCAGCACCACGGCGGGACCGGCGTTCCGCAGCACGGTGAACAACCTGGCGACCGTGGGCTCCCTGGGCGGATCCTCCCGCAGGCAGCGGTCCATCTCCTCCAGGCGCTGCTCGGCCGGGACCCCCTCGCCGTCGTCGCGGAACACCAGGCCGTAGGCGGTTCCGCCGTCGCCGTCCCCGACCGGCATGGTGAAGCCGAAGGCGCGCGCGACCCGCTCGACGGCGTCCTCGGTGAGCGCGGCGCCCGCCGGGCCGGCGACCCTGATCGTCAGCTCGGTCGGCTCGCCCGCGGGACGGGTCCCCAGCGCCAAGGCGGTCGCCTGTGCCAGATCCAGCCGCATACCGGAGTCGAAGGCCTCCTTGTAGGCGTTCTCGCCCAGCACCTTGTGGCACTTCTGGACCAGCGCGTCGTGGTCGTCGGTGAGCCACGGCGCGCCCAGCATCGGCAGTCCCGCGGCCTTCCAGTTCACCCGGAGCGCGCCCAGCAGGCGGACCGAGAGCGCGGGCCGTTCCAGCGCCGCGTAGACGCCGGCGGCGGTCTCCAGTGCGAGCAGGATGCCCAGGATGTCGTGGAACGGCCGCTTGAGGCGCAGGGTCTTCCTGACGTCGTGCAGCGCCTCCTCGGCCTGGCCCATGGCCAGCCGGGTCATCGCCAGCGTCCAGTACGCGTAGGACCGCACGGACAGCTCCTGGCGGTCCTCGCACGTGCGCAGGCACTCCAGCAGCATCGATTCCGCTTCCTCCAGCGCCCCCTGCTTGGTCAGCACGATCGCCAGCTCGACGACGGCCGGCAGCAGGCCGGGGTTCAGCGCCGCGCTTTCGGAGTTGAACTCGATGGCCACGCGCAGCAGCGTGCTGGCCTTCTGCAGGTCCCCCTGGAGCAGGGCGGCGGTGCCGCGCATCTTGGAGGACAGGATCAGCGCCTTCGAGTCGCCGATCCGCTTCGCCTCCGCGCCGCACAGCTCGGCCGTCGACATCGCGCCCATGCTGTCGCCCTGGGCGCTGCGCACGTACGACAGCACCCACATGGCCTTGCAGCGTTCCGGGCTCGGCTCGGGGTTGGCACGCAGGGCGCGTTCCAGATATTTCCGGCCTTCGCCCGCGAAACCACAGCACACCCACATGAACCAGAGCGACGACAGCAGCCTCAGCGCCAGCGCGGCCTCGTCGGGGGTGTGCAGAGCGTGCTCCAGCGCCACCCGGATGTTGTCGTGTTCCTGGCGCATGCGCTCGAACCAGTACATCTGGCGCGGGCCTGACCAGTCCTGCTCGCTGCGGGTGGCGAGGCCGAGGTAGTAGAGCAGGTGGCGGTGGCGGATCTCGCGGCCGTCCTCCAGCCGCCTCGCGCCGTACTCCGCGAGCGTGCCGGGCAGCTTGTAGCGCGTGCCCAGGTAGTCGGTCCTGGTGAGCAGGACCGACTTGTCCACCAGGGCCTCGACCAGGCCGCCGATCTCCTCCCCGCACACGAAGCGGGCGGCCTCGAGGTCGAAGTCGCCGGCGAAGACCGACAGCTGGGCCCAGAGCAGGCGCTCGGCGGGCTCGCACAGGTCGTAGCTGCGGGTGAGGGCGTCGTGCAGGCCCGGGCGGCCGGCGTCTCCGGTCAGCAGGGCGAAGCGGTCCTCCAGCCCGGCGGCGACGTCGTTGACCGACATGCTCGTCAGGCGCAGCGCGGCGAGCTCGATCGCCAGCGGGATGCCGTCCAGGCGGGCGCACAGCCCGGCCACCGAGGCGACGGTCAGCTCGTCCAGCTCGAAGCCGGGCTGCACGGCGCGGGCCCTGGCCGCGAACAACCGCACGGCCTCGCTGTCCGCGCCCGCCGTCTCCATCGGCGCCAGCGCGACCACCCGCTCCTCCGGTACGCCCAGCGGAACCCGGCTGGTGGCCAGCACGCGGAGCCCGGGAGCCGCCCGCAGCAGTTCCCCGGCCACCTGCGCGCAGGCCGGCGCCACCCGCTCGCAGCCGTCGAGCACGAGCAGCCCCCGGCGCCCCTCGGCCCATCCGGGCAGCGAACCGATGCCCAGCGCCGCGGCGATCGCCGGCCTGACCAGGCCGGGGTCGCTCACCGCCGACACGCCCGCGAACCAGGCGCCGTCCGGGTGGCGGCCGCGCGTCTCGTGGGCCAAGCGCAGCGCCGTGCGGGTCTTGCCGACGCCGCCGATGCCCGTCACCGTGACCAGCCGCGCCTCGGCCACGTGCCGTCTGAGGGTGGCGAGCACGCCGAGCCGTCCGATGAGGCCGGCGTCCTCATCAGGCAGGTTTCCCGCACATCCGAAGGTCATCGCTCTCCCGCAGTGTGAGAGGACCAGCCTATGAGCCGGGGTTCGCCCGGGGAGAGCTGATCGTGAATCCCGGATATCGTGGATCGGGTGCGAGTAGCGACCTGGAACGTGAACTCGGTCAAACAGCGGCTGCCCCGCCTGCTTCCCTGGCTGGATCAGCGCCGTCCCGACGTCGTCTGCCTGCAGGAGACCAAGCTGGCCGACCAGGCCTTCGCCGGACTGCTCGGCGAGGAACTGGCCGTGCGCGGCTACGAGGTGGCCGCGCACGGCGAGCCCCGCTGGAACGGCGTGGCGATCCTGTCCAGAGCGGGCCTCGACGACGTGGTCACCGGGCTGGCCGGAGCGCCCGGCTTCCCGCACCAGGAGGCGCGGGCGGTGGCGGCGACCTGCGGGGGAGTGCGGGTGCACTCGGTGTACGTGCCGAACGGGCGCACGCCGGACGACGACCACTACCGGTACAAGCTCGCATGGCTGGCCGCGCTGCGCGAGGCGGTGCGGCTCGGGCCGGCCGAGGCGATGGTGTGCGGCGATGTGAACATCGCGCCCGCCGACGCCGACGTCTTCGACCCGGCCGCCTACGAGGGGCAGACCCACGTGACGCCGCCGGAGCGGGCGGCGCTGGCGGAGCTGCGGGAGCTGGGGCTGCACGACGTGGTGCGCGAACGGTGGCCCGATGAGCGGGTGTTCACCTACTGGGACTACCGGGCGGGCATGTTCCACAAGGACCTCGGGATGCGCATCGACCTGGTGCTGGCCTCCGACCCGGTGGCGGGGCGGGTGCGGGCGGCCTGGGTCGACCGGCACGCGCGCAAGGGCACGGGGCCGAGCGACCACGCGCCGGTGATCGTGGACCTGGACGAGGCGCCCGACGGCGACATCGGGCCGGTCGTGCCGCCGCCGTCGGCGCCCGCCCCGAAGCGCGGATCGGTGAAGTTGCCGCAGTCGCCCTAGCGGGTGAGCGCCCACAGGGACGCGGCCATCGCGAGGGCGGCCACACCGGCGCAGAGCATCACGGCATTGACGCCCAGCGTGTCCACGACCATGCCGCCGGCCAGCGCGCCGAGCGCGAAGGTGGCCTGGAACGAGCTGGTGAACACGACCGTGGCCGCCTCCGGCGCGTCGGGGGCGGCGCGGGCGAACCAGGCCTGCGAGCAGACCGGAACCGCGCCGTAGGCCAGGCCCCACAGGGCCAGCAGGGCGACCGCGCCCCAGACCGTGCCGCCGACGACGGGAAGCAGCAGGGTGGCCGCCGCGATGAGGGCGCCGGCCGCGGTGAAGGTCGCGCGGGGGCGGGTGGTGACCGTCCTGCCCGCGACGAAGTTCCCTGCCACGCCGGCGGCGCCGTACAGGAGGAGGACGGAGCTGACGGCGGCCGGGTGCAGCCCTGTGACCTGCTCCAGGAACGGCGTCACATAGGTGTAGGAGCCGAAGTGGGCCAGGACGACCAGGAACGTGGCCAGCAGGGCGACCGCGGTGCCGCGGCGGCGCAGCAGGGCCGCCAGCGTTCCTGCGGCGGTGATCCGGTCGGCGGGCAGCGGCGGGAGCAGGACCAGCAGCGCGACCAGGACGAGCAGAGCCAGCCCGGCCAGTACGGCGAAGGCCGCCCGCCAGCCCGCGGCGTGGCCGATGATCGTGCCGGCGGGCACGCCCAGCACCGAGCCCAGCGGCACCGCGGAGAAGATCAGCGCCGTCGCGGTGCCCACGGCCGCTGGCGGCACGAGGCGCCCGGCGAGTCCGGCGCCCACCGACCAGAACCCGCCGATCGTGAGCCCGACGAGGATCCGGGAGACCAGCATCGCCTCGTAGGACCACGCGGCGGCGGCCAGCACGTCGGCGGCGGCCAGCAGCGCCATCATCGCGCACAGCATCACCCGGCGGTCCAGGCGGGCGGTGGCCAGCGTGAGCGCGGGGGCGGCGATCGCGGCGACGATGCCGGGCAGGGTCATCGTGAGCCCGGTGACGCCGTCGGTGAGGCCGAAGTCGGCGCCGATGGCGGTCAGCAGGCCGATGGGCAGGATCTCGCTGGTGACGATGCTGAAGATGCCCAGCGTGAGGGCGGCGACGGCGAGCCAGCGGACCAGTGGTGTGGTGGACATGGGAGTCCAGCCAAGCAGCGCTCGCCCCGGGGCACTGGCAGGATTCGGACCAGGCCGCGCCGCCGCCCTCGTCCGGCTAGGCCAGCATCTCCCACCAGGTGTCCAGGGCGGGCGCGTCGGCGGTGTCGACGAGCTCGCCCGGCCGCGGCACCACGATCTTGACCTCGCGCGCCTTGGCCTCGCGCCACAACCGGTCCACCGGCTCGCCCCACGGGTGCAGCGCCAGCGTGAACGTCGCCCAGTGCACCGGCAGCATCAGCGCCGCACCGAGGTCGATGGTGGCGTTGACCGCCTCCTCCGGGTTCATGTGGATGTCCGGCCAGGCCGGGCTGTAGGCGCCGATCGGCATGAGCGCCAGGTCGAACGGGCCGTGCGCGGCGCCGATGCCCTGGTAGCCCTCGAAGTAGCCGGAGTCGCCGGCGTAGAAGACGCGCTTGTCCCGGCCGGCCACCACCCACGAGCCCCACAGCGTGTCGTTGCGGGTCAGCGAGCGGCCGGAGAAGTGCCGGGCGGCCGTGGAGACGAAGCGCAGCCCGGCCACCACCGCCTCCTCGTCCCAGTCCAGCTCGATGATCCGGAACAGCGGCACGCCCCAGCGCTCCAGGTGCGCCCCGATGCCCAGCGGCACCAGGAAGGGCGCCTTCTGGGAGCTGGTCAGCCGCCGCACCGTCGCCATGTCCAGATGGTCGTAGTGGTCGTGCGAGATCACGATCGCGTCCACCTGCGGCAACGCGCCGAGCTCGACCGGCACCGGGTGATGGCGCCTCGGGCCCACCAGCTGCGAGGGCGAGGGGCGGTTGCTCCAGATCGGGTCGAACAGGACCCGCTTGCCCTCGATCTCGATCAGCGTGGACGCGTGGCCGTACCAGATGGCCCGCAGGCCCTCGGCGGCCGGCTCACCCGACGGCGGCGTCAGCACCGGGATCAGCCCGCCCGGCCTGCGCTGGGTCCGGTCGCGCGTCAGTTCGGCCAGCATGCTGGGGTCGGGCCGGCCCGTGTGGGTCGGCTCGGGCATCGGGTTGAAGAACGTGCCGTCCTTGAACTGCGGCGAGCGCCGCATCCTGGCCGCCCGCTCGGGTCCGGACATCAGTGGCCGTGCCCCGAGCTCGGCCGGCACGTCCCGCAGCGCCCATCCGGCCGCGGCCAGGGCGGCTCCGCCCACGAGCAGCCGCCGTGCCGTCCGCAATCCCGCCATGTCAGACTCCTTGCATAGTCAACTCTCTTCTCGAAGATATATCGCGATAGATTGCGGCGAGCGCGAGGGTCAGGTCATGGCGTGGAAGCCGGCCTCCGACCAGAGGGCCCGGGTCGCGGACTCCGGGTCACCGACGTCCGACGGCGTCACGTCGAAGAGATGGGTCATGGCGTTGACCGGCTCGTACTCCGGCCAGCCCGGACTGCCCGTGGCGGCGAAGCGCGTCCAGGCCGAGCGGAACTGCGCCGACAGCCCCTCCGCCTCGGACGAGCCGCCGGTGAGCAGCCGGGCCAGCTCCGAGTCGAGCGTGCCGAACGTGAGCGGCACGTCCAGCCCGTGACAGGCGCCGAGGGCTGTGGGCGCCCAGGTCAGCTCATAGGCGTAGGTCGGGCCGGTGTGCGCGTCGGCCAGCAGCGTGCTCGGCATCCTGAACAGCCAGTCGGACATGAGCCGCAGCTGCAGTTCCGCCTCCGGGTAGGCGGTGCGGTAGACGACGCCGGCCTGCGGCGGCGCGAGCGTCTTCAGCGCCTGCGCGGTGTCCCCGCCCTCGCCCATCGCCATGAACAGCGCGTACTCGTCGCGGGTGAAGCCCACGAGCAGGTCCACGTCACAGGCCGCGCCGTCGGCCAGCGCCTCCCACGGCGTCTCCGGCAGCACCTCGCCGTCCACGACGGGCGCGAACGGCATCTCGGCGATGCCGCTCGCGCCCCACTCGGCGATGTTCCCGCGCAGGTCGTGGCTGGAGAAGGCGTGCACGGCCGCGAGCAGTTCCTCCGGGCTGCGCTCGTACGGCGAGCCGCCCGCCCTGGCCATGATCCCCGCCGTCATCCGGGCCGCGAGCTCCGGGGTGTAGAACGTCGCCGGCACGCTCTGCGCGATCACCCGCCGGAACAGCCCGGCCGCCGACGGCATCGCCATGAGGCAGGCCGCCGCCCCCGCCCCGGCCGACTCCCCGAACACGGTCACGTTGCCGGGATCGCCGCCGAACGCCGCGATGTTCTCCCGCACCCAGCGCAACGCCTGCACCTGATCCAGGAGCGCCCGGTTGGCCGGCGCCCCCTCGATGAGGCCGTATCCCTCCATGCCGACCCGGTGGTTGAACGTCACCACCACGACGCCCTCGCGGGCCAGCCGGGTCCCGTCGTACTCGGGCAGGCCCGCGGTGCCGATGAGGTACGCGCCGCCGTAGATCCACACCATCACCGGCAGGCCGGCGCCGCCCGGATCGGGCGTCCAGACGTTGACCGACAGGCAGTCCAGGCCTTCGGCGGAGCTCCACGGCGCGACCCCCGGCAGCAGCGGCGGCTGCGGCGGCTGCGGGCCGAACCGCACGGCCTCGAACGTGCCCTCCCACGGACCGGCCGGGACGGGCGCCGCGAACCGGTTCGGTCCGAAGGGGGCTTCGGCGTAGGGGATGCCGAGGAAGGAGGTGACGTCGTCGGTGGTCCGACCGGTCAGCTTGCCCGTGGAGATCGTCGTCATATACCAAACTTACGCTTGGCCGGGATCCGTCCTCATCCGCATTTCGCGTCCTGCGGCGGGAGACTGCCGAACGTGATCGCCTTCCTGAGGCTCAGCCTGGCCCGCACGACGAGGCAGCCGTCCCGGGCGACGGCCTCCTCCAGGTGGGTGTGCGCCTTGTCGTAGAGGTAGGCGGCGCTGAACGCGCACAGGCCCGCGACAAGCTTGTGCGGGATGCGGACGCAGATCAGCTGGGTCACCGCCTGGGTGGTCCGGTCGGTGGCCGTCAGCCTGTCGTGGATCCAGGCGGTACGCGCACGGGTGAAGGTGTACTGGCACGAGAACGCGCCGCACCGCAGCCCGGACGGCGGCGCCGCCGCCTGGGCCGGGACGGACAGAACGGCCGAGGCCAGGACGATGACCATGACCACGCGGGCGGAGAGGAGGTGGCTCACGACTGGTGCCCCTTTCTGAGATCGGTCGACGGCCCGAGGCTCGATGTCCGGGAAGGTGTCCGGCAACGGCCAGGACGCTTTTCCCGGCAGGCCGGTCCGGCCGCAGGCCGTGGCATAGGCTTCGGGCGCGAGGAGGTGTCCGGCGCCGCCGGACGGCGGGCGAGGAGCTCGGCATGCGCGAGGACGGCGACCTTCGGCTGCGGTTCGCCGAACGGCTGCGGGAGCTGAAGGACGCCACCGGGATCTCCGTGCGCGACCTGGAGGCCGCCAGCGTGCGCACGCCGCGCCGCCGCGCCGGGCAGCCGCCGTTACGGCTCAAGCGCGGCACCATCGCCGGCATGCTCAGCACGACCCGCCCGGTCTGCCCCGAACGCGAGCACGTCGAGGTCTTCGTCGACACCTGCCTGCGCAAGGCCGCCGAATCCCGCCGGTCGCTGCCCGGCGAGCTGGGCGAGCCGGCGGCCTGGGACCGGGCCTACGACGACCTGCTCGTACGGCGGAGCGGTCCCCCTCCCGCGGCCCCGGCCCGCCGTGTCCCCGAGGCGCTCGCCGCCGCCAAGGAGGTGCTGGCCGACCTGGTCGAACAGCAGTGGCGTACCGAAGCGCGGCTGCGGTCGCTGGACGACCCCGGCCCGATGCCGGTGCGCTGGCGGCTGACCGGCGACGGACGCCTGCTCGACCACCCCGACAACCTCACCCCTCGAACCGCGCCGCTGACCGTGTCGAGCGACGACGTCCCGGCCCTGGCCCGGCGGCTGCGCGGCATGCGGCGCCGCCGCCTGGTGATCCTCGGCGGTCCCGGCTCCGGTAAGACCACGCTGGCCGTACAACTGCTGCGCGAACTGCTGGCGACCCGGCACGAGCACGACGACGAGCCCGTGCCGGTGCTGCTGCCGGCGGCCGACTGGGACCCGGGAACGTTCCCGCTCCTGCAGGACTGGCTGACGGCCCGGCTGGCCAGGGACTACCCGGCGCTGCGCGCCACCGAACCGGGCGCGCGGGCACCCGCCGCGCTGGCCGGGCGCGGCCACATCCTGCCGATCCTGGACGGCCTGGACGAACTGCCCGAGGCCGCGCGTACCGCCGTCATCGCCGCGCTCAACCGCTCACTCGGCGACGGCGACCAGCTCGTCGTCACCGCCCGCACGTCCGCCTACCGCGAGGCGGTGGACGGCGCCGCCGACGTGATCACCTCCGCGACCGTCATCGAACCCGACCCGCTGGAACCGTCCGTCGCCGCCGCCTACCTGCGGCGCTGCCTGCCCGCGCGGGCGGGGCCGCTGTGGGAGCGCGTCCTGGCCGGGCTGGCCGGCGGGCCGCCGGGCCCGCTGGCCGAGGTGACCGCGACGCCGCTGGGGCTGTGGCTGCTGCGCGCCGTCTTCATCGCCCCGAACGCCGACCCCGCCGTGCTCCTCGACCGCTTCCCGGACGCGAGCGCGCTGCGCGCCCACCTGTTCGACCGCCTCGTGCCCGCGCTGATCGACGCCCGCCCGCCCGGCGCGCACCCGGGCGAGCTGTTCCGCCCGCGCCGCCGCCGCGACCCGGAGGAGGTACGCCGCACGCTCACCACCCTGGCCCGCCACCTCACCCACCCCCGGGGCCCGGACGGCAGCCCCCGTACCCGCGACCTGGCCTGGTGGCGGCTGGCCCGCGACACCGGCGCCGTCACTCCCGCGATCAGGCTCGCCATGGGCTTCGCCGTGGCCCTGACGATCACCGCGTGCTCCACGATCTCGACGTCGATCCTGTCCGGCTCCGGCGCGGGCGGGCTGATGTACGGCCTGCTGTTCGGCGTGGCAGCGGGCGGCGTGGTGGCGCCGGCCGCCCGCGCCTGGCCCGGCCAGCAGCCCGGCTACGCCGACCTGCGCGGCCGCGGCCGCCGTCCGGGACCCGCGTTCCTGCCGGCGCGCGGTCTGGCGCTCGGCCTGGCGGCCGGGGTGGCGATGGTGCTGATGATGGGCTTCACCGTGGGCTTCGGGGCCGCCGCCTACCTCGCCGGAGCCGTCTCGGCCCTGACGGTCGGTCTCGCGTACGGCTTCGCCTCAGGCCTGGCCGCCTGGGCCGAGGCGCCGACCAGGGACGGCCGGGCGGGCTCCCCGCAGGCCAGCTGGCGGGCCGACCGCACACTCAACCTGGTGCGCGCCGCCACGATCGGCGGCACCGCGGCGCTGACCAGCGGCCTCACGGCGGGATCGGCGGCCGCGTACACGGACACCCCGAGATTCGGCCTGGCGGTGGGGCTGAGCTACGCCGTCACGTTCGGCCTGACGGCGGCCCTGGTGGCAGGCCGTCACCACGCCTGGATGGCCTTCGTGATCGCCACGGGGACGGGCCGGATCCCGCGCGGGCTGATGCCCTTCCTGGACGACGCCCACCGCCTGGGCCTGCTGCGCGCCGTGGGCCCGATGTACCAGTTCCGCCACGCCGAACTCCAGGACCACCTGGCCGGACCCGGGTAGCTCAGGGGCGGGGCCAGGGGTTGGGGCGGCAGCCGTCCAGGGACTTGGACTGCTGGAGCATCACCGGGGCCAGGCGGCCTCTGCCCGGACAGGGGCGGTGGCTGTGGCCCAGGCCGTGGCCGACCTCGTGGTTGATCACGTAGTGGCGGTAGCGGGCCAGGTCGCCGTGGTACTGGGGAACGCCTCGGGCCCAGCGGACGGCGTTGATCACCGAGCGGTGGCCGTCCCAGCAGGACAGGTCGCCGCCGGTGTTCAGGGGGAGGCAGAGGTGGTCGGTCAGCCGGGGGCTGGTCAGGGCCACGCTGAGGCGTACCGGGCCGTGGGCGACGCGCTGGAAGCGGCCCCAGCCGCGTGGGTCGTTGAGGGTGTGGTGGACGGCTTCGGCGAAGTCCCCGGGGTGGAAGGGGAGGCCGCGCTCCACCTCGACCATGTACCGCACCACCGGGGCGCGGCCGGGGCGCGGTTGTGCCCGGCCCTTGACCACGGTGTAGCGGCCCGAGGCGGAGACGGGGACCTTGACCCGCCGGCCGGGCCCGGAACCCTCCGCCGCGACCCGTTCACCTTCCGGCCGCCCGGCGCCCGGCCGCTCGGCGTCCCGCTGCTCGATGTCCGGCCGCTCGGCGTCCGCCTGCTCGGCGTCCTGCCGCCCGGCGGCGGGCCACACCACGTCCGGCCGCTCCACGGCCGACGGCGACACGCCGGGCCACGCCGCGTCCGGCCGCTCAACGCCTGAGCGCCACATGTCCGTCCGCTCGACGTTCCAGGCGGGCGCGCCGGCCGTGGATCCCGGAGCGGCGGCGTCGCCGCAGGCGCTCGCCGCGAGCAACACCACCAGCAGCACCGGCACCCGCACCCGACTCTCCCCACATGATCACGTGTGGGGAGAAGACGATCATACGCCGGGAACGACCGCATAGGGCCCCAGGTCGATCTCCGGCGTTTCGCCCAGAACCAGCGATGTGGCCAGCATCCCGGCATAGGGCCCCGCGGTCAGCCCGTAGGCGCTGAGGCCGGTGACCGCGACCACCGTTCCGTTCAGGCGGGCGATGAGCGGGCGCTCGCCGTCCATCACCGGTCGCAGCCCCGACCGGGTCTCGGCGACGCTCGCCGAGGCGAGGCCGGGCGCCAGCCGTACCCCGGTAGACAGCACGTCCGCCAGCCCCGCCACCGTCACCCGCGCGTCGAAGCCGGCGTCCTCCCTCGTCGCCCCCATGACCACCCGCGAGCCGGGGAAGCCCAGCAGGTACGGCCCGCGCCGCGGCAGCACGATCGGCCAGCCCGAGGTGTCCACCCCGTCGAGCACGGCGTGCACGATCTGGCCCCGCCACGGCCTGACCGGCAGGTCGGCCCCGAGGGGCGCGCACACCTGGCCTGTCCAGGCACCGGCGGCCACGACCACGGCGTCGGCGGGCAGGGGCGTGCCCTCGCCGGGCGAAGCGTCGTGGTGGAGCATGACGGTGTCGTCGGGCAGGAGTTCGGCGCGGCCGTGGAGGAGCGCGACGCCGCCGGCCACGGCGTCGGCGAGGAGCGCGTCCCTGATGGCGCGGCCGTCCACCC
This sequence comes from Nonomuraea sp. NPDC050540, assembly GCF_044457485.1. Taxonomy (NCBI): domain Bacteria; kingdom Bacillati; phylum Actinomycetota; class Actinomycetes; order Streptosporangiales; family Streptosporangiaceae; genus Nonomuraea; species Nonomuraea sp. NPDC050540. Next base: position 107,022 of record NZ_JBITHA010000017.1, read on the forward strand.
GCGCCGCGCCGGGCACGTGCAGGGCGCTCAGGCCGGGGGCCAGGGGCGGGAAGAGCGCCGCGGGGTCCGGGATCTCCGTGATCTCTCCCATTTCCGGCGCGTCCGGATATCTGTCCGCAAGCAGGCGGCGTACCGGCTCCAGTTCCGCCCGATCCTCGGCCACCAGCAGCGCTCCGACCCGCGTGTATCCGGCGCCGATCTCCGGGTAATGACGGGCGGCGGCCCGTGCCAGCTCGTACCAGGCGGGGTCGTCCTCGTGGTCCACCCACGGGCAGACGATCCCCGCCCCCGCCTCCGTCGCCTGCCCGGCCAGCCCGGCGTCGACCACCGTCACCGCCACCCCGCGGCGGCTCAGGTGGTACGCGGCGCTCGCTCCTGCGATTCCCTTGCCGATCACCACAACCCTCATACCAAGATGATCGCAGCGGGGATAACGTCGGTCACATGGCAGTGGTACTGATCGGAACGCTGGACACCAAAGGGCCGGAGTACTCCTGGCTGCGCGACCGCCTCGCCGGGCTGGGCAGCGAGGTGATCGTGGTCGACACGGGCGTCGGGCCGTCCGGGCTCGCCGCCGACTTCCCCGCCGCCCAGGTGGCCTCGCTGGCCGGGGCCGATCTGGAGGCGCTGCGGGCGGCGGGGGACCGGGGCGCGGCCGTCACGGCGATGGGGGAGGGGGCGGCCAGGGTCCTGGCGGACCTGCACCGGGCGGGACGGGTGGACGGCGTGCTGGCCGTAGGCGGCAGCGGCGGCTCCTCGATCGCCGCGCGGGCCGTGCGCGACCTGCCGATCGGCCTGCCCAAGCTCATCGTCTCGACCATGGCCTCCGGCGACGTCGCGCCGTACGTCGGAGCCAAGGACGTCACGCTCATGTACTCCGTCGTGGACATCGCGGGCATCAACCGCGTGTCCCGCGCGATCCTGGGCAACGCCGCCGCCGCCGTCGCCGGCATGGCCGGGCAGTACGCGGCGCGCGGCCCGGAGCGGGACGGCGACCGGCCGCTGATCGGGGCCTCCATGTTCGGCGTCACCACCCCGGCCGTCGACGCGGCCAGGGCCAGGCTCGACGAGCTCGGCTACGAGGTGCTCGTCTTCCACGCCACCGGCTCCGGCGGGCGCGCCCTGGAAGGCCTGGCCGAGAGCGGCATGCTGGCCGGGGTTCTCGACCTCACCACGACCGAGCTGGCCGACGAACTGGTCGGCGGCGTCCTGTCGGCCGGACCCGACCGGCTCACCGCCGCCGGACGGCACGGCGTCCCGCAGGTCGTCGCCCCCGGCGCGCTCGACATGGTCAACTTCGGGCCCCGCGACAGCGTGCCGGAGCGGTTCGCCGATCGCACGCTCTACGTGCACAACCCGACCGTCACGCTCATGCGCACCACCGAGTCCGAGATGGCCGAGCTGGGCCGCGAGATCGCCGCCAAGCTCGCGCGGGTCGGCGGGCCGGCGGTGCTGTTCATCCCCGAGGGCGGCGTCTCCGCGCTCGACGCGCCCGGAATGCCCTTCCACGACCCGGCGGCGGACGCTGCGGCCTTCGCCGCACTGGCCGCCTACCCGCGGACCGTGCGCCTGGCCGCGCACATCAACGACCCGGAGTTCGGCCGTGCCATGGCCGACCGGCTCCACCTGCTGATCAAGGGGGACCAGTGAACAGGCAGACGGTTCTGGAACGGCTGCGCCGTACCGCCGGGGACGGCAAGCCGATCATCGGCGCGGGCGCCGGGACGGGCCTGTCGGCCAAGTGCGCCGAGGCGGGCGGCGTCGACCTGATCATCATCTACAACTCCGGCCGCTACCGGATGGCCGGGCGCGGCTCGCTGGCGGGGCTGCTGCCGTACGGGGACGCCAACCAGATCGTCGTGGACATGGCCGCCGAGGTCCTGCCCGTGGTGCGCGACACGCCGGTGCTGGCGGGCGTGTGCGGCACCGACCCGTTCCGGATCATGCCGCTCTTCCTCGACCAGCTGAAGGCCATGGGGTTCGCGGGAGTGCAGAACTTCCCGACCGTAGGCCTGTACGACGGCGTCTTCCGGCAGAACCTCGAAGAGACCGGCATGGGCTTCGACCTGGAGGTCGAGATGGTCCGGCTGGCCCGCGAACGCGACCTGGTGACCGCCCCCTACGTCTTCGACGAGGACCAGGCGCGGGCCATGGCGCTGGCCGGGGCCGACGTGCTCGTCCCGCACGTGGGCCTGACCACGAAGGGCTCCATCGGCGCGGGGACCGCGCTCACCCTGGATGAGGCGGTGGCCCGCGTCCAGGCGATGCGCGACGCCGCGGTGGCCGCGCGGCCGGACGTGATCGTGCTGTGCCACGGCGGCCCCATCGCCGAACCCGCCGACGCCGCCCACGTCCTGCGCCACACCAAGGGCGTGGCGGGCTTCTTCGGCGCCTCGTCGGTGGAACGCCTGCCGACCGAGCGCGCCATCACCGAGCAGGTGGCCGCATTCAAGAACCTGGAGGTCTGATGCTGGTAAGTCCGGACAGGGTGACGACGATGACGTTCGACTGGGGGTCGATCAAGTGGTTCGTCACGCCGTCGCTCATCCCCGGCGCCGGCTCCACGCTCGGCGAGGTGATCGTCAACCCGGGCAAGGGCCACGCCCGTCACAACCACCCGAACGCCGAGGAGGTGATCTACGTGATCTCCGGCGAGGCCACGCAGATGGTCGGCGACGGCGAGCCGTTCCCGATCAAGGAGGGTGACACCGTCCACATCCCGGCGGGCGCCTACCACTCGACGTTCAACAGCACGTGGCGCCCGCTGCGGCTCATCGTCACCTACACCCCGGGCGGCGAGGAGAAGGCGCTGGAAGGCGCCCCCGGCTACTGCCTGCACGAGGCGGGCACGATCGCCGAATGGCGCCAGGCCTGACCGGTCCCTAACCGTCGGCGGCCCAGCCGTGGGTGCGCTTGAGCAGGGCGGCGACGCGGGCGAACCGCTCGCCGTCCAGCACCGCGCCCTCCCGCCTGATGTCATCCTCGTCCAGCACGAAGACCCGGTCCATGCGCAGGAAGGACGGCTTGCCGTCGCGGTTCCAGGCGCCGATCGGGAACCATTCGGGCCCGTCGTCCCCGCGGCTGGACACCATCAGCCCGAGCAGCCTGCGCCCGGTCCTGCCCACGATCAGCAGCGGACGGTCCTTGCCCCGCGACGGGTCCTCCTCGTAGGGCACCCAGGCCCAGACGACCTCCCCGGGATCGGCCAGGCCGTCCAGGTCGGGGGAGTAGGCCAGGCTCGCGGCCCGGTCCACCGTGTAGATCTCCCGCACCGCGCCCCGCGCCGGACGCGGGTCCTCTCCTGGATCACGCACGCGACGGAGCTTACGACCCCAACCCCCCGAAAGGCCACCACCCCGCCACTCCGGGGTCCTGATCGAGCGCATGAGGTTTCCCCGTCGCGGGCCAAGGGCGCGGTCGTCACGGCGGGCCGCCCCGCACGGTGGACGGCCGTTTCCTGGAAGGTCGCCCGCCAGGTGCGGCGGGTGGGGGTGGGGGCGGCCCGCCGTAACGCGTCAGAGGCCCGTCTCTCGTCAGAGGCCCGCGGCGCGGAGACCGCACCGACGCTCAGGGGGAGAGATGGCGGCGCAGGTTGGAGAGGTGGACGCGCCAGCCGGCGCGGTGGTCGGCGGCGGTGGCGGGTCCGTCGGGGAGGTTGTCCCAGCCGGCCTCCAGCACCCGGACCACCGTCCCCGCCTCGGCCGCGGTCAGGGTGATCTCGACGGCGGTCGCGACAGGACGGTCGGTGTCGGACCAGGTGAAGCGGAACATCCGGCCCTCTTCCACCTCCGTCACCACACCCTGGGTGAGCATCGGGTGGCCGGAGTCGTCGCTCCAGCGCTCCTCGACCTTGCCGCCCGGGGTGACGTCGAGGTCGATGTAGCCCCACCACTCGGCGCGGTCGAGCGCGTCGGTCAGGGCGCGCCACACGCGCTCGGGCGGGGCCGGGATGAGGAGCGACTCGTCGACGATCATGCGAGGGTCCTCTCCGGGGCGAGCTGGCGGCGCAGCGCGGTGGGCGTGTGGCCGAGGTGGCGGCGTACGGTGCGGGTCAGGTGCGCCTGGTCGGCGAAGCCCAGGTCGGCGGCGAGCGCGGCCAGGCTGGTCTCGCCCTGCTCCAGCCGGTCGAGGGCGCGGCCCACCCGCACGCGGTTGCGGTAGTGGGTGAGGGAGACGCCGACGGCGCCGGTGAAGGCCCGGCTCAGCCGGAACGGCGACACGCCCAGCAGCTCCGCCAGGGGAAGGAGCCCGGCGGCGGCCGGATGGAAGGCGTCGATCGCCTCCCTCGCGCGCGCGACGATCGCCTCCGCCGCGCCCGCGCCCGGCGTGGCGGAGTCGCGCAGGGTGGCGCCGAGCAGGGCGAGCAGGGCCTCGGTCAGCGCGTACGGCACGTCGCCCGTGCGCGCGGCGGCCAGCAGGCGGCGGTGGGCCAGGTCGAGCCCGCCGTCCACGTACACGGCGGAACGCACCTCCCGCCCGTCCGTCAGCTCCTCCCACAGCCGCGCCGAGACGCACAGCGACGTGCACTCATCACCCCCGGCCGGATGCGCGAAATGCTCCTCTTCGCCTGGCTTGCCCACATACGCCATCGCCGGATCCACGTCGGCGGCCCGCCCGTCGGCCATGCGGCGGAAGCGCCCCCGGCGCGCCAGCACCACCCGGAAGTCGGAACTGACCTCGGCCGCGCCCCAGCGGCGGTGGTCGTCGACACAGGTCACCGCGTCGAGGGTGAATCCGGGCCCCGAGCCCAGGCGGACGCTTGAACGCATGCCGGGAACGTTACGCGGCGAGTACGACAATTCCGCAAGGATGTTCAAGACCGCCCGGAGCCCCAGGCGGCAGGCTGGCAGCCATGAACGACATGATCTCCATCGTCATCAACAGCGGCGACCCCGTCGCGCTCGCCGCCTTCTACTCCAAGGCCACCGGCTGGCCGGTCACCTCGGACGACGCCGACTTCGCCACGCTGAAAGGCGGCGCGATGGCGGTGTCCTTCCAGCGCGTGGCGGGATACCAGGTCCCGGTCTGGCCGGGGCCGGGCCATCACGTCCACCTCGACTTCGCCGTCGCCGACCTCGACGCGGCGGTCAAGGACCTGGTGGCGCTGGGTGCCGGCCTGCCGGAGGAGCAGCCGGGCGGCGGCGACTGGACGGTGCTCACCGACCCCGAGGGGCACCCGTTCTGCGTCATGGCGGGCTGACCCATGGCCTCCATACGGATCTCGGCCGTGGTCGGCGCTCCCGCCGCGACGGTGTGGGCGGCGCTGCGGGACGTCCACGACCTGCCGCGGCTCGCGCCCGGCTTCGTGGTGAAGAGCGAGCGCGACGGCGAGCGCAGGGTCATCACCTTCGACAACGGGGCGGTGGCCACGGAGCTGATCGTCGACGTCGACGAGGCGGACCGCCGGGTCGCCTACGCGATCGTGGACAGCCCGCTCGCACTCGTCCACCATCACGCGATCTCGCAGGTCGTGGAGGCGGGCGAGGGGCGGTGCACGTTCGCCTGGCAGGCCGACTTCCTGCCGGCCGACCGGGAGCCGGTCGTGCGGGCCTTCATGGAACGCGGGCTGGCGGCCCTCATCCGGGCCCATGGGAAGGCCCTCGACTAGAATCCCGTTCTGTGTCCCAAGCCTTCTTCGAGCTGAAGGGCGGGGAGTTCCTGCCCGCCCCCCACGCCCACAGCCCCTGGTCCCCCGACATGCTCCACGGCCGCCTGCTCGGCGGGCTGGCCGCCCGCTGCCTGGAGCTGGAGCACCGCTCGGACGGGCTGCGCTTCGCCCGGCTCACGGTCGACCTGTTCAAGAACAGCCCGCTGCTGCCCGTGCGGGTGGAGACCGTCCGGGTCAGGGACGGGCGCCGGATCCGGGTCGCCGACGCCACCCTCAGCACCGGGCAGGGCGTGATCGGGCGGGCCTCCGCCGTACTGCTGAGAGAGGGTGAGCAGCCCGGCGGCGAGCGCAACGACACACCGGCGTGGGGCGAGCGGCCGCCCTCGCGCCCGCCCGCCGAGCTGGACTGGCGGCCACCCTTCGACCTGTGGCGGCTGACCGCGTGGGACACCGCCGGACCGCGGCGCGTGTGGATGCGCGAGAACCGGCCGCTGGTGGGGCAGGAGGAGCTCAGCCCGTTCACGCGGGCGGGGCTGGCGGCCGACTTCGCCAGCCCGCTGAGCGGGTCGGGGACGCTCGGCGTGCAGTTCATCAACGCCGACTTCACGCTCACCCTCGCCCGCGAGCCGGCCGGCGAGCTGATCGGCATGCAGGCCGCGGGGCACCTCAGCGCCGACGGGATCGGCACCGGCGACTGCGTCCTGCACGACGCGGACGGGCCGATCGGCTACTGCGTGGTCACCGCCGTGGCCAACCCGGTGCCGCTGGGCGCGGGCTAGGTTGGCTGCCGATCGTCGCGGTCACCAGGCTCCACTCGAGGCGGGCGGCGCCGTCGGCCCGGTGCGCGGCGTGGGCGCGCTCCACCCGCGGTTCCCCGACGAGGATCCCGCGTGGCGGCACGGCCGGCCCTCCGCGCCGCCACGTGCGCAGGTCGGACGAGCGCAGCACGCCCGCTCCCGCGCGCTCGGAACACGGCAGCGGCCAGGCCCCGCGATGACGGACCGGCTTGCCCGTCACCACGACGCCCCGTCCGCCGCCGGGAACGTCCACCTCGATCGGCCGGCCGGTCCAGGTCGCGCCGCCGTCCGCCGCCCCCGAGTCGGCGAACACGGTGACGGGGCCGCCGGCACCCGGACCCGCCACGTCCATGGCGCAAAGCCCAGTCGAAGCGGGCGCCGGGGGCAAGCGATGTCAGCGGATGTTCAGCGGTTCTTCGCCCGTCCGGCGCCTGCGGGTCAGGAGCCGGTGGCGCGCTCCCCGCGGTCGCCCGACCAGTCGGTGTGGAAGGCGCCCTCGCGGTCCACCCGGTGGTAGGTGTGCGCGCCGAAGTAGTCGCGCAGGCCCTGGACCAGCGCGGCGGGCAGCCGGTCGCGGCGCAGCCCGTCGTAGTAGGCAAGCGCGGAGGAGAAGCCCGGGGTCGGGACGCCGATGCGCACCGCGGTCGTGACCACGCGCCGCCACGCGTCCTGCGCGGCGTTGAGCACCGCGGCGAACTCGGGGGCGGCCAGCAGCGTCGCCAGGTCCGGGTCGGCGTCGTAGGCGGCGCGGATCCGGTTGAGGAAGCGGGCCCTGATGATGCAGCCGCCGCGCCAGATGGTGGCCATGGCGCCGGGGTCGACGTTCCAGCCGTACTCCTTGGCGGCGGCGGCGATCTGGTCGAAGCCCTGCGCGTAGGCGACGATCTTGGAGGCCAGCAGCGCCTGCCGTACGTCCTCGATGAGCTCGCGGCCCCCCACGCCCGACAGCGACGGACCCTCGAGCGAGCGGGCGGCGGCGCGCTGCTCCGGGTGGCCGGACAGCGCGCGGGCGAAGACCGCCTCGGCGATGCCGGTCACGGGCACGCCGAGATCCAGGGCGCTCTGCACGGTCCAGCGGCCGGTGCCCTTCTGCTCGGCCTGGTCCACCACCACGTCCACGAACGGCTTGCCGGTCGCCTCGTCCACCTGATCGAGCACGTCGGCGGTGATCTCGATGAGGTACGACTCCAGCTCGCCCTTGTTCCACTCGCGGAAGACCTCGGCCAGCTCGGCGGGGGTCGCGCCGAGAGCCTGGCGCAGCAGGTCGTAGGACTCGGCGATGAGCTGCATGTCCGAGTACTCGATGCCGTTGTGCACCATCTTCACGAAATGCCCGGCGCCGTCGGGGCCCACGTGCACCGCGCACGGCACGCCGTCCACCTTGGCCGAGATGTCCTGCAGGATCGGCCCGAGCGCCTCCCACGACTCCACGGAACCGCCCGGCATGATCGACGGGCCGTTCAGCGCGCCCTCCTCGCCGCCGGAGATGCCGGTGCCGACGAAGTGGATGCCGCGCTCGCGCAGCGCCGCCTCACGGCGCCGGGTGTCGGCGAAGTGCGCGTTGCCCCCGTCGACGATCATGTCGCCCGGCTCCATGTGCCCGGCCAGCTCCTCGATCACCGCGTCGGTGCCCGCTCCGGCCTTCACCATGATGATCGCGCGCCGCGGCCGCTTCAGCGACGCGACGAAACCCGCCACGTCGTGCGCGGGAAGGAACGTCCCCTCGCCGCCGAACTCGTTCACGAGGTCGTCGGTACGGCTGGCCGTCCGGTTGTGCACCGCCACCGCGTACCCGTTCCTGGCCAGGTTGCGGGCCAGGTTCCGGCCCATGACCGCGAGGCCCGTGACGCCGATGTCTGCCAAATCCATGTTCAGGCTCCTTTGCCGGTGATACGCAGGATCAAGCCCGGGGGTTCGGAGGGATATTCCCCATGCAACCATGAGGCGTATGCGAACCATCATCGCGGGTGGACACGGTCAGATCGCGCTGCGGCTCGCGGCGCTGATGGGCAAGGACGCGGTCGGGCTGGTCCGCAATCCCGGCCACGTCGCCGACGTGGAGGCCGCGGGCGGCTCCGCCCTCGTGTGCGACCTGGAGCACGCGCCGGTGGACGAGGTGGCCGCGCTTTTGGCAGGTGCGCGGGCGGCCGTCTTCGCCGCCGGGGCCGGGCCGAACAGCGGGGCGGCCCGCAAGGACACCGTGGACCGGGGCGCCGCAGTCCTGCTGGCCGAGGCCTGCGAGCGGGCGGGCGTGCGGCGGATCGTGCAGATCTCCTCGATGGGGGCGGGCTCACCGCCCGACCTGTCACGGGGTGAGGTGTGGGCCGCCTACATCACCGCCAAGACGGCGGCCGAGGACGACCTGCGCGGCCGCGACCTGGACTGGACCATCCTGCGCCCCGGCCGCCTGACCGACACGGGCGGGACGGGCTCGGTCCTGCTGGAGCCGTCGGTGCCGGGCGGGTCCGTGCCGCGTGCCGACGTGGCCGCGGTGGTGGCGGAACTGCTGCGTACCGGGGCGGGGGTGGGAGACGTGCTGGAACTGATCTCCGGCCCGACTCCCATCCAGGAAGCCTGCGCCCGCTACACCCACTGACCCTCCCCACCCCCACCCACCCGCCGCGCGTTGCTCTCCGCACGCCCCTCACACTCGCACCCCCACGCGTCGTCCCCCACGCGGGTCCGCCCATCCACGTCCCGCGTCTCCTCCGCGCGTTGCCCCCTGCCTGACCGCACCCTCACGCGTTGACCCTCGGCGGCGCACCTCCTGGGGGTTGACCGCCCCGGGTGGCTTCGGGGTGGTGGGCGGGTTGGGAACTTTGCGGAAACCTGGGGTTGTTTGTCCGGGTTTCCGGTAATGGGCCTCTCCGGAGAGGGGAGAGGTCATGTCGGAAGCATCGCCGTTCGGGTCGTTCTTTGGCAGGGATCCGTTCCGCGGATTCGAGGAGCTCACAGGCCGGGTCTTCGGCGGGATGGACGCGTGGCCGCCCTCCCGTCCCAGCGTCCAGCGCGTGGACGTGGGCAAGCTCCTCAGCCAGTCGGCCCGCGACATGCTGACCAGCGCCCTGGAGATCGCCGCCCGCCGCGGCGCCCATGACCTGGACGTGCTCGACCTGCTCGACGCCGCCACCCAGGACGACCCCGGCCGCGCGCTGCTGCAGACCTCGGGCGTGGACGCCGACCGCCTGCACGACCGCATCGCCGCCCTCACCGGAGCCGGAGCTGCCGGTCAGCCGCCCGACACGTTGAGCCCGGCCGCGAAGCGGGCCATTCTCGACGCGCAGCGCGTGTCCAGAGCACTGGGTTCCTCCTACATCGGCCCCGAGCACCTGCTGCTCGCCCTGGCCGCCAACCCCGACTCCAGCGCCGCCCGCCTGCTGGCCGAGCAGGGCGCCTCCGCCAACGAACTGCAGCAGGCCCTCATGTCCGGCGCCGCCCAGCCCGGCCGCCGTACCGAAGGCGCGACCCAAGGCTCCGGCGAGACGCCCGCCCTCGACGAATACGGCCGCGACCTCACCGAGGAGGCCAGGCAGGGCAAGATCGACCCGGTGGTCGGCCGTGAGGACGAGATCGAGCAGGCCATCGAGGTGCTCTCGCGCCGTACCAAGAACAATCCGGTCCTCATCGGCGAGCCGGGCGTCGGCAAGACCGCGATCGTGGAGGGCATCGCCCAGCGCATCGTCAACGGCAGCGTCCCCGACACCCTCAAGGACCGCCGCGTCATCGCCCTCGACCTGACGGGCATGGTCGCCGGCTCCAAGTACCGCGGCGAGTTCGAGGAGCGGATCAAGAAGGTCATCGACGAGGTACGCGAGCACGCCGACGAGACCATCGTCTTCATCGACGAGGTCCACACCCTGGTCGGCGCCGGCTCCGCCGAGGGCGGCATGGACGCGGCCAACATCCTCAAGCCAGCCCTGGCCCGCGGCGAGCTCCACGTCATCGCCGCCACCACGATCGACGAGTACCGCAAGAACATCGAGAAGGACGCGGCGCTCGAACGCCGCTTCCAGCCGATCCTCGTCCCGGAGCCGACGGTCGAGCAGACGGTGGAGATCCTCGCCGGCCTGCGCGACGCCTACGAGGCCCACCACCAGGTCCGCATCACCGACGAGGCGCTGGACGCCGCCGCCACGCTCTCCGACCGCTACATCTCCGACCGGTTCCTGCCGGACAAGGCGATCGACCTCATGGACCAGTCCGCCGCCAGGGTACGGCTGCGCGCCCGCACCCCCGGCGCCGACGTACGCGAGCTGGAGGAGCGCCTCGACAGCCTCCACCGGGACAAGGACCAGGCCGTCTCCAGCGACGACTTCGACCGCGCCAAGGAGCTGACCCGCGAGATCGACAAGCTCCGTCCCGAGCTGGAGAACGCCCGACACGGCGACGACAGCGTCCCCGAGGTGTCGGTCGCCGACATCGCCCAGGTCGTCTCCCGGCGCACCGGCATCCCGGTGGCCCAGCTGACCGAGCAGGAACGCGACAGGCTCATGCGCCTGGAAGAACACCTCCACCAGCGTGTCATCGGCCAGGACGAGGCCGTGGTCGCGATCGCGGAAGCCGTTCGCCGCGCCCGCGCCGGCCTGTCGGACCCGAACCGCCCGATCGGCAGCTTCCTGTTCCTCGGACCGACCGGCGTGGGCAAGACCGAACTGGCCCGCGCCCTGGCCGACGCGCTGTTCGGCGGCGAGGACCACATGGTCCGCATCGACATGAGCGAGTTCCAGGAGCGCCACACCGTCTCCCGGCTGATCGGCGCCCCGCCCGGATACGTCGGCTACGAGGAGGCCGGGCAGCTGACCGAGGCCGTGCGCCGCCGCCCCCACGGCGTGATCCTGCTCGACGAGATCGAGAAGGCCCACCCCGACGTCATGAACATCCTGCTCCAGATGCTCGACGACGGCCGGCTCACCGACGGGCAGGGCCGTACCGTCGAATTCACCAACACGATCGTCATCATGACCAGCAACATCGGCGCCCAGCTCATCCTCGACTCCACCGGCGACGAGGCCGAGCTGGAAGAACGCCTCATGGACCTGCTGCGCCACTCGCTCCGCCCCGAGCTCCTCAACCGGATCGACGAGACGATCATCTTCAAGCGCCTGGAGAAGGAGGAACTGCGGCAGATCGTGGACCTCCTGCTGGAGAAGACCCGCCAGCGCCTGAAGGGCCAGGACATCGGCATGGAGGTCACCGACGCGGCCAAGGACTGGCTGGCCGAGAAGGGCTACCAGCCGGAGTTCGGCGCCCGCCCGCTCCGCCGCACGGTCCAGAGGGAACTGGACAACCGCCTGTCCACGATGGTGCTGACCGGCGAGGTGGGGGAGGGCGGCACGGTCAGGGTGGACGCCGGCACCGACGACCGTCTCGTGCTCCGGGCCACCACCCCAGAACCAGCCGCCACCTCCGAAGAGGTCCCTGAACAAAGCGGGGAATCCTCCAGCTAGACCCACCGGACCCGCCACCCTGTCCCAAGGCGCCGGCGGGCTCCGGGTCCGTCGAGCCGTGCCGCGCCGACGCCTGACCACTGCCCCCAAGGCGCCGACGCCTGACCGCTGCCCCCAAGGCGCCGGCGGCTCGCCCGGCCACTGCGCCCGAAGGCGCCGGAGGGTCCTCGTGCCGCGCGACGGCGGCTCGCCACCGTGTCCCAGGGTGTGGGCGCTTCGGGTCCGTTGTGCCGCGCTCGGGGCAGGTCGGGCGGCTTGCTTCGCCGCCCTGGCCGGGGACTCGGTGGGCTGCTCCTGTGGGTCCTGCCCCGTGGTTCTGGACCGCGGCCCCGGCCGGTCGCGGTGGGATCGGGCGGGGGTGTGGGCGGTGGCTTGGCGGGGTGGGGGAATGGCCGGGCGGCCGGTGGGGTGTGGGTGGATCTGGTAGTTATGGTCGGGTGCGAATCAAGCCCTTGGCCGCGCTCGCGGCAGCCGTACCCCTGGTGGCCGGATGTGCGGCCGGAGCCGCCGGGTCGTCGTCGAGCGCGCAGAGCAGTGCGCACCCGCTCGGATCCGGCACCGCCGGCGGCACGGAGCGTTCGAACGTGACCACCTCCAAGACGCCTGCGGCGAAGCGGCCCAAGGTGCCCGCGGGCACCACCGCGGGGTATGTCGTGTTCGACCGGACCACGGGGAAGATCGTTGTTCACCAGAACGCGCGCAGGAAGTTCCGGTCGGCCTCGGTGAGCAAGATCCTCATCGCGATCGACTTCCTGGAGACCCACAAGAGCGTCCAGGCGGGCGATGCGCGGCTGCTGCGGATCATGCTGCGGTCCAGCGACGACGGCGCCGCCACCTCGTTCTGGAACCGGGGCGGCAAGGGCGCGATCATCACTCGGATGGCCCGCAAGCTGCGCCTGTCCGACACCACGCCGCCGCCCGCCTCGAAGCCCGGTTTCTGGGGGTACGTGTCGCTGAGCGCGTACGACATCGTCAAGACCTACCGCTACCTCCTCGACACCGCCGACCCGCGCGTGCGCGACCTCGTCGTCGGCCACCTGCGCAAGTCCACGCGGTGCGGGACCGACGGCTTCGACCAGTCGTTCGGCATCCCCGGCGCGATCCCGCGTCCGTGGGCGGTGAAGCAGGGGTGGTCGGGGTTCGGCCTGACGCCTCCGGTCCGGTGCGCGAACACCACCGCGGCGGCCGAGATCATCCCCGCCTCCGCCGGGGCGCCGATCGGGGGCGGCCCCATCAGCGTCCTGGCGGCCAACGCGCGCGGCACCACCGTCCCCGACTACGGCCACCCCGTGCTCCACACCACCGGCCTGCTCGGCAAGGACGACCGCCTGATCATGGCCCTGCTGACCGCCCACCCGGCCGCCGGCACCTGGGACGCGTCGGTGAAGCGCATCAACAAACTCGCCGCCGACCTGTATCGGAGCGTCTCCTGACCTCCTGCGGGCGTTGACGTCTCCTGACCTCCTGCGGGCGTTGACGTCTCCTGACCTCCTGCGGGCGTTGACGTCTCCTGAGCGTCCGCGGGCCCCATGAGTTACGGCTACCGCCCCCCACCCCGCACCGCCGACCCCGGCGGGCGCCCGTCGAGCGCCGCTCGTGAGGGCTCACGGCGTACTCGCCGCGACGCCGCCCCGTGGGCCGGTTCCCCGGTCAGGGCGTTGCCCCGGGCGTCCAGCGCGTGAGACGAGGCGACGGCCGGGAATTGTCGGTGGGCCGGGTTAGGGTCGGGCCGTGATCACTGTTGAGGACGTGCGGCAGGTGGCGTCGCGGTTGCCGCGCTCGTCGGAGCATCTCATCCGGGACCGGGTCAAGTTCCGGGTGGGCAGCATCGTCTATGTCGCCTTCTCCAGGGACGAGACGATCATGGGGTTCGGGTTCCCGAAGGAGGAGCGGGAGGCGCTGGTGGCGGCGGAGCCGGAGAAGTTTCTCATGCCGTCCCAGGGTGACCTGCGCTATCAGTGGGTCCAGGCCCGGATGGCGGCGCTGGAGGTGGACGAGATGCGGGAGCTGGTCGTGGAGGCCTGGCGGATGACCGTGCCGAAAAAGGTGTATGCGGAATATCTCGCGGCGCAATGAAATATCATTCTAAAACGCGTTGCACCTAATTAAATGGGACTAGCCCGGCGATCATCCGTCTGATAGATATTTCGCTCTGGTCATGTGAGCGGTATCGAATATCGGGCTTCCACAAAGGGTGAATCATGCGGGCGCTAGCCGACGAGCTCTTCCTGGTCGGCTGGGACACCACGAGCACGGGGCGTCCCCGGCTGCATGTCCAGGGAGTCGAACTGGGGCTGGCCGGGGCGCTCATCGCCGAGCTCGTGCTGGCCGGGCGGGTCGGGGTGCGCGGGTCCACGGTGCGGCTGGTCGATCCGCGGCCGGTGCAGGAGGTCGTGGCCGACCGGGTGCTCGCCGACATGGGCAGCATGCCGCAGCACACGGATCTGCGGACCTGGCTCGTGTACCTGTCGCAGCGGGCGGTCGACGACGTGTCCGGGAGAATGATCCTGGCCGGATTCCTGGAACGTGAAGCGCCGAAATTATGGCGGCGCAAGCCGGGCCGTTTTTTCGCCACCGATTTCGGTCCGGCCGCGTGGCCCAGAACGCGTCTCCACATGGCGCTCACCCGATGGCAGCCGCTCGACCCGCACGACATGGCGCTGGCCTCGCTGGTGGAAGCCTGCGGGATGACGGACGTCGTGGTGGAGGACCCAGCCGAGCGGAAGACCGCCCGGCGTCATCTGACCACCGTCCTGGCCGCGCTGCCGCCCCAACTGACCGACCTGGCCCGTCACGTCCACGCCGCCGTCGGCGACGCCGTCCTGACCTACCGCACCTGACCGGCCCCGCCCCATGTCCGCTCACCGCCCACCCGGCTCTCCCCGGCGCCCCCGCCCTCCCCGGGGCCCCGGGTCCCCCGAAGGCCCCGGCTTACCGCGAACTCCCCGATTACCCCGAATCCTCAGGCCACCGCAAAGCCTCGGGTCACCGCAAAGCCTCAGGTCGCCACAGAGCCTCGGATCGCCGAGAAGCGCCGGACCGCCGCCAAGCCGTGAGTCACCCCTGAGCCGTGAGTTGCCCGTGGCCGGTGGGTTGACCCTGGGCTGTGGTCTCCCGGGCGGCCCCGGGTCGCCGACCTTCAGTAGGTGTGCCGGGCCTCAGGGAACGCCTCCACCCGGGCCGGCGGGACGCCCCCCACTGACCAGCAGCATCCCAACCCCTCCACAGAAAGGATGCCGATGGAAACCCCCCAGCCGGACCCGATCACCCGCGCTCTGGCCGCCGATCGGCTCGGCGCCCCCTCGGTCGTCTACTTCGTCCTCTCGGCCGCCGCCCCGCTCACCGTCGTGGCCGGCGTGATGACCACCGGCTACAGCGTGACGAAGATCACCGGTCTCCCGGTCGCGTTCCTGGTGGTCGGACTGGTGCTGGCGTTGTTCGCGATCGGTTACGTGGCGATGGCCCGCCACATGGCCAACGCCGGCGCCTTCTACACCTACGTCAGCCGCGGCCTCGGCCGTCCCGCCGGCATCGCCTCGGCCTGGGTGGCGCTGATCGCGTACAACTCCCTCCAGGTCGGCCTCTACGGCGCGTTCGGCGCGGCCGCCACACCCATCGTCGAGCGGTGGTTCGGGACGGCGCCGCCCTGGTGGGTGCTGTCGCTGATCGTCTGGGCGCTGGTCGCGGTGCTCGGCGTCATGCGCGTCGATGTGAACGGCCGCCTCCTGGCCATCCTGCTGACGCTGGAAGTGGCCGTCATCCTGCTGTTCGACTTCGCCGACCTGGCCAACCCGGCCCCCGGCGGCCTGTCGCTGGAGACGTTGTCGCCGGGCGCGCTGTTCGTGCCGGGCGTGGGGGCGCTGCTGGTGATCGCGACGCTGGGGTTCGTCGGGTTCGAGTCGTCGGTGGTGTTCTCCGAGGAGAGCCGCGACCCGCGCCGCACCGTACCCCTCGCCACCTACTCCTCGATCGTCATCATCGCCTGCCTGTACGCCCTGTCGGCCTGGGCCATGACGGTGGCCACCGGACCGGGCAACATCGTGGCCACGGCCACCAGGGACGGCGCCGAGACGATCTTCGTCCTGGCGGGTTCGCACCTGGGCTCGCTGGTCGTGGACATCGCCCGCGTCCTGTTCGTCACCAGCGTGTTCGCCGCGATGATCTCCTTCCACAACACGACCGCCCGCTACTTCTTCGCGCTGGGCCGCGAGCGCGTGCTGCCCGCCGTCTTCGGCCGCACCCGCCCGCGCAGCGGCGCCCCGCAGGCGGGCTCGATCGCCCAGAGCGTGCTGGGCCTCGTGGTGATCGTCGTCTACGCGGTGCTCGACCTCAACCCGCTGGTCCAGCTCTTCTTCTACGGCGGCGCGTTCGGCGGGTTCGGAGTCCTGCTGCTGATCTTCACCACCTCGATCGCGATCATCGTGTTCTTCGTGCGTGAGCCGAGCGGGGTGAGCGCGCTGCGCAGGCTCGTCACGCCGGTGCCGGCGGCGATCCTGCTGGCGGTGATGGTGTGGCTCGGCTGGACGAACATCGACGCGCTGCTCGGTGTGCCGCCGGGCGACCCGCTGACCTGGATCCTGCCGCTGGTGTACGTGGCGGGGATGGCCTTGGGCGTGGTCTGGGCGCTGGTGCTGCGTGCCCGGCAGCCCGCGGTCTACGCCCGGGTCGGCCTCGGCGCCAAGGCCGTCACCGCGCACGAGGCGGCCCGGTGAACGCGCGCCCGGCGCCCTGACGGTGCGGGCGGGCCGGGGCCTCGGGTCCCGGCCCGGTCCGGCGGCGTAGCATGGCGATCATGGAGGAACCCGACTGGCACGGCTGGCACACCGGCTACGACGCCCCAGGTTCTCCGTTGTGGCGCAGGCTGAGGGTGGTGCGCGCGGCGATCTCCGACGTGCTCGACGCCGGCGCGCGTACCGTGGTCAGCCTCTGCGCGGGCCAGGGCCGCGACCTGCTGCCCGTCCTCGCCGCCCACCCCGGGCGCGCGGGGGTGAGCGCCCGCCTGGTGGAGCTCGACGAGCGCAATGTACGGCTGGCGCGGCAGTCCGCCCCGGAAGGCGTCGAGGTCGTCGCGGCCGACGCCGCCCTCACCGACGCCTACGCCGGAGCCGTCCCCGCTGACCTGGTCCTGGTCTGCGGCGTCTTCGGCAACGTCAGCGACGCGGACGTGCGCCGCACGATCGGCTGCCTGCCGATGTTGTGCGCACCCGGCGCCACCGTGATCTGGACCCGCCACCGCCGCGAGCCCGACCTGGGACCGCGGGTGTGCTCGTGGTTCGCCGAGGAGGGCTTCGAGCTGGAAGGGCTCACCCGGGAGGACTTCACGGTCGGCGTCCACCGCTACACCGGGCAGCCCCGGCCGCTGGAGCCGGGCCTGCGGATGTTCACCTTCTGACCCGGCTCAGGTGGTGGTCAGCGACTCCTCGTAGGCCTTGAGCACCTGCTTGCGGCGCTTGGCCGGGAGGCGGTCGATGTAGAGGTGACCGTCGAGGTGGTCGCTCTCGTGCTGCAGGCAGCGGGCCATCAGGCCGGTGCCTTCGACGGTGACGGGGGCGCCGGTGAGGTCCTGGCCGTGGACGGTGGCGACGTCGGCGCGGGGCAGCGGCGCGTACTGGCCGGGCACCGACAGGCAGCCCTCGTCGCCCGGGTCGAGGTTGCGCTCGCCGACCGGCGGGAGTTCGAGCGTGGGGTTGACGACCACGCCCACCTGGCGCTCGCCGTCGGCGTCGGGGCAGTCGTAGATGAAGACGCGCAGGCCGACGCCGATCTGGTTGGCGGCCAGGCCCACGCCCTTGGCGGCGTACATGCTGGCGAACATGTCGTCGACCAGCGCGGCCAGTGCCTCGTCGAACCGGGTGACCGGCTCGCAGGGGGTGTGCAGCACCGGATCCCCGACGTACACGATCGGACGGACCTCTCCCACGACGGACGCCCTCCCTAGATGCGAAAGATTCGCAACAAGTGTACGGCACCGCTGGTCTTGTTATGTGAGACCCATTATTCCAAACTCTGAGATCCCGGCTAGGGTGACTCTCATGTACACACATGGCCACCACGAGTCCGTCCTGCGCTCCCACCGCTGGCGCACCGCCGAGAACTCGGCCGGGTACCTCCTGCCCCACCTCCAGCCGCACATGAGCCTGCTGGACGTCGGCGCGGGACCCGGCACCATCACCGCCGACCTGGCCACGCGCGTCGCCCGCGTCACCGCCGCCGAGGTCACCGACGAGGCGCTCCAGCTCTCGCGCGACGAGGCGGCGGCCAGGGGAGCGGGCAACATCGACTTCGCCGTGGCCGACGTGCACGCGCTGCCGTTCCCCGACGGCACCTTCTGCGTGACGCACGCGCACCAGGTGCTCCAGCACGTGGCCGACCCCGTGGGGGCGCTGCGCGAGATGCGGCGCGTCACCAAGCCGGGCGGGATCGTGGCCGTGCGCGAGAGCGACTACGCGGCGTTCGCGTGGTACCCGGAGCCGCCGGAGCTCGACGAGTGGATGAACCTCTACCAGCGCGCCGCCCGAGCCAACGGCGGCGAACCCGACGCCGGCCGCCGTCTGCGGTCGTGGGCCAGGCGGGCGGGCTTCTCCGACGTGACGGCCACCTCGTCCACGTGGTGCTTCTCGACGCCACAGGACCGGGAGTGGTGGGGCGGCATGTGGGCCGAACGCGTCGTCTCCTCCGCGCTGGCCCACCAGGCCACCTCGACCGGCCTCGCCACCGCGCCCGGCCTGGCGCGGCTGTCGGAGGGCTGGCGCACCTGGGCGGCCGACGAGGACGGCTGGTTCTCCATCCTCCACGGCGAACTCCTCGCCCGCGCCTGAGAAGGCACGCCCGGAGGCACCGGAGGCAGGGGCGGTGCGACCCCCGTGCGCTCAGAGGACGGCACCACCGCCCCTGTGGCCCGCCGAATGGTGGTGGGCCGAGGGCCGATGACCCGAAGGCCGGCCAACAGCGGAGTCGTCACGGCGAGCGCCCCGTGAGCCCTCACGACCGGCGCTCGACAGACCTCAGCCCGCGACGGCGAGTCCGGGAAAGCCGGCGGGAGCCGTCACGTGAAAGAAGGGGGTCAGATGCCGAGCGTGGGCGTACGCTGCCAGCTGGGATCGCGGTAGAGGACGACGTCGGTGCCGTCGAGGAGCTCGTCGGGGGCGGAGATCATGGTGATCTCGCCGATGGACTGGAGCTCCAGGAGCAGGTCACGTACCCGCGGCCCCACCGGGAGGCGGCCCACCGGCAGGTCGAGGCCCGAGCGGATCATGTCGGCGATCTCCGACAGCCGGAACGGCCCGTCGAACCCGGCGATCACCCCCCGCACCGTGCTCATCGTGATCAGCTGTTCCGCCTCGGAGTGCGCCAGCTGCCAGATGATCTGCTCCCTGCGTCCCCCGCTGCCCGCGCAGTTGGTGCAGGGCCGGGTGACGCCGGGCGCCATCGTCTCCTCGCCGGAGCCGAGGCAGCCGGTGCACCGGTCGTTCTCGGCGGCGTGGAGCTCGGCGGGCATCCGGCCGGCGAACGAGGCGCCGCACGAGCAGGCGTAGGCGTCGTCGCCGAGCAGGGCGCCGGGAGTGGGCGAGATCGTGTGGTTCATCGTCGAAGACTCTACTTGCTAGAGTCCCCCGACCTGGAAGTTGTGGAGGAAGTGTGCTCTTTCGCCCCTCGGTCGAGTCTGATCTCGGCCGCCTGCTCGCCTGCACCGTCGATGACGGCATCAGCTGGGCCGACCCCGACCGGCTGACCGGCTTTCTGGCCGACGGGCAGTACCGGCACGACCGCATCTGGATCGCCGAGCGGGACGGGCGTGTCATGGCCCGCGCCGTCTGGTGGAGCTTCGCCGGCAGCGACAGGCCGATGGCGCTCGACTGCGTCTACGTCGACCCCTCCGTGGAGGACCGCGTGGCGCTCGCCGCCGACCTGCTCTCCCACGCCCACGAGGTGTACGGCACGCGGCCCGCCTACCACGTCTTCCTCCCGAACGGCTGGCGCGAGCGTCCCGCCGTCGCCGCGGCCATCGCCTGGCGGCAGGAGGCGGCGGCCCGCGCCGGGCTGACGTTCGAGCTGGAGCGGCTGCGCTACGAGTGGACCTCTGCCGACCCGCTGCCCGCGGCCTCCGGCAGGCTGGTGTTCAGGGCCGAGGAGGACGACGAGGTGTTCGCCGAGGCGTTCCGGCGGGTCGCCGAGGGCACGCTGGACCACGAGACGCGCGAGGCGCTGGCCACCATGGACCCGATCGAGCAGGCCAGGCAGGACGTCGAGGACTACAAGTCGATGCCGGGCGAGCGCTCGTGGTGGATGCTGGCCCACGCTCCGGACGGCGACCTGGTCGGCGTCGCGCTGCCGTCGGCCAACAACGGCGGGCCGGTCGTCGGCTACCTGGGCGTGGTGCCCGAGCACCGCGGTCACGGCTACGGCGACGACCTGCTGGCGGAGATCACCAGGTTCCTGGCCGGGCGGGGCGCGCGGCGGATCGCGGCGGACACGGATCTGGGGAACGTGCCGATGGCGCGTTCGTTCGAGCGGCTCGGGTATCGGAACTACTCGATCCGCCTCGTCCTGTCATCGGCCGAATAATCTGACAAAACGGGATTGTCGCTGACTTCTGCAAAGATGCCAGCCATGTCGGAAGATGTGACGTGGGTGGAGGCCGGGGGCGGCTACCGGCTGGCCCTCGACGGCGGCACGCTCGCCTGCCAGAACGCCGCCGGCAGGCGGCTCAAATCGGTGCCCAAGGCGGTCAAGGACGGCCCCGTGGCCGAGGAACTGCTCGCCCTGCGCGACCACCTCGCCCAGCACGAGGCCGAGTGCCTGGCCACGGTGGAGTCCTGGATGCTCGGCGGCCACCCCGTCCCGTCCCCGATGATCGCGGCCGTCTGGCCGGATCCGGCCTGGCGCGAGGCGCTCACCGACCTGGTCGTCCTGCGTGACGACGAGCCGGGATTGCTCAAGGAGGCCGGCGAGGACGGCCGGCTCGGCGTCGTCGACCTCGACGCCGAGACCGCCTGGCTGGAGCCGGGGCCGATCCTGATCCCGCACCCCGTGCTGCTGGCGGATCTGGCCGACCTGCGCGAGTTCGCCGCCGAGCTGGGCGCGGCGCAGCGTGTGCCGCAACTGGCCCGCGAGGTTCACCACAAGGGCGCGCATCCGCCCGACTACGCGGGCGGGCGTTTCTCCGAGCTGCGCCACGCCACCGCCCGCGCCGCCCGCTTCGGCTTCCGGGTGCGCGGCGGCTACGCCGTCTGCCCCGTCGTGGACGCCGGCCGTCCCGTCCAGGCCCGCTACTGGCTGGGCGACGACGGCCCCGACTACGAGGCGTACACGGGAGACCTGATCTGGGTCGGCGCCGACGAGCGCCCGCTCGAACCCGCCGACGTCGGCC
Organism: Nonomuraea sp. NPDC050540; assembly: GCF_044457485.1. NCBI lineage: Bacteria > Bacillati > Actinomycetota > Actinomycetes > Streptosporangiales > Streptosporangiaceae > Nonomuraea > Nonomuraea sp. NPDC050540. The sequence continues at coordinate 128,244 of NZ_JBITHA010000017.1, forward strand.
CGGTCGCCTGGTCGGAAGGCGTGCGCATGGCCGAGCTCATCTACGCGGGAAGGATCACCGACGGTGACTGACGACCTCCTCCTCGACGCCGGGCTCGCCCCGGCCGGGGCCGAAGGCGGCCAGCCCGTCCGGGCCCGCGCCTACGGCCACCCCGCGCTCGGCGAGCGCCCGGTGATCCGCCTCATCGGCGAGACGACCGCGCCGGCCGAGGACCGCGCCATGGCCTTCCTCGGGTATGGCGAGCCGCACGTGAGCCCGCCCCTGGCCACCGGCCGCCGCCGCGGCCTCGGCTACCCGGCATGGGCCCTGGTCAACGACCCGCGCGGTGCGAAGGCGGCGCTGGCCGCCGTCTCCGGCATGGAGCGCGCCGCCCGCCTGGCCGCCGCCCGTCCGGGGGCCGCCGCCGACGCCTACGCGGAACTGGCCGCCACCCTTCCGCGCACGCACCTGCCGAGCTTCTGGGAGCAGGCCGGGCGCACGTTCATCGCGGCCGGGCACGGCGGCCAGGCGGCGGTGATGTTCGGCCGGGCCCGCGAGGCCGAGGCCACCTACGCGCTGCCCGTGGACGAGGCGGCCCGCCGGGCGGTCTTCCTGGAGTACGCCTTCGCCGGGGCCCTGCCGGTCAAGGCGGTCAACGCCTACGTCGTCGAGCTGGCAGAACGCTACGAGCCGCGCCGCGCCTACGACGAGCTGTTCGAGCTGGCGGTCCGGCGCACGCTGGGCGGCCTGCCGCCGTGGAGCGACCTGCCCAAGCAGCTGCGCAAGCTGGCCAAGGCCGCCAAGCTCGACCCGGCCGCCGAGGACGAACGCCTCATCGCCACCCTGCTCGGCGCCCCGGCGGTGAAGCGGGCCCGCCCACTGTTCTGGAAGGCCTACCGGACGACCCTGCTCGCCCAGCCGCCGCAGGCGCTGCTGGAGGTCTTCCCCACCGCCGACGGCGTCGACGAATGGTGGCTGGAGCTGCTGCGGGAGTCCGGCGCGCTCGACACCGTCCCGGCCGCCTGGCTGTCGCGGCTGGTCGCGCACCTCAAGCGCGGCTGGCGCTCGGAGCCCGGCTCACCGGCGCTGCTCGCGCTGGTGGAGCGGATCGCCGGCCGGCTGGCCGCCGAGGGCGAGCCGGTCCGGCTGGAAGGGGGAGTGGCCTGGCGCAGCCGGATGCTCGACCTCGATCTGCTGGACACGTGCCTGGCCGCCGGAGTCCCCGTCGCCGACCCCGGCGGCGAGGCCGTCGTCCACCTGGGCAGGTGGCTGATGAACGGGCGCAACCGCGACCTGGCCGCCGTCGCCGCCGACCCGCGCTTCGCGCCCCTGCTGGAGCAGGCCGTGGGCAACCACCGCGAGGTCGAGGAACTGATCGAGATCCCGGTGCTGCGGCCGATGGTCCACGCCTGGCTGCTCGACAGGATCCGGCAGGCGGCTTCCGGCGGGCTGCTGGACGCGCGCTCCGCGCTCGCCGCTCTGGAGAACGCGCTCACCGGTCCCGTGCTGGCCGCCTTCGACGGGCTGCGCGAGGCGGTCGAGGGCATCGACTTCGCGGTGCCGCTGTGCCGTACGCTGCGGGCGGGCGTCTACGACGAGCTGGGCTGGGACGCGTTCGACGCCGCCCTGGAAGAGCTCGGCGACGACGCCCGCGTCAGCGCGAGCTGGCCCGTGCTCACCGTCTTCACCGCCGCCAAGGCGATCGCCCTCGGTCCGGGCGGCCGGGTCGCCGAGCACGACCTGCGGGTGCCCGCCGGCACGCCCCACCTCGACGTCCTCTACGCCGGCGGCGCCTTCCGCGTCGCCTGGGGCACGAACGAGTCGCGCTCGTTCTACTGGTCGTCGGCGCCCTCGGAGATCCACGAGAAGGACGGCTGGCACTATTTCCACGAGCACCGGGCCGGGCTCGGCTACGCCTTCCTCACCCCCTCCGGCGGGCGCGTCACCGGCCGCAAGGCCCTGCATCCCGGTGACCGGAAACCCGATCTCGACGAGACCGGCCGCATGTTCTCCGACGGCGCCACGTTCTGGATCCAGCCCGACGCGTGGCGGCCGGTGCTGCGCGAGCTCGACCCGGCCACCGGGCAGCTCGGGCGGGCCAGCCTGCCGGCGTTTCTGGAGGACGCGCCACCGCCGCCCGGCGCGCGGTGGCAGCTGGAGGGCTGCTCGCTCGCCCCGCTGCCCGAGGGCCTGGAGCGCACGCTGCTCGGCGCCGCCGACGGCATGATCGGCTTCCGCGTCCACGCGGCCGGCGGCCACTACACCTACGCGCGCGCCGACGGCCGCGGCGGCGTCGCGAAGCTGACGGCGACGCCCTGGGGACTGCTCGACCTGCCCGGACGCGCGGAGCCCCTGCTGCTCACCGGCAGCGGTACCACGGTCGTCCTCACCGAGGCCGACGGGACGCTCCACTGGGACGTCACCACCGGCCGCGACCGGTGGAGCACCGCCAAGGGCAGCTCGGACGGCACCGCCCTGGTGCCGTTCCCGGCGTTCTGGCACCATCTGGCTCCGCGCGATCCCGGCGGCTCCGCCGTCCTGCGGGAGCTGACGCGGGCCGGTGCGCGGGCGCTCATGGACGGCGGCGCGCCACCCGTGACGCACGAGCGGCTGCGGCGCGGCGTGGCCGGGCTGGTTCGGCAGGCGAACGACCTGGCCACCCGCCGCGACGAACTGCTCACCAGCGCGCACGCCACCGCAGGGCTCGTCCCCGGCCTCGACGAGGAGGAGCTCGCCAAGGCGCTGGCCGACCTGGTGCACGCCCAGGGACTGCTCACCTACCAGGCCGGGCGGCAGGTCGCCTTCACGGCCGCGTTCCTGTCCGGCGAGATCCCGCCCGAGGCGGTCAAGGGCGGCATGCCCGGCAGCTTCCACGACTGGACCGACCTGATCGGCCGCCTCGGCGGCCTGGCCGTGCGCGCGATCTCGCCCGCCACGCCCGCGCCGCGCAGAGCCGCGATCCTCACCCTGCTGGAGCTGTGGTCGGGTTCGCGGCTGGCCGAGCCCGGCTGGCGCCGCGGCGTCGCCGACGTGGCCGACCCCACCGGCCACCTGTCCGCCGGCGGCGCCCATCTCACGCTCGACCTCACCCCCGACTATTCGGGCATCTACCAGGCGCGGCGGCGCAGGTTCATCGAGTACGGCACCGCTCCCCGCGCCGGCGAGGTGCTGGACGTCTCGGCCGAGCTGCCCACCGGCTGGGCCACGCCGCGCACGCTCGCCGCCTTCGTGGCCCGGCTGCGCGAACAGGGCCCCGCCGAGCACGATCCCGAGGCCGTCGAGCTCCTGTGCGCCGAGACCGGTCTCGGCCGGCCCGCCGCCGCGCTGCTGCTGGCCGGTCTGCCGGGCCTGGACAGCTGGGGCCGCGACTTCCTCGACACCGAGAGCCGCGAGGTACTCGGGCTGAAGCCCGCCGAGGCCGTCATCGCGCGCGACGAGCTCAAGGCGCTCAGCCGGCGAGAACGGCGCGACCTGCTCGACGAAGCCGTCCCCGCCGACCCCTGGGACCAGAAGGCGCTCGCGCGCGGCCTCGCCGAAGCGTGGACCGCCCGCTTCGGACGCCGGACGCGGGTGCCCGAGGACGCCGTGACCGCCGCCAGGACGCTGCCGCTGCGGCTGCCCGCGGCCAGGGCGCTCGGCGCGCTGACCGACCCGTCCCCGGTCGCCGAACTGAACCAGGACCACGACACCTGGCTGGCCGGGAAGAAGTACCACGAGGCGGTCGAGCCCCTCGCCCTGGACGACCTGCTCGCCGACCTCGCTCTGGCGCTGCCGTGGGCGTATGCCACGCTGCCGGGCGGCCATCCCGTCCGCTCGGGCCTGCCGGCCGCCCTCGACCTGGTACGGCGCCGCCTGAACCACCCGGGGCTGCTCCTGCGCGGCGGCACGATGGAGGCGGACGGTTTCACCGGCGAGCCGTACGGGGGAAAGCTGGACGACGAGGTCACGGCGGTCGACGACGGCCTGACCATCGTCGTGACCCACGGCCAGACGTTCTTCCGCCCCGCCCTCCTCGGCGGCGACGCCCGCTCCCGGCTGCAGTTGTCGCTGGAGTCGCCCTGGGACACCCGGACGCCGGCGGCCCGGGTCGTCGAGCTGCTGCGCTCGGACGGCTACACCCGGATGGCCGAACGGGCCCCGTTGCTGGAGGCGGGCCGCTGGGAGGCCGACCCCAGGGCCGGCGCACCCGCCGTGCTCGCCGCGGCGGCGGACAAGCTCGGCCTGGACGAGGACGCCGCCGTCCTCTACCTGCAACTGCTCACGCTCCTCGAACCCACCGACCGCAACGTCCGCACCTGGAACGACTGGACGCCCGCCCGCCACAAGAAGGCCGCCGCCGTCCTGTCGGAACGCGGGCTGGTCATGGCCGCCAAGCGCGAACGCGCGGGCCGCGGGCTCTTCCTGCCCGGCGGCTGGACCAAGGGCAAGGCGCCCGACCTGCCCGCCGAGACGTGGAAGCTGGAGACGCTGTATCCGCTCACGCTCGGCCGCCGCCTGCCGGAGACGTCGCTGCCCGAGCTGTTCGAGCGGGCGTGGCGGCGTGTGAGCGAGGGGGAGGGCCCCCGATGAGCCTTCAGGCGCAGGTCGAGCCCGCCGAGGTCCGCCACGCCGAGGAGCTGGAGCAGCTGGCCGCCCGCCCCGGTCCCCGCCCGCCCGGCTGGCGGCTGACGCCCTCGGCCGTCGTGGACTTCGTCATGGGCGACGGACGGCGGGTCGCCCGCAAGTTCGTCGGCGAGCGGGCGCTGGTCGAGCGGGCCGTGGTCACGCTCGCCGGAGAACGCGGCCTGCTGCTCGTCGGCGAGCCGGGCACCGCCAAGTCGATGCTGTCGGAACTGCTGGCCGCCGCCGTCAGCGGCGCCAGCGAGCGGGTCGTCCAGGGCACAGCGGGCACCACCGAGGAACACCTGCGCTACGGCTGGAACTACCGCCTCCTGCTGGCCGAAGGGGTCAGCGGGCAGGCGCTCGTGCCCTCCCCGATCCTGGCCGCCATGCGCGCGGGAGCCGTGGCGAGGGTCGAGGAGATCACCCGCTGCCTGCCCGAGGTGCAGGACGCGCTGGTGTCGGTGCTGTCCGAGCGCCGCATGGCCGTGCCGGAGCTCGGCGCCACCGAGTACGCCGCCCAGGGCTTCAACGTGATCGCCACCGCGAACCTGCGCGACCGGGGCGTCTCCGAGATGAGCGCGGCCCTGAAGCGGCGCTTCAACTTCGAGGTCGTGCCGCCCGTCGGGACCCTCGCCGACGAGGTCGCCCTCGTCCGCGCCCAGGCCACCGCCGCCCTCGCCCGCGCCGGGGCCACGCTGGAGGTCGACGACGCGGTCATGGAGGCGCTGGTGACGACCTTCCGCGACCTGCGTCTCGGCACCGCAGAGGAAGGCTGGCCGGTGGAACGGCCGGCCGCCGTGATGAGCACCGCCGAGGCGGTGGCGGTCGCCGGGTCGATGGGGTTGCAGGCCGCCTACCTGCCCGTTCCCGACCCTCTGTCCTTGCTGCCCGGGTATCTGCTGGGCGTGGTGCGCAAGGACGATCCCGACGATCAGGGCAAGCTGCTGGCGTACTGGGACACGACGGTGCGGCGGCGGGCCGAGAGCGGGCCCCGGTTGTGGCGGCGGCTGTACGAGCTGCGCGACGCGCTGTCCGGTGGGTCGTGAAAGAACTGGAGGAGCTGGCCGGGGGGCGGGAGCCGTACCTGATCGGGGTGCGTCACCATTCGCCGGTGCTGGCGGCGGCCATGCCGTACCTGCTGGAGGCGGCGCGGCCGCGGGCGGTGCTGGTCGAACTGCCCGGGGAACTGCAGGAGTGGCTGGGCTGGCTCGGCTCGCCCGCCACCACGGCGCCCGTGGCGCTGGCCGTCGCCTCGCAGGAGGGGGAACGGCTGGGTTTCTACCCGTTCGCCGACTTCTCGCCGGAGCTGGCCGCGGTGCGGTGGGCGGTCGCGCGCGGGGTGCCGGTGCACGCCATCGACCTGCTCACCGACCTGCCCGGCGACAACCCGGCGGGGCCGCTGATGCCCGCCCTGATGCGGCGCCTGGACGTGGACGACCACGAGGAGCTGTGGGACCGCCTCGTGGAGACGCCCTCCCACGGGGCGGACCCCGCGCGGATCCGCCGTGCCGCCCTGGCCGTCGGCTGGGCCCTGCGGCAGGACGCCGGTCCGATCTCCGAGCGGGATCTGGCGAGGGAGGCGTGGATGCGGCGCCGTATCGCCGACATCGGGCCGCGGGGCGCGGCGGTGGTCGCCGGCGCCTTCCACGCCCCGGCACTGACCGCCCCCGCCTCCGCCGTTCCTGAGCCCATGCGGGGGGAGGTGGTGACCGCGCTCGTCCCCTACGGCTTCGAGCTGCTGGACTCGCGCTCCGGCTACCCCGCGGGCATCAAGGACCCGGAGTGGCGCCAGGCCGTCTACCTGGCCGGGGGCGATCCCGCCGCCGTGGAGCGGGCCGCCGCGGAGACGATCGCGCGGATCTGCGCGGAACTGCGGCGCGAGGGCCACGTGGCGGGTGTCCCCGACGCCAAGGCCGCGTACGGCATGGCCCGCGACCTGGCCGCCCTCCGCGACCTGCCCGCCCCCGGACGCCGCGAGCTGGTCGAAGCCCTCCAGAGCACTCTGGCACAGGGCGAACCCCTGGGCCGCGCCCGCGCCGTGGCCCGAGCCGCCGAACGTGTCCTCATCGGCGCCCGCCGCGGCCAGGTCGACCCCGCCGCCCCCCGCTCCGGCCTGCTCACCCACGTCGAGGCGCTCGTCGCGGACCTGGGCCTGCCGGGACCCGGGCAGCCGGAGGCCGTCCTGCGCCTCGACCCCCACCGCTCACCCCTCGACCAGCGCCGTCACCTCGCGCTCAGCCGCCTGTCCGCGCTGGACGTCGGCTACGCGGAGGAACGCCCCATGACCGGCGTCGGCGGCGCCGACACCCTGGGCCGTTCGTGGACCGCGCGCTGGCGTCCCCTGACAGAGGCCACGCTGGAGCGCGCCGCCGTCTACGGCACGACCCTCGCCCCCGCCGCCGAGGGCCGCCTGCGCCGCGCCGCCCTGTCCGAACGCCTCCCCGGCGTCCTGGAGAAGGCCGCCGCATGCGGCCTGCCGGAGCTGACCGCGGAGCTGGTGGGCCGTCTCGGCGCGGAGTTCATCCCCGTGGCCGGCCCCGCCGACCTGGTGGCCTGCCACCGCCTCCTCTGCCGCCTCGCCGCCCTCCCCTCGCCGCCGCCCGGCTGCCGGGAAGCGGCCGAACGCGTCCTGACCGCGGCCGTCGCCTCCGTCGAAGGCCTGTCCGGGATGACCCGCCACGAGGAGGCGGCGCTGCTGGGCGAACTGGTCCGGCTCGCACCCGTCCGGGGCCGCCTGACGTGGGTGTTGCGCCGCATGGCCGCCGACGGCACCCCGCTGGCCCAGGGCGCCGCCGCCGCGGCCCTGTTCGTCGCGGGCGCGGACACTTCGGGCTCTCTGCCGGTACGCCTCGCCGCCTGGGCCGAATCCGCCTCCCCGGCCCCGGACCCGCGACCGCCCGTAGATCGGCCGCCCCACCCGCCGGCCGAGACGGGGACCGGGGCCGGGGCGACGGCGGGGGCCGGCGTGGTGGCGGCGGGGCGGGTGGCCGGGGTGGTGCTGGTGGCGGGGGCGATGCTGGAGGCGTCGGCCGAACTGCTGGCTCCACTGGCCGAACGGGTCGAGGCCTGGGATGACGCCGGGTTCCTCGCGAGGCTGCCCGCGCTCCGTGACGGGTTCGAGGCGTTGTCTCCCGCCTCCCGCCAGCGCCTGCTCGACAGCCTCGGACTGGACGCCGACCTGACCCTGCACGCCCCCGCCGGGGAGCTCGCCGCCTGGGCCGCGGCCGACGAGGCGGGGCGGCTGGCCGTACTGGAGCTGGATCCCACGGCCCTGGACGGCGCGGCCGGTGCGGCGGCGGATGGCGCGCACCCCGTGGCGGTCGCGCGGGACGAGGCGGAGGACGCGCGGCGGATCGGGAGGGCGGACCGGTGGCGGATGGTGCTCGGGCGTGAGGCCGACCGGCTGGACCCCGCGGCCAGGGCGGTCGCGCGGGCGCTGGACGACCTGTACGGGGCGGGAACGGGGGAGGGGGCCGACGCGGGAGGCGACGGACGGCCGTATCCGTCCGCGCGGGAGTGGGTCGAGGAGCTGGAGGCCCTGTTCGGAGCCCGGGTCCGCGAGGAGGTCGTGGGACGGGCGGCGGCGCGCGGACGGGTGGACGCGCTCCTGGCCCTGGACCCGGACCGGGTCAGCGCGGACGTCGGCCTGCTCGAAGGCATGCTGGCCCTGGCCGGGGCGCTTCCCGAGGCGCGGCTGGCCAGGTTGCGCCCGCTGGTGGCGCGCATGGTGACCGAGCTGACCGAGAAGCTGGCCCGGCGCATGCGGCCCGCGCTCACCGGCCTGACCACGCCGCGGCCCACCTCGCGGCCGGGCGGGCCCGTCGACCTGCGCCGTACCCTGCGGCGCAACCTCCACACCGCCCGGCTCACCGAACGGGGGCCGGAGGTCGTGGTGGAGCGGCCGGTGTTCAGGACCCGGGCGCGGCGCGGCGCCGACTGGCACCTGCACCTGTGCGTGGACGTGTCCGGCTCCATGGAACGCTCGACCGTCTACGCCGCGCTGGCCGCCGCCGTGCTGCACGGGGTTCCGGCGTTGAGCGTACGTTTCATCACGTTCTCCACCGAGGTCGCGGACCTGTCGGACCGGGTGGCCGACCCGCTGTCGCTGCTGCTGGAGGTGTCCGTGGGCGGCGGCACCGACATCGGCACGGCCCTGCGCTACACCCGCGAACGCCTCACCGTCCCCCGCCGCAGCATCGTCGCCGTGGTGAGCGACTTCGACGAGGGGGTGTCGGTGGGACGCCTGCTGGCCGAGGTACGCGCGCTGGCCGGCACCGGAGCCCACCCCCTCGGCCTGGCCGCCCTGGACGATCAGGGCAAGCCCGTCTACAACCGGGCCGTCGCCGGACAGGTGGCGGCCGCCGGAATGCCGGTGGCGGCGCTGTCCCCGTCCGAGCTGGCCGGCTGGATCGCCGAGAGGGTGCGCGGATGAGGCCACAGGTGATGCCCGCGGTCCTGGCCGCCGCCCTCGCCGCCGCCCCCGCCCGCGTCACCAGGCGCCTCGACGCCGCGCCGGGCGCGGCGGAGGACTGGCGGTGGCATCCCGAAGGCGGTCAACTGCACGTCAGCACCGGCCAGGAGACGGTACGGCTGCCGCTCGCGGGCGTGCTCACCGACCTCGCCCAGATCGCCTGCACCTGCCTGCTCACCCCCCGCTGCCTGCACGCCCTGTCCGTCCTCAGCGCCCTGCCGCCGGCCGGCACGTCGCCGGCCCAGAACGAGGAGCCCGGCCCCGGTACCCCGCCGTCCCAGAGCGCCGAGCGCCCCGAGCCCGGCACCCCGCGAGAGCCGAGGCACGAGGACGGCGGCCACGCGCCTCCGGAGGGTGGCGGACCGGCCGGGATGGCGTGGGAGGCCGGGGCCGAGGTGCTTGCCGCCGGGGTGGCGCACGCGGGCGCGGCGGCCAGGGAACGGCTGCTGCGGGCGGCCCATGCCTGTGCGGAGGCGCGCCTGTACGATCTGGCCCGGCCGGCCACCGCCGTGGCCCAGGGCGTTCACGACGTGCGGGCCAGGCGGCCGCAGTTCGAGCTGGCAGCCTACGCGCGGGACCTGGCCGATCTGCTCGGCACGGCCCGGCGGGCCGCCGAACCGGGCGGCCGGAGCGGCAGGCGCCACTACGAGGCGCTGCCGCCGTTGATCCTTCAGGGGTTGTTCAGCGAGCCCGTCGTCACGGCCTCCGGCTACGCGGGCGTGGTGACCTGGCTGGCCGACGCGGCGGGACGGCTGTACAGCGTGGGCGACGTGACGCCGGGCGGCGTGGAGCGGGTGGGGGCCGCCTACCGGTCGGCGGTCCGGTTCGGCGGGCTGGCGCTGTCGCCCGAACGGCTGGGCCGCAGCCGCGTCTTCGCGCAGCACGCCGCCGCCAGCGCCGACGGCAGACTGAGCAGTACAAAGGAGACCAAGGCCGCGATCCACGGCGACTGCGCATGGACCGGCCCCCTGTGGACGGAACCTCCGGCCGGCCAGCTGGCCAGGGCGCTGCGCGGCGAGCGCGACGGCCTGATGTTCCTGCGGGCCGAACTGGCGGGCCGTGATCTGCGCACCGGCGCGGGTACCCTGACCGCCGTCGGCGCCACGCCCGCCGCCGAGGCCAACCTCCGCAAACTCGCCCCCGCGCCTGAGCACGACGTCATCGTCCGTGTGGTGCCCGACCAGCCGGGCGTGGTCACCGTCCTGGCCGCCGACCGGCACGACCTGCCCTTCGCAGACCTGCCCGGACCGTCAGGCCCGCCGCTCCCGCCCAAGCCCGGCAGACGCGCCACCCCTCTCACCCCGCTCCATCGCGTCCTGCACCGGATGGCCATGGGCGGAAGGGCGACCGCGGGCCCCACGGCGGCGGCCACGATCGCCGCCACCGCCGCCCGCCTGCGCCGCGACCAGCTGCCCACCGCCGCCGCCCTCCTGGAGCGCCTGGCCCGCCAGGCCGCCGCCGTCCGGCGTACCGTGACGGGCGAGTCGCTGCCGGAAGCACCCGACGCGCTGGCCCGCGCCTGGTCGGCCGCCATGACCTACGCCGGCCGCGCCGAGGAGGAACTCACCCTCCGCCTCTGGCGGGCGGCGACGGAGCCGGGACCCGGTGGCGGATCACCAGGTCGTTGAGGGCGTCGTGGGTGGTGGCGGTCTCGGGCAGGGAAGAGGTGGTCTGGGCCTCGTGCAGGGCCGCGGTCATCCGGGTCACGTCCGCCGCCACGCCGTCGATCACCGGCGCCGGCCCGTGCTCGGCCTCCCGTTTCGCCTCCACCAGCTCCGGCAGGTACGCCGGGCCGTACCCGGACAGCAGGGTGAGGTCGGCCACCAGCTCGCCCGTGCGCATCAGGTGGGTGCCGGTCGCCAGCACTCGGAACGTGTACAGCAGCGGCTTGAGCTCGCCGCTCTTCTCGAACAGGCGCCACTGGGTGCGGGCGAAGCCGAGATAGTGGTGGGCGTGGTGGCGGGTCAGGCAGCCGGGCGCGAGCGCGGTCAGCTCCGCGTGCGCCGGCGAGGTGGCCACGACCAGCGGCGACAGCAACTGCTCCAGCACGTAGCCGTTGCGGTTGAGCAGCAGCCGGCAGAACTTGGCCAGGTCGTGCGTCACCAGGTCCACCTCGACCGACTCGCGCGTCCAGGTGCGGTCGAGCGTCTCCGGCCCGGTGCGCAGGCCGACGACCTCGCGCACCGGCAGGATGTGCGCGCCGCGCAGGTCCACGTCGGAGTCGCGGGAGGGGAAGCCGTACAGGTGCGCGCCGCTCACGGTCGCGAACACCAGCGGGTACGGCTGCTCGCCCGGGATCTCGGGCAGCCAGCCGGGCAGGTTCACAGATGCGCCTTTCTGACGTCCAGCAAGAACTCCTCGACGGCCGCGCGGTCCGGGGCCGCCGGCAGGACGCTCACCGCGGACTCCAGCTCGGCCGCCAGACCCGCCCGCCACGCGGTCACCTCCTGCCAGGGGACCTCGCCGCGCTTGACGGCCAGCAGCCGCTCGCGCTCCGGGCCGGCGCCGATCTCGAGGTCGCCGTGCCGTACGAGATGAAGGCCGCAGCGCATGAGGCGGATCATGTGCATGGCCTGCTTCCACTTGGGCGCGGCCGGGTCAAGGCGGCGGAACTGGGCGTCGGCGTATCCGCAGAAGGTCTGGCGGGCACGCTCGGACAGGAACGCACGGCGCAGCCCGATCAGCCGCTCGCCGAACGGGGTGCTCAGCTCGACCAGCGGCGACCACAGGCACTCCAGCACCGTCGGGTTGGCCTCCAGGGCCAGGCGGCAGAAGCGCTCCACCTCCCAGGAGAACTGCTCGGGCAGCGGCCCGTCCCGATGGGTGGGCGGCTTGTCCAGGCGCCAGAACGCCTGCGTCGGCGCCACGAACACGCCCCTGCGGTCGGTGTCGGAGGCGCCGGTGTCCAGGCCGTAGGCGCGCGAGCCCACGACGACGGACAGGATCAGGTCGTCGTTCACGGCGCCAGCCCGCTCAGCAGGTCGGCGGCCTCCAGGCGGCGTCCGCCGCAGCGGTCCGGGTAGAGGGCGTAGACGTCGGCGTCGCCGGGCAGGTCGACGTCGCCGCGGACCAGCATCGCGAGCTCGGCGCCGTCCGGGCGGCCCTCGGGCGCGCCGGCGCGGGCGGACAGGCGCGCGGCGAAGGCGGCGACCGGCTCGCCGGGGCGGCGCTCGTAGCGGACGACCGCGCCGTCGCGCCGGCGCACCAGCACCTCCCGTGCGCGTCCCGCCGCGTGCCAGCACGCCAGTTCCCACATGGTCACCCGCTCCTCGAACGCCTCGCCCAGCGCCCGGCCGAGCGCCGCCAGCTCGTGGCCGCTGCCGGCCACCTGGTGACCGTATCCGGCGGCCGACAGGTTGAGGTCCGCCCACACCGAGGTACGCGACCACAGGTCGGCCACCAGCGGGACCAGAATCTTCGCCGGACCGGACAGGTCGAAGCGCTGCCGCACCGCCAGCGGGTCGAACAACGCCCCCTCCGGCTGCCGCATGAACCCGGCGAAGCCGCGTACCAGCTCGTCGAAGGGCACGTCGTTGTAGCTGAACACGACCGGCACCAGATACCGGCCGCGCAGCGCCCGCACGTCCACGTCGATGAACTCCGACGCGCCGAGCGGCTCCGGCGCCGAGGTCAGGTCGCCCGAGTGCGTCAGCGCCGCGCCCAGCCGCAGGTTCGTGTAGTCGCACAGGCCGGCGAAGCGCCAGCTCTCGTCGAAGACCGCCACCGACAGGTCGAGGTCGACACGGGTTCCCGGCGGCTCCGCCCAGTGCAGGAAGAAACGCAGCCGGGCGTCGTCCGGGATCGGCTGCCTGCTGCCGCGCGTCAGCCGTACCAGCGCCTTGGACGCGGTGCGCTCCGAGGTCGGCGCGACCAGGTCGGCCAGCGCCTCGTCCAGCAGCGCGCGGCGCACCCCGGGCAGCGCGCAGGCGCGCCGCAGAAGCTCGGCCGTGAGCACGTCCTCGGCGCCGAGCACCACCTCGTCGGCCAGCGGCGGCCGCTCGTCGGGCAGCGTCCAGAACCGCGCGGTGCCACCCCTCGGCAGGAACAACCGCCGGCTTCCCGGAGCCGCCCGCAGCTGCCCGAGCGCCGACACGAGCACGCCCGGCGCCACCCGGCGCACCGCGTCCTGAAGCACCGTCCCGGAATCCAGCAGCGTCTCCGGCGACAGCCGCAGCATCTGCGACAGGCGGCGCACCAGCTCGCCCGGCCGCGCGGCGAGCAGCCCGGCCGCCTCCCCATACCGCTTGGCCGCCAGCGCCGGCTCCACCAGCCCGTTGAACGTCGTCGCCCGCAGCCGCCCACCGCGCACCCGCACCACTTCCGGATGGAGCGCCGCCCGCGCCAGCACGGCCCGCCCGAACGCCGTCCCGTCGTCGAGCGCCGTCCCGCGCAGCGCCGCGAACGCCATCGCCGCCACCGGGAACCTCCGCGCGTGCTCGTGCGGGTGCAGCACCTCGCCCATCCGCACCCACAGCCGGGCGTGCCGCCGCAGATCCTCCAGCAGGTACGGCACCGCCATCCGATCCAGGCAGCCCAGCACGACCCGCCGCATCCCCCTGCCCAGGGCCAGGCGCCCGGGCGCCACCCGCAGCCCGGGATCGCCGCCCATCAGCTCGAACAGCAGCCGCAGCACGTCGGTGGCCGTCTCCACGTGCGCCTCCAGCAGCGCGGTGGCGCCGTGCCGGGTGGCCACGGCCATGGCCACCGCCCTGGTCTCCTTGACCGGGATCGCCTCCGGCAGCCACGCCGCCGACTCGGGCCAGCACGCCTCCAGCAGGGTGCGCACCTCCGCCCGCTCGTGCGCGGGCATGGGAGTGCGTCGTGCCAGGAGGGAACCGGTCAGCTCGCGGGCGGCGGCCGACGGGTCGTCGCACAGCCCCAGCACCGCGACCGGCCGGGTGAGGACGCCGCGCGCGGCCGTACCGGCTGATCCGGCCGGACGCAGGAACGGATCGCCGGCGGCGATCCGCCGGTGGCAGACGGGGCAGGCGCTGAAGTCGGCGCCGTCCCAGCACAGGCGGCACACGAGGTGCGCGCACGGCGAGACGGGATGGACGGTCCCGCGCTCCCCGCACAGCACGCACGGCTGCTCGGCCGCCTGGGTGAGCAGGCTGAACACGCGGCGCACATAGAAGTCCCGCGTGTCCTGAGGCACGCTGTCAGGAAATTTCCGGAAGAGCGGGATGTGTTCCGCACCCGCGCCCACCTCGTTCCGCGCCCAGTGCAGCACCCTGCGGCCGACCTTCGCCAGGCCGGCCGCGTCCAGCCCGGACAGGGCGTCGCGCAGCGGACCCGACAGCAGGAAACCGAGCTGCACCAGCTCGGCCTCCAGCGCCGCGACCCCGTGGGGAACGTCCGCCGCGACCAGCCGCATCCCCTTGCGCAGCTTGCCCACCGGCGGCACCGCCCGCGGGTCGGCCAGCATGGGCGCGAGGGCGACCAGCCGCCGTGCGCGCAGCAGTACCTCGGCGATCGCGTGCACCCCTGGCCTCCCCTGAAGACGCGTGCGGGAGGCCGTGCCGAGCACGGCCTCCCGGGGCGGAGAGCGGGCACGCTGTTCATGTGAAGTGAAGAGAAGGAAGCACACCCTGAGCCGCCCAGGCGCCACACGCTACCTGGATGAACACGGCCATGTCCTCCCCATATTCGCGGGACTTCGCGCCCGAGGGGCGTGGAAGCCGTGGAGGGCGGGGGGTGGGTGGGGTGGCGGAGCCGTAAAAGATCGAGGGCTTGTGGGGAGTGAGCGGTAAAACGGCGGCTGGGAGGGTTGATCGGGTGGTGGCGGGGCTGGTGGGATCGGGGGGTGGGTTTTGATGAGGTGTATCGGCGGAGCATTGAGCGGCCCGAGCGGTTCTGGGCCGAGGCGGCGCGGGGGATTGAGTGGGATGTGGAGCCTGCGCGGGTCTGGGGTGATGGGCGGTGGTTTGGCGATGGGTGGCTGAACACCTGCCACAACGCGCTCGACCGGCACGTCGCCGCCGGACGCGGAGAGCAGGCGGCGCTCATCCATGACAGCCCGGTCACCGGGCTCAAACGGACCTACACCTATCGTGAGCTGCTGGATGAGGTGGCTCGGACGGCGGGGATGCTGGCCGGGCTCGGTGTCGGGCGCGGGGACACCGTGGTGATCTACATGCCCATGGTGCCCGAGGCCGTCGTCGCCATGCTGGCCTGCGCCCGGCTAGGGGCGGTGCATTCGGTGGTGTTCGGCGGGTTCGCGGCGCCTGAGCTGGCGGTGCGGATCGACCATGCGCGGCCCAAGGTGGTGATGTCGGCCTCGTGCGGGATCGAGCCGTCCCGCCTGGTGGAGTACAAGCCGCTGCTCGACGCCGCACTCCGGCAGGCCGAGTACCGGCCCGATCACTGCGTGATCCTGCAGCGGCCGCAGTGCCGCGCGGAGCTGGAAGCGGGGCGCGACCTCGACTGGGCCGAGGCGCTCAGCACGGCCGAGCCCACCGGTTGTGTCAGCGTGCGGGCCACCGATCCGCTCTACGTTCTCTACACCTCGGGCACCACCGGCGTCCCCAAGGGCGTCGTGCGCGACAACGGCGGGCACGCGGTCGCGCTGCACTGGAGCATGAGCGCCGTCTACGGCGTCGCGCCGGGCGAGGTCTTCTGGGCGGCCTCCGACGTGGGGTGGGTGGTCGGGCACTCCTACATCGTGTACGCGCCGCTGCTGGCCGGCTGCACGACCATCCTCTACGAGGGCAAACCGGTCGGAACCCCGGACCCCGGGGCGTTCTGGCGGGTGGTGGCCGAACATGGGGTGCGCGTGCTGTTCACGGCGCCGACGGCGATCCGGGCCATCAAGAAGGAGGACCCGGCGGGGGAGCGGGCCGCTACAACCGATCTGTCCGGCCTGCGGCATCTCTTCCTGGCCGGGGAACGCCTCGACCCCGACACCTACCACTGGGCCACCGGCCTGCTCGGCATCCCCGTCATCGACCACTGGTGGCAGACCGAGACGGGCTGGCCCATCGCCGCCAACTGCGTCGGCATCGAACAGCTCCCCCTCAAGCCCGGCTCACCCACCAAGCCGGTCCCCGGATACGACGTGCGCATCCTGGACTCCGCGGGCGCCGACTGCCCGCCCGGCATCGAAGGCGCCGTCGCGATCCGCCTGCCGTTGCCGCCCGGCTGCCTGCCGACCCTGTACAAGGACGACCGGCGCTTCACCGAGTCGTACCTGACCCGCTACCCCGGCCACTACCTGACCGGCGACGGCGGCTACATCGACGCCGACGGCTACCTCTACGTCATGGGCCGCATCGACGACGTCATCAACGTGGCCGGGCACCGCCTGTCCACCGGCGCCATGGAGGAGGTCATCGCGGCCCACCCCGACGTGGCCGAATGCGCCGTGATCGGCGTGGACGACCCGTTGAAGGGCCAGTTGCCCATGGGGTTCGTCGTCCTGAAGGCCGGCGCCGACCGTGACCCCGCCGATCTCGAACGCGAACTCGTCACCATGATCCGCGACCGCATCGGCCCCGTCGCCGCCTTCCGCCGCGCCCTGGTGGTCACCCGCCTCCCGAAGACCCGGTCGGGCAAGATCCTCCGGGCGACCATGCGCGACATCGCCGCCGGCCGCCCCTACCGCACCCCCTCCACCATCGAGGACCCCGCCGCCCTCCAGGAGATCACCGACGCCCTGTAACCCATGCGGGCGCGTGGGGGCTCGCTGCCTTCGGCGTCCCTGGACCCGCATGTCCCGGGCGTCAGGCGTGGGGACGTGGGGTTGCCGAGGTGCCGGGGTAGCCGGGGTGGGTGGGGATGGTTTGATGAAGGGTTAAATGTCGTGGCCCTAGGGTCAGGGGTATGGAGCACAGCGTTGAGGTGAGGACCGACCGGCGGGCGCTGGTGGCGGTCGGGGTGACCGTGGTGTTGTGGGCGTCGGCGTTCGTGGCGATTCGCGCCGCCGTACAGGATTATTCGCCCGGCGCGCTCGCCCTCGGGCGGCTGCTGGCCGGATCGATCGCGCTCGGCGTGATCCTGCTCGTTCGCCGCGAAGGGCTGCCCTCGCGTCAGGCCTGGCCCGGGATCGTGGTGTCGGGGGTGTTGTGGTTCGGGGTGTACATGGTGGCCCTGAACTGGGGTGAGCAGCAGGTCGACGCCGGCACCGCTTCCATGGTGCTGGGGATCGGGCCGGTGCTGATGGCGCTGCTCGGCGGGTGGGTGCTCAAGGAGGGCTTCCCCGGGCGGCTGCTGGCGGGACTGGCGGTGTCGTTCGCCGGCGCGGTCGTGGTCGGGGTGTCGATGTCGGAGGGCGGGGCGTCGTCGGTGCTGGGGGTCGGGCTGTGTGTGCTGGCCGCGGTGTCGTGGGCGGTGGCGATCATGGCGCAGAAACCGGCCCTGAAGTACGCCTCGGCGCTCCAGGTGACGACCTACGGGTGCGTCGTGGGCACGATCGCCTGCCTGCCCTTCGCCGGGCAACTGGTCACCGAGGCGGCGCGGGCCCCGCTGTCGGCCACGCTCAACCTGGTCTACCTGGGCGTCTTCCCGACCGCCGTCGCCTTCACGACCTGGGCCTACGCCCTCGCCAGGACGACGGCGGGCAAGATGGGCGCCACCACGTACGCGGTCCCTGCGCTGGTCGTGGCCATGGCGTGGGTGGTGCTGGGTGAGGTGCCGGGCTGGCTGACGTTCGCCGGCGGCCTCCTGTGCCTGGCCGGCGTCGCCGTCACCCGCTCCAGAGCCGGCCGCTGACCCACCCCGGGAGCTAACGGCGTGCCCCGGTCCTGGTCGCCAGCAGGCGGGTCAGGCTGGGCGAGGCCCAGGCGGCCCCCAGCATGAGGCGCATCATCACCGGCAGCGACGTACGTCCCCGCCCCCGTCGCACCGCGTTGACCAGAGCGCGCGCCACCTGCTCGGGGGTGACGGTCGGGATGATGCCGGCGATGCGCGGGATGCGCTCCTCCGAGCCGGGGTTGTTGGCGAAGTAGTCGCTGGAGACCTTGCCAGGGATGATTTCGGTCACCCCCACCCCGGTGCCGTGCAGGTCGGCGCGGAGGGCGGCGACCAGGCCGCGCAGTCCCCACCGGGCCGCGGTGTAGCCGAACGCGCCGGGCCAGGCGATGCGGGAGGCGGGGGAGTTGACGACGACGATGCGGCCGCTGCCCCGCCGTACCATGTCACGGGCGAAGGCGGCGCTCACGTAGCCGGCGGCGAGGAACGGCACCGCGGCCAGCTCCCTGAACTGCTCGGGAGAGGTCTCGTCGGCGAACAGCCACAGCCCGGCGCCCGCGTTGTTCACGATGACGTCGGGCACGCCGGCCGTGGCCTTCACGTGCTCGGCCATGGCGGTGACGGCCGCCGGATCGCCCAGGTCCGCGGGGAAGACGTGTGACTTGCCCAGCTCCGTGGCCAGCGCGTGGAGCTTGACCTCGTTCCTGGAGGTCAGGACCAGCGTGGCCCCGGCGCGGGCGAACTCCCTGGCCGTTTCCGCCCCGATGCCCGACGACGCGCCCGTCACCAGGACGACCTTGCCCCGCAGTTCCACCGCACCTCCCGAAAGATCGCCCGATATCCAGTCAGGGTATCGGCCATCCGAAAAGCGGGTGTCACCCGGAGGCGTTGTCCAGCGGCAGCTCGACGGTGATCGTCAGCCCGCCCTCTTCCCGGGGCCGCGCGATGACGGTCCCCCCGTGGGCCTCCGCGATCACGCGCACGATCGACAACCCCAGCCCGCTGCCCCGATCGGAACGCAGCCGGTCCCCGTGCAGCCGCCGGAACGGCTCGAAGATGGCCTCCAGCTCGTACGGCGGCACCGGCAGCCCGGTGTTGGCCACCACCAGCTCCACCTGCTCGGCCCGGCCCCGCGTCGTCACCCACACCTCGCCCTGCGGGTGGTTGTGGCGCACCGCGTTCTCGACGAGGTTCTGCACGAGCCGCTCGACCAGCACCGCCTCGCCGCTGGTCGGCGCCGTGTCCAGCAGCCGGTGGATGCTCACCTCGGCCTTGCCGGCCTCGACGGCCACCTGGTCGAGCACGTGCTCGGCCACGTCCATCAGGTCGAACGGCCGCCGGTCCAGCAGCGCCCGCTCGCCCTCGGCCAGGGCGAGCAGTCCGTCGATGAGCCGCTCGTGCCGGGTGTTGACCAGCAGCAGCGACTCGCCCAGCCGCTTGACGTCCTCGGTGGCGTCGGGACGGCGCACGGCCACGTCGACGAGGGTCCTGTTGATGGTCAGCGGGGTGCGCAGCTCGTGGGAGGCGTTGGCGACGAAGCGGCGCTGGCCGTCGAAGGAGCGGGCCAGGCGGACGAGCATGGTGTCGAAGGTCCCGGCCAGTTCGGCGACCTCGTCGCGCGGGCCCTCGTAGCCGATGCGCTCGGTGAAGTCGTGGCTCTGGGCGACGCGGCGGGCGTTCTCGGTCATCGTCTTCACCGGGCGCATCGCCCAGGAGGCGGCGCGCCAGCCGACCAGGAACGCCAGGCCGGTCCCCGCCGCCACGGCGGCCAGGCCGATCAGGCGGACGTTGGCGAGCGTGTCGCGCCGGTAGACGGCCTGGACCTGCATGGCCCGCGCGCGGGCGATCTCGTAATGGGCGGAAAAGCGCTCGTAGTAGCCAGGGCCGTACTCCGCCGGCACGTTGACGTCGATGCCGGTCGGCGTCATGAGGCCGGTGCGGTAGGAGAGGCTGTGTTGCACGACGAAGTAGACGGCGGCCAGCACGACGGCGCCCAGCACGAGGAACACCGCCGCGCAGGCGAGGGAGAAGCGCAGGCGCACGCTCATGGGATGCGGTACCCCGCTCCCGGCACGGTCTCGATGACCTGCGGCTCGCCGAGCTTCTTGCGCAGCTTCATCATCGTGGTCCGCACGGTGTTGGTGAACGGGTCGATGTGCTCGTCCCACACCTTCTCCAGCAGGTCCTCGGCCGACACGACGGCGCCCTTGGCCCGGAGCAGCTCCGCGAGCACGCCGAACTCCTTGCGCGCCAGCGGCACGTACCGTCCGTCGCGGAAGACCTGGCGGTGCGCCCAGTCGAGCCGCACGCCCGCGCGATCCAGCATGGGCGGGTCGGCGGGACGGGCCCGGCGGCCCAGGGCGTGCACCCTCGCCACCAGTTCCTCGAACGCGAACGGCTTCGGCAGGTAGTCGTCGGCCCCCAACGACAACCCCGCCACCCGCGCCCGGATGTCGCTCGCGGCCGTCAGCATGAGGACGCGCACCAGCGCCCCGTCGGCGACGACCCGCTTGCACACCTCGTCCCCGTGCACGAGCGGCAGGTCGCGGTCGAGGACGAGCACGTCGTAGGCGTTCACCGACAGCCGCTCCAGCGCCGACTCCCCGTCGTAGGCGACGTCCACGGCCAGCGCCTCGGCGCGCAGCCCCTCCGCGATCGAGTCGGCGAGCATGCGCTCGTCCTCGGCGATCAGCACTCGCACTCTTCCCCCCAAACGATCTTAAACTCCCGTAAGTCTGGTGATTGTCACATAACCTCCGCGTAACCAGATCACGTGACGCCGAGGCTACCTCCGGGGCGGTGGGCTACCCGCCCGTGACCACCCCGACCTCGACACACCGGCTGTTCCCGGCCGTCCTCGCTCTGGCCGCTGCGCTGCGCGTGCTCGTCATGCTGGCCTACGACACCGCCCAGCTGTACTGGTACGACTCCTTCACCTACCTCGACACCGCCCTGCGCATGCGCCCGCAGGGCGCCTTCCACCCGGCCGGATACTCGTGGTTCCTGTGGCTGCTGCGCCCCTTCCACAGCGTCGAACTGGTCGCCGCCGTCCAGCACACCATGGGCCTCGGCATCGCCACGATGATCTACCTGCTCCTGCGCCGCCGCGGCCTGCCCGGCTGGGCCGCGACGACGGCCGCCGTGCCCGTCCTGTTCGACACCGGGTTCCTGCGCCTGGAGCACGCCGTGCTCTCCGACCTCCAGGTGATCTTCCTGACCGTCGGCGCGATCACCGTCCTGCTGTGGCGCGAGCGCGTGGCGCCCGGCGCGGCCGCCGCGGCCGGCCTCATGCTCGCCCTGGCCGGGCTGACCCGCACGGCCGCCGTCCCCCTCATCGGGCTGGCGCTGCTCTTCCTCCTGGTACGGCGGACGCCATGGCGCACCACCGCCGCCATGGCCGCGACCGCCCTGGTGCCCCTGGTGCTGTACGCCGGCTGGTACGCCCAGCACCACGGCCGCTTCGCCCTCAGCGGCTCCGACGGCGTGGCCCTGTGGGCCAGGACGATGACCTTCGCCGACTGCGCCAGGATCCGCCCGCCGCAGGACCTGGCCCCGCTCTGCCCGAACAGCGTCCGCCTGGACGCCGCCTCCGAGTACGTCTGGGACCCCGGCGCCTCCCTGAACCTCCTCGGCGACCGCTTCGCCCACAACGACCGCGCCCGCCGCTTCGCCCTGGCCGCGATCACCGCCCAGCCCCTCGACTACCTCCGCGAGGTCGCCGAGGACACCTCACTGGCCTTCGCCTGGACGCCCACCGCGCACCCGAAACGCGTCTCGGTGCCCGACGGCGCCTTCCCCACCGGCGTCTGGAGCCTGCCCGGCCACCCCCTTGTCGCCCAGGCCCGCGCCGCCTACGACCCCGCGATCCGCGCCCAGCGCTCCGTCGAGCCCTTCGCCGGCCTCCTGGCCCGCTACCGCTGGCCCTGGCTCCTGCACGGCGGCCCCTTCTTCGCCGTGCTCCTGCTGGCGGGCCTGTCCGGCCTGGCCCGCCCGCGCCGCCCGGTCCGCCACGCGGTCGTGGACGGCGCGCGGGCCGAGGCCGCGGCCCGCTCCGCGGGTGACGCGCTGCTGCCGTGGGCGGCGGCCGTCTTCCTGCTGGTGGCACCGGTCGCCGCGCTCGACTTCGACCACCGCTACGTGCTGCCCGCCATCCCGCTGGCCTGCGTCGCGGCGGCGCTGGCGCTGAACGGCCTCCGTCGATCTCTGCCATAGGGCGGGAAATCGCCGTAGTATCCGGGCAAAACCAGCATTTGGGGGCGCCAGTTGCCGGTACAGCCTGTGAGTGTGGTCATCGACCCAGCGGTCTCCGCCGAGACGGCCGGACTCCTCCGTGCGAACGCTCACCTGCTGGCCAGGATCCGCTTAGGCTGGCGGCCCGAGCCCGTGGCGACGGAGCGCCCCCGCAGAAACCCGTCGAGCCTGCTCCTGCTGCTGGCCACGCCGCCCATGATCGCGCTGGTGGCGGTGCTGCTGGAGTCGCGCGTGGCCCCGGCGGGGTTCGTGGTGCTGGGCGCGTTCGTGGTGCTGGTCCTGGTCAGGATGGCCGCCATCAACGAGACCCCGCCGGACGGCAGGGTCCACGAGCGGATCGTCTTCGAGCAGGCCCGCTGGAACGAGGGCCGCTACCTGCTGCCCGAGGACTTCGACGCCGAGGCGCTGCCGATCCTGGCCCGCGCGCAGGAGGCCATCGGCACCGTCCTGCGCTCCCACGTCAACGCCGAGGGCCTGCTCGACGACATCCGCAACGCCGTCATGCTGCCCGCCCAGGAATGGGAGATCGCCCGCCTGCTGGCCAAGCTCTCGTCGCTGCGCACCGAGCACCGGGCGCTGCTCGGCCGGGGGGTCGCGCCGGAGGTGGCCGAGGTGGTCGCGCCGCTGGAACGTGCCCTCGACTCCAGCGAGGCCGCCGTCCTGGCGCGCGTCGAGGCCCTGGAGGGGTACGCCGGCCACGTGGCCGAGGCCGAGGCCGCCTACCATGCCCGCGGCCAGATCGAGGAACTCAGGGCCAGGCTGCCCCGCTACGAGGAACTGCTGGCCGAGTCGGGGGCCGACGCGCTGGCCGTACCCGAGATAGAACGGCTCGCCGAGGACGCCGGCCACCTCGAACAGGCCTTACGGCGGAGCGTGACGTCCGCACACGAGGCGTTTCGCCACCTCGAAGGCTGACATTAGGACAGAACGTTACATAGGATCATTTGCGTGTCCGGGCGTCAGGCGAAAGTGGTTGTCGATCCAACCGTTCCCGACCAGGCGGCGGAGCTGTTACGGCAGCACCGCAAGCTTCTCGTCCGCATGCGCGGCGGCTGGGCGCCGCCGCACAAACGGCGCAGCGTGGCGGCGCGCATCACCTACAAGATCATTCTGATCGCGATGGCGTCCTCGGCGACCGTGGCCGCGCTGGCCTTCTTCCGCGCCGCCCACTACACCACGTTCGCGTTCATCATGACCGGCGTCTCCTTCCTCATCCTGGCCTCCCTGCTCAAGCCCAACCCGGACGCCGAGGTGGAGAAACAGCTCGACTCCGAGCTCGACGTCTACGAGTGCGCCCGGCAGTACCAGGGCAGGTTCGTGCTGCGCGAGGACCTCGACGAGGCCGCCAGGGCGCTCATGCTGCGCGCGCACTGCGCGATCGACGCCGTCACCGAGTCACGGGTCAACGCCGAGGGACTGCTGGACGGCGCGCGTAACGCGATCATGCTGCCCGCGCAGGAGTGGGAGATCGCCCGGTTGCTGGCCAAGCTGTCGGGGCTGCGTTCCGAGCACCGTGAGGTCATGTCCGAGGGCGTCACCCCAGAGGTGCTCGCGGTCTCCGAGCCGCTGGCCAAGGTGCTGGTGAGCAGCGAGCGGGCGGTGACCGAGCGCGTCGAGGCGCTGGAACGCTACGCCGGGCACGTGCGCGACGCCGAGCGCGCCTACCGCGCCCGCAGCCAGATCGAACGCCTGACCGCCAAGCTGCCCCGCTACGAGGAACTGCTGGCCGAGTCGGGCGCCGACGGGCAGGCGGTGCCCGAGCTGACCGAGCTCGCCGACGACGCCGGCCGGCTGGAGCAGGCCCTGCGCGACAGTGTCAGCTCGGCGCACGAGGCGTTCCGTCATCTGGAAAGATAGGCCGATGGCCGATGTCATCGTAGATCCCGACGTGCCGGACCATGACGCTCATCTGTTACGGCGCCACGGGCCGCTGCTGGCCAGGATCCGCCGCGGATGGGCGCCACCGCGACGGACCGACGCGAGCCCGGCCCACAAGCAGAAGATGCAGCTCGGCCTGGCGGCGGCGCTCGCCATCGTGCTGGTCATCACCGTCATCAACTCCGGCTTCGACGGCTTCGGGTTCCTGCTCGGCGTCGTCACCGTGATCATCTTCATGACCGGGATCCTCCGGCGCGACATCGACCCCGCGGAAGACGAGCGCGAGACCACCCTGCGGGAGGTCTACGAGCAGGCCCGCTGGTACGAGGGCCGCTTCATCCTTCTCGGCGACCTCGACGAGTCCTCCCAGCGGCTGCTGGGCAGGGCCGGCCGGGCGATCCAGGCCGTGCTCTGCTCCCGCGTCAACGCCGAGGGCCTGCTCGACGACGTGCGCAACGGGGTCATGCTGCCGGCCGAGGAATGGGAGATCGCCCGGCTGCTGGCCAAGCTCTCCGGCTTACGCGCCCAGCATCACAGGACGGTCTCCACCGGTCTCGCGCCCGAGGTGGAGGCGGTCGCCGCGCCGCTGGCCAGGGCGCTCGACAGCAGCGAGGCGGCCGTCGTGGCCCGGGTGGAGGCGCTGGAACGCTACGCCACCCACGTGGCCGAGGCCGAGCGGGCCTTCCACGCCCACCACCAGATCGAGGAACTGCGGGGGCGGCTGCCCCAGTACGAGGAACTGGTGGCCGAGTCGGGGGCGGACGGCTTCGCCGTACCGGAGCTCGATCGGCTGGCGGACGACGCGGACCTGCTGGAGCAGGCGCTGAGGCGGAGCGTCCGCTCCGCCCACGAGGCCTTCCGCCACCTCGACCCGCACGACCGGCAGGACTCCAACGGCCTCGGCTCCGGCGACACCCCGCACCTGGGCATCAGGCCGGGCGATCCTCGCGAGAGGGACACGAGCCCGGGTGACACGAGCCCGGGTGACACCAGGCCGGGTGACACCAGGCCGGGCGACACCTGGCCCGGCGCCTGAGGGCTCAGCCTCTGCCGGAGCTCGCGGCCGCCTGCAGCAGCACGTCGGCCAGCGCGTCGGCGGCGTCCACGCGGCCGAGCTTGCGCGCCGCCTCCGCCATCGCCGCCCGCAGCGCCGGGTCGGCCAGCATCGGCATCAGCTCCGCCAGCAGCATCTCGGCCGTCGGCCGCGGCTCCAGCAGCGCCCGCGCCGCCCCGGACGAGGCCAGGTAGGAGGCGTTCTTGCGCTGCTCGTCGCCGCCGGTCGGAATGAGCGGGACCAGCACCGACGGCTTGCCCACGGCGGTCAGCTCCGAGACCGTCCCCGCGCCGCTGCGCGCCACCACCACGTCGGCGGCGGCGAACAGGTCGGGCAGCTCCGCGCCCACGTAGGGCACGGGATGGTAGCGGTCGGCCAGTCCGGGAGGCAGCGGCACGGACCGCATGTGCTCGATCCACGCCGGGCCGCACTGATGCACGATCTGCGCGTGCCGCAGCAGCACCGGCAGGCTCTCGGAGATCAGCGTGTTGATCTGCTTGCTGCCCTGGGCGCCGCCGGTCACGTAGATGAGCGGCACCTCGAAGGTGAGCCCGAAGTGGTCGTAGGCGGCGGCGCGGTCACCGCGCAGCAGCTCGGGGCGGATCGGGTTGCCGGTCACGACCGCCTTGGCGCGGGCCGACTCGGGCAGGTACTCCAGCGACGACTCGTGCGACAGCGCGATGCGGGTGGCGAGCCGGGACAGGATGCGGTTGGCCAGGCCCACCACGGTCGTCTGCTCGTGCATGACCAGCGGGCGGCGGATCAGCTTGGCCGCCACCCCGATCGGCACCGCGACGTAACCGCCCGTCGACAGCACCACGTCGGGCAGGTACTTGGCGGCGTGCCCGACCGCCTGCGCGACGCCCACGGGGATGCGGAAGACGTCGGCGACGTTGGTGCCCAGCTCGCGCAGGTTGGGACGGCGGCGCAGCTTGCCCGTCGTGATCGCCTTGAAGGGGATGCCGTGCTCGGCGGTGATCCTGGCCTCCAGGCCGTTCGCGGTGCCCACCCAGAGCACGTCGTGCGGCAACTGCCGCCGTTGCACCGCGGCCAGGGTGGTGAGGGCCGGGTACGTGTGACCGCCGGTGCCGCCGCCGGTGATCAGGAGTCGCAGGGTTCGTGCCATGCGATCAGAGTATTGCCGCACAGCGGAAACCGGTGTGCCCAGTCGAGGAGTCCGGCGTGTTCATGGTGCGCGCGGCGACCCGGTAGCGGTTGCAGTAGGAGTCGTGGCACATGTACGAACCCCCGCGAATGACCTTAGCGTCGCCGGCCTCCGGACCTGTGGGATTTTCCGCGAAATCCCGCCATGAGGTGCCCCACCAGTCGGCCGTCCACTCCCAGACGTTGCCCGAGACGTTGTAGAGCCCGTAACCGTTCGGCTGGAAGGACTTCACCGGCACGGTGCCTTTGCTGGGCGCGCTGGGGAAGGGACCTTCCCAGATGTTGCACCGGCGGCGTCCCTTGGGGGCGAGCTCGTCCCCCCACGGGTACTTCGCCCGTTCCAGCCCGCCGCGTGCGGCCTTCTCCCATTCGGCCTCGGTCGGCAGCCGCTTGCCGGCCCAGGTGGCGTAGGCGTGGGCGTCGTTCCACGACACGTGCACGACCGGATGGTTCTGCCGGTCGCCCACCGTCGACCCGGGGCCCTCCGGCGTCCGCCAGGCGGCCCCCTCGACCCCGGCCCACCAGGGCGCCTGCGGCACCGAGGCGTCCATGATCCCGCCGGTGGCGAAGGGACGGAACACGAACGACCACCCGATGGCCTCCGCCTCGGTGACGTACCCGGTCTCCTTCGCGAACGTCGCGAACTGCGCGTTGGTCACACACGCCGGATCGATGAGGAACGCGTCCACCCGCACCTCCCGCACGGGCCCCTCGCCGTCGCCCGGCCGCCCGTCGGCGTCGTCGCCGCCCATCAGGAACGGCCCGCCGGGCACCCGCGCCATCCCGCGCGGCGCCTGCCGCCTGGGCGTCACCTCCACCTGGTACGGCACCGCCCCGGCATCCCTGCCGGGCCCGCAGCACGACTCCACCTGCACCCCTTCACCCGTCCCGGTTTCCTAGGCAGAGTAGCCCCCGCGTATGCCCGCATATGATCCGATCCCCGCAGGCGGCCCTCCACTTCGCCGCAAGGCCCGTGGACCGGTAGCGTTCCTGCCATGCGACTCGGCGTTCTGGACATCGGCTCCAATACCGTCCATCTCCTCGTCGTGGACGCCCACCGCGGCGCGCGTCCCATCCCCGCCTACTCCCACAAGGAGGAGCTGCGCCTGTCGGAGCACCTGGAGAAGGGCGACACGCTCTCCTCCAAGGGCGTCGAACGGCTCGGCGCCTTCGTCGAGGAAGCGCTCCAGATCGCCGAGGACAAGGGCGTGGAGGACTTCCTGGCCTTCGCCACCTCCGCCGTCCGCGACGCCGCCAACGGCGAGCAGGTGCTCTCCGAGATCGACGCCCGCTGCGGTGTCGACATCCAGACGCTCACCGGCCAGGACGAGGCGAGGCTGACGTTCCTGGCGGTGCGCCGCTGGTTCGGCTGGTCGTCGGGCCGGCTGCTCGCCTTCGACATCGGCGGCGGCTCCCTGGAGCTGGCCGCGGGCGTGGACGAGGAGCCGGACGTGGCCGTCTCGCTCCCGCTGGGCGCCGGGCGGCTGACCCGCGACTGGTTCACCGCCGACCCGCCGCCGGTCGCCGAGGTGCGCAAGCTCCGCAGGCACGTGCGCGCCGAGATAGCCCGCACGGTCGGCGACATCGTCCGCTATGGCCAGCCCGACCGCGCCGTGGCCACCTCCAAGACGTTCAAGCAGCTGGCCAGGCTGGCCGGCGGCGCCCCCTCCAGCGACGGCCCGTACGTCTCGCGCTCGCTGACCAGGGAGGCGCTGGCCGACTGGACGGTCAAGCTCACCACGATGGACGCCGCCACCCGCCGTCAGCTGCCGGGCGTCTCGGAGGGCCGGGCGATGCAGCTGGCCGCGGGCGCGATCGTGGCCGACGCCACGATGGACCTGTTCGAGGTGGAGCGTCTGGAGGTCTGCCCGTGGGCGCTGCGCGAGGGCGTCATCCTGCGCCGCCTCGACCTTCTCCCCAGCCGTGTGGTGCGCACCACATAGACGCATAAAGCCCGCTATATCGGGCAGGGCATGGTGCCATGTTGACGATGCTCGGCATGGCCGCCTCCCTGACGATCACCCTCCTGCTGTGCTTCCTGGCCGTTCTGCTCATCTCGGCGCTCACCCTCGTCGTGCTCGGCGTACTGGCCAGACCCCGCTGAACGGTCAGAGGGACAGGCCCGCGGCGCCGGCCTCGAAACGCAGCCGCTTCTCCAGCGACACGACCGCGCCGTTCTCGCGCCGGTTGGTGAAACGCACGTCGTCGGCCAGCGCACGCATGATGAGCAGCCCCCGCCCGCTCTCCGCGCTCTCCTTGGGCTCACGGACCTGGTGGGGGTCGAAGCCGCCGCCGGTGTCCACGACCCTGATCACACACAGGTCGTCGTGGACGCCGGCGGTCACCATGTACTCGTCGCTCGGCGCGGCGTGCCGTACGACATTGGTGCAGGCCTCGCTCAGCATGAGCTCGATGTCGTCCCTGATCTGGGGAACGACGCCGAGCGATCGGAGCGTGCCGTCGAACATCTGACGGATGAGCGGCACGCTCGCGGCGTCTCTGGGCAGTCTCAGCGCGATGGTCGCCTCCATGGGCGCACCATGCCCGGAACCTCGCCGGTTATGCGTCCCTAAGACTCCAGCAGGCTGATCGCGACCTCCAGGGTCGCCTTCCTGCGCTCCTCCGGGCCGGCGTCCACGTCCTGGGTCAGCCACATGCCGGCGTGCAGGCTGAAGATCGCCAGCGTGCGCCTGATTCTGGTGGTCAGCGGGTCGCCGGGCTCGACGAGCTCGGCGATCACCTCCAGCATCTTCTCCCGCATCCGCAGGATCTTCGGGTGGTCGCGCAGGGCCGTCTGGTTGCGTTCGAGGAAGCGGGCCAGCCCGGCCTGGCGCGGCCGGTCGAGGCTCTCGGCGTAGCGCACGATGAGCTCGCGGCGGGTCTCGGGCGTGCGGGGCTGCTCCCGCAGCCACTCCAGCAGTTCCTCGATCTCGGCGACACGGTCGTCGGCGAGGCTCGCGACGATGTCGTCCTTCGTCTTGAAGTGGTAGTAGAGCGCGGCCTTGGTGACGCCGAGCTCCTCGGCGATCTCCCGCAGGGAGGTCGCCTCGTAGCCCTGCTCGGTGAAGAGCCTGAGGGCGATCTGCTGGATCCGCGATCGGGTGTCTTCCCGCAATGTGCACCTATTTCGAGGGATTAGTACGTAGTCTAGTCTAAGCTTGCCGGTCGGCAAGTAAGTAAGATCCAAAACTGGGGGTGTAATCGTGGAAAGACGGCGCGAAGTCATGGTCGTCCTCCCTGGCCTGATGCTCGCGATGGTCCTGGCGATGCTCGACAACATGATCGTGGGTACGGCGATGCCGCGCATCGTCGGCGAGCTGGGCGGCGTCACCCATCTGTCCTGGGTCGTCACCGCATACGTGCTGGGCACCACCGTCTCCACCCCGATCTGGGGGAAGATCGGCGACCTGTACGGGCGCAAGACCATCTTCATGGTCTCCATCGTCATCTTCATGATCGGTTCGGTGCTGTGCGGCATGGCCGGATCCGAGCTGCTCGGCGGCCCCGAGGGCGGCATGATGGAGCTCATCGCCTTCCGTGCCATCCAGGGCCTGGGCGCCGGCGGCCTCATGGTCAACGTCATGGCCATCATCGGCGACCTCGTCCCGCCGCGCGAGCGCGGCCAGTACCAGGGCATCACCGCCGGCGTCATGTCGCTGGCGATGATCGCCGGCCCGCTGGTCGGCGGCTTCATCACCGACCACCTCGACTGGCGCTGGGCCTTCTACGTGAACCTGCCCGTCGGCGGCCTCGCCCTCGCCTGGCTCGCGGTCAAGCTCAAGCTCCCCAAGCACGTCAACCAGGTGCGCATCGACTGGCTGGGCGCGATCCTGCTGTCGATCAGCATCACCGCGATGGTGCTCGTCACGGCCTGGGGCGGCAGCCAGTACGCCTGGAGCTCCCCGCAGATCCTCGGCCTGGGCGCGCTGGCCATCGTGACGCTGGCCGCGTTCATCCCGATCGAGCGCCGCGCCGCCGAGCCGATCATGCCGCTGCAGCTCTTCCGCAACCGCAACTTCACGCTGATCTCGGCCATCGGCTTCCTGCTGGGCTTCGCGATGTTCGGCGCGATCAACTTCCTGCCGCTCTACCAGCAGACCGTCCAGGGCGCCTCGGCCACCAACTCCGGCCTGCTCCTGCTGCCGATGATGGGCGCCGCGATGGTCGTCTCGATCTTCGTGGGCAAGGCCATCACCGCCACCGGCAAGTACAAGCTCTACCCGATCCTCGGCGGCGTCGGCATGGCGCTCGGCATGTGGCTGCTCTCGCTCATGGGCGTGGGCACCCCGGAGTGGCAGACCGGCCTGTTCATCGGCGTGCTCGGTGTCGGCATGGGCTTCCTCATGCAGACCACGATGCTCATCGCCCAGAACAGCGTCGAGCAGCGCGACCTCGGCGTCGCCTCCAGCACCTCGACGTTCTTCCGCTCGATCGGCGGCTCGTTCGGCGTCTCGGTGTTCGGCGCGATCTTCAACAACCACCTGTTGTCCGGGATGACCGAGCGCCTCGGGGCGGAGGAGGCCGCGCGCCTGGCGGGCGGCGGGGGCCGCCTGGACCCGGCGACCCTGGCCGCCATGGTGCCGAGTGAGCGCGCCGGAGTGCTGGAGTCGCTGGCCGGGGCCACCTCCAACATCTTCTGGTGGGCCATCCCGTTCGCGGTCGTCGTACCGCTGCTGGCGCTGTTCATCAAGGAGATCCCGCTGCGGGGCGGCGCGCCCGAGCCCGCGCAGGAGCCAGAGGAGTCGCTCAAGGGAGCCTGAACAACTGGTCGAGCGCGGTCACCTTGAGCAGCCGGCGCAGGTGCGGGCTGACCGCGACCAGCCGCAGGGCC
Source organism: Nonomuraea sp. NPDC050540 (assembly GCF_044457485.1). Classification (NCBI taxonomy): domain Bacteria; kingdom Bacillati; phylum Actinomycetota; class Actinomycetes; order Streptosporangiales; family Streptosporangiaceae; genus Nonomuraea; species Nonomuraea sp. NPDC050540. The sequence continues at coordinate 159,159 of NZ_JBITHA010000017.1, forward strand.
GCGCCCTCCGACTCGGCCTGCTGGTGGAGGCGGACGAGCGCGGCCAGGCCGGAGGAGTCGATGAAGGAGACCCCGGCCAGGTCCAGGTCGAGACGGTGGTAGCCGGACTCGAACACCAGCCCGGAGAGTTTCGCGGCAGTGTCGAAGGCGAGGTCGCCGGTCAGCGAGAGCCTGACGGTGCCCGGGACGGGAGTGGCGACCTCGACGCGCAGCGGGGTCTTGTCGAGCACGCCACCAGCCTACGACGAGGGAAAAATCGGAGGCGGAAAACCCGATAGATCGGGACAATATCCTGCATGAACACCCATCGGATCCGGCGCCCGCAGATCGAGGACGCCGCCGCCATCCACGACCTCGTCTCCGCCTGCGACCTGGCGGTGCTCGGCCGCGTCGACACCACGCTCGAGGACATCGCCGACGAGCTGGTCGAGCCCGAGTTCGACCGCGACACCGACGGCTGGCTGGCCGAGGACTCCGATGGGCGCCCGGTCGGCTGGGCGTGGGCCTGCCGTAAGGGCGACAGCGACAACGTCGACGTGGAGGTCCTGGTACGGCCCGGCACCGAAGGCCTGTCCGCGGGCCTGTGGGCGCTGGTGCTCGGCAGGGCCAAGGAGATCGCCGCCGAGCTCGGCCACGGCGGCGCCACCGTCGACATCGGCGTCTACCGGGACGACGAGGCCAAGCGGGCCGAGGCCGGCGCGAAGGGCTTCCAGCCCGCCACCAGCTTCCACCGCATGCGCGTCGACTTCACCGCCCCGCCCGCGGCCCCGGAACCGCTGCCCGGCCTCACCCTGCACACCGGCGAGGACGACGAGGTACGCCGCCAGGCCCACCTCGTCCACCAGGAGGGCTTCGCCGACCACTTCGGCTTCACCAAGGTCGGCTACGACGCCTGGTACCAGCGGCGCGCGGCCCAGAGCGTCAACGACTGGTCACAGCTCATCGTGGCCAGGGTGGACGGCGAGCCCGCCGCCATGCTCCACGCCAACAACGCCTTCGTCCCCGACGAGGACTGCGGCTACGTCGGCACGCTGGCCACCCTGCCCGCCTACCGGGGCCGCGGCCTGGGCCGCCACCTGCTGCTCCAGGCGTTCGCCGCCGACCACGCCCGCGGCAGGAAGGGCACGATCCTGCACGTCGACTCCAACAACACCACCCCGGCGCTCGGCCTCTACACCTCGGCCGGCATGAGCCCGGTCATGGTCATCGACGTGTGGCGCCGCCGGGTCTGAGGACGTCGTCAGGCCCTGACCCGGTGCGCGGCCAGATGCTCCAGCACCGACTGGTTGGCCTCCCACCCGTCGGGGAACTTCACCGGCACGCCCAGCTGCACCGGCTCGGCCGACGGGTGGGCGTCCAGGAGTTCGGCGATGCCCGCCCGCGCCACCACCACGCACGCGTGCCGATGCCGCGAGGCCAGCACGCACAGCCGTCCCGACTCCAGATGGAAGGCGGTCGCGTCACGCCGCCCCGACAGCGGGTGCAGCACGATCGTCACGTCGTACTCGCGGCCCTGCAGCCGGTTGGCGGTGTCCACGGTGATCTCCGGCGGCAGCCCCGCGTTCCTGATCGCCGCCACCTGGTCGCGGTGGGCCGCGCCGACCGCGATGCGCTCGGCCGTCACCGGCCGCTCGCCCTGCTCAGAGCTCGCCACCGCGCCCCGCTGCAGCAGCCGCGCCGCCAGCAGCGCCACCGCCTGCACGGCCTCGCCGTCGGTGCGGACCGTGTGCCGGTTCGGCAGCTCCAGCAGCGACCACCCCGAGCGCGCCGCCTCCTCCAGCGCCCGGTCGTGCACGGTCCCGAGCCCGCCCGTGCTCAGCTCCAGCCGCCGCTCACCGGGCCCGGTGCCCGAGGTGAAGCCGGTGAACGGATAGAAGGCCCGCGAGACCACCGGCGCCGCCGAGGCCGGCAGCCGCCAGGAGACCGGCAGCCGGTGCACCGGCAGGTCGCCGTTGTGGCGCAGCAGGACCGACACCGCGCTCTGCAGCGGATCCCACGACAGCCCCGACCAGCGGTCCGCCTCCACGATCGAGAACGGGTCGAGCTGGCCGGGATCGCCCACGAACAACGCCCGCTCGAACAGCGCGGCGATGCGCAGCAGCTTGTCCGAGCGCATCTGGTACGCCTCGTCCACGATCGCCCACGGCCAGGTGCGTCCGGAGATCCACGCCCACTTGTCGGAGGTGGCCAGGACGATGTCCGGGTCGCCCAGGTCCTGGATGCGGGTGCCGACGGTGACGCCGGGAAGCTCCAGCAGCCGGCGCGGCGGCACGTACCCGCCGGCCGACAGCCGCCCGACGGTCAGGTCCGGGTGCTTGTCGCTGATGCGGGTGACAAGGTCGTCGACCTGCTCGTTGGTCTGCGCCACGATCATCAGCGGCTCGCCCGTCGCCGCGATGTGCGCCGCGGCCCGCACCACGAGCGTCGACTTGCCCGCGCCGGGCGGGGAGTCGACCACCACGCCGCGGTGTCTGGGCAGGTCGGCCAGGACGTTCTGGATGACCTCCTCGGGGCTCACTCCCACGCCTCCCTGGCGTCGTCGTCGTTCGGCACGTACTCCAGCGGCGGGCCGCCGTGCGTCCACGGGGTCGCCTCGGGCTCGGGCAGCGTCGCGGCGCCCTGGAAGTCGTCGGTCAGCGTGGTGTAGCAGACCCGCTCGCCGACCTCGGGGACCGAGCCGGGGGCGGGCGTCTTGCCCCTGCCCATCCCCTTGGTGATCTTCAAGGTGACCAGGCCGCCGCCCGCCTCGACCAGCTCGGCGCCCTGGCCCCTGCGCTGCGGGGTGCCGAGGGCGCTGCCGGGCGGCAGCCGTACCGGATCGTCGGTCTTGACCACCACGAGCGGGCGCAGCTTGCGCGAACGGCCCTCGCCCTCGAAGTTGTCCGGCTCGGTCTGCACCACCTCGCCGGCGAACGCCTCGCCCGACAGCCGGTGGTCGGCCATGATCAGCGGGTCGTCGTAGGCGCGCTGCACGTCGTAGGAGGCCTGGGCGCGCTCCATGCGCGACAGGCGGGAGGCGGCGGCGACCGCGCCGTCGCGGCGGGCCTGCGGTGGGCCGCCCTCGGCGAGCTGCGTGGCGAAACCGCTGTAGGAGCCGCGGTCCAGCTCCCACCGCTGCGCCACGCTGGCGCCTTCGGGCAGTGCCCGCAGCAGGTCGGCCGCCTGCCACATCAGCCGCCACGTGGGCTCCAGCTGGGTGCGCAGCGCCTCGGTGATGCGCTCGGCCGAGCCGTTCTCGATCGCGGGCGCCAGCACCTCGGAGTCGAAGCCGGGGTCGGTGGCGGGCCCGGCGGGCGGCCAGACCAGCGGGTCCTCGGCCTCGTCGGAGGGGCGTCCCTCGACCCACGCCATCAGGGCGGCCAGGTTGGCGTCCTCCAGCGCGCTCTGCCCGCTGGCCCAGTGGCGGCCCAGCTCCTCGGTCACGGCCAGCGTCAGCGACGAACCCGGGTAGGCGGCGCGCTCGGCCAGATACGTCAGCCAGCGGCCCAGCAGCGGCACGCCCTCCGGCACCGGGTACGGGCCGTCGACGCGGCGAAAGCGGGTCGAACGGCCCAGCAGCGCGGTGAACGCCACGCCCACGCGGTTGGGCAGCAGCACCTGCGGCGCGTCGAGCGCGCGCTCGTAGGGGTCGGCGTTCTTGCGCTCGACCGTCTCGGTGTCGGCCAGGAAGCTCTCCAGATACGGCAGCAGCAGCCCGGCCAGCTCCGCGGTGAAGGCGAAGCGCAGGTCGCGGTTGCGCGGCTGGGCCACCACCAGCAGCTGGGGCGCCTGCCGGTCGGTGCCGAACATGGCGGCCAGCGGCGCGGCGGCCTCGCCGGACAGCTTCAGCGGGATGAACACCATCGGCCGCTCGGACAGGTGGCAGTGCCGCACGGTCGCGATCGGCTGCGCCCGCCCCTCCTGCAGGGCGCGCAGCTTGGCCAGCGACGTCAGGAGACTCATGCGAGGCAGTCCTGGCGCAGCCGCTCGGCGCCGCGCAGCAGGCGGGCGATCTCCTCCTGCCCCTCGCGCGGGGCCCGGGTGCCGTCGGCCAGGCCGAGCGCCTCCTCGACGCCGGCCACCCCGCCCAGCTCGTCGCGGACGTTGCGGCCCAGCAGGTCGGAGGCGCCCTCCTCGCGGGCCTCGTCCCGGCAGAAGAAGCACAGGTCGCAGGTGGACAGGCAGTCGGGCGCGTAACGGGCGGCGACCGCGCGCAGCGCGTCGGCGAGGTCCGCGGCGCGGCGCAGCGGCAGGCCGTCCTCGCCCGGCTCCAGGTCGAAGGTGAGCTCCTCCGGCAGTTCCTCCAGCAGCCGGTCGAGCGTGGTCATCCTGGTCAGCTGCCTGCGCAGCACCGCGAGCTGCCTGCGCACGTCCACCAGTTTCGCGACCGGGCGGTTGGCGAAGTTCTCGGGGCAGACCAGGACCACGTCGTGGGAGACGGCCAGCGGGTCGTGGCCGAGCTCCTCCAGCATGGTGCGCAGCGCCAGCACGTACACGGCCGCCTGCCGCGCGGCCGCCGCGACCGCGGCCGGGTCGGCCTGGCCGTCCACGATCGCGAACGACTTGATCTCCACGATGTGGAAGCGGCCCTCCAGCTGGAAGGCGACCACGTCCGGCTCCAGGTAGGCGGTGTGGCCGGCGATGTCCAGGCTCAGCAGCGGGTGGTCGTAGAGCGTGCCCGCGTCGTGCTCGCCCCTGGCCGCCCGGTCGAACAACGCGCGGGTGTGGGCGTGGCGCAGGTGCGCGCCCACGTTCTCCACGTCGTGGTAGGCGACCTCGGCGATCGGCAGCTCCAGCAGCTCGCGCAGCATGCGCAGCAGCTCGGCGCAGCCGTCGGACTTGACCAGCGCCTCGAACTGGTTGCCGCGGGTGATCGCGAACGGCGACTGCCCGAACGGCGCGGGAAAGCCCAGATGCCGCGCGGCCGCGTCCTTGTCCACCCCCGCGCCGTCCATGAGCGCCCGGCGCGCGCAACCCGGATTCGCGGCCAGTGCCGCGATGGCCCGCGCGTCGTGCGGCTTCGGCGGTGTCGTCCCCCGCAGCGCGTCGATCCGTCTCACGCCGTGATCCCTTCCTTGCCGAGGGCGCCGACGTTGGCGGCGCTCAGGAGCGCGGCGCCGAACAGCCGCGCGGGGTCGTCCAGTTGCTCGCGCGCGCGGGCCGCCAGCCCGGCCCGGTCGCGCGTGTCCCGATCAAGGTGTACGGCCAGCTCCGCCAGCGCCATCTCGGCCACGCGGCCGGGATCGACGTCCTTGCCCAGCTCGACCAGCTCACCGCCGGGGATGTTGCGCCCCATCCTGGCCACCAGCCGCAGTGACTCCGGCGACGGGCCCGCGCTGCGCTGGATGTGCCGGGCCACCGCCGCCGCGCAGGTCAGGAAGTCGACCCTCGGGCTCAGCGGCCCCACCACCCGCCGCTCCAGCGGCCAGGTGCTCAGTGTGAGCAGGCCCCGGGCGGGGGAGAGGCGGTCGGTCAGGGCGGCGCACAGGTAGTACGGCCGGCCGTACGGGCTGGAGCGGAAGGAACGTTCCTCGTCGCGGCGGATGCTGGTGAGCTGCGCGGAACGCAGCCCGCCGGAGAAGAACGCCTCGCTGACCGCCACGATCAGCCGGGGCTGGGCGGGGGCGCCGAGCGCGTCGAGCGCCTGGTGCACCCGTTCGCGCACGGTCGTGGCGCCGGCCCGCTTGCCGCCCGGGGTCTGGACGGGGGAGCTGACCAGGGAGTCCCAGGTGCGTTCCGCGGCGCGCAGGTCGGCGCGCAGGCCCCGGGCGGTGACCGCGTCACGGGCGCGCATGGCGCGGCGCACCCCGGCGCGGAGTTCGTCGATGCGCCTCTCCAGCTGGTCCAGCCGGTCACTCATGGCGCGAGGGTAGCAGGAGTTCCAGTATTTCCCAGTAATTTCGGCACGCGGCGGCGTGGCGCATGGCGCGAACCTCTGGTAAAGAAGGTGATGATACGTATAATCACGCCATGACCTACAAGGACCCCTCACTCCCCACCGCGGCGCGGGTCGACGACCTCGTGGCCAGGATGACCCTGCAGGAGAAGGCGGGACTGCTGTTCCACACCATCTCCTGGTTCGCGCCGCCGCCGGGGGCCGAGACCGCCGAGAGCATGATCGACGGCAGGCACATGAACCACTTCAACGTGCTCGGCGGCGGCTCGCCGCGCGAGATGGCCGAGTGGCACAACGCGCTGCAGGAGCGGGCCGCCGCCACCCGGCTGGGCATCCCGGTGACGCTCTCCACCGACCCGCGGCACTCCTTCTCCGGCAACCCGGGCGCGTCCATGATGGCCGGGGCGTTCTCGCAGTGGCCGGAGCCGCCGGGGCTGGCGGCGATCGGCTCGGCGGAGCTGGTCCGGACCTTCGCCGACATGGCACGGCAGGAGTACCTGGCCGTCGGCATCCGCGTCGCCCTCCACCCCCAGATCGACCTGGTCACCGAGCCCCGCTGGTCACGCGCCAACGGCACCTTCGGCCAGGACGCCGAGCTCACCTCCCGCCTCGTGCGCGCCTACATCCTCGGCTTCCAGGGCGAGCGCCTCGGCCCCGGCAGCGTCGCCTGCATGACCAAGCACTTCCCCGGCGGCGGGCCGCAGAAGGACGGCGAGGACCCCCACTTCGCCCACGGCCGCGAGCAGGTCTACCCCGGCGGCCGGTTCGAGCACCACCTGAAGCCTTTCGAGGCCGCCTTCGACGCCGGAACCTCACAGATCATGCCTTACTACGGCGTGCCGGTCGGCACCGAGCACGAAGAGGTCGGCTTCGGCTTCAACAAGGGCGTCATCACCGGCCTGCTGCGCGAGCGCTACGCCTTCGACGGCATCGTCTGCACCGACTGGGGCCTGATCACCGACGCCTTCATCATGGGACAGGAGATGCCCGCCCGCGCCTGGGGCGTGGAGCACCTCACCCCCGCCGAACGCGTGCTGAAGGCGTTCGAGGCCGGCGTCGACCAGTTCGGCGGCGAGGCCTGCCCCGATCTGCTCGCCGAATGGGTCGAAGCCGGGCGGATCAGCACCGGGCGGCTGGACGCGTCGGTGCGGCGGGTGCTGCGGGAGAAGTTCACGCTCGGGCTGTTCGACGCGCCCTTCGTCGACCCCGACGCGGCCGGGGAGATCGTCGGGCGGGCCGCCTTCGCGCGGGCCGGGTTCGAGGCGCAGACCGCCTCGCTCACCCTGCTGAAGAACGGCCCGCTGCCGCTGGCCGAGGGCGTGCGCCTGTACGTGGAGGGCGTGGACGCCGGCCTCGCCGCCGGCTACGGCAAGGTCGTGCCGGCACCGGAGGAGGCCGACGTGGCCGTGCTACGGCTGGCCGCGCCGTACGAGCCGCGGCCGGGCGCCTTCGAGGCCTTCTTCCACTCCGGCAGCCTCGCCTTCGACGCCGCCGAGATCGACCGGATCACCCGCCTGCAGCGCACGGTGCCCACCGTCGTGAACGTCTACCTGGAGCGGCCCGCGGTCTTCCCCGAGATCGCCGAGGGCGCCGCCGCCGTGGTCGCCGACTACGGGGCGAGTGACCGGGCGCTGCTGGAGGTGCTGTTCGGGCGGGCCGAGCCGAAGGGGCGGCTGCCGTACGAGCTGCCGCGGTCGATGGCGGCCGTCGAGGCCAGCCCGTCCGACGTCCCGGGTGGCACCCGCGACCCGCTCTACCCCTTCGGGCACGGCATCCTCTCCTGATCAGCCGCGTACGGCCAGCACCCAGCTGTGGTCGTCGGTCAGGAACCGCTCCATCCGCAGCCCGGCCCGCTCCAGCTCGGCCCGGAGGTCGTCGTCGGTCAGGCGGCGCGACCAGAACGACTGGGTCCACACCCGCTCGTCCTGCGTGTACCGCATCGTGGAGGCGACCACCCCGGGCCGCACCGGCTCCAGCGCCGCGAGGGTGATGGTGAGGTTGCCCGTGGTGCGCCCCCGGCCGACCTCCCACGCGTCGTGCTGCTCGGCCGGGGTCCACTGGATGAGGACGGAGCCGCCGGGCCGTACGTGCCGGGCGCACGCCGACAGCAGCTCGCTGCGCGCGTCGTCGTCGGCGGTGTTGACCAGGTAGGAGGCGAGCAGGACCGCGTCGAACTCGCGCTCCAGCCGCAGCTCCTGCGCCCGTGCCCGCACGGTCCGCGCGCCGCGCACGTGCGCGAGCATGTCCGCGGACTCGTCCACGGCCACCACCTCGTGGCCGAGCGCGAGCAGGGGATGGGTGAGCCGCCCGACCCCCGAGCCGATCTCGAGGATCGACGCGCCGGGCGCGAGCGCGGCGCTGACGATCTCGGGCTCGCCGCCGGGCTCGATGAGGAGATAGAACTCAACAGGGGATCCGTCAGGTGTGATCGAACCAGGACCAGTGCCACTGTTAGCCATGTATCCACGCTAAAGCCTGCACTCCGGGCCGTCTGTCCCAAGATCGAGACATTGTCCGGATTCCACGGGACGATGAAGACGTGGGACGTCACCTGGCCGCCGCCGCGGTGGGCCTGCTCGCGCTGCCCGCCGTCTACTACCTGACCGAGGCCGGCGCGCGGGCGCTGCGCGCCGGCTACACCGGCTTCGGCCCGAGCCCGGCCGGATTCGGATACCTGAGCGCCGTGGCCGCGCTGGCCGGGCTGCTGACCGGATGGCAGCGGCTGTCCCCGCTGGCCGCGATCATCTGCGGGCTGCCGCTCGTCGCGCTCGGCGCCCTGTTCGCCACGCGGCTCGACCTCGCGCTGCTGGTGGCGGCGGGGCTGCCCCGCTGGGGCGCGCTGCCGGGCGAGCCGCCGGGCACCCTGGCCGGGGTCACCGGCCTCTACACGGTCGTCGGCGCGCTGCTGGTGACCTCGGCGCTGTTGCGCGGACGGGAGCGATCTATCCTTGCCGGGTGAGGGGACGCAGCCCGGACCGGCGCAGGGCGCTGCTCGACGCCGCCGACCGGGTGATCGAGCGTGACGGGCACGAGGTGTCGATGGCCGCGATCGCCGCTGAGGCCGGGATCACCAAGCCCATCCTCTACCGTCACTTCGGCGACAAGAGCGGCCTCTACCAGGCGCTGGCCGACCGCCACGTGCGCACCGTCATCGACCGGCTGCGCCCGCAGTTCACCGAGGGCGGCGGCGACCTGCGCTCGCGCGCCCGCGCCGCGATCGCCGTCTACCTCGACCTGATCGGCGCCAACCACAACCTCTACCGCTTCCTGTTCCACCGGGCCAGCGCCGAGGACAGCAAGATCCGCAGCCACATGACCACGCTGGTCAGAGGTCTCGGCGAGGAGCTCGCGCAGGTGCTGGTGGCCGAGGGCGTCACCCCCGATCCGGTACGCGCCCAGGTGCTCGGCCACGCCTTCATCGGCATGGTCCAGACGACCGCCGACTGGTGGCTCGACCATCCCGGCGTCGACCCCGGCGAGGTCGTCGACGGCCTGGCCGAGGTGATCGTGGCCGCGCTCGCCCCGCGCCCGCTCAGCCCCCGAACCGCGACGGCTTCCCCTGGGCGCGCACGCACCTGAGCGCCCACGCGGACAACCCCTTCGAGGCCGGCCGGCGTGCGGTGCCGGCCGGGCGTCCGCAACGCGTTTTCAGCGGGCGCCGAGCAGTTCCAGCAGGTCCCACTCCGTCTCGCACACCCGCCGCCCGATCGCCGCCAGCTCCACCGACCGCGCGCCGCCGGCCAGGTGCCGCATCGTCTGCATGACGCAGATGACGCCCCACTTCAGCACCCCGAACGCCTCCCACCACCGCAGCGCCTCCCGGTCCACCGCGTGCCCCGAGGCCTCCTCGTAGGCGCTGACCAGCTCGTCGTAGGTGCCGAAGCCGCCCACCGGCGCCTTCTGCCCGAACCGCCACGCCTTCACGCACAGCCAGCCGAGGTCCTCGACCGGGTCGCCGGCGTGGGCCAGTTCCCAGTCGAGCACCGCCCGCACGCCCTCGGGCCCCACGATCAGGTTCCCGTTGCGGAAGTCGCCGTGCACGACCGTGCGCCGCGTGCCTTGCGGCCGGGTCGCCGCCAGCCTGCGCAGGGCCAGCTCGAACACCGGATGCGGCTGTCCGGTCAGATCGAGCACCTCGCGCCACCGGGTCAGCGCGTCGGTCTCCTTCTCCGCGGGCAGGGCGCCGAGCGGCATCCGGTGCACCGCCGCCAGCGCCCGCCCGCACTGCGCGGCCAGGAGCGGCCGGGCGTGCCGGTAGGCCTCGTCGCGCAGGATCTTGCGCGGGATCGTCTCCCCGTCCACCCGCGCCATGAGGATGTAGGAGTCCCCGCAGGCGACGATCTCCGGGACCGGGACGCCCGCCTCGGCGGCGGCGCGCATCAGGACCGCCTCGGCAGCCAGTCCGCCGCCGGTCTCCGGGGGCGCGCCGGTCTCCAGGGGCGCCCCGGTCTCCGGGGGCGCGCCGGTCTTCGGGGGCGCGCCGGGGTTCGGGGAGGTGCCGGGGTTCAGGGGCGCGCCGGGAGAGTCCAGGCGCAGGACGAGCGCCCGCTCACCGCCGGGCGTGTCCACGTCGAGCGACCAGGTCTCACGTGAGGCGCCGCCGGGCAGCCGCGCGCTCGACAGGACCACCGCCCCCGCGCCCAGCGCGTCCCGCACGATGCCCGCCACCCGGTCGCCGGTGCGCGCGTTCATCGCAGGCCGAACTCCCACGAGCCGCCGCTCGTGTACGCGCCCAGGACCCGCCTGCCGACCGAGTCGATGTGCACCTCGTCGGGGCCGTCGTAGATGCGTCCGGCGCGGGCGTGCCGGTACATCCGGTCCAGGGGCGTGTCCGGGGTCAGGCCCGCCGCGCCGTACACCTGGATGGCCCGGTCGATCACGTTGTGCAGCATGCGCGCCCCCACCACCTTGATCGCCCCGATCTCGACGCGCGCGTCGGAACCGGCGTCCACCGCCTGCGCCGCGTGCAGGGTGAGCAGCCGCGCGGACTGGATCTCGGTGTAGGAGTCGAAGACGTGCTGGCGCATGAGCTGCTTCTTGGCCAGCGGCTCACCGAACGCCGTACGCCCGTGCAGGCGGTGGCACATCAGGTCGAAGGCCCGCTGCGCCTGCCCGAGCCAGCGCATGCAGTGGAAGATCCGGCCGGGCCCGAGGCGCTTCTGGGCGATGACGAAGCCGTGGCCGCGCTCGCCGAGCAGGTTGGCCGCCGGGACGCGGACGTCCTCGTAGCGCACCTCGCAGTGGGCGCCGCCGAGGCCGAGCACGGGCGTCTCGCGGACGATCGTGTAGCCGGGCGTGCCGGTCGGCACCAGGATCATGGAGAAGGCCAGGTGGGGCGGGGCCTCCGGCTCGGTGCGGCACATCACGGTGGTGTAGGCGGCGCGGGATGCGCCGGTGGTGAACCACTTGTGGCCGTTGATGACCCATTCGCCGCCGTCGAGCACCGCTTCGGTCTGGATCTGGGTGGGGTCGCTGCTGGAGACGTCCGGCTCGGTCATCGCGAAGCTCGGCCAGATGTCGCCGCGCACGAGAGGCTCCAGGTAGCGCTCGCGCTGGCCGCTCGACGCGTGCTCGTGCAGCATCAGGGAGTCCTGCAGCGTGAACGTCCCGAGCGCGAGCTGGCCGAACTCGCTGCGCCCCTGCACCTCGTTGACGTAGACGTAGTCGAGGAACGGCAGGCCGCCGCCGCCCAGCTCACGCGGATGGCCGAGCGCCCACAGGCCCTCCTTCTTGGCCTCCTCCTGCAGCTCGCGCAGCGTGGCGGCGTCGCCGTCGCACAGGGCGGGCTCGGCGGGCTCGACCCGCTCGGTCATGAACGCGTGGACGGCGTCGCGAACCGGCCGGACGCTGTCGGGTACGGCGAAGCTCATGAAAGGATCACACCGTCTATCCGTTGCCCGGTCAACGGATAAGCGGTCACTTTCCAACGTCTTCGGCGGAGCGGAGAGGAGGCGCCATGGCGGCGCCGCACGACGTGCCCGACGCGGCCCAGCTGGTCGCGGCGGTCAGGCAGTTCCTGGAGTCCGATGTACTGCCGGCGGTCGAGGGCCGGGTGCGCTTTCACACGCGGGTGGCGATCAACGTGCTCGGCATGGTGGAGCGGGAGATCGAACTCGGCCCCGCCCAGGCCGCCGAGCACGCGGAACGGCTGGCCGGGCTCGGCGTGGGCACCGACGCGGAGCTGGCCGCCCGGATCAGGGAGGGCCGCGCCGACGACCCGGAGCTGCTCGCGGCCCTGACCGCGGCGGTGCGCGCCAAGCTCGACGTCGCCAACCCCGGCTACGCGGCTCCGTGACGCGCTCCTGCGGTCCGGGCGGGTGGCAAGGCGCAGATCACCGCCCGCCCGGACCGGGGCACGTACCGTCTGCACGGGGGCGACGGACGGGGCGTGCCCATTTGTCCACGGTGTGCCCGCGGAGGTTGCATCAACGTTGCCCCTCCGCGGCGGCCGCTAGTGTGGTGCGGACACGTCCAGGTCCTTGACCCGAGGGTCGCCCTCGTCGGCGAAGTACTCGTCGCGCCGCGTGCCGTCCTCGCCGTCGGCCACCTTCGCGGCGCGCAGGGCCACGGTGACGACGGCGGCCACCAGGAGGTTGACGGCCAGGGCCAGGATGCCGGCGTAGACGGTCGTCTTGGTGTCGAAGCCGAGCTCTCCCAGCGAGAACGCCGAGCCGCCGAAGTGCAGCTTGCCGGAGGCGGGGTTCGGGATGGTGTAGAGCATCCACATGCCGGCCGCCAGGCCCAGGGCCCAGCCGGCGATGAGGCCGTTCTTGTGGAACCACCGGGTGTACAGGCCCAGGGCCACCGAGGGCAGCGTCTGCAGGATGATCACACCGCCGATGAGCTGCAGGTCGATGGAGAACTGCGGGTCCAGCAGCAGGATGCACAGGACCGCGCCGACCTTGACCACGAGCGAGACGAGCTTGGAGACCGTGGCCTCCTGCTTGTCGGTGGCGTTCTTGTTGAAGTACTCGCGGTAGATGTTGCGGGTGAACAGGTTCGCCGCGGCGATGGACATGATCGCGGCGGGCACGAGCGCGCCGATGGCGATCGCGGCGTAGGCGACGCCGGCGAACCAGTCGGGGAACATGTTGTCGAACAGCACCGGGACGACCGTGTTGCCGATCGGCTTGCCGTTCTCGCCGATGACGGGCTTGGTGCCGGCGGCGATCGCCATGTAGCCGAGCAGGGCGATGAGGCCGAGCAGGAAGCTGTAGGCGGGCAGCGCGGACATGTTGCGCTTGATGACGGTCCGGTTCTTGGCGGCCAGCACGCCGGTGAGGCTGTGCGGGTAGAGGAACAGCGCCAGCGCCGAACCGAAGGCCAGCGTGATGTACTGCAGCTGGTTGCCCGCGTTCAGCAGCAGGCCGTCGCCCGGGGCGGGGGACTTGTCGAACTTGGCCGCAGCCGCGTCGAAGATGTTGCCCCAGCCGCCCAGCTTGATCGGGATGTAGACGACCGCCGCCAGGATCACGATGTAGATCAGCGAGTCCTTGACGAAGGCGATCAGCGCGGGGGCGCGCAGGCCCGACTGGTAGGTGTAGGCCGCCAGGATGGCGAAGGCGACGATGATCGGCCAGTGGCCGGTGACGCCCATCGACTGCAGCACGGCCTCGATGCCGACGAGCTGCAGCGCGATGTAGGGCATGGTCGCGACCAGCCCGGTGATGGCCACGACCAGCGCCAGCGTCGGCGAGCCGAAGCGCGAGCGCACGAAGTCGGCCGGGGTGACGAAGCCGTGCACGTGCGAGACCGACCACAGCCGGGTCAGCACGAGGAAGACCAGCGGATAGATCACGATGGTGTACGGCACCGCGTAGAAGCCCAGCGCGCCCGCGCCGAACACCAGGGCGGGCACCGCCACGAAGGTGTAGGCGGTGTAGAGGTCGCCGCCGACCAGGAACCAGGTGATCCAGGTCCCGAAGTTGCGCCCGCCGAGGCCCCATTCGTCGAGGCTCTCGATGTCCTTCGGCTTACGCCAGCGGGCGGCCACGAAGCCCATGCCGCTGACCAGGGCGAACAGTGCGATGAAGACGACCAGCTCGGTCGTGTGCCCGCTCACTTGGTCATCCTGTAGACGACCACGGTGCAGGCGACGCCGACGAGGATGAAGGCGAGCTGCAGCCAGTAGAACAGCGGGAAGCCCATCAGCCGGGGTTCGTCGGCGTTGAACAGGAACGTGCACAACGGCAGCACGATCGGCACGATCAGCAGCCAGTTCCACGGGCTTTTGTCGGTGCGAGGTGGCGGCTCGGCCATGACCCCTCCGGTATGACAGTGGTTCGCGAGTGAGGGGACACTAGCGTCACAACCCAGAAGGCCCAATGACTGAAATATCACGTTTTGGCCTATTTCTAGACCATTGGGGGGATGGCAGGGGAGGCGTCATCCGACGTGACATTAGTGAGGTTCGGCCGGGAAACCGGTCGCGGATCGGCGAACGGTCGGCTCTTCGCGACGAACGGTCAGGCGGGCGGTCAGGCGAGTTCGTCGGCGATGTCCCGGGTGCCGTACCCCTCGGGCGCCGGCACCTCGGTGATCGGGTCGTCGCGGTCGTCGAACTCCACCCGCAGCGCCCTGGCCATCGTGGCGTGCATCTCGTACATGCAGGTGACGTAGGTGAGTTCGAGGATCTGCTCGTCCGGCAGGTGCTTCTTGAGCACGGCGAAGACCTCGTCGTGCACCCGGCCGCCGTCCAGCACGAGCGCGTCGGTGTAGGCGAGCACGGCCCGCTCCAGCTCGCCGAAGACGGTGCTCACCTGCCAGGAGGCGACCGCCTGGATCTTCTCCTCCGGCACGCCGATCGCGCGCATCTGCTTGCAGTGCTGCGAGTAGACGAACCGCGACTGCCTGGCCCATCCGGCGCGGGTCTGGCCCAGTTCGCGCAGCACCGGGTCGAGCGCGGACTCCCGGTAGAGCTGGAAGCCCTTCACGCAGTGGCGCAGGATCGCCGGGTCGAGCGCGAAGACCTCCCACCAGTCGCCGGGCGAGCCCGTGGCGGTGCCGTCGCCGGTCAGCAGGCGGTCGTAGAAGAACGCGGTGAGCGGATCGGCGACCTCCTCACGCGGGACCCGGCGCAGGCGCGGCATCAGGCGGTCCGGTCGGCGGCGGTCTTCGGCTCGTGCCGCACGTCCTCCTCGCGGCCCAGTTCCCGCAGCCAGCAGGCGAACTCGACGAGGACGCCGTCGGGGTCCTTGAAGTAGATCGAACGCACGAACACGCCCTCGTGCGGGGCAGGGGCGACGCCGAACTCGCTGTCGTCGTGGTTGAGCAGCACGCCCACGTCCACGCCCTTGGCGATCAGCCGGTCGCGGTACTCCTCGATCTTGTCCGGCGGCACGTCGAAGGCGATGTGGTTCATGGAGCCGACCGCCGACAGCAGCTCGCCCCGGTCCGGCAGTCCCTTGGGCGCCGAGATTCCGGGCACCGCCTCCGGCGCGTCGGGGAACCAGAAGAAGGCCAGCGCGTTGCCGCCGCCGGCGTCGAAGAAGAAGTGCTGGCCCCAGCCCATCGGCAGCTCGATCGTCTTGATGAGCGGCATGCCCAGGACGCCGGAGTAGAAGTCGACGGTCCGCTTCATGTCCGAGCAGACCAGTGCCAGATGGTTGACCCCGCGCAGTTCGAACTCTTCGTTCATGGTAACTCCTTACTTATCACGCGAGAATCCTTGAGAAAACATGACATGAGGTGTCCTCTTTTCGGCCGAGAGTGGTCTTCATGAAGATCGCACTGGTGGCAGGGGCCACACGAGGCACGGGCCGGGGCATCGCCGTACAACTCGGCGCCGCCGGTTACACCGTCTACTGCACCGGCCGCTCCAGCGGATCGCGGCGCTCGGAGATGAACCGGCCGGAGACCATCGAGGAGAGCGCCGCGCTCGTCACCGCCGCCGGCGGCACCGGCATCCCGGTCCGGGTCGACCACCTCGACCAGGAGCAGGTCAAGGCCCTGGTGGAGCGGATCGAACGCGACCACGGACAGCTCGACGTCCTGGTCAACGACGTGTGGGGCGGCGACCGGCTCACCGAGTGGAACGTCCCGGTCTGGGAGCACGACCTGGACAACGGGCTGCGCCTGCTGCGGCTGGCGATCGACACCCACATCATCACCAGCCACTACGCGCTGCCGCTGCTGTCCAGGAAGCCCGGCGGACTGGTCGTCGAGGTGACCGACGGGACCAAGAAGTACAACGACGGCCACTACCGGCTCTCGCTCTTCTACGACCAGGCCAAGACCGCCGTCGTCCGGCTGGCGTACGCGCTCTCGCACGACCTGCGCGAGCACGGCTGCGCCGCCGTGGCCCTCACGCCCGGGTTCCTGCGCTCGGAGGCGATGCTGGAGAACTTCGAGGTGACCGAGGAGACCTGGCGCGATTACATCCCGAAGAACGCCACCTGGGCGGTGTCGGAGACGCCGGCCTTCGTCGGGCGGGCCGTGGCGGCCCTGGCCCAGGACCCGGACAAGATGCGCTGGACCGGCCAGTCCCTCGACAGCGGCGGCCTGGCCCAGGTCTACGGCTTCACCGACCTCGACGGCAGCCGGCCGGACGTGTGGCGCTACATCGACGAGGTGGAGGACGGCGGCAAGAAGGCCGACGCGTCCGAGTACCGCTAGCCGTCAGGGGTGTACAGGCGGGCCGTCCGCAGGACGGCCTCGCCTACCATCGCGCGCAGTTCCGGCGGCGCCAGCACCTCCGCCTCCGGCCCGAACCGCAGCACCTGCGTGAACGCGACCCTCATCGACTCCACGGCCAGCTCGACCGTCCCGTCCTCGCCCAGCGAGGCCAGCGCGTCCTCCAGCGCGGCCGGGTCGGCGATGTGCCGCAGCATGCGCACCCCGGACGGGCTGAGCCGCAGCGTGACGGTGGCGCGCAGCAGGGAGCGGGCGAAGCGGGCCGACTGCCGCCGCCAGTACGCCGCCAGGTCGAACCCCGGATCGCGGGAGAAGCCCTCCTCCCGGGCCACGACCGCCTCCACCCGGTCCACGCGGAAGGTCAGGAAGTCACCCGCGTGCGCCACCAAGTACCAGACGCCCGCCTTGAGCACCAGCCCGTACGGACGCACCGTGCGCTGCCTGCCCTTGTACGCCAGCCCGACCACCCGATCGCTCCACACCGCCCTGGCCAGCGGCGCCAGCGCGGCCGGCGGCGGGTCCTCGCCGGCGAACCAGCCCGGCGCGTCCAGGTGGAAGCGCTGCGCCGCCGTCGAGGGCGCGTCCCGCAGCCCGGGTGACAGCGCGGCCGCCGCCTTCAGCCGGGCGGTGGCCGCCACGTCCTGCAGCCCCATCTCGCGCAGCGCCCCCGGCACGCCCGACAGGAACAGGGCCTCCGCCTCGGCCCGGTCGAGCCCGGTCAGCCGGGTGCGGTAACCCTCCAGCAGCCGGTAGCCGCCGCGCCGCCCCCGGTCGGCGTAGACCGGGACGCCCGCCTCGGACAGCGCCAGCACGTCACGGTGGACGGTCCGCTCGGAGACCTCCAGCTCTTCGGCCAGCTCGGCCGCCGTCATCCCGCCCCGCCCTTGCAGCAGCAGGATCACCGACATCAACCGGGACGCGCGCACGATCCGACTCTAAGGGCCGGGCACTTCCGGCAGAAGGACGGCCGAGGGATGAGCGGGGGAGTGGAGGACCTCCACGTCGGCCGCCAGCATGGGCCCGCCGTCCGCGATCGGGTCGCCGGTGCCCGGGTTGCGGGCGATCGTCGGGTACGCCCCCGCCGCCACGTGGACGCGGATACGGTGGCCGCGCTTGAAGCGGTGTCCGATCGGCCACAGGTCCACCTCGACCCGCCGGATGTCCTCCGGCCCGCCGAGCGTGCGCCGTACCCCCTCGCAGATGTTCATGGACGCGCCCGACGGGTGCACGTCGCAGACCCGCACCACCACGTCGGTGCAGGGCGCGCTGGAGCGCACCGACAGCTCGGCCCCCACGGGACCGATCATCTCGGTGTCGGCGCGCAGCGGCGCGGAGGTGTAGACGAGCACGTCGCGGCGGGCCTCCAGGCGGCGCTGGTCGCGTGGGCGGGAGTCGGCCAGCAGGACCGGGCCGCCGATGACGGGCGTGGGATGGGCGGGGTGGTAGCGGAAGCCGTCGGCGCCGTCCTCGCCGGGCGCGGCCGGATCCAGCCCGAACCCGGACCGCAGGTGCCAGCGGCGCATCCGCATCCCCGGAACCGGCCAGTCCGGATAGTCACGCCACTCGCCGGCGCCGGTGACGTGCAGCCGCACCGGGTCGGCCCGCAACCGGGAGAAGTCACCCAGCAGGTGGGCGCGGAACCAGGTCAGCGCCTCGGCGACGGAGGGGCGGCCGTGGCGCATGTCGACGTGGTACCAGGGGCCGATGGTCAGGTACGGCCGCCGCCCGGCCCTGCGCATCGTCAGATAGTCCTTGATCTGCCAGGGCAGGAACACGTCGTACCAGCCGCCGAGCATCGTGACGGCGGCGCCGACGTCGGCCACGTCGGGGGAGAAGTCGCGCTTGGCCCAGTACGGCGCGGCGGGATCGCCGTGATGGGCGAGCAGATCCTGGTAGAAGGCCAGCGGATGCCCGGCCGAGACCAGGTCGAGCTCGCCCATCGGCCGCCCGGACAGCACCGCGCGGCGCGTCAGCCGGGGCGCGGTCAGCGCGGCGGTGCCGCCGAAGCGGCGTGACATGGCGTCGGTCAGCGTCGTCCAGCTCAGCGCCGACTCCAGCGCGAACGCCCCGCCCACGTAGGCGGCGTCGCGGAACTGGGAGGCGGTGATCTGCGTGGCCATCGCCCGCAGGTCGGGACCGGCGTAGGGGGCGATGGCCCACTGGGTGTAGCCGAGGTAGGAGGGGCCGAAGGTGGCGAAGCTGCCGCCGTACCAGGGCTGCTCGCGCATCCAGGCCACGGTGGCCAGGCCGTCGTCGTGCTCGTCGCCGAGCGGGTCGAGCAGCCCGCCGGAGCCGAAACCGCCCCGGCAGGACTGCATGACGACCTGGAAGCCCTGCCGGGCGAAGCCGCGGCCGAACATCCATCCGAAGGCGCCCCTGCGGCCGTACGGCGAGCGGATGAGCACGACCGGAGCACGCGGCGCCCCCACGGGCGCGTAGTGGTCGGCCAGCAGCCGGACGCCGTCGGGCATGGGGACGGGCAGGTCTCTGGTGACACGTATTGGATATTTCCCCCGCATATCTCAACGGGTAACAGACGCGCGGGCGGGGGGACAAGGGGGATTCGCGCCCAGAGGCGGGTCAGGCGTGCCTTTGACGGCCGGTGCGGGGCGTGCCGCCCGTGTGGCTTCACGGCCGGCCGGGCGTGCCGCCGATGTCCCGGTCAGACGGGGTTCCGGAGGGCGTCAGCCCTGGTCGAGCGGCAGCGCGATGTCCACGACCTGGCGGCGGGACGGGAACGTTCCCACCTGCACGGCCGCACCGGTCAGGGGGTCGACGGCGTAGAAGCGGGAGGAACCGCTCACGGTCAGCGCCGCGTAGGCGGTGTTGGCCGAGGCGGCGCCCTTGCGCAGCGTGGTGTAGATGTCGAAGCCGGCCGCGGGGCCCGCGTCCACGCCGAGCTTGCCGGTCGGGGCGAGGTTGCCGGCGTTGGCCGGCGACTGCACCGCGATCTGGTCGGCGGTGGTGTCCACGTCGAACAGCGTCGTGGCCGTCGTCGCGTCCAGGTCGTTGTTGGTGTAGGCGGCGCCGCTCACGCCGAGGGCGGTGAGGCCGGTCGTGGCGGGCGGCACGGGCGGGTTGGTGAGCTTGCCGTCGGTCGCGGTCGTGCCGGTGGCCGGGGCGCCCATGGGGTCGTCGATGTTGTGGCGCAGGTTCTGGCCGGTGTCGCTGATCACGCGCAGCCGGTTGGCGGCGGGGTTGAAGTCGACGCCGAAGTTCTTGCCGTCCAGCGCGACGCTGAGCTGGGAGACCTTGGTCGCCTTGGCCGCCCCGGACAGCGTGTAGACGCCGCCCTGGTCGCCGACGGCATAGAGCTTGCCGTCCTGCACGCGGTAGTCGATGCCGACCACCTTCGCGTCGCCGTTCAGCCCGTTGACCTTGCCGATGTCCGTGACGGAGCCGGGACGGTCGGCGCGGAAGGCGACCAGCCTGCCGTCGGCCGTCAGCCCGGCGACCCGCAGGGTCGCGCCGTCGCGCCGAGGGGAGGCGTCGGCGAGCGCGGGCGCGGCCAGGCCGGCGCCGGCGGCCGCCACGATGGCGGCGAGGGCCAGTGTCTTACGCATGGGTGCTCCTTCTCGTGGGGACTTTGCCTCCTTCTTCGTCCGGGGGCGCCCGCCGGATTGACCTACGGTCGCGTAGGGCCTGACATTCGCGGCAAACTATCCCGTCATGGGACGAATTTCTTCATACGTCGCCCTAGGGGACAGCTTCACAGAGGGACTCGAAGACCCGGCCGCCACGGGCTTCCGCGGCTGGGCGGACCGGCTCGCCGAGCACATCGAGGCCGACCGGCCCGGCCTGCGCTACGCCAACCTCGCGGTGCGCGGCCGGATCATCGACGAGATCGTGAACGAGCAGGTGCCGCGGGCGGTCGCCATGGGCGCCGACCTGGTCTCGCTCTGCGCGGGCGGCAACGACATCCTGCGGCCCGGCAGCGGGCCCGCGATCGTCGCCAGGCGGCTGGAACAAGGGGTGCGCACGCTCACCGAGGCCGGAGCCAAGGTGATGCTCTTCACCGGCTTCGACCTGCGGCACGTGCCCGTCATGCGGCTGGCGCACAGCAAGATCGAGGTCTACAACCTGCACATCCACGACATCGCCCGGCGCTACGACGCCCACCTGGTCGACCTGTGGCCCATGGCCGTGCTGCGCGACCCGCGCGCCTGG
This sequence comes from Nonomuraea sp. NPDC050540, assembly GCF_044457485.1. NCBI lineage: Bacteria > Bacillati > Actinomycetota > Actinomycetes > Streptosporangiales > Streptosporangiaceae > Nonomuraea > Nonomuraea sp. NPDC050540. The sequence continues at coordinate 179,833 of NZ_JBITHA010000017.1, forward strand.
GACTCCGACCGTCTCCACCTCAACGGCGACGGCCACCGCCGCGTGGCGCTGGCCGCCGCCGAGGTGCTCGGGGTACCGGTCGAGCAAGACTGGCGCGAGCCGTACCCGCCGCGGCGCCCGCCCGTCTGGACGGACGCCCGGCGGGAGGACCTGCGCTGGGCCAGGCAGTTCCTCGCGCCGTGGATCAACCGCCGCCTGCACGGCCGCTCCTCCGGCGACGGCGTCAGCCCCAAGCGGCCGGGGCTGACGCCGGTACGGCCCGGCTAGTTCTTGTCGGGACGCTCGGAGACGCGGACGGCGTTGACGATCGGCTGGCCGTCACGCCGGGCGAAGCGCACGTTCAGCTGGCCGTCGGTGACCTTCACGGTGTACGAGCGGTTCGCCGCCGTGTAGGTGCCCACCTCCAGGGCCAGGTCGAGCGCGGGTACGGCGAGCTGGCCCTCGACGATCACGTCGAAGACCCGGGAGCCGGGACGCTTCGAGGTGATCTCGGCGAAGCCCAGTTCGACGGTGTAGGTGCCGTTCGGCACGTTGTCGAAGCGGTACTCCAGCAGGTTCTCGCGGGCGGTGCGGAACAAGGTCTGCTCCGTGGTGCCCGCGATGGTCTTGCGGGTGTCGGCCGTGCGGTTCTGGTTGGCCACCCAGCCATGGCCGCCCTGGGTGTACTTGCGGTCGGCGGTCCACACGTCGCCCTGGGCGTCGACGACCTGCCTGGAGGCGCCGGCGTCGAGCGCCACCTGGTGCTTGGGCACCACGACGTTCACCGTGATCTCCAGGACCGGCTGGCGGCCGCTGTTGGACTTCACCGTGAGCTTGCCCGCCTGAACCGTGCCCGGCTGCACGCCCTGGCTGCTGACCGTGACCTTCACCGCGGCCTTCTCGCCCTTGGCGAGGCGGCCGGCGGTCGGCGCGGCGGTGAGCCAGGCGGCGTCGCTGGTGACGGTGTAGTCGGCGGGCGCGCCGAGGTTGGTCAGCTCGAACGAGCGGCTGCGGCTGACGCCCGTGGGCATGACCACGGCCAGCTCGCCGACCGAGGCGCTGACCGCGCCGGTGATCAGCGCCGTGTCCACCCGGGTGAACGCCAGGGGAGCGACCGTGACGTCCTGGGAGAACGTGCCGTAGTGCTCCCTGGAGACCTCCACCTTGTGGTCGCCGGCCGGCACCTGGCCGTAGAACGTGCCGTCCGCGCCCGTGGTGAACGTGGCCGCCTGGCCCACCTTCACCGTCGCGCCGGCGATCGCCTTGCCGTCGTTGGCGTCGGTGACCGTGCCCGTGACCAGCCCGTGGCGGGTGGCCGCGACCGTCACGCTTTGGCCGGTCGAGACGGCGGCGGTGTTGAACGAGTACAGCAGCGCGTCGGTGCCGGTCCCGTTCTCCACGCCGATCGTGGCGCTGTTGCCCTGCTCGCGGGCGCCCTCGACGTCCTTGTAGCGGTAGGACACCGTGCCGTTCTCGCCCAGGAGCATCGACACCGAGATCCGCATCGTGGCGTCGGAGTAGAACTTCACGTTGCGCCACTCCACCACGTAGACGCGGTTGGGCGCGGTGCCCTGCGTCGCGGTGTAGATGCCCGACTCCGCGTCGGCCACGAGGTCGTCGAAGTAGGCGTAGACCGCGTTGTTCGGCGTGCCCGTGGTCGGCAGCGTGCCGTTCGCGCCGGTGGTGACCTTCTCGTTGGCGAAGGAGGCGTAGCCGTTCGTGGTGATCCACGCCTTCGCCTGCGCGGCGCCGTAGAACGGGAAGGTGAACGGCAGCGTCACCTGCTGCGCCTCGTCGTCGCCGGTCAGCGCCAGCTTCTCGGTCCCTCCCACGTACGGCAGGGCCTTGCTCTCACAGGTGTAGCCGAACCCGTCGCCCCGCAGCGGCAGGTCGACGTCCTTGACCACGTCCCCCGCCACCGTCACCTGGACGGTCGTCGAGGCCGTCGCGCAGCGCGAGCGCGGCGTGATGGTCACGTCGTAGGTGCCGTGCGGGATGGTGAACGTGTAGCGGCCGTCGGCGCCGGTGACCGCCTGGACCGGCGTACCGGCGACGGCGAGGGTCGCGCCGGACTCGGGCGCGCCCGCGATCGAGACGAGGCCGGAGACCGTGCCGCTGTCCTTCCGCGTCATCGTGACGTCCGCGGTGGCCGTCTGCCCGGCCGCCACGGTGGCGCTCGCGGTGCCGGAGGTGTAGCCGAACCTGGCCGCGCTCACCTGGTAGTCGCCGGGCAGCAGGCGCGGCACCGCGTAGGTGCCGTCGGCGCCGGTGAAGACCGTGCGGCTCAGCGGCCCGGTCAGGCTGACCTCGGCGCCGGCGACCGGGGCACCGCCGGCGGTGACGGTGCCGCTGAGGCCGCCGAGCCCGTCGCGGGGCGCCGACTGGACGGCGGCGAAGGAGTCGAGCCTGCCCTCGCCCCAGACGTTGTTGTCGGTGGCCGTGCCGCCGCAGCTGGTGTCGTTGACGTCGATCGCCGTGCTGTCGAGCAGCGGCCGCGTGGCGTCCACGTTGCCCTGCAGGCTCGGCGCCGCCGACCACAGCAGCGCCACCGTAGCGGCCACGTGCGGCGTGGCCATCGAGGTGCCGGTGAAGGCCGCGTATCCGCCGCCGGGCACCGAGGAGCGCACGTTCACCGCGGGGGCGGCGATGTTCGGCTTGATCTCGCCGTTCTCGCCGGCGCCCTTGCTGGAGCGGGCGTACAGGACGTTGTTGATGTCGAGGCCGCCGACGCTGTAGCTGATCACGTACTGGCCGGGGGAACTGCTGGTGGTGCAGGCCGGGCCGGCGTTGCCGTTGGCGAAGGCGGGGAAGATGCCGGCGGCGATCCACGACTCCACGATCGTCTTGTACCAGGGGTCGAAGCCCGCTCCGCCCCAGGAGTTGTTGACGATGTCGGGCGCCAGGTCGGGCCGCTCGTTCTCCCCGTTGAGGTCGGTCGGCGCGGCCATCCACTGGCCGGACCTGATCAGCGACTCGTCGGTGCAGCTGTCGGTCTCGCAGCCCTTGGCCGCGACCCAGCGCGCGGCCGGCGCCACGCCGATGCCGTTGGCGCCGACCATGGTGCCCATCACGTGGGTGCCGTGGTCGTTGTTGTCGCACGGGGCCGCGCTCGGGCACACGCCCGCCGGGTCGAACCAGTTGTAGTTGTGGTCGTAGGAGCCGTCGGGGCCCCGGCCCCGGTACTGCGCGGCGATCTCCGGGTGAGTGAAGTCGGCGCCGGTGTCGATGTGGCCGACGACGATGCCCTCGCCCTTGCTGCCGAGCTCGCTCCACACGCGGGGCGCGCCGACCCGGTCGATGTTCCACTCGACGGCGGCCCTGGCCCTGGCCTCCGCCCTGCCCTGCTCCGGCTTCGGCACCGCGAACGTGCGTACCGGGAGGATGCTCTCGACCTCCGCCAGGTCCGCGATCGCGGTGGCGAGCTTGGCGCCCGCGCCGGTGACGCGGACGGCGTTGACGATCCAGTAGGGGGCGAAGTCGGCGTTCTGCGCGGTCAGCAGTTTGCGCAGCTCCGCCTGGGAGGACGCGGCGTGCCCCTTCTTGGTCTTGAAGACCTCGGCGGCCTTCGCGTCCTTGGAGGTGGCCCGGCGGGCCGCGGATAAGTTGGCCTCGCCCTTCATCTTGACCCAGAAGGTCGCCTTGTCATCGGCCTTCAGGTCGTCCATCACGGACTTGTCGATCTTGTCGGGTTGGGGTGCGGCCAGGGCCACGGACTGGGGGAGCAGGAGGCACAGGGCTGCTGCGGCCCCCGTGAGAGCCGCCCGCCAGGCGATCTTGACAACCATGTGCAGAGCGTGATTCGACACAGTCAAGTTGGCAAGAGTCAAAGTGGTAATTCGGGTTTTCTACGAGTAATGCTGGAAGTTGCGCCAGCCGTCGCGCCACGGGATCTTCAGGCCTCTGCAGACGAAGATCACCATGCCCTGGATCTCGTTGTCCAGGTCAAGGCCGTTGTCGATCTCGCCGGCCTCGTCGCACGTCGTGAACTGCTTGTTCATGGCCCACCTGATCACGTCGACCGCGATGACCACGGTGCCGGTCTCGGGGGGCGGGCCGTACTCGAACAACTGGTTGTGCGCGCTGTAGACACGCGGCAGGCCCGCGCGGTCGGCCGCGCCCGCGTTGCCGTAGTTGCCCATCAGAAGGATCACCCGCGAGCGGTCCTCCGGTGACAGCGTGTCGAACACCGACCGGAGCTGCGTGGCGAAGCTCGGCCAGCCCAGCGACTCGCGGACCACCTGGTTGGCCTCCGGGATCACCGTCTGCGCCACCTCCTTCGCGGGCAGGATCGGCAGCGCGATGAACAGGTTGCCCGCCGCCACCACCGCCAGCGCCGCCGTGCCCGCCACCCGCCAGCGCGGGCGCGCGACCTCCAGGCCGGCGCAGCCCGCCGCGAACAGCAGCACCATCAGCCCGGTGATGTAGTCGGGACGGCCGCCGGAAAGCACCGTCAGCAGCCCGGTCACCGGATAGGCCACCGCCAGCGCCCGCACCCGCCGGTCGCGCCACAGTCGCACGAACCCGAACGCCGACACCACCGCCGCCGCCGGGCCGAGCAGCAGCACCTGCATCGGAAGGAACAAAGCGCGCATCTCCGCGCCCTTGTCGGCGCTCAGCGCCGCCGCCATCTTCAGCTGCGGCCAGCCGTTCGCGACCTGATAGACGAGATTCGGTACGGCCAGCAGCACCGCGATCAGCGCCCCCGCCCACAACCACGGGCTGAGCAGCACCCGGCGTGGCCCCACCGCGAGCAGGCCGGCGGCAAGGCCGATGACCAGCAGCGCGATCAGATGCTTGTTGTAGGTGGCCACCCCGATCACCGCGCCGGCGGCCAGCCACCAGCGGGGCTCGTCGCGCAGCAGCACCTTGAGGATGAACAGGATGGCCGCCGCCCACAGCGGCAGGTCGACGCTGAGCGTCAGCAGCGAGTGGCCGACGATCAGGACGAATCCCGCGGTCGCCACCCCCAGACTGGCCAGTATCTGCGCGAACCGGCCACCGCCGAGTTCGCGGACGATGAGTGCCACCAGCACCAGCAGCACCGCCGCGCACACGGCGGCGGGAACGCGGATGGCGGTGAGCGTGTCGCCGAACACCCCGATGGCGGCACGCGCCAGCATCGGGGTGAGCGGAGGTTGGTCGACGTAGCCCCAGGCCGGATGCTCGGCGAGCATGCGGAAGTACAGCTCGTCACGGTGATAGTCGTAGGCCCCGCTGAAAGCCACCAGGATCGCGGCCGTGCCGAGAGCGATCGCGGTGACGGGCCGCCAGGCGAAGGCGCGCTCCATACTCGCTGAAGTTAGGTGCTTGACTTGGGCTTGTCACCACGTGCGAGCCCCTAACCCGCCCTTACGCGAACCGCTGCCGTGTCAGGGGGCACGCCATGGTCGCGACCTCGGCCGGGCGTGTTAGCATCCCTGCATGCGAATCGGCTTGCAGAGCCAGTGGTGGCGCCCCCTCTAGGCGGCGCGTACTTCGCATTCCTCAACGACGGCCGCCCCGGAAGGCGGCCTTCGTTGTCTCGCCTCCGGGGCTCATTGGGTTAGCAAGGGGCAGGCAATGGAGACGAGCGGATATACGACCGCCGGTGGCGTCCATGTCGAGCGGGAGACACGTGAGGTCGCCGAAGAGGCCCTCGAAGAGATCGTGAGCGCGCTCGGAGAACGCCGCGGCGGCGCGTTCTCCTCGGGCATGGACTACCCGGGCCGCTACAGCCGGTGGGCCTTCGGCTACGTCGACCCGTGCGTCGAGCTCGTCGCCAGAGGGCGGCGCATCAGCGCGACGGCGCTCAACGAGCGCGGCAGGGTCGTCCTGCCCGTGCTGGCGACGTGCCTGCTGGCCGCGGGCAAGCCGGTGGCCCAGCCCACCGCCGACCGCGTCGAGGTGCACGTTCCCGAGAGCGACGAACTGCTGCCCGAGGAGATGCGCAGCCGCCGCCCGACCGTCTTCACCGCCATCCGCGAGGTCATCGCCGCCTTCGCCGGCGACGACGCCCACCTCGGCCTGTACGGCGCCTTCGGCTACGACCTGGCCTTCCAGTTCGAGCCGATCCGGCACGAGCTGACCCGCCCCGACGACCAGCGCGACCTGGTGCTGCACCTGCCCGACCGGCTCGTGGTGATCGACCGCCAGCGCGAGACCAGCGTCGAGCACCGCTACGAGTTCACCGTCGACGGCGTCTCCACCCGCGGCATGGAGCGCACCGGAGCCTCGGTGCCGCAGGTGGTCCCCGGCCAGATCCCGCCCGACCCCGAGAAGGGCTCCTACGCCAAGGTCGTGGCCGCGGCCAAGGAGAAGTTCAAGCGCGGCGACCTGTTCGAGGTCGTGCCCGGCCAGGTCTTCCACTCCGTCTGCACCGACCCGCCCGCCTTCTACCGCACCCTTCACCGGTCCAACCCCGCCCCGTACGAGTTCATCATCAGCCTCGGTGAGGGCGAGCACCTCGTCGGCGCCTCACCCGAGATGTACGTGCGCGTCAGCGGCGACCGCGTGGAGACCTGCCCCATCTCCGGCACCATCGCCCGCGGCTCCAACCCCGTCGAGGACGCCGAGGCCATCCGCACCCTGCTCTCCTCCGTCAAGGAGGAGAGCGAGCTGACCATGTGCACCGACGTCGACCGCAACGACAAGTCGCGCATCTGCGTCCCCGGCACCGTCAAGGTCATCGGCCGCCGCCAGATCGAGCTCTACTCCCGCCTGATCCACACCGTCGACCACATCGAGGGCCGCCTGCGCCCCGAGTTCGACGCCCTCGACGCCTTCCTCACCCACATGTGGGCCGTCACCGTCACCGGCGCCCCCAAGACCTGGGCGATGCAGTTCATCGAGGACCACGAGGCCACCACGCGCAGATGGTACGGCGGGGCCATCGGCTTCATCGGCTTCGACGGGTCCATGAACACCGGGCTCACCCTGCGTACCGCCCAGATCAAGCACGGCGTGGCCACCGTACGCGCCGGAGCCACGCTGCTGTTCGACTCCGACCCCGAGTCGGAGGAGCGCGAGACCGAACTCAAGGCCAGCGCGCTGCTCGGCGCCCTGGACGCGGTCAACCAGCCCGCGTCCGTCCCCGTGGCCCCCGCCCCCGAACAGCCGGGGCTCGGCATGAAGGTGCTGCTCGTCGACCACGAGGACTCCTTCGTCAACACCCTCGCCGACTACTTCCGCCAGCAGGGCGCCGAGGTCACCACGCTGCGGCACGGCTTCCCCGCCGCGATGATCGACACGATCGCCCCCGACCTCGTCGTCCTGTCACCCGGGCCGGGATGGCCCGTCGACTTCGGGATGTCCGCGCTCATCGACGAGCTGTACTCCAGGAACCTGCCGGTCTTCGGCGTGTGCCTGGGGCTGCAGGCCATGGTCGAGCACGCCGGCGGGACGCTCGAACTGCTGAGTTACCCGGAGCACGGCAAGCGCGGGCAGGTCTCGCGCCTGGGGGAGAGCGCGTTGCTGGAGGGCCTGCCCGAGACGTTCACGGCCGCCCGCTACCACTCGCTGCACGCCAAGCGCCCCGGGGTGGTCTCCTTCACCCCGACCGCCCTGACCCCCGACGGCAACGTCATGGCCATCGAGGACCCGGCGAACCGGCGCTACGGCGTCCAGTTCCACCCGGAGTCCATCCTCACGGCCGAGGGGGACGCCGGCGCCAAAATCATCGCCAACGTCCTCCGCCTGACCCGCCGCTAACCGAACGGCAGGGTGGGCAGGCCCTCTCCGGGACCCTGCCCACCCACCTTCCACGCGCGTGCCTCCACCCCCCTGCGCCCGCTCCCCACGGGCTCCCCACCTTCCACGCGCGCTGCCACGCCAGCGCTTGTTCCCCACGCGCCTCACACCCCGGTTTCTCCGGCACGCCCTCTCCCGCCTCGACCGTTCCCGCGGAAGCGGAGGCCCTGCCTGGGCCCGGCCCACGGGCTGACCCAGGCTTTCCGGCCGCTCCAGGTCCCCGGGCTCCGCCCTCGGTGAACACGGGACCGGCGTTACGGGGCGCATCGGGGCATCCCCGGGCGGTGGCGCCGGGACAAGTGCGCAATCGCGGCGTGTGGCCCGGCGCGAACGCCTAGGCTCGCCCGCATGCTCCCCGTAGACCTTCCCGACGCGGTGCGCGAGGCGCTGCTGGCGCCCCTGGTCGACCACCACTGCCACGGGGTGAGGCGCGACGAGCTCAGCAGGGCACAGTTCGAGCTGCTCATCACCGAAGGCAGCACCCCCGCGCCCCCCGGCACCACCCACTTCGACACCCCCGTCGGCGCCGCGATCCGCCGGTGGTGCGCGCCGGTGCTCGACCTGGAACCCCACGCTCCACCCGCCGTCTACCTGGCCAGACGCGCCGAGCTGGGCGCGGGCGAGGTCAACAGGAGGCTGCTGGAGGCGGCCGGCATCGTGGCGTTCCTGGTGGACACGGGCCTGGAGGCCCCCGAACTGCTGTCGGCCGCCGAGATGGGACGCCACGGCGGCGCCGCGGCAGACGAGATCGTCCGCCTGGAGCAGATCGAGCACGACGTGGCCGAAACCGCCCAGATCGCCGTCGACTACATGGACAGCCTCGCCGAGGAACTGGCCGCCCGCGCCGCCCGGGCCGTGGGCCTGAAGTCGATCGTCGCCTACCGGTGCGGCCTCGACTTCGACCCCGCCCGCCCGAGCAGGGGCTCGGTCATCGCCGCCGCCAACCGCCGGCTGTCCGACCCGAAGCAGCGCCTGACCGACCCGATCCTGCTGCGCCACCTGCTCTGGACCGCCGTGGACGTGGCCCGCGAGCGCGGCCTCCCCCTGCAGTTCCACACGGGGTACGGCGACACCGACCTCGACCTGGACCGGGCCGACCCGGCCCTGATGACCGGCTTCATCCGCTCCCTGCAGCCGATCGGCATCCCGGTCATCCTGCTCCACTGCTACCCCTACCACCGCCAGGCCGCCTACCTGGCCGCCGTCTTCCCGCACGTCTACGTCGACGTGGGCCTGGCCCTCACCTACACCGCCGCCGGCTCGGCCAGGGTGATGGCCGAACTGCTGGAGCTGGTGCCGTTCCACAAGCAGATGTTCTCCTCCGACTGCTACGGCGTGGCCGAGACCTGCCACCTGGGCGCCCTCTACTTCCGCCACGGCCTGGCCCGCACCCTGCGCGCCCGCCTGGACGACGGCGAGTGGAACCCCACCGACTGCGCCCGCATCGCCCACATGATCGGCTCCGGCAACGCCCGCCGCGTCTACCGCCTCTGACCCCCGAGGACCCACGGGCAGCCCCGCAGAACACCACCGGATCGTCGCGTGGTTGCCGGGCTGGATCCAGGGGCAGCGCTGCGGGTGCTGCCGGGGACCCTCCGCGCGGGCACGGCTTGGATGCGCGGACAGGCTCGGCGAGCTGCCGAGGCCGAGATGAACCGATGCGGTGAACCGGCCGCGCGTGAGCCCCGGGTGGCCGGCATGATGACCCGCCGGCGGAGTCCTTCGAGCAGGTGGCGCGCCGCCCGCTGGGCGTCTGGGCGGCGGGGCCGTGGCGCTGGGCAGGGGCGCGGGGGTCAGGTGGGGTCGAGGCAGGCGCCCAGGTTGGTGCCGACGGTTTGCATGGCTTCTGCCAGCGCGTTGACCTGGTCTCGGGTCAGGTGGTCGAACAGGACCTCGCGCAGCGCCTTCGCGTGGGCCGGGGCGATCTCGGCGATCAGGGCGCGGCCGGTGTCGGTGAGTTCGGCGACCGTGGCCCGGCCGTCGCTCTCGTCGGGGCGCAGCCGCACGTACCCCCGCTCCACCAGCTTGCTGATCCGGTGGCTCAACCGGCTGATGGACACGTTGGAGGTCGCGGCCAGGTCCGACAGCCGCTTCGGGGCCGATTCCAGCGCGCACAGGAAGCCGTACTCGATGTGCACCAGCCCATGCGCGCGGAACGTACGCTCCACCTGCGGAATGCCGACCAGGAACACGGCCATGAGCCCGTGCCAGGCGCGCCGCTCGTCGGCGTCGAGGCCCTCGATCAAAGAACTCCCAGCGTCAGAACCGTCCGATGGCGATGACGACCGCCACCGCCAGCAGTACCAGGTTAACGGCGAAGTTCTCCTTGCGCCTCACGTGTACGCCCGCCGCGACGACCATCGTGGCCGCCAGCCCGACGGCGGCCAGCGGCGTGAGGATGGGCGCGATGCCGGTGGCCCAGGGGAGGACGAGGCCGAGCGCGCCGAGGAACTCGACGAGGCCGACGAGCCGGAGCTGTCCCTGGGTGAAGTCGTCCACGTACGGCATGCGCTCCCTGACCCGCTCCTTCGCCACGACCATCTTGCTGACGCCTGAGGCGGCGAAGGCGAGGGCGAGCAGGATCTGGAGGATCCAGAGGACCACGTCCATTGGTTGTCCCTTCAAGTTATTGCGGTGAGCCAGACTGTAGTCCTGAAAACTTGAAGGGACAACCTTTAGGGCGAAGTTGCGGCCACGCCCGAGTCCGTGTCGTGACCGTCCCGATGGCAGGGTGGCAGCCCCGCGGCCCGCGACGGCCTCGGGGCCGTAACTCCCTCGCACACATCTACGCAAGGCCTGAGAAAAGCGAAATTTCCTGACTGATGATATTGAAACGTGACCCACTAGCCAGTCAGGGCAAGGCGATGATCAAGACGCCAGAACCCCTTACGCAACACCTGGAGGTGTCGTGTCCTGGCGTCCCATCACATCATCGGCTCTTGCCCTCTCGCTCGCGTTAGCCGTCCCCCTGACGGTCCAGGGCCCGGCCCACGCCGCCGACCCGCCGGCCGTCGAGCCCCGCGCCGGCACCGACGCCCCCGCCGAGGTGAGCGGCCTGGCCGAAGCGGCCGCCGAAGGCGACCTCGCGACCGCGGCCAGGAACCACCTGAAGAACTCCCGCTACCACCTCGACCCCGCCGACCTCACCCCGATCCAGACCGTCACCGACGGCCAGGACACGACGGTCAGGTTCGCCCAGAAGCACCGCGGCCTGCCGGTCCTCGGCGGCCAGTACCTCGTGCACTTCCGCGGCAGCGGCGCCGCCCGGCAGGTCACCGGCGCCGGCGGGCGCTTCCTCACCGAGCTGAGCGTGGACACCACGCCCAAGCTGACCGCCGAGTCGGCCGCCCGGATCGCGCTGACGCGCTTCGTCACCGACCCGCTCGCCCGCCGCGCGGTGAAGACGGGCCAGGGCAGCCTGGTCGTCGTCCCGCGCGGCACCATGGGCCGCCTGGCCTGGAAACTGCCGATGACCGGCCTCGACCGGGCCAAGAAGAAGCTCCTCGCCTTCGACGCCTACATCGACGCCCACTCCGGCCAGCCGCTCCAGGCCATCAGCCGGATCCAGATGGAGGGCCCCGCCACCGGTTCCGGAACCGCCTCGGACGGCCGGGCCGTACCCCTGAACCTCTACCAGCGCGCCGACGGCGTCTACGAGACCCGCGACCGCGCTCGCCCGATGTGGAACGGCACGAGCGGCGAGATCCTCACCTACGACGCGAACAAGGGCGACCTGTTCGACTACCTCGTGCCCGGCATCCCGCCCGGCGCCAAGCTGGCCGAGTCGCCCACGCCCGTCTTCGGGCCCGGCCACACCGAGAGCGGCGCGGCCGACGCCCACTGGGGCACCGGCAAGGTCTACGAGTACTACCGCGGGCTCGGCCGGGAAGGGCTCGACGGCAAGGGCGGCTCGATGCTGTCCGTCGTCAACGTCACCTTCTTCGGCGAACCGTTCGAGAACGCCCTGTGGGACGGCACCAAGATGGTGTACGGCGGAGGCGGCCCCACCTACCACTCCCTCGCCGCCGGCCTCGACGTCGTCGGCCACGAGATGACCCACGGCGTCATCACCAACAGCGCCGACCTCGCCTACTTCGGCCAGTCGGGCGCCATGAACGAGGGCCTGGCCGACTACTTCGGCAACGCCATCGAGGTCGACGCGCTCGGCGTCCCGATGAGCCACCCCGACGCCAGCCTGCTCGGCGACCGGCTGTGCAAGACGCTGCCGCCCAAGGAGTGCGCCATCCGCGACCTCGACGACGGCCGCTCGGCCGCCAAGGACTGGATCGGCGTCGGCGTCAGCCTCGACGGTGGCGGCGTCCACCTGAACTCCACGATCTTCTCCGGCGCGCTCTGGGACATCCGCGAGAAGCTCGGAGCGAAGGCCGACAAGGTCGTCTACAAGGCGCTGACGGAGTACATGACGCCCATCGACGACTTCGCCGACGGCCGCCGCGCCGTCGAGTCCGCCGCCCGCGCGCTCGGGGTGTCGCTGCACGACCGGGTGACGATCGCCCTGGCCTTCGAGCGCCACGGCATCCGGCGCGGCTGGGAGCGCGACATCCGCACCGACAGCCGCGTGCTGGTCGACAACATCAGCGACGGCGGCGCCCGCCCCGGCGTGGCCGGCGACCGGTACGTGGTCGGCAACTCCTCGCCCGACGCCTCCGAGCCGACCTCGATCCTCACCGGCCGCTTCCGTGGCGGCAAGCCGGTGAAGCTTTCGCAGAACACCTCCTGGAACTTCGCCCCGGTCATCGACGGCCGGCGGGCGGTGTGGGCGGGATTCAACGCCGGCACCGGCACGTACCGGATCCTCACCCGGCCGCTGGACGGCAGCGCGCCCGAGCAGGTGGTCGCCGAGGTGTCCACCCCCCTCGGGGTGGTGGCGGCCTCCGGCGGGGCCATCGCCTGGGAGTCGCTGGACACGGCCACGTTCGAGACGGAGATGTGGCTGAAGAAGGGCACGGCGCCGCCGGTCAACCTCACCGCGACCGCCGACGTGCTCGGCGTCCAGCCCAAGCTGAAGGGCGGCAAGCTGTCCTACCTGCGGGTCTGGCGCGTGGGCGAGCAGACGCACACCGCGCCCGTCGTGCACGACGTGGCCACCGGCACCGAGACGCTGCTGCCCGAGGTGCCCTCCACCGGCCAGGAGCCGTCGTCCTCGGCCCTGCCCGTGCTCACCTCCAAGCACGTCGTGTGGTACGCCGACACCGACGCCGACGACGTCTACGGCCTGGTGCGGGCCAACCACGACGGCACCGGCCTGACCTGGCTCGTGCCCGACGGGCCGAAGGCGCTGCTGCCCAGCACCGTCGACGCCAACGACGCCATCGTCACCGTCGGCGTCAACCCGCACGGCGACGGCACGCTCACCAACGCGAACCTGCCCAAGTTGTTCCAGCTGCCCCTCGCGGGCGGGCCGATGACCCGTTTCTCCTGCAACAGGGGCGACCAGTTCGCCAACGCCTCCGGTGACGGCACGCTCACCGCCTGGATCGACGGCTCCGCCGGAGACACCGATCTGGTCTACCGCGAGCGGCCCATCGGCCGCTGCTGACACCCTTCCGGCCGCCCGCCGTACCCCATCGCTCAGAGGTACGGCGGGCGAGTCGCGAACCGACCCCCGGACCTGGTTTGCTAGGGCCGTCACATCGCCAAGCCGGGGGGCTGCCATGCACGCCGTCGAACCAGAGGTCTTTATCGTCGCCCGTCCCGAACTCGACTACGACGAGCTGGCCCGCTACCTCGGCGAGGTGGGCGGCACGGCGTGGCTGGAACGGCTGGACCGCGGCGACCTCGACGCCCAGAACCTCGCCGAGTTCGCCGGGCGGCTGTGCTACCGCTCCTTCGAGCCCGGCCTCAACCCCAACGTGGTGCGCATCCGCAAGGACCAGACCGAGTACCTGCGGAACATCCTGGCCAGCGCCCACGGCTCGGTCCTCGAGCACGTCAGCTTCAGCTTCGTGCTCCACAACGTCAGCCGCGTGCTCACGCACGAACTCGTCCGCCACCGGCCCGGCGTGGCCATCTCGCAGGAGTCGCTGCGCTTCGTCCGGCTGACCGAGCTGCCCTTCTGGTTCCCCGACTGGGCCCGCGAGGACCCCGAGCTGATGAAGCGGGCCGGCGCGGTGCTGGAGCAGTTGGAGGAGTTCCAGGGGTGGATGGCCGGGCACTTCGGCCTCGACGAGGAGGGCGTGCCGTTCTCGGAGAAGAAGCACCGCACCTCCTTCATGCGGCGCTTCGCCCCCGAGGGCGTGGCCACCGGCCTGGTGTGGACGGCCAACGTGCGCACGCTGCGCCACACCATCGAGGCGCGCACCGCGGTCGGCGCGGAGGAGGAGATCCGCCTGCTCTTCCAGCGCATCGGCGAGCTGATGAAGAAGGAGGCGCCGGCGCTGTTCGGCGACTACGTGGTCGAGGACGGCGCCTGGGTCCCCGGCTGGCGCAAGGTCTGACCCCTGCACCTCCGGCGGAGTAAGGGTTTACGTCAGCAGGCGGCGCACCAACAATGGGCGTGTGCGCCGACTGCTGATCATCCTCGGAGTTCTGGTGCTGGTCGCCGCCGCTGCCTACGGTGGCCTGTGGGCCAGCACCGGCCGTTCGCAACTGGCCAGGGCTTTCTTCTGGGGTGACTCGGACGTCGGCGACTGGCAGCGTTTCCCGTTCCGCAAGGTGTCCACGGGCACCCCGGCGCCGCTGCCCAAGCAGCCGCAGGCGATCCCCGGCCTCGACGAGCAGGCGCTCGCGGCGGGCCAGACCACCGCGTTCGTCGTGGTGCGCGACGGCAAGCTGCTGTACGAGGGCTACTTCAACGGCACCCGCCGCGACTCCACGCTGACCTCGATGTCGGTGGCCAAGTCGGTGCTGTCGCTGCTGGTGGGCGTGGCCGTGGGCGAGGGGAAGATCCGGTCGGCGGACGACCCGATCACCGCGTACGTGCCGGAGCTGCGCGAGCGCGACCCGCGCTTCGAGAAGATCACGCTGCGGCACCTGATGGGCATGCGCTCCGGGCTGCGCTACGACGACGAGGGCACGCCGTTCAGCGACGACACCAGCACCTACTACAGCCCCGACCTGCGCGGCCTGGCCATCGACGACTCCGGCGTGGAGAGCGATCCCGGCCAGGGCTTCCGCTACAACAACTTCAACCCGCTGCTGGTCGGGCTGGCGCTGGAGCGGACGACGAAGGTGCCGGTCGCCACCTACCTGGAGCAGAAGCTCTGGCGCCCGCTCGGGATGGAGGCCGACGGCTCGTGGAGCCTGGACTCCTCCGACGGCTTCGAGAAGATGGAGAGCGGCGTCAACGGCCGCGCCGTCGATTTCGCCAAGCTCGGCATGCTCGTGGCCGAGCAGGGCCGGTGGAACGGGCAGCAGCTGGTGCCCGCCGAATGGATCAACGAGCCCAACACGCCGGTGGTCGCCCCGAACGGCTGGGCCGACGGCTACCAGCTCTTCTGGTGGGCCCGCGGCGAGGCCAGGGTCGCCTCCGGCCGCTACGGGCAGGTCATCTACGTGGTGCCGGACAAGAAGCTGGTGATGGTGCGCTTCGGCGTGGACACCGGCGGGCGCGCCTGGCCGACGTTCATGGAGTCGCTGGCCGAGAAGCTCTGATGACCGGCGCCCGCGCGAGCGCGGGCGCCGGTCATCAGAGGGCGGGCAGGACGTAGACCTCGGCGCCCGGCGGGAGTTCGCAGTCGAGGCGGCCGACGCCGTGGCCGTTCTCACCGCACACGATCATGTTGATGTGGCGGCGGATGCTGCCGTACTCGTCGCGCAGCCGTTCCTCCAGCGACGGGTGGACGCGGCGCAGGGTGTCGAGCGCCGAGCCGAGCGTCGGCGGGGTCTCGGGGTCGGCGCCCACGGCGAAGACCTTCACCTCGCTCTGCCCGCTGACCCACCGCTGGAAGGCGCTGGGGAGCACGAACACCACCATGGTGACGGGCCTGGCCATCGCCTAGAGCACCGCCGCCCGGACGGTCTGGACATCCGGCAGGTGTCCGGCGATCTGCGCCCAGCTCTCGCCGCCGTCGCGCGAGCCGTACACGCAGCCGTCGCGGGTGCCGAAGAAGACGCCCGCCTCCGACGCGGTCATCGCGTCGCGCAGGACGGTGGCGTAGACCGGCGGTTCGGGCAGGCCCTCGGCGAGGGGGCGCCAGGTGTCACCGGCGTCGTCGCTGCGGTAGACGCGGTAGCGGTGCTCGACCGGGGTGCGGTCCATGTCCGCCTGCAGCGGCAGCACGAAGACGGTGTCGGGCCGCGCCGGGTCCACCACGATCGGGAAGCCGAAGTCGGAGGGCAGCGGCGAGCCGATGTCCTTCCAGGACGAGCCGAAGTCGTCGCTGCGGTAGACGCCGAAGTGGTGCTGCAGGAACAGGCGTTCCGGGCGCGCGGGGTGGAAGGTCACCTTGTGCACGCACTGCCCGAACTCCGGGTACTGCTGGCCCTCCGGCATGAACGGCGCGCGGATGCCCTGGTTGGCCGCCTCCCACGAGGCGCCGCCGTCGGTGGAGCGGTAGAAGCCGCCGGTGGAGACGGCGACGCCGAGGACCTTCGGGTCGGTCGGGTGGTTCAGGATCGTGTGCAGGCACAGCCCGCCGCCGCCGGGCTGCCACTGCTCGCGATGCGGGTGCCGCCACAGGCCCTCGACGAGTTCGTAGGTGACGCCGCCGTCCTCCGAGCGGAACAGCGCGCCCGGCTCCACCCCGGCCCAGACCACGTCGGGCTCGGAGGGGGAGGGCAGCAGCTGCCAGACCCGCTCCAGCGTGGCGCCGCTGTCCTCGGGAAAGGCGATCGGCGCGCGGTCGGCCTCCTGCCAGGTCTCGCCGAGGTCGTCGGAGTACATGACCGACGGGCCGAAGTGGCCGTACTCGATGCCGGCGAGCAGGCGGGGCGTGGCGTGGCGGGTGTCGATCGCCACGGCGGGCACGGCGACCGTCGAGAAGTGGATCGGGCCGACCTCGAACGGGCCGCCGTCGCCGGATCGCGCGAGGAACAGGCCCTTGCGGGTGCCGATCGCGAGTATGGCCTCACTCATGTCGGAGCTCCCATCGTTCGCATGTTCGCTTCTCGGCCATCGTGTCACGGCATGGCAGGTACCGCCGGTGACTGTGGGATTTGTACCGAAGGTCGTTCGATTACCCGCCAGGTAATCGTGATACTTCCCCATGCTCGGTAGATTCCGGGCTATGGAAGCGCTTGCTATGACTGAAGAGTCCTTTGGCGACCTGCTGAGATCCTGGCGCCAGCGGCGCCGCGTCAGCCAGCTCGACCTCGCCATCGAGGCCGAGGTGTCGGCCCGGCACGTCAGCTTCCTGGAGACCGGCAGGGCCCGGCCGAGCCGCGAGATGGTGATGAAGCTCGCCGAGGAGCTGGAGGTGCCGCTGCGGCACCGCAACCGGCTGCTGGTCGCGGCCGGGTTCGCGCCCGTCTTCCGCGAGCGCGACGTCACCGCCCCCGAGATGGACGCGGTACGGCAGGCCCTGGACAAGATCCTGGCCGGGCACCAGCCGTACCCGGCGGTCGTCGTCGACGCGACGTGGAACCTCGTGGCCGCCAACGAGGCCGCCGGGATGTTCATGGACGGCGTCCCCGACCACCTGCTCAAGGACCCGATCAACATCATGCGGCTGTCGCTGCACCCGGAGGCGATGGGCGGGCGCCTGCTCAACCTGCCCGAGGTACGCGCCCACCTGCTGCACCGGCTGCGCCGCCAGGCGGAGACCAGCGGCGACGGCCGCCTGGCGGAACTGCACGACGAACTGGCCGCCTACACCTACCCCGGCGTCGAGCTGAACGTCGCCGTCGTGCCCAGCCCGGCCGACATCCTGCTGCCGCTGAGGGTGCGGCACGGGGAGCGCGTGCTGTCGATGTTCACCACGATCGCGACGTTCGGCACGCCCGTGGAGGTGACGGTGTCGGAGCTGGCCATCGAGACGTTCTGGCCCAACGACGAGGAGACGGCGGCGTTCTTCCGTTAGGCGCTCACCGCTCCGACTGCACGATGTCGCGGTGGATGCGCGACAGCGGCACGCCGTCGGTCTGCAGGCGGCGCACGGTCTCGTTGACCATCGAGGGCGGGCCGCAGACGTAGACGTCGTGCTCGGACCACGTGTGGAAACGCTGCGTCACCTCCGGCAGGTGGCCGCGCATGCCGTCCCACGACGGCTGGCCGGACACCACGGGCAGCACGCGCAGCCACGGGAACGACGACTCCATCCTGATCAGATCAGGCAGGTCGTAGAGCTCTTCCGCGGTACGCGCGCCGTACAGCAGATGGATGTTGGGACGCCGGCCCGAGGCGATGACGTGCTCGATGATCGCCTTGATCGGCGCCAGCCCGGTGCCGCCCGCCACGCACAGGATGTCGCGCGCGCTGTGCTCCTCGGCCGCCATCGTGCCCATGGGCGGGCCGAGCATGACGGTGTCGCCGATGCGCGTGTGCCGGATCAGCGTGGTCGACACCCAGCCGCCGGGCACCGCGCGTACGTGCAGGCGCAGGGTGTTGTCGGCGCGCGGGGCGTTGGCGATGGAGAAGGTCCGCCAGACGCGCGGCCATCGCGCCGTCTGGACGTTCACGTACTGTCCCGCCGTGTACGGCAGGCGTTGCGTCGGCCGGAGCGTGAGGACGGCGATGTCCGGGGCCCGGCGTTCGTGGTCGATCACCTCGGCCAGCCACCACGCGGGCGAGACCCCGGCGTCGGCGGAAGCCGATTCGATCATGAGGTTGGCGGCGGCGGTGTAGGCGGCGACCCAGGCCGCCTCGATCTCGGTGTTCCACACGTCGGCGGCGAAACGCCTGATCGTGGCCAGAAGCGCGTTGCCGACGGCGGTGTAGTGCTCGGCGATCACGCCGTATTTGCGGTGGTCGCGGCCGAGCTGGCCGAGATAGGAGGCCAGGCTGTCGGGACTGTCCAGGCTCCACACGATGCGGGTGAGGGCGGTGAAGAGCCGGTCGCGCTGGATGTCCATGGCCGGTGGGAACATCCCTCGCAGGTGCGGGCTCTCGGCGAACAACCGGCCGTAGAAGTAGGCGGCGGCTTTGTCTGCCACCGGTTCGACGACGGAGAAACTTTCCTTGACCAGGCGCGGATTCAACGTCATTTAACTGACCCCACTTTTCGGCCGGAATCTCATTCCGGTCGTGATGTTCACCTCCCTGACGGCTCCGGGTGACGAGCGCTCGACGGGCCCCGGCTCGGCCGATCGCTCGCTTTGGAGTCTTACATCACTGCGTTGGAGCCACAACCGTTTCACCTCAATATGGTGCGAACCACAACTATCCGTAACTGTAACGTTATTTTCCGCATTCATCTGGTTATGGCGGCGGACTTTAAAAGTGAAAGTTAATCGGATTCGCATTCCCCCCTTTCTCTCGCTCAAGCCGCCCCCATTCCGCCCCCACCGGCCTGACCACCGCACCCCACCCCGGCCCGCTCCCGCCCCGACCGCCACCCATGGGCCATGCGCCCACCGTGGCGTGGCGGGCGGCCGGGTCGGTGGCGGATGCCGGAGCGGCCATCCGCGAGGCCTGGCACCGGCCGGCCCGCTGAGAGCACATAGGGGACGGGAAAGGGCGCTAGTCGGATCTCGGGTTGAAGACCAGGGCCAGCGACCGCAGTGCCAGGATGAACCCGATCAGCAGGAACGCACCCCCGACCACCGTCAGCAACCGGATGTTCGGTGTGATCATCGGCCCGATGTCCGCCGTGATCAGCATGATCGCGCCCAGCGTGGCACTCCCCGCCAGCACCGCGATCACGATCTGCTGCACCAGCCCGGTCAGGAACCGCCGGTCCCCGTCGTCGGCCAGCGGCCGTACGTTGAACAAGAGCCTGCCCTGCTCCAGATCCTCGACGACGTGGCTGACGCGTCGCGGCAGCCGCTGGAGGATCGGCAGGTAGCCGGCCAGCCGTTCCTCCAGATCGGCCCTGACCCTGCCGGGCTCGACGGCCTCGCGCATCAGCGCGCGGCCCTGTTCGCGGGCGGCTCCGACCATGTCGACGTCGGGGCTGATCAGCGCGAGGGTTCCGTCGAGCGCGGCGAGCGCGCGGAAGGCGGCCGCGATCTGCGGCGGTACGGCGAAGCCGTGGTCGTGGACCACCCTCAGCAGGCTGCCGAACATGCCGCTCGACCCGCCGCGCCCGGTTCCGCTCCGGTAGCGGACCATGAGCTGCCCGATCTGCCGTTCCAGGTCCCGTTCGGCCAGGCCGCGCGGCCGGTCGAGCAGTTCGATCAGGGCGTCGGTGGCGGCGATCGCGTCGTCCCTGTCCACGGCCAGCAGCAGCATGCCGAGCGCCCGCCGCGTGGAGTCGTCGAGCCGGCCGACGGAGCCGAAGTCGAGCAGGCCGAGCCCGCCGTCCTCGTCGACCAGGACGTTGCCGGGGTGCAGGTCGGCGTGGAAGACACCGGTGCGTACCTGCTGCCTGAGCACCTCGCTGAGCAGCCGGTGGGCGATCTGGCCGCGCCGTTCGGGGCCCAGGGCGGCCAGTATGGGCGCGGCGGCGCCGACGGGGGTGCCGCGCAGGCGGGTCATGACGAGCAGCGTGCCGCTGGAGTGTTCCTCGACGACCTCGGGCACCGCGATGCCGCCGTCGAGCGTGGCCGACACACTGCGCAGGTTGTCGAGTTCGACGGTGTAGTCGAGCTCCTCCTCCAGCGAGGCGGCGAACCCCTTCGCCAGCGTGAACACCCGCAGCGAGCGCCCCCACGGCGTGCCGCGCTCCAGCCTGCGGCTGAGCCTGAGGATGATCTCCATGTCGGAGGCGACCTGGGCGCGGGCGCGCGGCCGCTGCACCTTGAGCACGACCTCGCGGCCGTCGAGCAGCCGCGCCGCGTGCACCTGGGCGACGGAGGCGGCGGCCATCGGCTCGGGGTCGACGGAGGCGAACACCTCGGCCACCGGCCTGCCGAGCGCCGCCCTGATGGCCGCCTCGATCTCGGGCCACGGCTCGGGCTCCGCCCTGGTCTGCAGGGTCGCGAGCTGGTCGGCGAACTGCCCGGGGATCAGGTCGCGGCGGGTGGAGAGCATCTGCCCGAGCTTGACGAAGGTGACGCCGCCCTCGTTGAGCGCCGCCTTCAGGGAGCGGGCGAGTTTCGTGTCGCCGTGGTACGGGTCGGTTCTGCGCCTGCCGCGCAGGTAGCCGCCGAGGCCGTGCCGTACCGCGATCTTCATGATCTGTGTGTAGCGGCGGGCCCGGCGGCGGCGGGCCCGCCAGCCCTTGAGCAGGTCGAGCGGGGACGGCAGCGTGCCGGTGGGGACGACCACCTCCAGCACCACGAGGGCGGTGAGCCCGAGGACGAACACCCACGCGATCACCAGGCTGAGGACGAGGTACGCGGCCGGCATCGAGACCATGATCCGGCCGTCGGCGACGATCCCGGCGAACTCGGAGAACGACGTGACGGCCGAGCCGATGGCGCTGGTCACGAACAGGCCGACGACGATCGTGCGGGGCCAGCCGACCGGGATGCCGAGCGCGCGCCTGGCCACGACGGCGGCCAGCCAGGCGGTGACGGCCAGGGTGAGGGGAGTCAGGAGGTCCATGCTCAGGAGCGCCCCTCGTCGTCCTCTTCGGCCTTTCGCAGGGCCGCCAGCATGCGGGACTCCTCCTGGTCGATCCAGCGCATGGTCGACTTCGTGAAGTGCTTGCCGTAGCGGAACAGGAGCTCGGGGGCGCCCAGCGAGGCGGCCTGCTCCGCCTCGGGCAGCTGGTCGCCGGGCAGCACCGCGTCGATCACCTTCTCGAACTGGGAGAAGATGTTCTTGCGCTCCTCCAGGAGGCGGCCGACGAGGTCGGGGCTGCCGCCGCCGGCGAAGAAGAGTTTGACCAGGTTCTCGTCCCTGATCTGGACGGGCGATGACAGCGACTCCAGCCAGGCGCGCAGCGCGGAGCGGCCCGAGTCGGTGATCTCCCAGCGCTGGCGTGAGCGCGGACCCTCGGCCTCCCCGTCCGGCCGGATGAGCCCCTGCTCGGCCAGGTGGCGCAGCTGGGGGTAGAGCTGGCCGTTGCTGATGCCCCAGAACGCCTCCATCGAGCGCTTCGCGGCCCGCAGGATCTCGTAGCCGGACTGCGCCTTCAACGACAGGAAGCCGAGGATCGCCCACGCGGTGGGCGTCAGGTCGGGCAGCTGATCATCTTGTGCCATGCGGCCAGCATAATGCGTCTGGCAGACATATGACGGAGGTCGCCGGCCTGTGCTCTCCTCCGATCGGCGCTCGCACGGTGAGCGCGCTCACGTATCTGCCAGACATATTAGAGGGTGCCGGGGGCGGGGTGCGCGCCAGCCGGGCCCGAAAACACCCCTAAAAGCTGATAAATCATCCAAAACCGGGATAAAACCAACCTTTGCCATATATCTGACAGATAACGCGAGATGGATTGACTGATCGTGTGAAGTCGGAATAATCGGATCTTGGTGTGTGAGTTCCTCCGCCGCCACAAGCGACACCCCGCAGGACGGCCACGCCTCCCATCCACCCATGCAAAGGTTGTCATGGCTTCCCCTCGCTCGCCCCAGCAGGCGCAGTGGCTCTGGCCCGTCACCCTGGCCCTCCCCATCCTCGCCGCGCTGCTGGCCTTCGCCGCCGCGACCGGCGCCGCCGCCTGGTTACCCGTGGCCGCGGGCGTGCTGGCGCTGGTCTGCGCCGTGGCCGTGGCCGCCGTCCGGTACGAGCACGGAGCCACGGTCCAGGCCCTGGAGCAGCGGGAGCGGGCGAGCAAGCAGCGCGAGGCCGAGTTCCAGCACCACGTCCAGCAGCGCAACCTCCAGTGGAACAACCACCTGGCCGCCCGCGCCGCCGCCCTCGACGAGGCGGTCAAGCACCTGGTCACCGAGCGCATCCCGGCGGTGGGAAACGACACCCCGGTGCCCCCGCCGTACCAGAACGGGGCCCTGGACGAGGAGGTGGCCGCCCGGCTGGAGGACGTGCTCGACGCCGTGGCCGGGTCCGCCAAGCAGGACGGCGAGCGGCAGGAGTCGCTGCGGCTGGCCGTCGTGGCGCTGGCGCGCCGGGTGCAGACCTCCGCGCACCGCATCCAGGAGACCGTCTCGCTCATGGCCGAGCGGCACCCCGGCAACCCGGACGTCCTCGAGGCCAGCATGCAGGTCGACCACGCCGCCGCCCAGCAGGGCCGCCACGCGCAGAGCCTGGCCGTGCTGTGCGGCGACTGGCCGGGCCAGCAGTGGCCCAAGCCGCTCGCGCTGGTCGACGTGGTACGCGCCGCCGCCTCGCGCATCGTCGCCTACAAGCGCGTCGAGGTCTCCGGCGACCCCGACACCGCCGCCTCGGCCAAGGTCGTCGAGCCGCTCATCCACCTCGTCGCCGAACTGCTGGCCAACGCCACCCAGTCCTCGCCCCCCGCCACCACGGTGCTGGTGGCCATCCGCAACGTCCAGCGCGGCGCGGTCATCGAGATCGACGACGGCGGCGTCGGCATGGACGAGCACCACCTGGAGCAGGCCCGCGAGGTCGTCTCCGGCCGCCGCACCGTCGGCGTCGGCGAGGTCGGCGAGATCCCGCAGACGGGGCTGGCCGTCATCGGGCACTACGTGCGCCGCCACGGCTTCCTGGCCGACCTGCTGCCCTCGCCCTACGGCGGCGTGCGCGCCGTGGTGCTGGTGCCGACCGAGGTGGTCGAGACGCTGGAACCGGTGTCCGCGCCGCCGGTCAGGGCGGCCCGGCCCGCCGTACCGGAGGAGAGGGCGCCGCACGCCGCCCCCCAGGATCCCGAGCTGCCCCGCCGCCGCTCCAAGCGCGGCGAGGCCGCGCCCCCGGCAGAGGGTACGGCGGGCGGCCCGTTCACCGCGGCGGAGGGCCCAGGCGAGGAAGGCGTGCCCGCGGACCAGCCCGCACCGGCGCGCACCGACACGACGCCCGAGCAGGCGGGCGCCTGGATGGCGGCCTTCTTCGACCACAACGCCGATACCGAGCCCGGCGACGACGAATGACGGAGGAATGGATGCAGCAGGACCAGGACTGGATGATCGGCGAGGTCGTCTGGGTCCCCGGTGTCAGGCACGTCGTCGTCCTCAGCTCCGACGGGCTGCTGAAGGCCCGCTCCGCCGGAACCCCGCGCGACGTCGCCGACCGCCTGTCGGCGGCCTGCTCGGGCCTGCAGTCGCTGGCGCAGAGCGTCGGCAGGGAGTTCGGCATGGACGGCGGCGCGGTCAAGGAGCTGATGGTCGGCTTCGAGGGCGGCTACCTGTTCGCGCGCTCGGCGGGCACCGGCTCCCACCTGGTGGTGATCACCGAGCCGGTGGTGGACCCGCGCCTGATCGCCCAGCAGATGCAGGCCCAGGTCATCAAGATCGGAGAACGGAACTTCAGCACCCCGGCCCGCAGGGCATGACGGACCCGGGCGGCTACAAGGACCAGGCGGTCCGCCCGTACGTGCTGACGCAGGGCAGGGCCCGCCCCTCGCGCAACACGATCGGCCTGGACACGCTGCTCGTGGTCACCGAGGCGGGCAAGCCGCTGCCGGTCTCGGCCAGCCGCCAGGAACGCGACCTGGTGCGCATGTGCCGCAGGCTGCTGTCGCTGGCCGAGGCGGCGGCCTACCTGGAACTGCCGCTCAGCGTCGCCTCGATCCTCGCCTCCGACCTGGTCGACTCCGGCCACCTGACCGCCCGCTCGCGTATCCCCGAAGTCGCCCGGCCGTCACCGAACATGCTCAAGGAGGTGCTGGATGGCCTCCGCAGGCTCCGCTGACCGCTACCTTCCCGACACGGTCCAGGAATCGGTGAAGATCCTCGTGGTCGGCGACTTCGGCGTAGGGAAGACCACCATGATCGGGTCGGTCAGCGAGATCGAGCCGCTGCGCACCGAGGAGACGATGACGCAGGCCAGCGTCGGCGTCGACGACCTGGCCGGGCTGGAGGCCAAGGCCACCACCACGGTCGCCATGGACTTCGGCCGCATCACGCTGAGCCCGCTCACCGCCCTCTACCTGTTCGGCACGCCGGGCCAGCAGCGCTTCTGGGATCTGTGGGCGGGGCTGTCGGAAGGGGCGGTGGGCGCGCTGGTGCTCATCGACACGCGGCGCCTCGAAGGCAGCTTCGAGGTGCTCGACCAGCTCGAACTCCGCGGCGACATGCCGTTCGCCGTGGCCGTGAACCTGTTCCCCGACTCGGTCAGGCACAGCAGGAAGGCGCTGCGCGAGGCGCTCGACCTGGCCCCGGACACGCCGATCGTCGAGTGCGACGCCAGGAACCGGGCCTCCTCCCTCGACTGCCTCATCACGCTGGTCGAGCACGCCGTACAGAAAGAGCAGGCGGGCCAGAAGGCGCCCGCCGTACAGAAAGAGAAGGCATGACCACCCCGCTCACGGCCACCACCGACTACGAGGAGCTGCGGGCCCAGTGGGGTGACGTGGCCTGGGTCGAGCTGGAGCCCGGGGTGGGCGCCTGGCTCGTCATGGGCTACCAGGAGATCCTCACCATCACCCGCCAGGAGAAGCTCTACAGCCGCGACGCCCGCAACTGGCGGCTGTTCCAGGAGGGGGTGGTGCCGCCGGACTCGGGGCTCGGGCCGATGATGTTCTGGCGGCCGAACGTGATCGGCGCCGACGGCGGCGAGCACCGCAGGCTGCGCCGTCCGCTGGACGACGGCGTGGCCGCGATCGACCAGCGGCGCATGCGCCGCTCGGTGGAGGGCATGTGCGCGGACCTGATCGCCGGCTTCCGCGACAAGGGCAGCGCCGACCTGGTGGGGGAGTACGCGGCGGTCATCCCCATGCTGGCCATCGCCGACCTGTTCGGCCTGGACGTCACCCAGGGGCACGAGCTGCTGGCGGCGCTGCGCGCGCTGTTCGGCAGCGCCGAGGACTCCCAGGCCGGCAACAGGAAGTTCGAGGAGATCCTCGGCGGCATCATGCACGCCCGCCAGCAGGACCCCGCCGAGGACCTCACCAGCCGCTTCCTGCGCCACCACGACCTCAACGGCGACGCCGAGGTGCTGCAGTCGATGGTGGTGATGATCTCCGCCGCCCAGGAGACCACGACCACGTGGATCTCCCAGACGCTGCGCCTGGTGCTGACCGACCCGCGCTTCGCCGGCCGCATGCGCGGCGGACGGCTCGGCGTCGACGACGCGCTCGACGAGGTCCTGTGGCGCGACCCGCCGATGACGAACATGCCCGCCAGGTACGCGCTGCGCGACACCGAACTCGGCGGCCGGCGCATCGCGCGCGGCGACGCCCTGGTCCTGGGTCTGGCCGCCGCCAACGCCGACCCGGGCGCGCACACCGGCGAAGCGGTGATCGAACTCGGCAACCGGGCCCACCTGGCGTGGAGCGCGGGCCCGCACGCCTGCCCCGCCCCGGTCCCGGCGCGCCTGATCACCCGCACCGCGGTCGAGACGGCCCTGCACCTGCTGCCCGACGTCCGCCTCGCGGTGGCGCCGGACGAGCTCACCCCGCACCCCTCGCCGTGGACCCGCTGCCCCGCGGCGCTCCCGGTCCTGTTTGGAGATCACTGATGGACATCATCACGCTCGACCCGGCCGGAACCGACCACCACGGCGAGGCGGCCAGGCTGCGCGAGGCGGGGCCGGTCGTGCGGGTGGAGCTGCCCGGCGGCGTCCGGGCCTGGGCCGTCACCCACCACGAACTCCTGGCGGAACTGGTCGCCGACCGCCGGGTGAGCAAGGACTGGCGCAACTGGAACGCCATCCGGCGCGGCGAGATCCCCGACGACTGGCCGCTGATCGGCATGGTCAAGGTCACCAACATGGTCACCGCCGACGGGCGCGAGCACCACCGGTTGCGCAAGTTCGTCACCCAGACGCTGACGCCGCGCCGCGTGCAGGGCATGCGGCCGAGGCTGGAGCAGATCGTGGACGGGCTCCTGGACGAGCTGCCCGGCCACGCCGCCCCGGACGGAACCGTGGACCTGCGCCCGCACTACGCCTACCCGGTGCCCATGCGGATGATCTGCGAGCTGGTCGGCGTGCCCGAGCAGGAGCGCGACGAGCTGCGCACGCTCGTGGACAGCATCTTCCGCTCGACCACCTCCCCCGAGGAGGTGCTGCGCACCCAGCGCGACATCCACCTGCTGCTGGGCCGCCTGGTGGCGGGCAAGCACGCCGCACCGGGCGACGACCTGACCAGCGCGCTCATCGCCGCGCAGGTGGACGACCCGGACCGGCTGACCGACGAGGAACTGGCCGGGACCATCTGGCTCATGCTGGCCGCCGGGCACGAGACCACGCTGAGCCTGGTCGTCAACGCCGTACGGGCGCTGCTGACCCACCCCGACCAGCTCTCCCTGGCCCTGAAGGGCGACGAGGCCACCTGGGCCGCGGTGGTGGAGGAGACGCTGCGCTGGGACGCGCCCATCGGCAACTTCATGGCCCGCTACCCCCTGGAGGACCTCACGGTGGCGGGTGTGACGATCCCCGCGGGCGAGGCCATCCTGGCCCCCTACAGCGCCGTGGGCCGCGACCCGGCGCAGCACGGTGCGGACGCCGACCGCTTCGACCTCACCCGTGAGCAGCGCCGTCACCTGGCCTTCGGCGGCGGGCCGCACGTGTGCCTGGGCGCCGCGCTGGCCCGTCTGGAGGCCGCGGTGGCCCTGCCCGCCCTGTTCGCCCGCTATCCCGGCATGTCGCTGGACGCCGCGCGCATCCCCCCGGTCCCCTCCCTGTTCTCCAACTCCGCCGCCACCCTCCCGGTCCGCCTCTAGCCGAAGATCGCGGGCGGGTCGCCGGTGTACCAGCGGTTGTCGATCACCACCCGGGTCATCACCCAGCGCCCGCCCTCGCGTACCAGCTCCACGTCGTAGAGGTTCTTCAGCAGCGCGTGCACGCTCCGGTCGGCGGTGAGCAGGTGCTGGGCCTCGACCATCGCGGTCAGGCGGGCCGTGTCGCCGGTGACCTGGACGCGCGGGTTGGTGACCTGGTGCGTGGTCGCCACCCGGCCCGCGAACCCGCCCAGGATGGCCGAGACGATCGTGTCCCTGCCCGACATCACCGGCGGCGCGGCCCCCCACTTCGCCGCGGCCGGGCCGAAGTCCAGGCCGGCGTCCTCGGCGAAGGCCGAGGCGAACAGCTCCGCGTCCCCCAGGTCCTGGCCCAGCGCGAACCGGTACAGGGCGTCGATGATCTCCGGCAGGTCGCGCGGGTCCGCGCCGTCCGCGAGCGCGCGGTCAGTAGTGACGTACATGTGATTCATCCTTGTTTCGTCCGTTCTCGTCATCAATGCGAGTCTGTGCAAGGATCATGAAGCGTGGTTTAACGGTCCGGGGTGGCATGGTGGAGAGATACGAGCTGGAAGCCTTCCTGACGCTGGCCGAGGAACTGCACTTCGGCCGCGCCGCCGAGCGGCTGCGCGTGTCCACCGCCCGCGTCAGCCAGACGATCAAGAAGCTGGAGCGGAAGGTCGGGGTGCCGCTGTTCGACCGCAGCAGCCGGCGGGTCGAGCTGTCGGCCGTGGGACGGCAGCTGCACGAGGAGATCCGGCCCGCCTGGGAGCTGATCGGCGCGGCCGTGGAACGCGCCATCGAGACCGGCAAGGGCATCACCGGCACGCTGACCGTCGCCTTCGTGGGCCCGGCCGGCGGGCAGCTCGTCATGGGGGCGGCCGAGGAGTTCCGCGCCAGGCAGCCGGGGTGCGCGGTGGACATCAGGGAGGCGCAGCTCGGCGACGTCGTGCCCTGGCTGCGCGAGGGCGTGGCCGACCTGGCGCTGACCGGCTTCCCCATGGACGCGTCCGGCGTGGTGGCCGGGCCGGTGCTGGTGCGCGAGGCGCGGATGCTGGCGGTGCCCGCCGGGCATCCGTTCGCCCGCAGGACGCGGGTGTCGGTCGAGGATCTGGCCCGGGTGCCCGTGCTGCGGCTGCCCGAGTCGGTGCCGGAGTCGCACCGGGCCGACCGTACGCCCCGCCGTACACCGGCCGGCCGGGCCATCGCGCCGGGTCCGGTGGCGGCGACCCTGCACGAGATCCTCACGCTCGTGGGGGCAGGGCGCGGCGTGTTCCCGGTCGGCGCGCAGACCCGCCGCTACCACCCCCGCCCCGACGTGGCCTACGTGCCCTTCGGCGACGCGGCCCCGGTCGAGTGGGGCCTCATGTGGCGGTCGGGGGGAGGGAGCGCGCGGGTCCTCGCCTTCGCCCGCGCCGCCGGCGACCTCCTGTCCGCCCACCGATAGCCGAGAAGCGGATCAGCACGTGAGATTCGGGCGGGGATAGAAGTGACAGAACGGGATCTCCGGGAGAGCCGACATAACCGAAATGGTCTGCGCCATGATGGGCTTGAGGCCCCAACTCCCTGGAGATCGCATGTCTCGACCCCTGATCGGTATCACCGCCTACTTCGAGGCCGCCCGCTGGGGCGACTGGGTCAGGGAGGCCGTGCTGTCTCCGCCCTCGTACGCCAAAGCCGTCACCCGCGCCGGCGGCGCCCCCGTGATCCTGCCGCCGCTCGGCCTGCACGCCGTCGAGGACTACGTACGCGGGCTGAAGGGCATCGTGCTGGCCGGTGGCGTCGAGGTCGGCGCGCAGGCCTACGGCGAGGACGACGACGCCAGGGTGGCCGAGCCGCAGGCGCACCGCGACCGGTTCGAGCTGGCGCTGGCCCGCGCCGCCGTCCAGGCCGACGTGCCCATCCTGGCCGTGGCCCGCGGCATGCACGTGCTCAACGTCGCCCAGGGCGGCACGCTCATCCCCTGGCTGCCCGACGTGCTCGACCACGAACGGCACGGCGAACAGGGCCCGCACGTGATCCAGGTGAGCGTGTCGAGCAAGCTGGGCAAGGCCGTGGGCGACAAGGTCGAGGTGGTGGCCCCGCACACCCAGTCGGTACGCAGGCTCGGCTCGGGCCTGCTGGCCGTCGCCTGGGCCGACGACCAGATCGTCGAGGGGATCGAGCTCCAGGGGCACCGTTTCGGCGTGGGCGTGCAGTGGCACCCGGAACGCGCCGAGGAGATCAAGCTCTTCGATGCGCTCGTGGAGGCGGCCCGCTAGGCTTCGGATCATGCCGCTGCATCCCCAGGCGCGGGACTTCGTCGCGCGCTTCCCGTCGGATCTGGGCGTCGACCCGGACACGCTCGATCTGGGCGCCATCCAGCGGATGCGCGCGGAGGACGGCCTGGCCGCCGAGCGCGGGCCGATCACGCACCTGCCGTTCGTGCGCGACGAGACGGCCGAGGGCGTGCCCATCAGGATCTACCGCTCCGACCGCGGCGAGGACGCCCTGCCGGTGGTGGTCTACTTCCACGGCGGCGGCTTCGTCTTCGGCAGCGTCAAGCGCAACGACGCCGTGGGCCGCGACCTGGCCATCCGCACCGGCTCCGTCGTGGTCTCCGTCGACTACCGGCTCGCTCCGGAAAACGTCTTCCCCGACGCGGCCGACGACGCCTGGGCCGTGGTGCGCGACGTCTTCGCCCGGCCCGCCTTCTACCAGAGCAACGGCCGCGTGGCCGTCATCGGCGACAGCGCCGGGGGCAACCTCGCCGCCGTGGCCGCCTGGCAGGCGCGTGAGGCCGGGCTGAGCCTGGCCCACCAGGTGCTGGTCTACCCGGTCATGGACGCGGCGATGGACACGCCGAGCTACCGGGAGTTCGGCGAGGGCTTCGGGCTCGACGCCAGGGAGATGGCCTGGTTCTTCGCCCAGTACGCGCCGGGCGCCGACCCGGCCGACCCGCGACTGTCGCCGCTGCGGCTGGACTCCTGCGAGGGGCTGGCGCCCGCGACCGTCGTGACCGCCGGATGCGACGTGCTGCGCGACGAGGGCGAGCGCTACGCCGAACGCCTGGCCAAGGCCGGGGTCGCGGTGGAGTCACGCAGGTTCGACGGCGCCGTGCACAGCTTCTTCGGCCTGCCGGGGCTGTTCGACCAGGCGATCGAGGCCCGCGAGTACGTGGCGGAGCGGCTGCGCGAGGACCTGGCCCCGTGATCTACTCCTACGACAAGCTCAAGACCGACATGCCCGCCGACGGCGTGCTGCGCGTGACCATCAGCGAGCCGCGCCGCCTCAACGCCGTCGACATGGCCGGTCACCGCGAACTGGCCGAGATCTGGCGCGACATCGACCGCGACGACGCGGTCCGCGCGGTCGTGGTCAGGGGAGAGGGCAGCGCGTTCTCCGCCGGCGGCGACCTGTCGATGATCGAGGAGATGACGCTCGACCACGCCACCCGGCTGCGCGTGTTCGGCGAGGCCCGCGACATCGTCTACAACGTCCTCAACTGCTCCAAGCCGATCGTCTCCGCCATCCAGGGCCCCGCGGTCGGCGCGGGGCTGGCCGTGGCGCTGCTGGCCGACATCTCCGTCGCCGGGCGCACCGCCCGCATCATCGACGGCCACACCCGCCTCGGCGTCGCGGCGGGCGACCACGCGGCCATCATCTGGCCGCTGCTGTGCGGCATGGCCAAGGCCAAGTACCACCTGCTGCTGTGCGAGCCGGTCTCCGGCGCGGACGCCGAGCGGATGGGCCTGGTCAGCCTGTGCGTGGACGACGACCAGGTCCACGACAAGGCCATGGAGATCGCGGTACGGCTGGCCGCCGGCGCCCAGGAGGCGATCCGGCTGACCAAGTACTCGCTCAACAACTGGCTGCGCATGGCGGGACCGGCCTTCGACGCCTCGCTGGCCATGGAGTTCCTCGGCTTCACCGGCCCCGACGTGCGGGAGGGCGTGCGGGCGCTGCGCGAGAAGCGGCCGCCGAGCTTCTAGTCCGCCGACCGGCTCGGCACCGCCTCCGGGCGTGGGCGAGGCGCGCTGCCTCAGAAGCTGCGTGGCAGGCCGAGGACCTGGGTGGCCAGGTAGTTCAGGAGGAGTTCCTCGGTCACCGGCGCCACCTTGCCGATCCGGGCGTCGGTGAGCAGGCGGGCCACGGGATACTCCAGCGAGTACGCCATGCCGCCGTGCGTCTGGAAGGCTGCGTCGGCCGCCTCCCACGCGGCCTGCGAGGCGGTCAGCTTGGCGATGTTGGCCTCGGTCCCGCAGGGCAGCCCGCGGTCGAACGACCACGCCGCCTTGTACAACATCAGCCGGGCCAGCTCGATCTTGGCCTTGACCCGGGCCAGCGGGAACGCGATCGCCTGGTTCGCGCCGATCGCCCGGCCGAACACCTCGCGCTCCTTGGCGTACGCGACCCCGACCCGCAGCGCCACCTCGGCCCCGCCCAGCGCGGAGGCGGCCAGCAGGATGCGCTCGGGGTTGAGGATGTCCCACAGCACCAGCGCGCCCTGGTCCACCTGCCCCACGACACCGCTCGCCGGAACCCGCAGGTCGTCCAGGAACACCATGTTCGACGGCGTCGTGTTCGCGCCCATCTTGGGGATCGGCCGGTAGCTGAGCTGGCCCGCGGCCACCGCCTCCGGCACGTTCACCAGCAGCACGGTCAGGCCGTTGGTGCGCGGCTTGGCCTCGGCCGCCGGGATCGTCCGCGTCACCAGCAGCATCCACGTCGCCCGCTGCACGCCGGTGATCCAGATCTTCTGGCCCCTGACCACGAACTCGTCGCCGTCGCGGCGGGCCGAGGTGGTGATGGCCAGGGAGTTCGACCCGGCGTCCGGCTCGGTCAGCGCGAAGCACGTCTCGATCTCGCCCGTGGCCATCTTGGGCAGAAGCGCGGCCTTCTGCTCGTCCGAGCCGTGCCGGGCGATGGTCAGCGCGCCGAAGCCGGGCGTCAGCACGTACGTGAACGCCGAGCCCCCCGCCGATCCCGACGCCGACAGCGTCTCGGTCGCGACCGCGAGCTCCAGCAGCCCCTGACCGCCACCCCCATGCTCCTCGGGTACGGCCAGCCCCAGCCACCCGCCCTTGGCCAGCTCCGCCCAGACCTCCTCCGGCCACCGCTTCTCGGCCTCGCAGCGCTGCCAGTAGTCCATGTCGTATCGGGCGCAGATGTCGCCGACGCCGCGCTGGACGGCCAGCGCGCTCTCCGGAAGCGTGAAATCCATCGGCCCATCGTAGAAGGAAGTTCTGGTCAGGGTCGAGCCGCGCGGATCATCGTTGATCCGCGCGGGCAGGCTCAGGGGCGGGGGCGGCGCGCGTGGAAGACGAAGGCGGGCGGCGCGTTGCGCCACACCGTACGGCCCGGCACGACCTCTTCGAACCGCTCGTCCAGCAGGCCGCGGAAGCGGCGGGCGGCGCTGAGCGGAATGGCGTGGATGTAGGAGAACGTGGTGAACGCCCCGCCGGAGCCGAGCGCCGTGCACACCGCACCGAGCAACTGCTGCTGCAGGCTCTCGGGAAAGGCGGCCCAGGGCAGGCCGCTGACGACCACGTCCGCGCGGTTCAGGCGGCGCTCGGCCAGCAGTTCCGGTAGCCGGGCGGCGTCGTCGCGTACCACGTCCACCAGCGGGTAGCGCTGGGCGAGCAGCCCGGCCAGCGAGTCGTTCAACTCGACGGCCAGGTGGTGCCCGCGCCCGCACAACCGGCGCTGGATCTCGGCCGTGAAGGGGCCGGTGCCGGGGCCGAGCTCGACCACGACCGGTTCTCCGCGTTCCGGGATCGGGGCCGAGACCGCCTCGGCCAGCCGCCTGGAACTGGGTGCGAGCGCGCCGATGCTGGCGGGCGAGCGCAGGAACTGGCCCAGAAAGAGAGCGGTGTCGTTAGACATGTGAGGAAACTTACGGCATAGATCGGGGCTCACTCCTCGGTCGAACGGACAGAGTTCCGGCCACTTGGAGGAGGCCCGGTCCTCCCCGGGGAGGACCCGGTAGCCGACACGCGGGGATAGCGTTTGTCCATGCGTTGGCGATGGCGGGGAGTGCCGCTCGATCTCCTCCTGGCCGCCTCCGGCATCGGCCTGGACCTGCTGATATCGGGCAAGGCTCCCGCGTGGGAGGAGCGTCCCGCCCTGTCGGTGATCCTGTTCGCGGTGCTGGCCGGGGCGCCGATGGGGTTCGTGCGCCGCTGGCCGGTCGCCGTCGTCCTCTACCTCGCGGGCTTCCTCGTCTACACCGACCAGATCGGGTCCTTCACCTCCAACACGGCGCAGGTGCTGCTGTGCGCGGCCCTCGGCGCCGCCGCCTACCGCACCCGCTGGTCCCGGATGGTCGCGGCCGTGGCGGCGGGCGCGCTGGCGAGCGCGTTCAACATCGCCGACCCGGGCGTGGCGTTCACGTCCACCGCGTGGATGTACTCGGTGGGGATAGCGCTGTTCCCCGCGCTGCTCGGCGCCTATCTGCGGCGGCCCGCCGTACGGCTGGAAGAGCGCGCCATCGCGCCCGACCTGCTGCTCGCGGCGGGCGGCGTCGCCTACGCGGTGCTCAGCACCTGGACGAGCTGGCACGCCGCCGAGCAGCCGATCTGGGTCACCGGGCTGCTCGCGGTGGCCGGCGGGCTGTCGCTCGGCGTCGCGCGGCGGCTGCCCGGCCTGGTCTTCCTGCTCCAGGGGCTGCTGCTGCTGGCCGCCGACAGCTACCTGCCGCAGGTGGTCAACACCTGCATGCTGCTGGTGCTCATCTCCATCGGCGTGTTCGCGATGCGGGTCTCCTCGTGGCTGTGGACCGCCGCGGTCTACCTCGCCGCGTGCATCCTGGGCTCGATCGCCGTGGTCGAGCCCGGCGTCGAGACCACGCCGGTCCGCGTCGTGGTGCTGATGGCGCTGGTCGTCACGCCGGTGGCGATCGGCCGCTACCTCGGCGCGAACCAGGCCGCGCGCTCGGCCGAACAGCTGCGCGCCCGCGAGTCGGCCCGCCTGGCGGTCGCCCAGGTACGCGCCGACCAGCTCGCCGAGCGCGAGCGCATCGCCCGCGAGGTCCACGACATCGTCGCCCACCACGTCGGCGCCATGGTGCTGCGGGCCGGCGCCGCCCACTACGCCGCGCCCGAGGGCCCGATCGCCGACGCGCTCGCCGACATCCGCCAGACCGGCCACCAGGCGCTGGAGGACCTGCGCGGCCTGCTCCACCTGCTGCGCGACCCCGACAGCCCGCCCGACCTGCTCGCCGACCCCGGCGACGTGGTCAGGGAGTCGGCCGAGCGGATGAGCGCCGCCGGCCTCGTGGTCGCGCTCGACGTCGACCCCGCCATGGAGGAGGCGCCGCTGGTCACCCGCGCCTCCGCCGCCCGCATCGTCCAGGAAGGCTTGACGAACGTGCTCAAACACGCAGGACCCGGCACCGAGGTGAGCGTCAGCGTCACCCGGGCCCGCACCGCGGGCGGCCTGTCGGTCGAGGTACGCAACGGCCCGCCGGTCACCACCCGCGAGCCGCTGCCCTCCTCCGGCCAGGGGCTGGCCGGGATGCGCGAGCGGGTGCGCGCACTCGGCGGTGCCCTGACCGCGGGACCCGACGGGCGCGGCGGCTGGCTGCTGAGCGCCACCCTGCCCGGCGCCCGGGGGAGCGCCGCGTGATCCGCGTGATCCGCGTGCTGGTCGCCGACGACCAGGCCCTGGTACGGGCGGGCGTACGCATGCTGCTGCAGGCGGCGGGCGGCATGGAGGTGGTCGGCGAGGCCGAGGACGGAGCCGAGGCCGTGCGCCTGGCCGCCCACCTCACGCCCGACGTCATCCTCATGGACCTGCGCATGCCCCGCGTCGACGGCCTGGAGGCGGCCCGGCGCATCCTGGCGGCCACCCCGTCGGCCAGGATCGTCGTGCTGACCACCTTCGCCGAGGACGCCAACGTCT
The DNA here is from genome assembly GCF_044457485.1 of Nonomuraea sp. NPDC050540. Taxonomy (NCBI): domain Bacteria; kingdom Bacillati; phylum Actinomycetota; class Actinomycetes; order Streptosporangiales; family Streptosporangiaceae; genus Nonomuraea; species Nonomuraea sp. NPDC050540. The sequence continues at coordinate 215,116 of NZ_JBITHA010000017.1, forward strand.
ACGCCGCCCTGCGCGCCGGCGCGCTCGGCTTCCTGGTCAAGGACGACGAGCCCGAGCGCATGGTCGACGCCGTGCGCAGGGCCGCGATCGGCGAGCAGCTGCTGGCGCCGTCCGTGCTGCGCCGGGTGGTGGAGCGGGCGCTGGCCGCCGAGGACGTACGCGCCGAGGCCGCGCCCGCGCCCCACCTGACCGACCGGGAACTGGACGTGCTGACCCTGCTCGGCTCCGGGCTGTCCAACAGCGAGATCGCCGAGCTCCTGCACGTGGGCGTGACCACGGTCAAGACGCACGTGGGGGCGGTGATGGAGAAGCTGGGGCTGCGCAACCGCATCCAGGCGGCGGTGGTGGCCCACCGGATGGGGCTGGTGGACGCCCACTTCCGTCCCATCACGCGACCCGCCCCCTGATCAGCTCCGTCAGCGGGGGAACGCCGGAGATCGACGGCATCCTCGTGATCCCGCCCTCTGAGGGCCGCGGCTTCGTCGCGACCCGGCCCCCGGAGGCACGGTCCGCCGACGCCTGGTCGGCCGCGGGCGGGACGGCGGGGCGGCCCGTTCCCGGCGACGGCCCGTTTCCCGGGATCCCGGGGAGCGCGGCCGTCATGATCTCGGACGTGCCGCGGGCCCGCTGGAGCCGGGCGCCCACCACGACCATGCGCAGCGCCCGCTCGGCCGCCGCCACCAGGAACTCCTCGCCGCCGTCGATCGCTTCAGCCAGCCGCATGGGCCCCGGCACGATGCTCTCGAAGGCGTCGATGCCCGCCTCGTGCACCTGGCTGGCCCCGGCGCCGATGGTTCCGGCCAGGGCGAGGACGGGCTTGCCGTACCTCTTGGCCCGGCGCGCCACCTCGGCCGGGATCTTCCCCGACGGCGTCTGCGCGTCGATCGCCCCCTCCGCGGTGATCACCAGGTCGGCGGCGGCGATCCTCGCGTCGAGGTCCACGTGGTCGAGCAGCACCTCGAAGCGCGGCAGCAACCGCCCGCCGAGCGCCGCGAGACCCGCGCCGAGACCGCCGGACGCCCCGCTCCCCGGCGCGGTCCGCAGCCCGCCGGCGCCGAGGTCGCGCTCCAGCACCTCGGCCCAGCGCTCCATCGCGGCGGCCAGTTCCTCGACCCGCTCGGGGGTGGCGCCCTTCTGCGGCCCGAACACCCGCGCCACGCCGCGCGGGCCGCACAGCACGTTGCACGGGTTGCAGGCCACGAGCAGTTCCACGCCCGCCGGCCGGGGGTCCAGCCCGGAGACGTCGATCCGGTCCAGCCGCGACAGCGCCGCGCCGCCCGCCGGCAGCGCGCGCCCCTCCGCGTCGAGCAGCCGGGCGCCCAGCGCCGTCAGGGCGCCCGCGCCGCCGTCGGAGGTGCCGGAGTCGCCGCAGCCGACCAGCACCCGCCGCACGCCGTGATCGAGCGCGGCGGCGATCAGCTGGCCCACCCCGTACGTCGTGGTCAGCCCCGGATCGCGCAGCTCACGCGGCACCAGCCGCAGCCCCGCGGTCGCCGCCATCTCCACCACCGCCGTCCCGCCGGGCAGCAGCGCGAGGTGCGAGTCCACCGGCGCGCCCACCGGCCCGGTCGTCGTGTACGGCACCAGCCGCCCGCCCAGCGCCTCGGCCAGCGCGGCGGCCGAGCCCTCGCCACCGTCCACCAGGGGCAGTGTCTCGGTCCTGGCCAGCGGCAGAACCCGGCGTACCCCGCGGGCGATGGCCTCGGCGACCATCCCCGCGCTCAGGGACTCCTTGAAACCACTCGGGGCGATGAGAATACGCATGATCATCCTTCAGTAGGGCAGGCCGAGAAGCGGCCACACCATGAGTGCGAAGAGCAGAACGAGCCCGGCGGTCAGCGGCGCGAGCACCGCCGACAGGGCCAGCAGGTGGCGGGAGCCGTACGTGGGGACCTCCTCGATGCGGTGGAAGAGCGCGACGGGCTTGGCGGAGGCGGGAAGGGTGTGGCAGAACCCCGCGGCGGCCGTGGAGGCGAACGCGGCCGCCGCGGGGGAGACCCCGAGACCGGCGGCGGCGGTGATGACGAGCGGGACGAGCACGCTGGAGCGCGCCGAGCGCGACTGCAGCAGCAGGTGCGCCAGCGTGCTCACCCCGACCACCGCGGCCAGGAACTGCCAGGCCGGCACCCGCACGCCGAACAACCCGCCGGCCAGCCAGCCGGCCGCCCCCGAGGTGGTCATGGCCACGCCCATGGCCATGGTGGCGGCCATGAACATGAGCATCGCCCAGGGCACGGTGGCCAGCGCCTTGTTCATGGTGATCGTCCCGGCCTTCGGCGTGGCGGTGAGCACCGCGCCGACGAACGCGACGACCGCGGGCGAGACCCCGTGCAGTGGCTCGGCGCACCACAGCGCCACCACCACGCAGAGCAGCACGGCCGAACGGCGCTGCGGCCCGTCCAGTGGCCCGCTGACGGGTACGCCCGTCGCCTCGCCGACCGCCTCGGCGTCGACGCTCACCGGTTCGCGCCGGTCGGCCCGCCGCGTGATCATGAGCAGCACGATCTCGGCGCACAGGTGCGAGGAGACGACGGCCAGCGGCAGCCCGAGCAGCAGCCAGTGCGCGAACCCGATCCGCTCGCCCGTGGCCTGGAACAACATCTCGACCGTGATGAGATGCGCGCCCGCCCCGATGAGGGAGGCGACCGCCGAGAGCAGGATGACCGCGGGAAAGACCAGCGCCAGCGCCACCACGACCCGGCGCCGCCCCTCCAGCACCTTGGCCAGCGCCAGGAACACCGGCACCGCCAGCGCCGCCCGCCCCGACGTGGCCGGGACCGCGAACGCGCTCACCACCAGCGCCGCCGTGGTCAGGTGCACCAGCCGCCGTACCGTCGAGGCCCGGGAGACCAGCCAGGCGGTCGCCCGCGCGGCCAGCCCCGAGGCCGACACCCCGGCGGCGATCACGAAGGCGCAGATGAGCAGCCACACGGTCGGCTCACCGAGCGCCCCGAAGAAGTCGTCGGCGGGCAGCACCCCCGACACCACCAGCACCAGCCCGGCCCCGAGGGCGACGAGCGTGTCGTCCACCGTGGCGATCACCCACAGAACGGTCGCCACCGCGAACACGCCCAGCGTGATCTTCCCCTGCGTGCCGAGCCCCGGCGTGAAGATCACGACGGCGGTCACGGCCAGGGCGCTGAGGAGGAGGGCGGAGATCGTTCTTGTCACGACCACGATCGTCGCGGAGCGTGATTACCCGTTCATGAGGCGTTCATGAGCGCTCTCTCACGATTGCCGTAGCCTGGAGGGGTGTACGTCAAGATCTGCGGCCTGAGCGAAGAAGAGCACGTGCGGACCGCCGTCGAGGCCGGCGCCGACGCCATCGGCCTCGTGCTCACCAACAGCCCGCGCCGCATCACGCCCGAGCGCGCGGCCGAACTCGCCGCCCTGGTCCCCCCGCACGTCCTGACCGTGGGCGTCTTCAAGGGCGAGGACCCGGACACGGTCAGAGCCGCGGCACTGACGGCGGGCGTGCGGGCGATCCAGCTCCACGGCCGGCACCCGCACTCCGACTTCACCGCCCTGAAGGACCTGGGCCTCACGCTGGTGCGCGCCGTGGCCGCCGACGCCGATCTGCGCTGCGGGGCCTACGACGAGGACCTGCTGCTGGTCGACGCTCCCCGGGCGGGCGCGGGCGAGCCCTGGGACTGGTCCGCCGTACGCGGCCGCCCGACGGGCCGCTGGCTGCTGGCGGGCGGTCTCACACCGCAGAACGTACGCGCGGCGGTGGCCGCCGCCGCGCCGTGGGGCGTGGACGTCTCCAGCGGCGTGGAGGTCGCGCGCGGCGTGAAGGACTCCGCCCTCATCCGAGCCTTCCTCACCTCCGCCCGCCCATAGCCGTTCTGCGGGGGTACGCCCCCCGCCCAGCCCTGTTGCCCCAGCTCCGGGCTTTCCGGCACCCCCGCCCGTGGCTCCCAGAGCCAGGGTTGCCCGCGCCAGGTGCCCACCCTCGCGACCGAGACCCCGGGCCCAGGACCCGCCCCTGGCGCCTGCCCCCACGCGGCGACGGGCCCGCCTCCGCGAACCCTGGCGTTCGGGACCGCCCCGGGGACCCCGCACCGCGTGTTCGCTCTCTCGGGGCCCGCGGGCGGAGTGGGCGGAAATGGGGGAGTCCGGGGATGAACAGCAGGTGATCGCGTGGGAGGACAACCCAACGCAGTAGGGTCGCAGCGTGAGCGAAACTTCCGCCGAGGACCGGATCTGGACAGTTCCGAACCTGCTGAGCTTCCTGCGCCTGCTTGGCGTCCCCGTGTTCCTCTGGCTGGTTCTCGGGCCCAAGGCGGACGGCTGGGCCATCGCGCTGCTGATGGTGGCCGGGTTCACCGACTGGCTCGACGGCAAGATCGCCCGCGCGTTCAACCAGACCAGCCGCCTCGGCCGGATCATCGACCCCGCCGCCGACAAGCTCTACGTGTTCGCCACGATCATCGGCCTGCTGTTGCGCGAGGTCATCCCCTGGTGGCTGGTGGTGCTCATCCTCGGTCGTGAACTCTTCGTCGCGAGTTTCGCTCCCGTCCTTCGCAAACACGGCTACAGGGCACTCCAGGTGCATTTTCTGGGCAAAGCCGCCATGTTCAACCTGATGTACGCCTTCCCGCTCCTCTTCCTCGCCTCCCACACTGGGTGGTATGCGGAAATTGCCCGGATTACCGGCTGGGCCTTCGCGATCTGGGGAACGGGCCTGTACTGGTGGGCCGGGCTGTTGTATGTGGTACAGGTGCGCCAGCTCATCAAGGCCGACAAGAAGGAGTGATCGGGTGAAGGCGGTCGTGATGGCGGGCGGGGAGGGTACTCGGCTGCGACCGATGACCGCCAACCAGCCCAAACCTCTCCTGCCGGTGGTCAACCGCCCGATCATGGAGCACGTGCTCCGGCTGCTCAAACGGCACGGCCTCACCGAGACCGTCGTGACCGTGCAGTTTCTCGCCGCGCTCGTGCGCAACTACTTCGGCGACGGCGACGAGCTCGGCATGAGCCTCAACTACGCCACCGAGGACCTCCCGCTCGGCACCGCCGGCAGCGTCAAGAACGCCGCGGACAAGCTCAGGGACGACCGCTTTCTGGTCATCTCCGGCGACGCCCTAACGGATATCGATTTATCGGACATGATCCGTTTCCATCGTGAGAATGCGGCGCTTGTCACCATCGGCTTGAAACGCGTGCCCAACCCGCTCGAGTTCGGGATCATCATCGTCGATGAGCACGGCCGCATCCAGCGCTTTCTCGAAAAACCCACGTGGGGCCAGGTCTTCTCCGACACCGTCAACACCGGCGTCTACGTCATGGAGCCCGAGGTCCTCGACGAGGTCGCCGACGGCGAGGTGGTCGACTGGTCGGCCGACGTCTTCCCCCGCCTGCTCAAGCGCGGCGCCCCGCTCTTCGGCTACGTCGCCGAGGGCTACTGGGAGGACGTCGGCACCCACGAGAGCTACCTCAAGGCCCAGGCCGACGCCCTGTCGGGACGCGTCCAGCTCGACATCGGCGGCTTCGAACGCTCCCCTGGCGTCTGGGTCGCCGAATCGGCCACCGTGGACCCCGACGCGGTCCTGAAGGGCCCCCTGCTCATCGGCGAGTACGCCAAGATCGAGGCCGGCGCCGAACTGCGCGAGTTCACCGTCGTCGGCAACAACGCGCTGGTCCGCGAGGGCGCCTTCCTGCACCGCGCCGTCCTGCACGACAACGTCTACCTCGGCCCCGGCGCCCACCTGCGCGGCTGCGTGATCGGCAAGGGCACCGACCTCATGACCGGCGCCCGCGTCGAGGAGAACGCCGTCATCGGCGACGACTGCGTCATCGAGGCCGAGGCCTACGTCTCCAGCGGCGTACGCGTCTACCCCTTCAAGACCATCGAGGCGGGCGCCGTCGTCAACACCAGCGTCATCTGGGAGTCGCGCGGCCAGCGCAGCCTGTTCGGCCCCCGCGGCGTCAGCGGCCTGGTCAACGTCGAGATCACCCCCGAGCTGTGCGTACGGCTGGCCAGCGCCTACGCCACGACGCTCAAGAAGGGCGAGCGGGTCGTCACCGCCCGGGACTCCTCACTGGCGGCCAGAGCGCTCAAGCGGGCCGTCATCGGCGCCCTGACCGCCAGCGCCATCAACGTCCTGGACCTCGAGGCCGCCCCGCTGCCCGTGGCGCGCTTCCACACCTCCCGCGAGGCGGCCGCCGGCGGCATCGCCCTGCGTACCACCGCGGGCGACCCCCAGAGCGTCGACATCGTCTTCATGGACCAGCGCGGCTCCGACCTGCCGCCCGCCGCCCAGCGCAAGCTGGAGCGCGTCTACTCCCGCCAGGAGTTCCGCCGCGCGTTCCCCGGCGAGATCGCCGAGCTGCGCTACCCGGCCAGGGCCGTCGAGGACTACGCCCACGAGCTGCTGGCCTGCGTGGACATGACCGGCGTACGCGACATGAAGGTCGTCGTCGACTGCGCCGGCGGCACCGCGACACTGGTCCTGCCGACGCTGCTCGGCCGTGTCGGCGTCGAGGTGCTGACCGTCAACGCCCGCCTGGACGAGGCCTCGCCCACCGAGACCCTCGCCGAGCGCCGCCGCGACCTGCAGCGCCTGGCGGAGCTGGTCAGCTCCTCGCGGGCCGCCTTCGGCGTGCGCTTCGACCCCATGGGCGAGCGCATCGCCCTGGTCGACGAGATGGGCCAGCTCATCGGCGAGGAACGCGCCCTGCTCGTCGTGCTCGACCTCGTCGCCGCCGAGCGCCGCCGCGGGCGCGTCGCCCTGCCCGTCACCACCACCCGCGTCGCCGAGCAGGTCTGCCGCTTCCACGGCGTGCAGGTCGAGTGGACCTCCACCGGCACCGACGCGCTCACCTCCGCCGCCGCGGCCGACGACCTGGTCTTCGCCGGGGACGGCCGAGGCGGCTTCATCGTGCCGGAGTTCAGCCCCGCCGTGGACGGCCTGGCCGCCTTCATGCGCCTGCTCGGCCTGGTCGCCCGCACGCGCCTGTCGCTCAGCCAGATCGACGCCCGCATCCCCGAGGCGAGCCTGCTCAAGCGCAGCGTCCCCACCCCGTGGGCGGCCAAGGGCGCGGTGATGCGCTCGGTCATCGAGGCCGCGGAAGCGGCGGGCGAGGGCTTCCGCGTCGACACCACCGACGGTGTACGGCTGGCCGCCGGCGACGGCAGCTGGGCGCTCATCCTCCCGGCCGCCACCGAGCCCGTCACGGACGTCTGGGCCGAGGCCGCCGACGCCGACTCGGCACAGGCGCTCCTGGAACGCTGGGCCCGCATCGTGGAACAGGCCTCGGGAACGTGAGCCGGCCAGGCCACCAGAACGTGGCGTACCGGATCATCGAACGGGATTCCCGGGGGTGACACGCCGGATCTTCGAGTGGATCATTGGACGGGCATCTGGGAGGATGACCTGCCGGATCGCCCGGCAGGCAACAGGAACGTGACAGAAAGGCAGCGCGGCGGCATGGACCTTGAGGCAGACTCGGCGGTAACTTTGTCACCGTCCAAACCTGTCGTCAGGCGTCCGTCTTGACCTTCGTCGCTGATCAGCGTAAGTTGCGGCATTCGCAAACTTGAAGAGCGAAGCGAGGCGCGCCCCGAGCACCGTTGCCGCGACTTCGCGGTAGGAGGCCGAGCCGATCGATGCCGAGCGTCTACTGCACGCAGTGCGGGCACGCCAACCCCGAGGATGCCCGTTTCTGCTCCCGCTGTGGGTCACCGCTGACCAGACCCGAGGTCGCCGGGGACACCACTTCGACCATCTCGGTCGCGGGAATCGAGGCGTACGAGGCGGAGACCGGTGAGTTCATGCTCGCCGAGCGGGCCCTGGTGGAGCAGCTGCCTCCGGGCACCGCGCTGCTCACGGTCACCAGAGGTCCCAACGCCGGCAGCCGCTTCCGGCTCGACAAGGACCTCACCACGACCGGGCGCCACCCCGAGAGCGACATCTTCCTCGACGACATCACGGTCTCGCGCCGGCACGTGGAGTTCTACCGCCACCACGGCGGCCAGTTCTCCGTGCGCGACGTGGGCAGCCTCAACGGCACCTACGTCAACCGCGAGCGCATCGAGGAGGTGCCGCTGCACTCCGGAGACGAGGTGCAGATCGGCAAGTTCCGGCTGGTCTTCCTGATGCGGACCGCCGTCGCGGGATGACCTCTCAGGCGGCCCGCTCGCACATGAGCATCGGGGAGGTGCTCGGCCTGCTGCACGCCGAGTTCCCCGACGTGACGATCTCCAAGATCCGTTTTCTGGAGGGGGAGGGGCTCATCGAGCCCGAGCGCAGCCCGTCCGGCTATCGCAAGTTCACGCATCTGCACGTGGAGCAGCTGCGTTTCATCCTGCGCGAGCAGCGTGATCACTATCTCCCGCTGCGCGTGATCAAGGACAAGATGGCCGAGTCGTTCGGGCGGCCGCACGCCGTACAGGAGACCCCGGAGGTGCGGCTCAGCCGCGCCGAGCTCCTGGAGGCGGCGGGGCTGAGCGAGGAGACGCTCACCGAGCTGGAGGACTACGGCCTGCTGGCCCCCGTCGCGCGCCGCTACGACGAGGACGCGCTCCAGGTGGCGCGCAGCGTCGGCGCCCTGGCCAGGTTCGGCCTGCACGCCCGGCACCTGCGGGCGGTCAAGGCCGCGGCCGAGCGTGAGGCGGGGCTGGTGGAGCAGACCGTCGCGCCCATACTCAAACGCCGCAGACCCGGCGCGATCGGGGAGGCCGACGAGGTGGGCAGGGAGCTGTCCGCACACCTGCTCGATCTGCACGCGGCCCTGCTGCGCGCGGGCGTGCGGAGTGTCCTGGGCCGATGAAGAGGCCACCGGCGCGCCCTCAGGTGTCCGCCGGGTGTTACGTTGAATTGCATAAGAGCGGTCAGGTGTCGGATACGGAGCAGCCCGTGTTGCAGATGGAGGTAGTGGGCGTTCGCGTTGAAATGCCCACAAATCAGCCGATCGTCTTGCTCAAGGAGGCACACGGAGAGCGGTTCCTGCCGATCTGGATTGGGATGACCGAGGCGACCGCCATCGCGCTGGCCCAGGCCGAGGAGCCGCCGCCGCGACCCCTCACGCACGACCTGTTCCGCGACGTGCTCAGCGCGCTCGGCGTCGGCCTGCGCGCGGTCAACATCGTCGCGCTGCGTGACGGCATCTTCTTCGCCGATCTGGTCTTCTCCAACGGCGTCGAAGTGAGCGCCAGGCCGTCCGACTCCATCGCGCTCGCCCTGCGCACCGGTGCCCGGATCTTCGCCAGCGAGGAGGTCGTGCAGGAAGCCGGTGTGATCATCCCTGACGACCAGGAGGACGAGGTGGAGAAGTTCAGGGAGTTCCTTGACACGATCACGCCCGAGGACTTCGGCAGGGCGGGGTAGGTATTTCAGTGCATTTACGCTTCACGACGCGCCGAGCCGGATCGTTGACTGCGCTTGGTCACGGTCCTACGGTGCAAGTGAAACCCGTGGTCGCGCGTTGCGAACCCCCAGATCAGGCCGCGGGATGAGAGAAAGCCGGAGGTCCGCGTGGCGGTCAGCAGCGGCGAGGGAAAGACGGCCGGCCAGGAAGATCCGGTGCGGCGCGAGAGCGCGCGGCAGCGTGCCGGAGAGCAGGGCCTGCTCTTCGACGACGCCCCCGCGACACTTCCGGGTGACATCGGCTACCGGGGCCCGACGGCCTGCTCGGCGGCCGGCATCACCTACAGGCAGCTGGACTACTGGGCCAGAACCGGCCTGGTCGAGCCCACGATAAGGGCCGCCCAGGGCTCCGGCTCGCAGCGCCTGTACAGCTTCCGCGACATCCTGGTGCTCAAGGTCGTCAAGCGGCTGCTGGACACCGGAGTCTCGCTCCAGCAGATCCGCACCGCCGTCCAGCATCTGCGTGATCGAGGCGTGGCCGACCTCGCGCAGATCACGCTCATGAGCGACGGCGTCAGCGTCTACGAGTGCACCTCGGCCGACGAGGTCATCGACCTGTTGCAGGGCGGTCAGGGCGTGTTCGGGATCGCGCTGGGCAAAGTCTGGCGGGAAGTCGAGGGGTCGCTCGCGGAGCTGCCGGGGGAACGAGCCGCGGCCGGTGACGACCCGGCCGACCACCCCGCGGACGAGCTGGCGCAGCGGCGGCGCGCGCGCAAGATCGGATAGCCGAGCGTGCCGGAACGCCTGACGCGGCCCGGCGTAGTAATCTAGGACCCGAAGGCTGACGACCCCGTGCGGGAGAGTCCCCGACCCTGAGTCGGGGCGCCGAAGGAGCAACCCTCCCCGGAATCTCTCAGGCAACCGGTACCGCTCGGGTGAGGCAACTCTGGAAAGCAGGCACGCCAGCCAGGCGCGCCTCACCGACGGTGCAAGCCCCGCCCGCGGGGTGAAGCTCTCAGGTCCCATGACAGAGGGGGAGACCCGGCCACCGCGCCCCGGCGCCGGTCTCCATCGCCTCGGGAGGGCACCCTCATGACCGACCTGACAGCACCTCCGTTCTCCACCCGCCACATCGGGCCCTCGGCCGACGAGCAGCAGCGGATGCTGGAGGCCGTCGGCTTCGAGTCGGTCTCCGACCTGGTGGCGGTGGCGGTACCCGAGGCCATCAGGGCCAAGGACCAGCTGAAGCTGCCCCCGGCGGCCGGCGAGAGCGAGGTCATCGCCGAGCTGCGCGAGCTGGCCGGCCGCAACCGCGTGCTCACCTCGATGATCGGCCTGGGCTACCACGACACGATCACGCCCGCGGTGATCCGCCGCAACCTGCTGGAGAACCCCGGCTGGTACACCGCGTACACGCCCTACCAGCCCGAGATCTCGCAGGGCCGCCTCGAGGCGCTGCTCAACTTCCAGACGGTCGTCTCCGACCTCACCGGCCTCGACGTGGCCGGCGCCTCCCTCCTGGACGAGGGCACGGCCGCCGCCGAGGCGATGACCCTGGCCCGCCGGGCCGGCAAGTCCAAGAGCCACGTCTTCGTCGTCGACGCCGACGCCCTCCCGCAGACCAAGGCCGTGCTGGCCACCCGCGCCGAGCCGCTGGGCATCGAGCTCGTCTCCTCCGACCTCGACGGCGAGCTGCCCGAGTGTTTCGGCGTGCTGGTGCAGTACCCGGGCGCCTCCGGCCGTGTGCGCGACTTCCGCGCGCTGGCCGAGCGCGCGCACGGCGCCGGCGCCCTCGTGGTCGCCGCCGCCGACCTGCTCGCCCTCACGCTCATCGCCGCGCCCGGCGCGCTCGGCGCCGACATCGCGATCGGCTCCTCCCAGCGCTTCGGCGTGCCCTTCGGGTTCGGCGGGCCGCACGCCGCGTACATGTCCGTGCGCGAGGGGTTGCAGCGGCAGATGCCCGGCCGCCTGGTCGGAGTCTCCGTGGACGCCGACGGCGCGCCCGCCTACCGCCTGGCCCTGCAGACCCGCGAGCAGCACATCCGCCGTGAGAAGGCCACCTCCAACATCTGCACCGCCCAGGTGCTGCTGGCCGTCATCGCCGGCATGTACGCGGTCTACCACGGGCCCGAGGGCCTGCGGCGGATCGCCCGCCGTACCCACGCGCACGCCGTGACGCTCGCCGAGGTGCTGCGCGCGGGCCGCGTGGAGGTCGTGCACGGCGAGTTCTTCGACACCGTGACCGCCCGCGTGCCCGGCAGGGCCGCCCGGGTCGTCGCCGAGGCCGCCGCCCGCGGCGTCAACCTCTGGCAGGTCGACGCCGACCACGTCTCGGTCTCCTGCGACGAGAAGACCGAGCTCGCCCACCTGGAGCAGGTCGCCGCCGCCTTCGGCGTCTCCGCCGGGCTCAGCGACCTGGCCGGTGACGACGCGCTGCCCGCCTCGCTCGCCCGCGAGGACGACTACCTGTCCCACCCGGTCTTCCACAGCCACCGCTCCGAGACCGCCATGCTGCGCTACCTGCGCAAGCTGCAGGACAAGGACATCGCCCTCGACCGTTCGATGATCCCGCTGGGCTCGTGCACGATGAAGCTCAACGCGACCACCGAGATGGAGCCGATCACCTGGCCCGAGTTCGCGGCCGTGCACCCCTACGCCCCGGCCGAGCAGACCGAGGGCTACCTGGAGCTGATCGGCACGCTGGAGTCCTGGCTGGCCGAGGTGACCGGCTACGACGCCGTCTCCATCCAGCCCAACGCCGGCTCCCAGGGCGAGTTCGCCGGGCTGCTGGCCATCCGCGCCTACCACCAGGCGGGCGGCGACACGGGCCGCGAGGTCTGCCTCATCCCGTCCTCCGCCCACGGCACCAACGCCGCCAGCGCCGTCATGGCCGGCATGCGCGTCGTCGTGGTCGCCTGCGACGACGAGGGCAACATCGACCTCGCCGACCTCGACGCCAAGATCGCCAAGCACCGCGACACGCTGGCCGCGATCATGGTCACCTACCCGTCCACGCACGGCGTGTACGAGGAGACGATCACCGAGATCTGCGCCAAGGTCCACGAGGCCGGCGGCCAGGTCTACGTCGACGGCGCCAACCTCAACGCCCTCGTCGGCCTGGCCAAGCCGGGCGAGTTCGGCGCCGACGTCTCCCACCTCAACCTGCACAAGACCTTCTGCATCCCGCACGGCGGCGGCGGTCCCGGCGTCGGCCCGGTCGCGGTCCGCGCGCACCTGGCCGCCTACCTGCCCGGTCACGCGCTGCGTCCCGGCTCGCCGGTCGGCGCGGTCTCGGCCGCCCCGTACGGCTCCGCCGGCATCCTGCCCATCTCCTGGGCCTACATCAGGATGATGGGCGGCGAGGGCCTCAAGGCCGCCACCGAGCAGGCCATCCTGTCGGCCAACTACCTGGCCCGCCGCCTGGCCCCGCACTACCCGGTCCTCTACACCGGCCGCGGCGGCCTGGTCGCCCACGAGTGCATCATCGACCTGCGCCAGATCACCAAGGAGACCGGCGTCACCGTCGACGACGTGGCCAAGCGCCTCATCGACTACGGCTTCCACGCGCCCACAATGTCCTTCCCGGTGGCGGGCACGCTGATGATCGAGCCGACCGAGAGTGAGGACCTGGCCGAGCTCGACCGCTTCGCCGACGCCATGGTCGCCATCCGCGGCGAGATCGCCAAGGTGGCCTCGGGCGCCTACGACAAGGACGACAACCCGCTGCGCAACGCCCCGCACACCGCCGAGGCGGCCACCTCCGACACCTGGGCGCACCCCTACACCCGCGCCGAGGCCGCCTACCCGCTCAGCTCGCTGCGCGACGGCAAGTACTGGGTGCCGGTGCGCCGTATCGACCAGGCCTACGGTGACCGCAACCTGGTCTGCGCCTGCCCGCCGCTGGAGGCGTACGAGGACTGAGGTTGACGAAGGCCCCGGGAAGCGCTTTGTGCCTTCCCGGGGCCTTCGACGGTCCGGGCCCGGGAGCCGACGGTAAAGGCTGCCGGGGCAGCGGCATGTCCTCATGACTTTCCTCTTGATCCACGCTCTCATGTGCTTGCTCAGGCCCCGACGGGGCCCGTTTCCAAGCCGTGGAGAAGTGAATGATCCTTCGGGGAAGATCGGTGAAGGCCGCCCTGGCTCTGGCGCTGGCGGTCGGCGCGCAACTCGTCGCCACCCCGCCGTCGAGCGCCGCCTCCGACCCGCGGCAGGAGCTCAGAATCACCCGTTTTCTCGGTGAGCAGCGCCTTCCGCACAAGATGGAGTTCGAGGGCACGGTGGTCGGCGGTCTGTCCGGCATCGACCGCGACCCGCGGACCGGCACCTGGTACTTCATCTCCGACGACCGCTGGCGCTACAACCCCGCCCGCTTCTACACCGGCGCCCTCGACATCGACCGGCGCACCGGCGCGTTCACCGGGGTGCGGCTGACCGGCGCCACCACGCTCCTGCGCCCCGACGGGACCCCCTATCCCGGGTACGGCAAGCCCGGGGACGCCGACCCGGAGACGATCCGCTTCGACCGGTGGAGCCGCAACCTGCTCTGGGGCCACGAGGGCGACCGGCCGGACGCGCACAACCCCGCCATCCCGCTGTCCGGCCTGTTCGTCCGCTGGGCCGGGCGCGACGGGCGTCATCTGGGCGAGCTTCCGCTGCCGGGCAACCTGAAGGTCACCGGCACGACCAGCGGCCCGCGGCGCAACTTCGGGTTCGAGGGGCTGACGTTCGCGCCGACCACGATCGCCGCCATCGTGGAGGGCCCCCGCTATGAGGACGGCGAGCCGCCCACCGTAGAGTCCGGCGCCCCGGCCCGGATCACGGTGTGGGGCCGCGACGGCCGGCTGCGCGGGCAGTACGCCTACCCGATCGACCGTCTGCCCGCCGCCCCGATCCCGCCGGACGGCGTCACCGACAGCGGCGTGTCGGAGATCCTCGCCCTCGACGACCACCGCTACCTCGCGCTGGAGCGCTCCTGGATCGAGGGCGTGGACTACAAGGTCAAGCTCTACGAGATCGACCTGCGCCGGGCCACCGACGTCCAGGCCCGTGACAGCCTGGCGACCGGGCGCCCCTACCGGCCCGTCTCCAAGCGGCTCGTCATGGACCTGGAGAACGTCAGGTCGCCGGTCCAGAACCTGGAGAGCCTGGCGTGGGGGCCGCGCCTGGCCACCGGCGAGTGCACGCTGGTGATCGGCAGCGACGACAACTTCGACCAGCGTGAGGTCACCCAGTTCCTGGCGTTCGGCGCCCGGGGCTGCTGACGTCCGATGCCGGCCGGGACGGTCGTGGTGTATGTCACGGGCCGCCCTGGACGTTCGTCACGGCGGCAGGCAACAAGAGCGTGTCCATCAGGGATAGATGAGGACAGGCCGAGTTGCGAGACGTGATCGCTCCGAGTCGTTAGGCTCGGGGCGATCAACGTTCAGAAGGAGCCTCCTTGACACCCCCAGACGTCGACGCGTCCCCGCTGGAACACGCCAGGAGGCTGGCCGAGGGCGGTGATCTCGATGCGGCGGCGGCCATCCTGTCCGAGCTGGCCGCCGACCCGGCGGGGCCCGACCGGGCGCAGGCCGCGGTGGGGCTGGCGGTGGTGCTGGAGCAACGGGGCGACGCCGAGGGCGCGCGGGCGGCCGCGCGGGTGGCGCTGTCGACCGGCCATCCCGAGTACGGCGCGCAGGCCGCCTGCCACCTGGCCCAGGGCTTCGAGCGCGAGAACCGGCCGGAGCAGGCCAGAGGCGCCTGGCAGGCGGTGCTCGGCATGGGCGCCCCCGAGTACGTGGCGCTGGCGCGGCTGGGGCTGGCCAGGCTGGCCGTACAGCGGGACGACCTGGAGGCGGCGGAGGAGGAGCTGCGCGCGGCGATCGGCGCCGGAGACCCGCACCTCGGCGCGCGGGCCGCCCAGCAGCTCGGTGACCTGCTGCTGCTTCAGGGCGAGCCGGGTGAGGCCGCGGACGTGCTCATGGCCGCCCTGCACGACGCCCCGGCCGCGGAGGTGGCCAGGCTGCGGGTGCAGCTGGGGATCGCCCACCTGGAGCTGGCCTGCGCGGAGTTCGCGGGCGCGGTGGAGGACGGCGACGAGCCGGGCACCAGCGCGCTGGCCATCGAACTGCTGGCGCGCACGCTGCCGCTGCGCGGGCGCGCCGACGACGCGGAGCGGGTCTGGAGCTATGGCCTCAACCACGCCGACCAGGCGCTGGCGGAAGAGGTCCGCCTGCGCCTCGACCGCGACGGCTGACCGCCCGGCTGTCCACCGCGGGCCACGGAGCCCTCGTACCCGTGGCGGAGCGGTGTGCGGTCAGCGGCCGCGCATGATGGCGACGGCCGCCACGACGTTCACCATGATGATCGCCAGCCACGCCATGACCAGGCCCGCCGGACCGGCCGCCGAGGCGGCGATGGCCGTGAGCGGGATGCCGAGGGCGAGGGAGCCGAGCGCGATGGGGATCAGCGACGAGGTGCTCGACTTGTGGTTCTTGCCGGGTCTGGGGCCGTGGGTGTCGAGCTCGGCGCGCACCCGGGCGGCGATCGTGGCGTCCAGCCGCTCCACGAACGATTCCACCAACGCCTGCTCATATTCGGGACCGAGATCGCGCCGGGCGTCGAGAGTCGCCTGCAGTTCGTCGCGGAGAGGACGCATGTCTGCCATACCGAGATTGTCCCCTCCCGGCGGCGCGCCGTCATCCCACCTGAGAGCCAGGTCGCGCCTCCTCCCCGAGTACCGTTGGCGCCATGGAGATCACCACTGCGCGCGGTCTCGCGCGGGTCGACCTCGACGAGGTCCGGCGGCCGAAGCTGCTGCTGGTGCTGACGCACGGCTCCGCGGGGACGGTGGACGCGCCCGACCTGCTGGCGGTGCGCGAGCACGCGCTGGCCGCCGGCGTCGGCGTGGCCAGGGTGACGCAGCCGTTCCGGCTGGCGGGGGCCAGGGCGCCGGGTTCGCCCGAGCGGCAGGACGAGGCGTGGGAGGTCGTCGTGGCGGCGCTGGCCGCGCGTTTTCCCGGCCTGCCGCTGGTGCAGGGCGGGCGGAGCAACGGGGCCCGGGTGGCCTGCCGTACGGCGCGGAGGGCGGGCGCCGCGGCCGTGGTGGCGCTGGCGTTTCCGTTGCATCCGCCGGGGAGGCCGGAACGTTCCAGGGCGGGGGAGCTGCGCGAGGCGGGCGTCGACGTGCTCGTGGTCAACGGGGACCGGGACCCGTTCGGGGTGCCGGACCCGGCAGACGCCGCTGAGCTGGTCGTCCTGCCGGGGGAGGGACATGATCTGAAGAAGGACCCCGAGAAGGTGGGCGAGATCGTCGCCCGCTGGATCGTGCGTTACGCGTAGGTCAGGCGGCGCCCACGGCGGGGCGGTGCGGTGCGATGACGATGCCGCCGGGCAGGAGCTCCCCGGTGTCCTCGAACAGGACGACGCCGTTGCAGAGGAGGCTCCACCCCTGCTCGGGGTGGCAGGCGAGGGTTCGTGCGGCCTCGCGGTCGGGCGCCTCGGCAGACGGGCAGACCGGGTCGTGCGGGCACATCGGCGTGCCTCCGATATCTCGTGGATGGCTCCCATGTCGCACTGAGCTGACGGGGAGCGGCTCGGGCTTGTTCGTTTCTAGCAAGTGTGCGACGTGGGTCACACAAACCGACATAGCCCGTTCGGGCGGTTAGTGGAGGGTGCCCCGGGTGAGTCTGTGACCTACGACACAGCGTGTCTTAAGCAGGATAACGGTCCAAGCGCGACACGCCGACTAAATTTGCAGTCCTTTGATGAGGGCGTCGAGGCCGCGCTCGAAGTCGGCGTCGGCTCGCTCGTCGCGGCGGGTCCAGGTGTCGACCTCGGGATCGGCCCAGCCGGACTGCTGGACCTCGACCGCGACGCTGCCGAAGACGAAGGCGCGCATGGTGCGCACGGCCTCGGCGGCGGCGGGCAGGCCGGCGTCGGCGAGCTGCTCGGTCTGGTCTCTGATCGAGACCGTGGTGGCGCCCTTGGGCGGCTTGGTCAGGGCGAGGGCGAGCACGCCGGGATGGTCGCGCAACGCCTCGCGCCCGGCCCTGCACCAGGCCTTGGCCGTCTCCTGCCAGCTCGAAGCCGCCTCGACCCGGACGGCGGTGACGTGCTCGGCCAGGGCGTCCATCAGCGCGTCCTTGCCCCGGGGAAGGTGGTGGTAGATGGCCATGGCCTCCACCTCCAGCGCGTCGCCGAGGCGGCGCATGGTCAGCCTGCGCAGGCCCTGGCTGTCGGCGATGTGCAGCGCGGCGTCGATGATGCGCTCGCGGGACAGGGGTACGGGCGGTCGCTTCGCGGGCATGTAAGAAATCTACTATGTAAAGGCGCCGGGGCGGGTCCGATTACGGCCCGTGTCCCGCGACGGCGTACGCTACGCCTGATACGCAGCGTTGAGAAAGGCAGAGTCGATGGCGTTTTTCCGTCCCCGGGTGAGCCGCGAGGCCGAGGTGCGCTACCACGCGGACATCGAGATCTCCAAGACCTTCCCGGAGCTGCTGGCCAAGGCCCGCGAGGCCGAGCTGACCGTGCGTGAGCTTCGGGCCGCCGACGTCGACGACATCGAGCTGCTGGCCGCGGGCCGCATCTTCGACAAGGCGCTGACCGAGGCGCTGCGCGGCGCGGAGGCGGGCCAGCGGGCCACGTTCGGCGTCAAGGCCTACGACGACCGCATCGCCCGCCGCAAGGCCAAGGCCACGCCCGCCGGCGCCGAGTGGAGCGCCGAGGTGGAGCGCCTGCGCACGCTGCGCGAGGAGAACCGCCTGTGGGGCATGCCGCGCGTGCCGCGCGCGATCCCGGCCGCGTACTGAGCGAGCCCTGACAGGGGTACGGCGGCGCCGCCGTACCCCGCGGCGGGAAAATCCGTGACCCCTGAGGCGGCGCGGTCGTCGCCCGGGAGTGACCTCAGCGGGAGAGTAGTTCCGTCAGGCGGTCGAGTGGCAGGGCGGGGGAGCGGTGGCCGTCGCGGCCGACGCTCTCCTCGGCGCCGGTCAGCGCGTTGAGCACCGCCTCCTCCACCGCCTCGACGACGGCCGTGTAGAAGGGGTCCATGCGGCCCCACGGCACGAACCGCAGCGTCTCGTAGTCGTCACCGGCGGCGAACCCGCTGGCCAGCGCCCCTTCGTTGGCCGTGGAGAAGGCCAGGAAGATGTCGCCGGAGAAGTGGCTGCCGGTGGTGCCGGTCCTGGCCAGGCCCATCGGCACCCGGCGCGCCAGCGCCTTGCACTGGCCGGGCAGCAGCGGCGCGTCCGTGGCCACCACGACGATCACCGAGCCCGCGCCGGCCCGTGCCCGCGCGCGCTCCTCCATGGGGTTGTCGTCGAGAAGGTCCTGCCCGACGCGCACCCCGGCCACGGTCAGTTCGGATCGCCTGCCGAAGTTGGCCTGGACGAACGCGCCGACCGTGTAGGTGTCGGCGGCGTGCTCGACCAGGCGTGAGGCGGTGCCCGAGCCACCCTTGAATCCGTAGCAGTTCATGCCGGTGCCGCCGCCGGTGTTGCCTTCGGCGACCGGCCCGCCGGCGGCCGACTCGATGGCCTGGCCGGCGTGCTCGGGGCGGACGTGGGGGCCGTTGATGTCGTTGAGGTAGCCGTCCCAGGTCTCGGCCACGACCGGCAGCAGCCACTCGGCGCCGAGCGCGGGATGGGCGGCGACGACCCAGTCGATGACGCCGCGGTGCACGGTGCCGACGGCGTGGGTGTTGGTGATCGCGACGGGCAGCGTCAGCGCGCCGCTCTCCTCGATCCACGTCACGCCGGTCATCTCACCGTTGCCGTTGAGTGAGTAGACGCCGGCCGCGCACGGCGTGCCGACTCCGTCGCGGCCTCTGGGCAGGATGGCGGTGACCCCGGTGCGGGCCGCACCCTCGGTCAGCGTGACGTAGCCGACCTGGACACCGGGTACGTCGGTGATGGCGTTGGCGGGACCGGGGCGGCCCTGCAGGGCGATGGGAAGCTCACGAGCGCGCACCCGGCCATCCTACGGAAGGCGATCACCGGGACAACAGGGGCGCCGGGCCGATGGCGGCGTGCATGTCGAGGTGGCGGTGGGCGCCGGGCGGGCTGACCTTGCGGGCGGCTGTCCGGCGCTGCCAGTCTGGCTGTCTGCCAGGCCCCATGGAGGTGAACCGTTCTGCCGGGATTTCCCCGCCTCATCGCCACCGACCTCGACGGCACGGTCGTGCGCGAGGACGGCACGGTGTCCGCGCGCGTGGTGGCCGCCTTCGCCGCCGCGGAACGGCTGGGCGCGCGCGTCGTGTTCGTCACCGGCCGCCCGCCGCGGCTGATCCACGAGATCGCCCCCGCCTTCGGCCATCACGGCGTGGCCATCTGCTCCAACGGCGCGCTCGTCTACGACCTGGGCGGCCGCCGGGTCGTCGAGGAGAACGCCATCCCGCCCGAGGTGCTGGGCGAGGCCGCCGCCCGGCTGCGCGCCGCCATCCCCGGCATCGGCATCGCGGTCGAGTACGCCGGCACGCTGGCCGCCGACGACCTGTACGAGCCGTGGGACTGGGACCGCGGCATCACGCCGCGGCGGATGGCCGACCACGAGCTGTTCGGCAGGCCGGGTCCCAAGCTGCTGGGCCGCCACCCGACGCTGTCGGCCGACGAGCTGCTCGCGCTGGCCGCGCCGGAGCTGGCCCCGATCGTCACCGTCTACCACTCCAACGGATCACGCCTGATCGAGGCCATCGCCGCCGGGGTGAGCAAGGCCTCGGCCCTGATGTCGTACGCCGCGGGGCTGGGCATCGGGGCCGGGGAGGTGATCGCGTTCGGTGACATGCCGAACGACCTGCCCATGCTGGCCTGGGCGGGCACGTCGTACGGCATGGCCAACGGGCACGCCGACGTGCTGGCGGCCGTGGACCATGTGATCGGCTCCATCGACGAGGACGGCGTCGCCCTGGAGCTGGAACGCCTGGCGGCGGCCGTGGGCTAACCCCGTGGGGCCTCGGCCCAGCCGGCGACAAGGCGGGTGAACAGCTCGGGTTGTTCGAGGTTCCAGATGTGCCCGGCGCCCGGGATCACGCGCAGTTCCGCCTGGGGGAGTCCGGCGGCCAGGACCTCGGCGGGCGCGAGGTTGGCCTTGTCCTTCTCGCCGACGAGCACCAGGGCGGGCGCCTTGATCTCGGCGAGCCTGGGCCGCAGGTCGAGTTCGCCCAGCTCGCGCAGCCCGGTGAGCAGCGCCGCCTTACCCGCCGCCCGCAGGTCCTCGGCGGCGGTCGCGGTGTGCTCGGGGCGGCCGCCGGAGTACATGCCCTTCATCATCGACACGATCATCCCGGTCGGCAGCAGCCCCATGACGGTGCGCTGGAGGCCGTCGCCGCCGGTCGGGGCCGCTACGCCGCCGGACAGGACGAGGCTCGCGACCTTCTCCGGTTCGGCCAGGGCCGTCAGGAGGGCGACGCTCACCGATCCGGAGATCCCGACGAGGTGGACCCGGTCCTCGGCGGCCAGCAGTTCGCGGACCGAGCGCACGGCGGCGTCCAGGGAGAACGGGCCGGGGCTGGAGTGGTGGCCGGGCAGGTCGGGCGTGAGCACCCGGTGCCGCCGGGACAGTTCGGCGACCTGGGGTGACCAGGCGCGGCGGCTGGAGCCGAAGGCATGGAGAAGCACAAGGGTAGACATGAGGCCCCAAACCGGTTCATATAACCAGAAAAGCTGTTGGATCGGGAGGATAGCCCAGTTCATGGCGTTCGGCGACGAACCAGCCAGACGGGCGCGGCGGCCGGTCCGGCACGCGATGAGCCCTTGGCACAGGTCGGCGGCCACCTGCCTGGCCGTCGATGATCACGTAGGGTTCTGGGAGTGCTGAGTATCGTCCGGAGCGCGCATCGTCCCCGGATCACCGGCCGACCCGGGCCGTCGCCTGGTGCCGCGGAGCCCGAGCAGCGGCAGGACCTCGTGCTCGCGGGCGGTCAGCCGGGCCGGCGAGCGCCGCGCCCGCTCCGGCGTACACCGGGGAACAGGCCCCGGCTGATCACCGAAACCCCGGTACCTCACCCCATTTATCCCTAATATCGGGACTTTCCAGGGCGACGGGAGACGGGGATGTCGGGCGCAGAATCCGCAGGACTCCTCGCGGGCCGCTACAGGCTGCTGTCCCAGCTCGGCCAGGGCGGCATGGGGATCGTCTGGCTGGCGCTGGACGAACTCCTGCGCCAGGAGGTCGCTGTCAAGGAAGTACGGCTGCCGCCCGACCTCGACGCCGCCGCACGGGCCGAGCTGGGAGAACGCACGCTGCGCGAGGCGCGGGCGGCGGCGCGGCTGCGCTCGCACCCGGCCATCGTCACCGTGCACGACGTCGTCCTGGACGGCGGCCGGCCGTGGATCGTCATGGAGCTGGTGCGCGGCCGTTCCCTCGACCGGGCGGTACGCGAGCACGGCCCGCTCCCGCCCCAGCAGGTCGCCAGGATCGGCGCGCGCATCCTGGAGGCGCTCGCGGCCGCGCACGCCTCGGGAATCGCGCACCGCGACGTCAAACCCGCCAACGTCATGCTCACCGACGACGGACGGGTGCTGCTGACCGACTTCGGCATCGCGAGCGTCGCCGGTGACGCCGTGCTCACCCAGACCGGGCTGCTGACCGGCTCGCCCGGCTACATCGCTCCCGAGCGGCTGCGCGGCGAGGCCGACGGCCCGCCCGCCGATCTGTGGTCGCTCGGGGCCACCCTCTTCGCCGCGGTGGAGGGCACGGCGCCGTTCGCCCGCCAGAACCCGGCCGCCTCCATGGCCGCCGTGCTCATGCAGGAGCCGCCGCCCGCGCGCAGAGCGGGGTCGCTCGCCCCGGTACTGGCCGCGCTCCTGGAGAAGGACCCGGCCCGCCGGTGCTCGCCCGCCCAGGCCGCCGACTGGCTGAACGCCGCCGCCCGGGGCGCGCCCACGACCGGCGCGGGACGCCGCCGGGCCAGGCCGCCGCGCCGCCGTAAACCCGTCATCCTGGGCGCCGCGCTGGCGGTGGCGCTGGCGGGCACGGCCACGGTGGTGATCGTGACCCGGAACCCGCCCGGCCGCACCACCACGACCGCCGGCCCGTCCACGACCGCAAGCCCGTCCGTGTCCTCCGCTCCATCCCCGAAACTGTTCACGCGCGACGTCGACACCTGCGAGCTGCTGGACGCCGCCGAGGTCCGCGAGCTGCTCGGGCCGGGGACCAGGCGCCGCTTCCTGAACGTGAACTCCTGTGCCTGGGAGCGTCCGGACGGAACGTACCTTGGAGTCACCGTCATCCGGTACAAGAAGCTCGCCTTCGCCCGCGACCATCAGGCGCAGATGGTCAGATCCATGAAGGACACGCCGAAACACACGCCGGGGACCAAACTCCACTCCCGGCCGAAGGTCGGCGAGGGGTCCTTCATGTTCACCCAGTACTCGACCACCGGCGCGTCCGGGCCCTACCGCTCGCAGTTCGCCTTCCGGCTGGCGAACGTCGTGGTCCTGGTCGTGCACCACAGCCCGCGCAGCACCGGTCACGCGGCGACGGTGCGCGCGGCCAAGATCCTCGCGGCGAACCTGCGCGAGGGACTCTGATCCGCGGCTCCCCCCATGGGCGGCCCGGCCTCGCGGATCGGGGCGGGCACGGCCGGTGGCGGTACGGCCGTGCCCTTCCCGGGTCACCGCACGGCGCCGGACCTCGTCAGGAGGTCCTGGTACCACGCGGCGTCCGGGTGATCCGTCGCCGGATAGCCGGCCAGCGGCGTGGTCGCGTTGCCCGCCGAGTTGAAGCCCCACCCGCGCACCAGCCGCCCGGCCTGCCGGGAGGAGACCATGAACGCGGAGGCGCTCGCGGGCGCCGCGTAGAACAGCGCGTCCTGCTGCAGTTCGGCGCTGTTGCCCTGCTGGAACTCGATGAAGGCGGTCTGCTGGTAACGGATGCGCGCGCCGGCGTGCCGGTCGGTGTCCACGCGCAGGGTCTGGGCCGGTGTCGGTCCGTCGGCGCCGGTCCACACGCGCACGCGGGAGGAGCCGCTGACCGAGGTGCTCTTGTCGTAGCGGGGGTCGGAGGTCCTGGCGTTGGCGCTCCAGGTGACCGATCGGGCTCCGGCGTCGAAGGCGCCGTTCCACGTCCAGTTCTGGCTGTTCGCCTGGCTGCGGTGGATCTCGCGCAACCGGGTGCCCGCCGGGTCGGTGAACCTGACCGTCGGCAGGACGCCGTTGTCGTAGCGGTTCGAGGCCGACCAGGTGATCTCGCCGTCGGCGGCGAGGCGGCCCACGCGGTACCAGAGCGTGGTCGCGTTCTGCGACTGGTGGACCTCGACCAGGTCGCCGTTGTCGTTCAGGGTGACGGCCGGGGTCACGCCGGTGTCGTACCTGCCGTGGCGCAGCCAGGTGACGCGGCCGTCGGCGCCGTACACGCCGGACCAGTACCAGAGGTCGCCGGAACCCGAGTCGTGCACCTCGACGACCTGCCCGCGGCCGTTGATCGCGACGGCCGGGTTGTGGCCGACGTCCCGCTTGTACTGGGCCCGGGTGCCGCCGTCGCCGGAGATCACCGGGAGTACCCGGCCGCGCAGCGCGTCGACCGTGGGCGGCTGCGCGGGGTAGTCCTTGGCCTGCAGCAGGCGCGCGCCGAAGACGGAGGTGAGCTCGTCGTTGAGCGCGGCCAGGTTGCCCGCGGCGTAGGAGCCGTTGTCCGTCAGGTTGTCCTTGACGTCCAGGGCGACGACGATCGGCGCGGCCTCCGGGTGCTGCGCGGACCAGTTGTTGATCACGGTGAGCCAGTCGCGCAGGTTGTTGGAGCCGGGGTTGCCCGCCTGGTGGTCGACCTCGTCGCCGGGGGAGTCGTGGCCGACGGCGTAGTCGCGGGAGGTGGCGTAGCCGTTGTCGTGGATGTCGAGTTCGATGAAGCGTATGCCGCGGTCGAGCTGGTGGGGGATCGACTTCCTGGCGCCGCCGATGTCGCCCGAGTAGCTGTTGTGCGTGGCGCGGAAGATCGCCGAGGGTAACGGCTGGTCGGTCTCGGCTTGGGCGGGCCCGCCGTACAGGAGGGGCGCGACGAGGGCGAACAAGGCCAGGACGGTGCGTGGTCGGGGCATCCGAAGATCCTCACGTCGGGAATCTCTCCAGACGATACGATCACCGGCTCCGGCCAGCCACCCCTGAAACCTTTATATGACTGACTCAGTCAGCTATTATGGACGGCATGGACGACATGGACGACAGATCAGCGAACCTCGTCAGCGCTCTGGTCGTCGGGCTCGCCGACGAACTGGACGAGGCCACGCGGCGCGTCACCGCCCAGGGCGCCACCGGGGCCTCGGCCCTGGCCACGATCCTGGCCGTGCCGGGCGAGCACATCGACGAGCTGAGCCGGGTGCTCGGCATCACCGGCTCGGGGACGGTCCGCCTGGTCGACCGGCTGGCCGCCGAAGGCCTGGTCGAACGGCGCCCGGGGCGTGACCGGCGCAGCGTGTCGCTGTGGCTGACCGAGCGCGGCGCCGAGATGGCCACGGCGATCGTGGCCGGGCGGCGGGCCGTACTGCGAAGGGCGCTCGAAACGCTCACCGACGAGCAGGCGCGGCAGCTGACCGGCCTCGTCGAACAGGTGCTGGCCACCCTGGCCGTCAGCCGCGAGCGCGCGGACCGCATCTGCCGCCTCTGCGACTACGTCGCCTGCCCGCAGGACGACTGCCCCGTAGAACGGTCGGTGTCATGAACCGCGTGCTCCTGATCGTCGCCGCGGTGGGCTGGGGCGCCGCGACGACGGCCACCAAATACGCCCTGGACGGCTTCGGCCCGCTCACCCTGCTGGTCGTCAAGCTCGCCGCCGCGACCGCCGTGCTCTGGGCGGTCCTGCTGCTGCGCGGCCGGCGCGACGGGGCGCCCGGTCCGTGGCGGTTCGCGCTGCTCGGCCTGTTCGAGCCCGCGCTCGCCTACGGCGGCCTGACGCTGGGCCTGACCTTCACGACGGCGACGAACGCCTCGCTGCTCGGGGCGACCGAGTCCGCCTTCGTCCTGGTGCTGGCGGCGATGTTCCTGAAGGAGCGCATCCGCAGCAGGTCCGTGCTCGGTCTGGTGCTGGCGCTGCTCGGTGTTCTGGTGCTCGACGGCGGCAGCTTCGGGAACGGATTCGGGAGCGGCTTCAACGCCGGCGACCTGATCGTGCTCGGCGGCTCGCTGGCCGCGGCCGTCTACGTCACGCTCGCCGCCAGGACCGCTCCGGGCGTGGACGCGCTCACGATGACGACCTACCAGTTCACCTACGCCACGGCGCTCGTGCTGCCGCTGGCGCTCTGGCCGTGGATGAGCGGCAGGGAGCCGCTGCCGACCGGCGTGGCCGCGCCGTACTGGCTGGCCGCGATCTTCGTGGGCGGGGTCTGCTTCGCGCTCGGCTTCGTGCTCTACAACCACGCGATCAGGCACATTCCCGCCGGTACGGCGGGCGTGATCCTCAACATGGTCCCGGTGATCGGCGTCATGACGGCGGTGGCGTTCCTGGGCGAGGCGCTCACCGTCTGGCACGTGGCCGGAGCGGCGCTGGTCGTGGCCGGGATCATGCTCTTCCCCGCGGTCAAGGGGGAGAAACGAGCCGAGGCCCGCACCCATCGGGTGCGAGCCTCGGCCTTCACGCGTACAGACTAGGCGGGAACGATGTTCTCCGCCTGCGGGCCCTTCTGGCCCTGGGTGATGTCGAACGACACCTTCTGGCCCTCACGCAGCTCGCGGAAGCCGCCCTGAGAGACGATCTGCGAGTAGTGCGCGAAGACGTCCGGACCGCCCTCGTGCTCGATGAAGCCGAAGCCCTTGTCCGCGTTGAACCACTTGACAGTTCCGACGGCCATGTCTATCTCCCTTTGATAGGTGTGCAGAACCGGCATCCGTACCTACGGATTCCGAGTTGCCGCGATGTGCCCATCCGGAGATGACCGGCAACAAAAAACGCACCTGACCCATCACGATCGCCAGGTGCACCAAAAGTTTGTATGGGGTACCACAACTGCAACTGCCCACGACTGTATCAGGCCCTTGGGCTGCCTGCGGTAAAAAGCGGTTAACGGGGGTCCCTGGTCGCGAGTCAACCTTCGAGCTCGTCCACGGCCTCCCGCAGGCCGTTCCGCGGCCTGCGCGATCGGCGGTCCGGTGGCCGCCATGATCAGGCGGATGTCCCGGCGCGCCGCTGGTCAGTGGCCCGGACAGGTGGATGACGACGCCGCGAGACAAGGTCGTCACGCGGACGCTGAGCTCGTTCGTCATGGGTCGCACCCCCTACCAGCCGACCTGGTCGCCCAGCCGCAACCGCAGCCACAGTACGAGACGTTCGTCCGGGTCGGCGAGGTCGAAGCCGAAGATCTCCTCGGCGCGCGAGAGCCGGTAGCGGATCGTGTTCGGGTGCACCGACAGCCGCTGGGAGGCGGCGGCGAAGTCGCCGTCGGCGCCCAGGTAGGCGAGGAGGGTGTCGGCGTAGGTGGTGCCGTGCTCGAGATCGTGGGCGCGGACCGCCGGCCCGAGGCTGCGGGGCAGCGCGTCGTGCGCGGCCAGGATCTGGGCCAGCGCGGACAGCGTCGCGCCCGCCCACACCTCGTCGATCGTGGCGACCTGGCACGGCCGGTGCTCGCCCGGCCGGTCGGTCAGGGCGCGCAGGACGAGATCCGCGTCGGCGCGTGAGCTCGCGATCGAGCGCAGCCCCGGCACGCGCGAGCCGAGCCCGGCCTGGATCGGCACCCGCAGCGCGCCGTGGGCCCGCCGGGCGATGTCGGCGACGAGCTCGTGGTGCGCCTTCGGCGACGGCCCGCTCGGCAGCAGCGCGTAGACCGTGCCGTCGATCAGAGCGCAGCCGTGCCTGCCGTAGTGGGCCTCGCAGTGCAGGCTCACCAGGTCGGCGAGCCGGGTGGCCGCGTGCGCCGCCAGAACGTCGTCGGCCTTGCTCGACACGACGGCGAACGCGGCCACCGCGACCGGCAGGTTCGGGTCCAGGCCGAGCTGCGGCGCGACCGCGGTGACGCTGCTCGGGTCGGCCAGCAGCCGCCGCAGCAGGTCCGCGCGCCTGCGCCGCACGGCGTCGTCGGCGGTACGCGCCGCGAGCAGGTGCAGCGAGACGATGTCGGCCACATCGGACAGCGCCTGTTCGGCGGCGGCGTCCAGCGAGCCTTCCGCGTCGACGACCCAGATCGAGCCCAGTTCCTCGCTGCCCGCGCGGACCACGACACCCAGGCGGGGCAGCCCGCCGCGAAACGCCGGGAACCGGCAGGTACACCCCGCCTTGACCAGCGCGCGGTACACCTCGTCGTAGTCCGGGCCGTCCGGCACCTGCAGGCCGAGGATGCCCTGGCGGCGGCCCTCGTCGATGGCCTGCCCCGGCAGGGTCGAGTACGCGAGGATGCGCCGGTGCGGATCCTCGATCACGGTGGCGCCGCCGACCATCCCCGCGATCGCGTTGGCCAGGGCGAACAGATCGCCGACCGCCGGCGCTCCCGCGGCCTGCTCGAAGCGGACCGTGAAGGCGAGGGCCGTGGAGATCATGGCGTCCAGGTGATGCCAGGCGACCGCCTCGTCGGCGGCGAGCAGGACAACTCCCGACCGCTGCGCGGCTTCGGCCAGCTCGGCGGCCGGTTCGCCGAAACTCTTCACCACCAGGCAGGCGTAGCCAATGCCGGCCGCCGCGTCCACGAGCTCCATCGCCCGCGTTCCGCCCGTGCTCACGCCGACGGCCAGCAGGATCGCGTCCCTGACGGACGGCAGCGGGGCGCGCGGCTCGAAGATGAGCACGCCGGAGACCGGTACCGGCCCTTCCGGCAGTACGGTCAGCGGGCGCAGCAGCGACGAGCCCAGCGCGTCCAGGACTTGGGCGAGATCGGGTACTCCGGTGCCGAGCATCCTCACCTCTTTGGCCGGCCGTACAAAGCATGCACGGAATGTCTGGACGGGCACCGAATGCGGACGGTCAGGTCAGCGGCGACGCTGGCTGCATGCACGTGCCGTGGGTATCCGCCTTATGCGGGAGTATCGTCAAAGGAGACAATATGCGAGGTGTTCTCGTGGCCTTCGTGGTCACGGCCTCCCTGGTGGCCGCGCCGTCCGCCGCGTCGGCCGTGACGTCACGGTGCGACACCCAGCCCATTTGGACGGCGCTGAAGGCGCTGGAGAGGGTCGGGGCGGGGATCGCGGTCACGGTGAAAAGCCCGCGCTGCGGCGTCTGGACCGGCGGCGTCGGCCTCGCCGACCGCAGGACCGGCCGCAAGGTCACCGGCGACGAGCACAGCCGCATCGGCAGCGACACCAAGACCTGGACGGCCACGGTCGTGCTGCAGCTCGCCGGCGAGGGCAGACTCAAGCTGGACGACACCGTCGAGCGCCATCTGCCCGGCCTCATCCGCACCAAGGACTACGACGGCCGCGAGATCACGATCCGCCAGCTCCTGCAGCACACCAGCGGCCTGCCCGACTACCTGGCCGCGCCGTTCTGGGAGGACGAGGAGGAGCACCGCTGGGACCACATCGAGCCCCTGCAGACGGTGGAGCAGGCGCTGCCCCTGCCCCCGCCAGAGAGGACCCCGTCGGGCTTCGCCTACTCCAACACCAACTACAACCTGGCCGGGCTGATCGTCACGAAGATCACCGGCCGCGGCATCGGCGATGAGATCAGGCGGCGCATCATCAAGCCGCTCGGGCTGCGCGAAACCTCCTGGCCCGGCGACCGGACCACCCTCCCCAAGCCCGACCTGCGGGGTTACATCAAGGAGGGCGGGAAGCTGGTGGACAAGACGGAGTGGAACACCTCCGAGGCCGACGCGTCGGGCGCGCTGATCTCGACCGGCGCCGACACGACCGCCTTCTGGAGCGCGCTGATGACCGGCAAGCTGCTGGCCCCGGCCCAGCTCGCCGAGATGAAGAAGACCATCAAGGACGACTTCGGCCAGGACTACGGCCTGGGCGTCGAGGGCTACCAGCACGCCCCCGGCCTGGTCACGTGGGGACACAGCGGAAGTATGGCCAGCGGACACAAGTTCAGGAACGCCGTCACGGACGACGGGCGGCGGGCCGTCACCCTGCTGATCGGCTCGGACTCGTTCAACTCCGACAAGGTCGACTCCATCATCGGCACCCTCATCCGCGACCTCCGCTGACCGCCACCGCCACCACCCCCGCCCGGCGCGCTCCGGGCGGGGGCGGGCCGCTCTCACGGGCCCGCGCGAGCGCGCCACCGGCCGGGAGCCGTCACCAGGCCGCCGGTGGCGTGGATCGACGGGACCGCCCTTTCGGTGGCCCGGACCGGGGCCGGTAGCCCTCGCCTCTCGTGCGGAGGCCGCACGAGCTGTTCGAGGGGCAGCCGGAGACCGTGCGCGGGCGGGCGCCGCAGGGGTCCGTGTGATGATCGCCGGCGGGAGCAGCGCGCTTCAGGCGCGTTCAGGTTCGCTTCAGCTTGTACTGGCGACAGTGAAGTCCCATGACCAACTCCCGAGCGCCGCTCATGATTGTTGCGGCCCTGCTGGCGGCCCTTGCCGGATGCTCTACCTCCGGTGAGACCGGGGCGGCCGCCTCACCCTCCGCGGACCCCGCAGGCAAGCAGCGCCAGCACCAGGCCCAACTGGCCACCTGTATGAAGGGCAAGGGGTTCACCTATCACCCGGTCGTGACCACGCCGAAGCTGCCGGACGCCATCAAGCAGGAAATGTCCGGCGACTACCAGGGCATGCGGAAATATCGTGAAAAGTACGGGTTCGGCTTCGCCGCCTCCTTCGTCTACCCCAACGACGGCGTCGGCCGGATGGCGATGCGGACGAAGGAGATGGACGGAGCCGGCGACGACCCCAACGGAAAGGTCATCGCCGGGCTGCCGAAGGCGCAGCGGGACGCCTACTTCGACGCGATGGGCTCCTGCACGCTGGTGATGATCAACAAGGTCACCGGCAAGAACATGAAGTCGATGGAGGAGGTCTCCAAGGCCCAGGGCGAGATGCTGAAGCAGATCATCGCCCGTGAGATCGACGGCGACCCCAAGCTGGTGGAGCTGGCCGGCGCGTTCGCCGACTGCCTGAAGGGCAAGGGCTACCGGACCTCCTCGCAACGCCCCTCGGACATCGCGCGCAGCACCGAGGAACCGTTCATGCAGGAGTTCGGCAAGCTCGGCCAGGGCAAGACGCCCACCGCCGACCAGGCGCGGCCCCTGCTGCAGCGCGAGATCAAGGCCTCCCTGGAGGACCTGGAGTGCGGCAAGGACTTCTACGCCGCCTACCGGCCCAAGGCGAACGGGGTCTACGAGAAGGCCCAGTTCCTGCCCGGCGTGGGCATGATGATGGCGACGGTTGCGAGCTAGCGTGCGCAGATCCAGAGTGCTCGCCCTGGTCGTGGCGGGGGTGCTGGTGATCGCCGCGGTCGGCTGGGTCGTCGGCTCCCGGCTGCGGTCCCCGGCCGAGGAGGCCGCCTCGCGCCGCCCGCCCAAACCCTCCCTGGTCACCTCGGCGGTCGAGCGCCGCAAGCTCACGAGCACGGTGACGGTCAGCGGCACGCTGACGTACGGCTCGCCGCTGCCGATCACCCTGGCCGGGATGGTCGGCGGGAACAGCGGGGGCGCCGGGGCCGGTCCGGGCGGCGGGGCGAACGGCGCCGCCCAGCGCGTCACCACGGCGCCCAAACCCGGCCCGATCCGCGCGGGCCAGACGCTGATGCAGGTCAACGGCCGGCCGGTGTTCGCGCTGCAGGGTAAGAAGCCGATGTACCGCCCGCTCGTGCCCGGCACCGAGGGCGACGACGTCAAACAGCTCCAGCGCGCGCTGCGGGTCCGGGCCAGCGGCGTCTTCGACGCGGCCACGGTGGCGGCGGTGAAACGCTGGTACGCCAAACGCGGCTACAAGGCCCAGGAACCCGACCTGGAAGCGCGTAAGAGCCTGCAGCAGCTCCGCCAGGCCGTACAGACCGCGCAGGAGACCCTGGCCGCCGACCGCAAGGCGCTGGACGAGGGCCTGGACGTGCGGCCGCTGCGGCTGCGCCACGACAACGCCCGCCGGGACCTGAAGTCGGCGCAGAAGGCGCTGGCCGAGGCGCCGGAGGTCACGCCGGAGCAGGAGACCCAGCTGGCCGCGCTGCGCCGTGCCGTACGCGCTGCCGAGGAGCAGGTGCTCGCGGCCGAGCAGGCGCTGGCGGAGGCCAGGAAGCCGGCGCCGACGCCGACCGGCACACCGGCGCCCACCCCCAGCGCGGTGGACACGAGCCTGCTGGAGATGAAGCTGGACAACGCCCGGCAGGACCTCGACGAGGCCCACCGGGCGGTGGCCGCCTACGAGGAGCAGGTCCGCGCCGACCGGGACAAGCGGCTGGAGGACCTGCGCAAGGCGGTGCGCACGGCGAAGGAGGCCGAGGCCACCGCCGACCAGGCGCTGAAGCGGGCCAGGAAGGTCTCGCCGCTGCGGGCGAAGGTCACCCACAGCGTCGCGAACCTGGCCGACGCCCAGACCTTGCTGGCCGAGTTCCGCAAGACCTACGGGGTCAGCGTCCCGGCCGGTGAGATCGTCTTCCTGCCGAAGCTGCCCGCCCGCATCGACAAGGCCGAGGTCAAGCCGGGCGACACCATCGAGGGCAAGGTCGCGACCGTGACCAGTTCGGCCTTCGCGGTCAGCGGGTCGGTCGAGGCCAAGGAGGCCAAGCTGCTGCGCCCCGGCCAGGAGGCCTCGATGGAGACCATGGACGGAACGCAGCTGCCCGCCACGCTGAGCGCGGTGGGGGAGGACGCCAAGGCGGGAGCGGACAAGCCGAAGGGCGAGGAACAGGAGTCCGGTTCGGTGCCCGTCCTGCTCACGCCCGGCTCGGCCAAGAAGCTCAAGTCGCTGGTCGGCTCGCCCATGACCGTGCGGATCTCGGTCGGCTCGACCGAGGGCGAGGTGCTGGCGGTCCCCGTGGCCGCCGTCATCACCTCCGCCGACGGCCGGCCCCGGGTGAGGGTCGCGCTGGACGGCGACCGTACCCGCGAGGTCGAGGTGCGGACGGGCCTGACCGCCGACGGCGTGGTGAAGGTGACGCCGGTGCGCGCGGGCGAGCTGAAGGAGGGCGATCGGGTCGTGGTGAGCGATGCTTGAGCCCGTCATCGAGCTGGCCGGCGTCTGCCGGGACTTCCCTTCCGACCCGCCGGTACGCGCGCTGGCCGACGTGGACCTGCGCGTCGAGCAGGGTGACTACATGGCCATCGTCGGGCCGTCCGGGTCCGGCAAGTCCACCCTGCTCAACATTCTCGGCCTGCTCGACCGGCCGACCTCCGGCACGTACCGGCTGGACGGGGTCGAGACCACGGCGCTGCGCGACGGCGGGCGGACCCGGCTGCGGGGCACCCGCATCGGTTTCGTCTTCCAGTCCTTCCACCTGCTGTCCCACCGGACGGTCGTGGAGAACGTGATGCTCGCCGAGGTGTACGGCCCGCACCCCCGCTCCGGCCGCCGGACCCGCGCCGAACAGGCGCTGGAGCAGGTGGGCATGAGCCATCGCATCCGCTTCCTGCCCGATCGCCTGTCGGGCGGCGAACGCCAGCGCGTGGCCATCGCCCGCGCCCTGATGGCCAGGCCCGCCCTGCTGCTGTGCGACGAGCCGACCGGCAACCTCGACAGCCGCAACACCGAGGCCATCCTCGACCTGTTCGACGGCCTGCGCGCCGACGGGCTGACCATCCTGGTGATCACGCACGAGGACGGGGTGAGCGCGCGCGCCAAACGCCGGGTCCGTATCGCGGACGGGGTGCTCAGTGAAGCTCCGTGACCTGTGGGCCGAGTCCATGGCGGGGATGCTCGCCCGTCCGGTGCGCTCGGCCCTGACCACCCTCGGCACCGTCCTGGGCATCGGCACGCTGGTGGTCACCCTGGGCATCGCCGCCACCGCGGGCAACCAGATCGTCGGCCGGTTCGACGAGCTGCTGGCCACCAGCGTCACCGTCGAGGTGCCCCGCGGCGGCCACAACCCCATCGTGACCTGGGACGCGGCCAAGGAGCTGCGTCTCCTGCGCGGCGTGACCTCGGCGACGGCGCTGGCGCAGAGCGACACGAGCTCCAACCTCGTCGTGACCGCCAACAACCTGCTCGACCCCACCCGGGTGTCCGGGCAGACCCTCGCGGTGGTCGCGGCCACCCCCGACCTGCCGCAGACGACCCTCGGCCGGATGCTGGCCGGGCGCTACTACGACGCCGGCCACGTCACCCGCCGCGACCGGGTCGTCGTGCTGGGGGAGCAGGCCGCCGCCATGCTCGGCATCACCAGCCTGGAACACGCGCCCGCCGTGTTCATCAAGGAGCGCGCCTACACCGTCATCGGCATCATCGGCGGCCTGCGGCGCGAGCAGATCCTGGCCAGCGCGGTGCTCGTCCCGCCCACGCTGGGCCCCGACATCGGGCTCAAGGACGTCACCCGCGTCCTGGTCGCCACCCAGCTGGGCGCCGCCGAGCTCATCGCCCGCCAGGCGCCGCTCGCGCTGAGCCCCAACCGCAGCGCCGAGCTGCAGGTGATCGCGCCGCCGAGCCCCAAACGGGCGCGCGACGGCGCCCAGGACGACGTCAACGGCCTGTTCCTCATCCTCGGCCTGGTCTCCCTGGTCGTCGGCGCGGTGGGCATCGCCAACGTCACGCTGGTCACCGTCATGGAACGGGTCGCCGAGATCGGCCTGCGCCGCGCCCTGGGAGCGGCCCGCCGCCACATCGCCGCCCAGTTCCTGATGGAGTCCAGCCTGATCGGCCTGACCGGCGGGGTGATCGGGGCCAGCGTGGGCATGGTGACGGTGGTCGCGGTGGCCGCCGTGCGCCAGTGGACCCCGGTCCTCGACGTACGGCTGGCGCTGGCCGCACCCGTGGCCGGCGCGCTGGTCGGGCTGCTGGCGGGCCTGTATCCGGCGCTGCGCGCGGCCCGCATGGAACCGGCGGACGCGCTGCGGTGAAAAGCCTTTGAGTCACCGGGAGCGCGCTGGCTACCCTGCCGTCCGTGATCTCACTCGCTCGACGCCGCCTGACCCCTGCCGAGACCGGCCCGGCGCTCCACGCGCTGTCGGCATGGACGCCGGCCGACGCCCCGGCCGGCGGCCTCCATCCCGGAGACGTGGGCTGGTACCTGCGGGTGGCCGACGCGGCCGTCTTCCTCTGGACGGACGGGGCGGCGCCGGTGGCGGCCGGATTCCTCGACGGCCCCGTGCTGCGCGTGACCGCCGCGCCCGGCGCCGATCTCGGCGCGCTCGCGGCCGACGCCGGGGACCTGCTCGAACCCGGCAACGACTGGTCCGACGGACTGCCCGTGCCCGGGTGGGAACGCGAGGGGGAGAGCTGGGTCGTCATGTCGTGGACTCCGCGGCCGGTGCGCGGCCGGGCCCGGCCGGTCGCGGACGCCGACGCGGCCGACCGCGTGCTGGTGCAGCGCTCCGCGTTCGCGGGATCCACGTTCACCATCGAGGGCTGGCACGCGATGAAGCGCTCGCCCGCGGGCGGGCTGGCCGTGGAGAGGCTGGTGCGCACGCCCGCGGGCGAGCCCGCCGCGGCCGCGACCGGATGGTTCGCCGGCGTGGGCAGGTGCGGGCTGCTCGAACCGGTCGGCACCGTTCCCGGCCATCGCGGGAACGGCTACGGGCGCGATGCCGTCCAGGGCACGTGCGCGGCCCTCGTCGAGCGGGGCGCGAGCGCGGTCGCCGTCCTGACGCCGTCCTCGAACCACGCCGCGGTGGCGCTCTACCGATCGGCCGGATTCACGGTCCTGCGCGAGAACCGCGACTGGGTCCGGCCTGGTCGCGGCTCCGTCCACGCTTCGGTCTGATTCTTCGCGAAAACGGGTACGTTTCTAGCCATCCCCCTCGCCGGTGACAGCGTCGTGACCAGGGAGGCGAGACGATGGCTTCGTTCGGAGGCGGCTCGGGAGTGTTCCGGCGCAAGCCGGTGGAGCAGATCGCCAGCGAGCACGAAGGGGAACTGACACGGGTGCTCGGCCTGTGGCAGCTCACCGCGATCGGCATCGGCGGCATCATCGGCGCGGGGATCTTCGCCCTCGCCGGCGCGGTCGCCAACCAGACCGCCGGGCCCGCCGTGCTCATCTCCTTCCTCATCGCCGGTGTGGCCAGCGCGGCCGCGGCGTTCTCCTACGCGGAGTTCGCCGGGCTCATCCCGAAAGCGGGCTCGGCCTATACCTACGGCTACGCCGTCCTGGGTGAGCTGGCGGGGTGGTTGATCGGCTGGGACCTGCTGCTGGAGTACACCGCCATCGTCGCGGTCGTGGGGATCGGCATCTCCGGCTACTTCGGGTTCCTGGTCGGCAACCTCGGCCTCGATCTGCCGGAATGGATGCTGGGCGCGCCCGGCACCGGGCCCGGCCGGGTCGTCGACCTGTTCGCGGTGGTGTTGTGCCTGCTCATCGCGTTCCTGCTGAACCTCGGCATCAAGGCGGCCGCACGGTTCGAGACCTTCGTCGTCGTGCTGAAGGTCGCCGTCGTGCTGATGGTGATCGTGGTCGGCTTCTTCTTCATCAACCCGGCCAACTACACCCCCTTCTTCCCGTTCGGCGTGACCGGCGCGATCACCGGCGCGGCGACCGTCTTCTTCGCCGTCTTCGGCTACGACGCGATGAGCACGGCCGCAGAGGAGTCCAAGGACGCCCAGCGCCACATGCCCAAGGCGATCATCTACTCGCTGGCCATCTCGATGGTGCTGTACGTCCTGGCCACGCTGGTCCTGACCGGCATGCAGAACTACCAGGACATCGACCCCGAGAGCGGGTTCTCCTCGGCCTTCGCCGCGGTCGGGCTGTCCAAGCTCGCGGGCGTCATCGCGGTCGGCGCGATCATCGGCATCCTCACCGTCATGTTCACCTTCATGCTCGGCGTCACCCGCGTGTGGTTCGCGATGAGCCGTGACGGGTTGCTGCCGCGCTGGTTCGCCAGGGTCCACCCGGTGCGCCGGGTGCCGAGCCGTATCACCTGGATCGTCGGCATCGTCTCGGCCCTCATCGCCGGGTTCCTGCCGATTCGCGAGGCGGCCGAGCTGACCAACATCGGCATCCTGCTGGCCTTCGTCGTGGTGTGCGTGGCCGTCATCGTCCTGCGGTACCGGCAGCCGGACCTGCCGCGTACCTTCCGGACGCCGGGCATGCCGGTGGTCCCGGCCATCGGCGTCATCTTCTCGGTGTGGCTGATCACCTTCCTGAGCCCGGCGACCTGGCTGCGCTTCGCGATCTGGTTCGCGATCGGCCTGGTCATCTACGCGGCCTACAGCTACCGCCACTCCGCGCTGAACCGCCCGCGGGAGTGACGGCGCCCCGGGTTCAGATGCCTTCGACGAGGATCACCTCGCCCTTCAGGTGGTCCGTGCGGAGGTGGAGGATCTCCTGGTAGGCGGCCGAGTCGTAGAAGGCGCGGGCGTGCCGCATGGACGGGAACTCCACCAGGATCACGTCGCCCGGCCAGTCGCCCTCCCGGACGTCGACCTCGCCGCCGCGCACGATGAACCGGCCGGAGAAGGGGTCGAGGGTGGACTGGACCCGGTCCTTGTACTCCAGTACCTCGGGGTGGATCTCGTCGGGCTTGCGCAGGTGAGCGAGCAGGTACGCGGTCATGTTTCCTCCGAAGTCAGATGGCGGCCGGGAACTCAGGCTCCGGCATGCACGGCGTCGTCGGTCTGGTTCCAGGTGGCGAGGTAGCGCTTGATGTCGCTCATGTGCTTTTCTCCTCAGAGTTCGTCTTGACCCCAACGCTAGACAAACGCCGGGCACGGCGAATCTGTCGTACTTAGGTACTTCGCCCAGTAATCTCCTAGCCGGTGCCGTGCTCGCGCAGTTCGCTCAGCCGTTCCCCGGCGAACGAGCGGATCTCCTCGTCCTCGGCCCCGGCCGCGTGCTCCAGGAGGCTCATGTCGTCCGGGCCGGACAGGCTGGTGGCGGCCGCCGCGGCGAACAGCCTGGTCACCGGGTCGCCCGCCGCCAGCCGGGTGATGATGCCGGAGACGTCGGGCTCCTCGTCCTCCTGCAGGACCAGCCACTCGATCAGGTCCCTGAACCGGCCGGGGGACAGGCACGACGCCCCCGCCTCGAGTTGCTCGACGGAGGACTCGGTCAGGAATTCGAGGACCTTCCAGCGGATGGCGCTCTCCGGGTCCTGGCTCAGGGCGATGACCTGGGCGATGACGGGCCCGTGGCGTTCGCCGGCGTTCTCCAGGACGACCGCGATCGCGTAGTAGCGGACGATGCGGTTCCGGTGGGAGAGCAGGGCCGGGATCTCGTCCATCATCGGGGCGGCGAGCTCCGCCAGCTCCGCCAGCAACCAGGCGCCCGTCCCGGCGACCGCCTCGTCGTCGCTGCGCAGAAGCCTGCCGAGGTTCTCGACCGGGTATCCCGCGTGCAGTTCGCCGAGCAGGTCGTTGGCCGCCGGGCCCACGATGTCGTCGTCGGCCGGATGCGTGCGGATCCGCTCGATCAGAGCGTCGCCTGTGCGCGTTTCCATCGCTCCCTTTCGTGCCGCCGCGGGTGGCGGCCTCACGCCCGTGCGCGGGTTCCTGCCTCCGAGGTGATCTCCCCTCCTGTCATGCCCAAGCACGATATCGCTACTTATTCTGATAATTGAGGGTTCCGTGTGCAGGGGATCTATCGCGCTGAGCGGAGGTACAGCGCGAGCGGCACGACGGCGGCCGAGGAGACGGCGATGGCCGACAGGGCGGCGGGCAGCCCGACGTGCTCGGCCAGGAAGCCGATCAACGGCGGCCCGCCGAGCATGCCCGCGTGGCCGATGCTGGAGGCCAGGCTCACGCCCGCCGGTCCGCCCAGCGCCCCCGCCTGGGCGATGGCCAGCGGGAAGACGTTGGCCAGCCCGCACCCCACCACCACGAACCCGGCGAACGCCACCGCCACCGAACCCGTCCACGACGCCGCCAGACTGCCGCACACCGCCAGCACGGCGCCGCTCACGAGCACGGTGCTCTGCCCGAACCGCGCCACCAGGCGGCTGCCCGCCAGCCGGGTGATCGCGATCGCCACCGAGTAGGCCGAGAAGCCGTACGCGGCCAGGTCGGCCTCGGCGCGCAGGTCGTCGCGCAGGTGCAGCACGCTCCAGTCGGCCACCGCGCCCTCGCCGAACGCCGCGCACACGGCCAGTACCCCGCACAGCGCCACGGCCAGGCGGAACGTTCGCGGCCCGCCCTTGGCGGGAGAGCTCGCGGCCGCGGGGACCGTCCCGCGCAGGAGCGGCCTGGCCAGGACGGCGGTGCCGAGCAGGATGAGGGCGGACACCAGCAGGAAGTGCTGCGAGGTGGTCAGCGAGCCCAGGAGGAGGCCGCCGAGCAGCGCCCCGGCCAGGCCGCCCGCGCTCCACAGCCCGTGCAGCACCGACATGACCGGCCGGCGGGTGGCCCGCTCGACCTCGACGGCCGCGCTGTTCAGGCCGATGTTGAGGGTGCCGTAGCACAGCCCGGTCACGGCGAGCGTCAGGCACAGCGCCACCATCGTGTCCGCGAGCGAGATCACCGGCAGGGCCAGGCTGAGCAGGGTGATGGCGGCGAGGATGACGCGGCGCGTGCCGTAGCGCAGGCAGAGCCGCCCGCTGACGGTCATGGCGAGGCCGGTGCCGATCGCCATGCACATGAGCGCCACGCCGAGACCGCCGGTGGAGACGCCGAGGTGGTCCTTGACCGAGGGGATGCGAACCACCCACGTGGCGAAAACAACGCCATCCAGGAGGAAGAACAGCGAGAGGGGCATAGCTGGCAAACTAACAGGACGGTATCCAGAAAGAAAAGGTATGCGGCCGCATCGTCTCCGCATAGCGGATGTATCAACCCGCCCAGGCACCTTTGTCTTACAGCGACAACGACGAAGGAGCACACGATGAGCCGCACCGCCACCACCGCGTACGAGGGGTTCACGGCCGAGGAGCGCGCCGCGATGAAGGACCACGCCAAGGAGCTGAAGACGACGGCCCGCCGCAGCGAGGCCGAGAAGGCCGCGGAGGCGGTGCGGGACGTGCTCGCCAAGATCGCCGAGATGAAGGACGCGGACCGCGTCCTGGCCGAGCGCGTCCACGCCATCGTCACCGCCAGTGCCCCGGCCCTCGCTCCGAAGCTCTGGTACGGCATGCCCGCCTACGCGCTCAACGGCAAGCTCGTCTGCCACTTCCAGGCCGCGGAGAAGTTCAAGGGACGCTACGCGACGCTCGGCTTCAGCGACCCGGCGAAGCTGGACGACGGCGCGATGTGGCCGGTCTCCTACGCCCTGATCGAGATCACCCCCGAGGTGGAGGCCCGCATTAGCGCGCTGGTGAAGCAGGCCGTGAGCTGACCCGCCCCTGGAGCCCGGTATGCGTCAGTCCCTCGATGAACTGGCGCCGGGCCGGGCTCGGCGCCGCGCTCGTCGAGCCGGATGTTCCACAAGCGCGACCGCGAACAACACGTTCCGCCCGGGGAAGCGGGTTCAGGCCCGGGCGCTCGGCGGGCGGCGTTTGCGGGGGGCGGCCGAGCGGGGCGGCAGCGAGCGCATGTGGTCGCG
Source organism: Nonomuraea sp. NPDC050540 (assembly GCF_044457485.1). Taxonomy (NCBI): domain Bacteria; kingdom Bacillati; phylum Actinomycetota; class Actinomycetes; order Streptosporangiales; family Streptosporangiaceae; genus Nonomuraea; species Nonomuraea sp. NPDC050540. Next base: position 254,816 of record NZ_JBITHA010000017.1, read on the forward strand.
GACCCGGACCATGATGTCGCCGATCCGGCTCAGGTCCTCGTCGGCCAGAGGGTCGAACAGCATGCCGCGCACGACCTGGATGTGCCCCGGCATCACGCGTCCCAGAAGCGCGAGCCCGTCCTCGGTGATGGTGACCAGGGTGGTGCGCTCGTCGTCGGGGGAGGGGCCGCGGGTGATGAGACCGGTCTTCTCCAGCAGCCCGGCCTGGTAGGTGAGGCCGCTGCGGCTGTAGACGACGCCGTCGGCGAGTTCGGTCATGGTGAGCCGCCCCTGCGCGTTGGCGAGCCGGGCCAGGAGCTGGAACTGCACGTAGCTGAGGTCCCCCGCGGCCTGGAGCTGCTGCTCGACGTGGTGCTGAAGCAGGCTGACGGCCTCCATCAGCGCGAAGTAGGCCCCCAGCTGCCGGGGGTCGAGCCCCTGAACGCCGTCGTCGGTCATCCGTTCAGCCTATATGTTTCGAACTCAAAGCATTGTGACCGGCATCGCCTCCTCGCCGGGTATTGCTTCGAACTCAAAGCAAGCTACTGTCATCACACGCTTCAACTTCGAAGCAATTTCAGGAGGAGAGATCATGAAGGCAGTGCGCTACCACTCCTACGGCGACACCGGCGTCCTGGTTCACGAGGACACCGACCTCCCCGCGGCGGGACCCGGCCAGGTGGTGGTGAAGGTGGCCGCCACCTCGTTCAACCCGGTGGACGTCGCGATCCGCGCCGGCTACGTGCGGGAGGTGTTCCCGCTGACCTTCCCGCACATCCCGAACTTCGACCTGTCCGGCGTCATCACCGCGATCGGCGACGGGGTGGAGGGCTGGAGCGAAGGCGACGCGGTGGTCGCCTTCCTCCCGATGACCACCCCCGGGGCGGCGGCCGAGTACACCGTTGTCCCGGCCGGCATCCTGGCCGCCGCCCCGCGGAGCGTGGACCTCGCCGACGCCGCCGCCCTGCCCGCGGTGGGACTGACGGCCTGGCAGGCACTGTACGAGCACGCCGCCCTGCGGGCAGGCCGGCACATCCTGATCAACGGCGCCGGCGGCGCGGTGGGCGGCTACGCCACCCAGCTGGCCAAGCGGACCGGCGCCGTGGTGACCGCGACCGCCGGCCCGCGCAGCGCCGGCCGTATCCGCTCCTACGCGGCCGACCAGATCGTGAACCACACCGAGACCCCCGTCACGCGGGCGTTGGAGGGCCGCAGGTTCGACGTGGTGCTGAACCTCGTCCGGACGAGCCCGGAGGAGACCGCCGAGCTGACGAACCTGGTCGCCGACGACGGCGTCTTCGTCAGCACCACCACCGCCGCCGAGGACACCGGTCGCGGCGTGCGCGTCGCCCAGGTATTCGCCCGCAGCGACGCCGCCCAGCTCGCCGAGCTGGTCGCCCGCGTGGACGCGGGAACCCTGAAGATCGACGTGGCCGGCCGCCGGCCGCTGGCCGATCTGGCCGCCGTCCACGAGGAGGCCGTCACCGGACGCCTGGCCGGCAAGACGATCCTCATCCCCTGAGCACCGGCCCTTTGGGGTCGCCTCCGGGGGCGTCGCGGTAGCGGAACTCGGGCGAGACGGGCGGGTCGCCGCGGTACAGGAACTGGCGGCCCGAGCGGCGCGCCGGCCGCGGCGAGGACCGCGACCGGGACACCCGCCACGACCAGGTACGCGGTCAGCGTGAGCATGAGGTCGAGCGACGCCTTCGCGTCCTTGAGCGCGTCGGCGAGGATCCGCCGCACGCCGGGATGGCGCGGATGCCGGGCGGCCGGCAGTTCGAGCAGCCCATCGCCTCGAACGACTCCCTGTCGTACGGCCGCAGCCGCATCTCCTCCAGGACGACCAGCGCCCGCTCACGCCTGCCTACGCCCTTCTCCACGGGGAAAAGCGGTGCTCACCCTAGACTTCCCCCATGATGGTGGGACGTTCCGCCGAACGCTCCCGGCTGGTCCGCCTCGTCGCCGACGCCAAGGCCGGCCGGAGCCGGTCGCTGGTCGTGCGCGGCGAGGCGGGCATCGGCAAAACCGCTCTGCTGGAGTACGCGGCGGGCGTCGCCGGCGGCATGCGGGTCCTGCGGGTGGCCGGGATCGAGTCCGAGGCCGAGATCCCGTTCGCGGCGCTGCAGCTGATGCTGGCCCGCGACGCCGCGCGCTTCGACACGCTGCCCGCGCCGCACGCGCAGGCGCTGCGGGCGGCGTTCGGGACGGGACCGGCTTCCGGCGACCGGCTCATGGTCGGCGCCGCCACGCTGACACTGCTGTCGGAGCTGGCCGGTGAAAGGCCGCTGTTGTGCCTGTTCGACGACGTGCAGTGGTTCGACCGGTCCTCCGTGGACGCGCTGCTGTTCGCGGTCCGGCGGCTCCACACCGACCCGGTGGGAGCGGTCTTCGCGGTGCGCGACGGCGAGCGGCCCTTCCCCGCCTCGGGCATCGACGACGTCAGGCTGCCGCGGCTCGGCGCGCGCGAGTCCGCCGAACTGCTGGCCACGGTCGGCCCGCTGCCGCAGCCGGTCGCCGACCGGGTGCTCGTGGAGTCGGGCGGCAACCCGCTGGCGATCGTGGAGCTGGCCAGGTCCGGCACCGGCGCTCTCCCGTCACCCGTCGCGCCCCTGGCCGCCGTCGGCCGGCTGGAAGAGCACTACCGCCTGCGACTGCGCACGCTGCCCTCGCGCACACGGCAGGCTCTGCTGCTCGTGGCCGCCGACCACGGGTGCGAGCTGTGGTCGTACCTGGCCGCGGCCGAGCGGCTCGGGCTGCGCGCCGGCGACCTGGAGCCCGCCGAGCACGCGGGGCTCGTGCGGGTGACCGCCGACGCCGTGGAGTTCCGGCATCCGCTGATCCGGGCCGCGGCGTACCAGGAGGCGCCGCTCGCGTGGCGGCTCGCCGCGCACCGGGCGCTCGCCGACGTCCTGTCCGATCCGCGCGACGCCGACCGGCGTGCCTGGCACGCCGCGACCGCTGCGGGCGGGATCGACGACGGGGTGGCCGACGAGCTGGAACGGGCCGCGGAACGTGCCCTCGCCCGGGGCGCGCCCGCGGCGGCGTCCCGGGCGCTGGAACGGGCGGTGCGGCTGAGCGGCGACGCCGCCGTCCAGGCCCGCCGCCTGGTCGCGGCGGCACGCGCGGCCTACGACGCCGGCCTGCTGGACCACGCGGACACCTTGGCCGCAGCGGTCACCGCGATGACCGGCCCCGCCCCTGCGGACACCGAAGCCGACGGACCACCCGCCCCGGCGGGCGCCGAAGCGGGCGGACGACCCGCCGACGGGGGGCGCGACAGCCGGAAAGGCCGTCGAAGGCACGGCGACGGCCGCGGGTGCGGGTGCGGTCGAGAATGGGGCGACGGTCGCGGGCGTGGCGTGGATTCAGGCTGAGGCGGCGTGGATCCGGGCGCAGGTCGCCTACGAGCGGGAATCGCCCGCGCGGGCCTGCGCACTCGCCCTCGACGCCGCCGTCCCCGTCCTCGCCGCCGATCCGGCCCGCGCGATCTCCGTGCTGACCGAGGCGGTGTGGTGCGCCCGCGACGCCGCGGACGAAGGGCTCCTCGCCCGATGCGGCGAGCGACTGGGCCGGGTGCGCGGCGGACCGCCCGAGGTCGCCCGCGCGCTGGGCGGTTTCGTCGCCCTGCTGAGCGGCCGGACCGAGGAGGCGGTGCCGCCGATGCGCGACCTGCTCCTCGCGGCCCGCGACGGCGCCATGGACGCCACCCTCGAAGGGCTCACGGCCGGCTTCCTGGGCGTCCTGATCGGCGCCGACGACCTCGCCCTGACGGTGCTCGACCGGCAGGTCGCCACCATGCGCGCCCAGGGCGCCGTGGGCTGGCTGCCGTACGTCCAGGAGCCGCTCGCGCTCGCCCAGCTCGTCACCGGCGGGTTCCGCGACGCGGAGGCGAACGTCGCCGAGGCCGTCTCCCTGGCCGCCGAACTGGGCCAGGACTTCCAGGTGATCGTGCTCACCGCGATCTCGTCCTGGCTCGCCGCCGTCCGCGGCGAGGTGAACACCGCCAGGCAGCAGGCCGAGCTGGTGCTCAAACACGCCGGCCGCCATGGCATGGCCGCGGCCCAGGCCCGATGGGGACTGGCGCTGATCGACCTCATGGCCGGCGACCCCGACGCCGCCCTCGACCGGCTCGACGAGGTCTGCGCGGGCCCGCCCGGCAGGGACGTGACCGTCCGCGCCATCGCCGACCACGTCGAGGCCGGGGTACGCGCCGGCGACCAGGACCGGGCCCGCCACCACCTGCCGCAGTTGGAGAGCTGGGCCGGGCACACCGCCAGCCCCGCGGCCGGAGCGCTCCTGCTGCGCTGCGCCGCCCTCCTCGACGAGAGCCGCGAGGCGGGGCAGCGCTTCGAGGCGTCGCTGGCCGTCGACGGCTGCGGCCCCTACGACCGTGCCCGGACCCAGCTGGCCTACGGCGAATGGCTGCGCCGCCACCGCCGCCCCACCTCGGCGCGGACCCTGCTGTCGCGGGCGCTGGCGACGTTCGACCAGATCGGCGCGCACGGCTGGCAGGCCCGCGTGCGGACCGAGCTCGTCGCGCTCGGCGGCCCCGTCCCGCCCCCCGAGACCGCGGCCGCCGAACAGCTCACCGCGCAGGAGCTGCAGGTCGTCCGGCGCGCCGCTCTCGGCCTCAGCAACCGCGAGATCGCCGCCCAGCTGTTCCTCAGCCCGCGCACCGTGGGCCACCACCTGTACAAGGCCTACCCGAAGCTCGGCGTCAGCAGGCGAGCGGAGCTGGGCCGGCTCGACCTGTAGGCAGGCCGCCGGTTCAGCGCCAGTAGTTCGACCGATGCGGCCGGCCGCCCCCGGCTCCTAGCGTGCCTGGGTAACCGTCGAAAGGCCGGCCATGGGAAAGCTCATCGCGCACAACATGATCACCGTCAACGGCGTGTTCGACTCGCCCGCCCCCGACACCTGGCTGGAGGCGGACAACGACAGCGGTGACGCCTCCCTCGAACAACTCCTGCTGGCCGACGCGCTGGTGCTCGGCCGCAAGACCTACGAGGACCTGGCCGCCGTCTGGCCCCACCTCGGCGGCGACCCCGCGCTCGGCCGCTACGCCAAGCGCATCAACGGCATGCCCAAGTACGTCGCCTCCCGGACCCGGCCCGGCCCGCTGGAGTGGAACGCCACCCTGATCAAGGGCGAGCTCGACGAGGTCGTGCCCGAGCTGAAGGACACCCACGGCGGCAACCTGGTCGTCTCCGGCTGCGGCGAGCTCGCGCACACGCTGGCCAGGCGCGGGTTCGTCGACGAGTTCTGGTTCTGGGTCAACCCCTGCCTCTGGGCGGCGGGCCCGCGCGTCTTCGACGGCGTCGGCCCGATCCGGCTTCGGCTGGTGGCCGCGACGCCGTACCGGTCGGGCGTGCTGTGGCTGCGCTACCGTCCGGCGGGCCCGCTCACATGATCGCCAGCTGGCCGCCGTCGATGACGAGCTCGGTGCCGTGGACGAAGGCGGCGTCGTCGGAGGCCAGGAACGCGTACGCGGCGGCGACCTCCTCGGCCAGCCCCGCCCGGCCGAGCGGGATGTGGTCGCGGGCGTAGGCGGAGACGAAGTCGCCGGCCAGGCCGGAGGAGATGGCGGAGTTCAGCGGCGTCTGGATGTAGCCGGGGCACAGCGCGTTGACCCGGATGCCGTGTTTGCCGAGCTCGACCGCCATCGTCCTGGTCAGCAGGAGCACGCCGCCCTTGGAGGCGTTGTAGTGGGCGTAGTCGGCCTCGCCGCCCAGGCCGTTGGTGGAGGACATGTTCAGGATCACTCCGCCGGAACCGCGCTCCACCAGGTGCTGGGCGACTGCCTGGGCGACCAGGAACATGCCGCGCAGGTTCACCGAGATGATCCGGTCCCAGTGCCCCGGGGTGATCTCCAGGAACGGCTCGCGCCAGGCCGTACCGGCGTTGTTGACCAGGACGTCGATCCCGCCCAGCGCCGCGACGGCGCCGTCGACCAGGCGGGCCACGTCGGCCTCCGCGCTGACGTCGCCGGCCAGCCCGCTCACCTCGCCGAGCGCCGCGAGCCCGGTCACCGCCGCGTCCACCTCTGCCTCGTCGAGGCCGCCGAGCACGACCCTGGCGCCCTCTTCGAGAAACCTGCGGGCGGTGGCGGCGCCGATGCCGCTGCTGCCTCCGCTGATCAGCACCCGCTTGCCGGCCAGGCCGCGCATGCTGCCTCCTTTCAGCGCACGGCCCCGCGGGCGGCGACGCGCAGTTCGGTGATGACTTCCCCGTCCTCGACGCCGTAGGCGATGTCGAAGAGGTTGACGACAGAGCAAGCATGGCTGGGAATCAGCCCCATCCGCGAGCCGACGGGCAGCTCACCGTGGTGGCCGGGCTCCAGACGGGCCACGCCGTGCTCCTCGTTCAAGAACTCCATCCCCAGGTACGGCAGGCCCACGGCGCGGATCCAGCCCGGCGTGCCGTACCCGTCGGAGGTGAGGCACTTGGTGCCCGCGTCGCACACGACCCGCTCGGGCATCGGCCGGCCGATCACCGTGGTCAGGATCCTGGCCGCGGTGTTCTCCTCGGAGGCGACGCCGAGGCGCATCATGGCGGTGTCGTTGAAGATGTAGGTGCCCGGCCGGATCTCGGTCACGCCGGCGACTCCGGCCACGTGGCGGGCGGTGGGGGTCGAGCCGACGCTGATCTCGCGCAGCGCGATGCCGTCGCGGGCGCACATCTCGGCGGTCGCCACCAGGTCCTCGCCTTCGCGGCGGGCGGTCTCGGCGAGCTCGGCCGGGGTGCGGCAGTGGTAGGCGTGCCCGGCGAGGGTGAGCAGGCCGGCGACCTCCACGCCGGGGACGGCGGCGATCTCGGCGACCAGGTCGGCGGTGGCCCGGCCCGGTGGCCGGCCCAGCCGGTGCTGGCCGGTGTCGACCTCGACCAGCACCTCCACCGGCGGCCCGCCGAGGCGGCCGAGCTCGGTGGCGACCTCGGGGGAGTCGAGGCTGACGCGCACCCTGGCGCGCTCGCGCAGCGCGGCGAGGCGGCGCAGCTTGGGCCGGCCCCAGATCGGAAACGCGAGCAGGATGTCGTCGATGCCGGCCTGTGCCATCACCTCGGCCTCGCCGAGCTTCGCGCAGGTGATGCCGCTCGCCCCGGCCTCGAGCTGCATCCTGGCCAGCTCGGGCATCTTGTGGGTCTTGACGTGCGGCCGGAGTCGGACGCCGTTTGCGGCGGCCACCTTCGCCATCTCGTTCACGTTGGCCCTGACCACGTCGAGGTCGATGACCAGGGCAGGGGTGTCGATTTCTGGATACATCTATGGATCACGCCCTCTCGGGTCTCTGCCCGTCGAACGTAACACAGCCATTCCGTCAGAAGCATTAGCATTCCGCCATACAGAATGCTGGACAGTTCCAGAGAACTCTTGACAGGTGCCCCCGCCACTGCTGTCCTTTTCGCGTAGCCGGAATGGCATTCTGCATCATGGAATGGGAGCTCGCATGAGAGTCGGCACGGTCCGGGTCGGACAGACCCGCATGGCCGCGGAGGAACGCGACGGACGTTGGTACGCCCTCGACGTGCCCCCGGGCACCCCGCTGGAGGCCGTGCTGGCCCGCGGGCTCGGCTCGGTGCGCACCGCCGGGCCGCTCGACGCCGCGGTGCCCGTCCGGCCCCTGCGGCCGGGCAAGATCGTGGCGATCGGACTCAACTACCTCGACCACATCCGCGAGACCGGGATGGACAAGCCGCAGCGGCCGCTGATGTTCGCCAAGTTCCCCTCCAGCGTGATCGGGCCGGGCGAGCCCATCGTCATCGACACCGGGCTGACCGAGCGCGTGGACTGGGAGGTCGAGCTGGCCGCGGTCATCGGCACGCCGCTCAGGAACGTGAGCGGGGACGAGGCGCTGGCGGGCGTGGCCGGTTACACCGTGGCCAACGACGTCTCCGCACGTGACCTGCAGTTCGCCGACGGCCAGTGGACCCGCGGCAAGAGCCTGGACACCTTCTGCCCGCTCGGCCCGGTCGTCGTGACGCCCGACGAGCTCGGCGACCCCCAGGCGCTGAAGCTGTGGACCCGCGTCAACGGCGAGACCGTCCAGGACTCCAGCACCGCCGAGATGCTCTTCGGGGTGGCCGAACTGCTCGCCTTCTGCTCGCGCGCCTTCACCCTCGAACCCGGTGACGTCGTGCTGACCGGCACCCCCTGGGGCTGCGGCGAGTTCATGGACCCGCGGCGCTCCCTGCGCCCCGGCGACACCGTCGAGACGGGCGTCGAGGGCATCGGCGTCCTGGTCAACCCCGTCACGGAGGGCACCCGATGAGGGCCCTGGTGTTCACCGGACCCGGCGCCATGGAGGTCCGCGACGTGCCGGAACCCGAGGTCGGCCCCGGTGACGAACTGGTGCACGTGGTGACCTCCGGCATCTGCGGCAGCGAGCTGCACGGGGTCAGGACGCCCGGCTTCCGGGTGCCGCCGCTGGTGATGGGGCACGAGTTCGCCGGCCGTACCGGCGACGGCAGGTGGGTCGTGGTGAACCCGATCCTGTCGTGCGGCGCCTGCGACCTGTGCGCGCTCGGGCTGCGCAACGTGTGCAGGGAGCGGCAGATCGTCGGGGTGCACCGGCCCGGCGGCTTCGCCGAGCGGGTCGCGGTGCCCTCGGGCACGCTGACCGACCTGCCGGAGGGGCTCGGCTGGACGGCCGCCGCGATCGTGGAGCCCGCGGCCAACGCGGTGCACGCCTGGTCGCTGGCCGGCGCGCCCGCCGGCGCCCGCGTGGGCGTCATCGGGGCCGGCGCCATCGGCCTGGCCTGCCTGCTGGTCGCCGGCTCCGGCGGCGCGGCGCGGATCGAGGTCGCCGACCGCTCGGGGCACCGCCGCGAGATCGCCCGCCGGCTCGGCGCCGGCGCGGCCGTGCCGGAGCTGGCCGGAGAGTACGACGTGATCTTCGACGCGGTGGGCGCCGCCGCCACCCACGAGCAGTCGCTGGCCCGGCTGCGTCCCGGCGGCACCGCCGTCTGGCTGGGCCTGGCCGACCCGACCGCCGGATTCGACGCCGCCGCGCTGGTACGCGGGGAGAAGCAGGTGGTCGGCTCCTTCGCCTACCGTGACGCCGACTTCGCCGCCGCCGTCGGCCTGGTCGCCGGCTGGGACCTCGGCTGGGTGGCCACCTACCCGATCGGCGAGGGCGCGGAGATCTTCACCACGCTGATGAACGGGCGCACCACCCCCGTCAAAGCCCTGCTGACCTTCTGAATCGAGGCGTCCATGTCCGTGCGCACACCTCTGTCCGAGTACCGCCCGATCTCGCAGCTCAGGGTCCCCGTTCACCACGTGGAGCGGGCCCGGCTGCCGGTCGTGGACGCCCACACCCACCTCGGCCGCTGGCTCAGCGAGGACGGCGACTGGATGGTCAAGGACGTGCCCGCGCTGCTGGCCGAGATGGACACGCTCAACGTGCGCGCCATGGTCAACCTCGACGGCCGCTGGGGCCGGGAGCTGGCCGCCAACCTCGAACGCTACGACGCCGCCCACCCCGGCAGGTTCGCCACCTTCTGCCACGTCGACTGGTCGCAGGCCGCCGAGCCCGGCTTCGGGGAGCGCCTGGCCGCGCAGCTGCGCGCCTCGGTCGCGGAGGGCGCCGCGGGACTGAAGGTCTGGAAGGACGTCGGCCTGCGCGTGCGCGACCACCGCGGCGAGCTGGTCATGCTCGACGACGTACGGCTCGGCCCGCTGTGGGCCGCGGCCGGGGAGCTGGGCATCCCGATCGCCCTGCACACCGCCGACCCGGTGGCGTTCTTCGAGCCGGTCGACGAGCGCAACGAACGGCTCGAACAGCTCGCCGCCCACCCCGGCTGGGTGTTCTCCGGCCCGGAGTTCCCGCCGTTCGAGCGGCTGATCGAGGCCATGGAGACCATGATCGGCACGCACCCGGCCACCACCGTGATCGGCGTGCACGCCGGATGCTGGCCGGAGAACCTGGCCTGGGTCGGCGGGATGCTCGACGAGCACCCCAACTTCCACATCGACATCGCCGCGCGCCTGGCCGAGCTGGGCCGGGCGCCGCGGGCCGCGCGCGAGCTGATCATGCGCCACCCGGGCCGCGTGCTGTTCGGCACCGACGACCTCCCGCCGGACCCGGAGACCTACCGGATCCACTTCCGCTTCCTGGAGACCGCCGACGAGGCGTTCGCCCACTCCACCGAGGACCCGCCGCTGATGGGCCGATGGACCATCAGCGGGCTCGACCTGCCCGGCGACGTGCTGGGCAAGGTCTACGCCGGCAACGTCCGCGCGCTCGTGCCGAGGCTGGCGTGAACGGGCGGCCCCGCCCCCGGCGGGACCGCCCGGGGCCCTCACCTACACGGCTTGTACGGCTTGTCGTAGAGCGAGTAGTCGGTCGCCTTCTTGATGGAGTTGAACTTCAGCGCGGCGGCCTTGGAGCAGAAACCGCCCGGCGAGGTCTTGTACTCCACCTGGAAGACCGGCTTGCCCGCCTTGACGAAGGCGGACAGGACATCGCACTCCTTCCACTGGAAGCACTCCTCGTTGACCGCGTAGTCGAAGTGGGAGACCAGTTCGTCCACCTGGCTGAGGTCGTTCTTCAGCGCCACGGACAGGCCCTTCCTGTGGGCCATGGCGGCCAGCGCCTTGTTGTAGGTCAGCTGGGTCTGGGCGCTGATGTTCCAGCCGGTGACCTTCTGGCCCTCCTCGTGCGCGTGGACGACGTCGAACTCGACCCCGTCGAACCCGGCCCTGACGCACTTGTCGACGCGGGCCTCCATCATCTTCAGCAGGAAGTCCCGCTGGCCCTTGTCGTTGTTGATGTTGGCCCAGCGCTCGTTCGGGAACTCGTCGCTGAACGGCTTGCCCAGCAGCGACTTGCCGTGGCTGTCGTGCCACTCGGCGAACGCCGGGTAGTCGGGACGGAAGTCCTCGATCGAGCCCGCGTCGATGTAGCAAACGGCCTTCGCGCCCTTGGCGTGGATGGCGTCGACGCCCGCGGTGTTGAGCGTGGTGTTGTCACCCGCGACCTCGGCGTCGACGTACAGGTCGATGTCGAAGACGCTCGGCCGTACGCAGGCGCCGCCGGACTGCGGCACCTCGCAGATGCCGACGTTGATGCCGCCGGTGGCGGCGTGGGCCTTGCTGCCCTGGAGCTGGTACTGCCAGCGGCTCTGCACCGGCGGCCGCCAGATCGCCGCGCCGCTCGACACGTCGGCCGCCGCTCCGGCGGTGAAGGCCAGTGCCGGCACGAACGCCAGCGCCGCGGCCAGGGCCAGGCGGGATATGCGATGGATCAACAAACCAACCCTCCGTTCCGTATTGCGGAATCATGTTCCGCAGATAAGGAAACAGAGGAAGATCGGAGGTTGTCAACCTTCTCTCGATGTCGAGAATTCCGTGCTGACGATCATTCCACAGTATGGAATTCTGGTCTGTATTACGGATAGCTGGTTATACTGCCGCACGTAGCGGAGACCCACGCCCGCTTCGTGCTCTGTGGAGGGAAAGTGGCCCATGGCACGCATCGTGTTCGTCGGCGCGGGCAGCGTCGAATTCACCAAGAACGTTCTCTCTGACATTCTGACATTTCCGGAACTGGGGGACTCCACCACCCTCGTCCTGCACGACATCGACGCGGAACGGCTGGCCACCGCGGAGGCCATGGCCGCCTGGATGGTCGCCAAGCTGGGCCTGGGCGCCAAGGTCGAGGCCCACCTCGACCGCCGCCGGGCCGTCGAGGGCGCCGACTACGTGATCAACGAGATCGCGGTCGGCGGGTACGCCGCCACGCGCACCGACTTCGAGATCCCGCGCCGCTACGGCCTGCGCCAGACGATCGCCGACACCCTCGGCATCGGCGGCATCTTCCGCGCGCTGCGCACGATCCCGGTCATGGTCGGGCTGGGCCACGACCTGGCCGAGCTGGCGCCGGACGCGCTCCTGCTCAACTACACCAACCCGATGGCGATGATCCCGCGCGCGGTCTACCAGGGCACGCCGTTCACGAACGTGGTGGGTCTGTGCCACTCGGTCCGCGACACCCAGGCCCGCCTGGCCTCGCTGGTCGGCGTGCCGGAGGAGGAGGTCTCCTTCGTCACGGCCGGGGCCAACCACCAGGCGTTCGTCCTGAAGTTCGAGCACCAGGGCCGCGACCTCTACCCGGCGCTCGACGAGGTCGTCGCCGCCGACCCCGAACTGCGCAGGACCGTCCGGGTGGAGATGTACCGCCGCTTCGGCCACTTCCCGACCGAGTCCAGCGAACACGGCTCGGAGTACCTGCCGTGGTTCCTCCATCACGACGACCAGGTCGCGCACTTCCGCATCCCCGTGGAGATCTACCTGCGCTGGTCGGAGGAGAACCTCGGCACCTACGAGGAGACCAGGCGGCGGCTGGCCGCGGGGGAGGGCGTGGAGATCGAGCCCGCCATGGAGCTCGCCTCCGAGGTCATCCACTCCATCGAGACCGGCACGCCCCGGGTGATCCACGGCAACGTGCGCAACGACGGCCTGATCGCCAACCTGCCCGCCGGCGCCTGCGTCGAGGTGCCGTGCCTCGTGGACCGGGCCGGGGTGCGCCCGACCAGGATCGGCGCGCTGCCGCCGCAGCTCGCCGCCCTGAACACGACGTTCCTCAACGTGGGCGAGCTGACCGTGCTGGCAGCGCTCGAAGGACGCCGCGAGCACGTCTACCACGCGGCCATGCTCGACCCCAACGCCGCGGCGACGCTCACGCTCCAGCAGATCCACGACCTCGTGGACGAGATGATCGCCGCCCACGGCGACCTGATGCCGGAGGGTGTGCGATGAGGCTGGCCCTGGCCGCCGCCGCGGTCCTCGCGCTGGCCGTGACCGGCTGCGGGGCGGGCGGGAAGGAACCGGCGGCGAACGGCCCCGTGGAGATCACCATCTGGCACGGCCAGGAGGACGCCTCCGCCAAGTCGATCGAGAAGCTGGTCGCGCAGTTCAACCGGAGCCACCCGGGCATCAAGGTCGACACCGAGTCCGGCGGAGCCACCGCGGACGGCATGCTGCCCAAGATCACCGCAGCGCTCACCTCCGACGCCTACCCCGACATCGCCTACCTCTACGGTTCCTGGGCGCCCAACATCGCCAGGAACCCCAAGACGGCCGACCTCACCGCGTTCGTCAAGGACCCGGCCGTCAAGTGGCAGGACTTCTGGGCCAGCGAACGCGAGGCCGTCACCGTCAACGGCAAGGTCATCGGCTTCCCCGCGGTCGTCGACAACATGGTGGTCCTCTACAACAAGAACGTCCTGGCCGAGGCGGGGCTCAAGCCGCCGGGACCGGACTGGACCTGGGACGACTTCCGCGCGATGGCCAAGCGGTCCACCGACGCCAAGGCCGGCGTCTTCGGCGCCACCTGGCCGATCAGCGGCGGCGAAGAGGCGGTCTGGGGCCTGTGGCCGATGGTCTGGCAGGCGGGTGGCGACATCCTCACGCCCGACCACAAGAAGGCCGCCTTCAACTCCGCCCAGGGTCAGCAGGCCCTCGACCGGCTGCGCGCCATGGCCGTCGACGACAAGTCGCTCTACCTCGACTCCAGCCCGGCCGAGAAGGGGCAGAAGCTGTTCGAGTCCGGACGGCTGGCCATGTTCATGTCCGGGCCGTGGGTGCTGCCCGACCTGCAGGCGGCCAAGGTCGACTACGGCGTCTCGCCGCTGCCCGGCACGAACGGCAACCACGAGACCATCTCCGGGCCGGACAACTGGGTGGTCTTCCAGCACGACGAGCGCCGGGTCAAGGCGGCGGCGACGTTCCTGGCCTGGCTGACCGCGGCCGAGCAGCAGCTCGTGTGGATGAGCGACACGGGGTCGTTGCCGATCCGCGAGTCGATCACCAAGCTGCCCGGTTACCAGGACTATCTCAAGAAATATCCGGGTATCGACGTGATCTCCGCCAACCTGGCCAACGCCAAACGGGTCCGGCCGCCGACCACGCGGTACCCGAGGGTGTCGGCGTTCGTCGCCGAGGGCATCGCCCAGGCCCTGCTCGGCAAGAGCGACGCCAAGACGGCCCTGGACGAGGCGGCCAGGAAGGCCGACGCGGCGCTGGCCGTACCGGGATCATGAGCGCGACCGCGCTCGGCGCCACCGCCAGCCAGCACCGGCGTCAGAAGGACCGCAGGAGGCTCGGCGAGAACATCGCCGGGTGGTCCTTCGCCGGGCCGGCGACCCTGGTCATCCTGGGGTTCTCGCTGATCCCCATGGCCTGGGCGCTGGCGCTGTCGTTCACCGACTCCGACCTGATGTCGCCGGGACGAAACGTCGGGCTGGACAACTACCGGGCGCTGCTGGCCGACCCGGTGTTCTTCCAGGCGCTGCGCAACACCGGGCTGCTCCTGGTGTTGTACATCCCGTCCTCGCTCATCGCCGGGCTGCTCGTGGCGGTGCTGCTGAACAGGAAGGTCCGCGGCATCGGGTTCTACCGGACCTGTTTCCTCGTGCCCTACGTCGTGTCGGCCACCGCGACGGGCCTGCTGATGGGCTTCGTCTTCGACCGCGACTTCGGCCTGGTGAACGGGCTGCTGGCCAAGCTCGGCCTGCCGCTGCAGGGCCTGCTCAGCAGCCCCTCGCAGGCGATGCTCGTGCTGACGGCGATCTTCTTCTGGACCCGCTTCGGGTTCGCCGTGGTGATCTACCTGGCGGCCATCCAGGAGATCAGCAAGGAGGTGCTGGACGCCGCCGCGATCGACGGCGCCGGCGCCTGGGCCAGGTTCCGTCACATCATCGTGCCGTCGGTGCGGCCGATGACGATCTTCCTCACGGTGTGGGGCGTGATCGACGCGCTGCAGTTCTTCGACCTGGTCATGACCACGACGAAGGGCGGCCCCGCCAACGCGACCGTGACCATCGTCTACTACGTGTGGCAGCTCGCCTTCAGCTTCTCCACCGCCGGGTACGGCGCGGCCGTGGCCTACGCCCTGTTCGCCGGAACCCTGGTGCTGATCGTCGCCGGCCTGCTGCTCGCCCGGCGCAAGGGGGTGACGACATGAGGCGCTGGTCCGGCAGGTGGCATCTGCTCCTGGTGCCGATGTCGGCGGTGGTCGTCCTGCCGTTCGTGTGGCTGCTGCTCAGCTCGGTGATGACCCAGGCCGAGCTGAACAGGTTCCCCCCGGCGATCTGGCCGGAGAGCGTCGACCTGGGCGGCTACCGCACGGTCGTGGAGCGCTCGAACTTCCTGCGCTGGTTCGTCAACAGCATCATCGTCTCGGGCGCGATCGTGGTGGCCCAGGTGGTGCTGTGCAGCATGGCCGGCTACGCGTTCGCCAGGATCAGGTTCGCCGGCTCCAAGCTGGTCCTGATCCTGGTCATCGCCACCGCGCTGATCCCGTTCCAGCTCACGGTCATCCCGACCTTCCTGATCTTCAACAAGGCCGGGCTGACCGACACGCTGGGCGCGCTGATCGTGCCGCAGCTCGCCTCGGCCGTGGGCATCTTCCTCATGACCTCCTTCTTCCAGTCCTTCCCGAAGGAGCTGGAGGAGGCGGCGCGCATCGACGGCTGCTCCCGGGTGGCGACGTTCTACCGGGTGGTGCTGCCGGTGGCCAGGCCCGCCCTGGCCGCGCTGGCCGTCATCACGTTCATCACGGCGTGGAACGACCTGTTCTGGCCGCTGGTGGCGATCAACTCGGAGGACAACTACACGGTCCAGGTGGGCCTGACGACCTTCCAGGGCCAGCACCGCGCGGACTGGCCGGCCATCATGGCGGGCACCGTGCTGACCACGCTGCCGGTGCTCGCGGTGTTCCTGTTCGGCCAGCGCCGGTTCGTCCAGGCGCTGACCGGCGCGGTCAAGGGCTGAGGTCGCGGTAGGGGTTGGCGGGGAGACCCGTATAGGGGGTACGGCAGCGCCACAGCTCCCCGCCCGCCCTGCCGTCCCAGGCCGTGGTGATGTACAGCTCGCCGAGACCGGGGCCGCCGAACGCGCAGCTCGTCACGTTGGCGGCGGGCACCTCCACGGCCAGGTCGAGCCGCCCGTCGGGCCGCAGGCGCAGGACCGCGCCGCCCTCCCACAGGGCGACCCACACGTGCCCGCCGGCGTCGACGGTGATCCCGTCGGGGTAGCCGCGCGGGATCTCGGCGAACACCCGGCGCCCGGCCATCCGCCCGCTCGCCGGGTCGTAGTCGAAGACGTCCACCCGGCCCGTCGGCGTGTCCACGTAATAGAGCAGCCGCTCGTCCGGGCTCCAGGCGATGCCGTTGGAGATCGAGACGCCGTCCAGCACCCGCTCGCAGCGTCCGCCGGGGTCGAGCCGGTAGAGCGCGCCCGCGCCCGGCGTGTCGTCCTCGGCCTTGGTCCCGGCGAAGAACCGGCCGGCGCGGTCGCAGGCGCCGTCGTTCATCCGGTTGCCCGGCCGCTCGCCGGCCGTGACCGCCGCGACCACCTCCAGCCCGCGCCCGTCGCGCACCCCATGCTCGTCGCGCGGCCCGCCCCCGTCCCGCAGGACGGCGAAGCCGTCCCTGACGGCCAGCGCCAGCCCGCCGCCGGTCCTGGGCACCGCCACGCCCACCGGCCGGCCGACCTCGGTCACCTCGTGCGAGCCGTCGGCCGGATCGAGCCGGTGCACCAGCCCGGCCGGGATGTCGACCCACAGGAGCGTGCCCGTGTGCCCGTCCCAGCGCGGACCCTCACCCAGGCTCGCCCGCGGCACGGGAACGACCTCCGGCTCCATGACTCCTCCTTCTTTCCGCGATACAGAATCTCATTCCACGCCTAGCCCACACCATCACCCCGGAATCGGGCTGTCAACCGTCAGCCCTGCTCGGCGATCGCCTTGCGCAGGCTGTGCCCCAGCTCCTCCATCCGCGCCGGCGGCATCCTGTCCTTGATCGCGGTCACGCTCACCGCGGCGACCGGGGCGGTCCTGCCCAGGAAGAGGGGGGCCGCCACGCACCGCACGCCCGGCTCGTTCTCCTCCAGGTCGAGCGCGTAACCGCGGCGCCGTACCTGGTCGAGGTGGGTGGCCAGCTTCGCCGGGTTCGTGATCGTGTTGCGGGTCCTGGTCGCCAGCGGGCCGAACCGCTCGGCCCAGGCCTTGATCGCCTCGTCGCTCGGGTACGTCCAGGCCAGCAGCGCCTTGCCCACGCCCGTGCAGTGCGCGGCGTTGCGCCCGCCCACCACCGAGGTCATCGTGATCGAGCGCACCGCCTCGACCTTGTCCAGGTAGACCACCTCGATGCCGTCGAGCGTCGCCATGTGCACGGTCTCGGCGAACTCCTCGCTGAGCCGCAGCAGCAGCGGCCGCACGAGCGTGCGCAGATCCATGCTCTCGTAGAACCTGAACGCGGTCGCGAGCATCTCGGTGCCCAGGAAGTACGGCCCGCTCGGCTCGGGCTGCGCGGCGAACCCCCGGTGCTTCAACGCGCCGAGCAGCCGATGCAGCGAACTCTTGGGCAGCCCGAGCCGTGTGGCCAGCTCGTCGAGCGTGACTCCGCGGCTGTGCCTGCCGATCTCCTGAAGGATCAGCAGGGCACGGTCCACGCTTCCCACCGGTGACTGGGTCTCCGCCATAACGCCTCCCTCGCATATTCCGGATAATGGAATGCTAGAGCGTTACGCGGAAGATCCGTAATCGGTGTGTCGTTCAGTTCTTCCTGCCGGTCATTCGGGATCGTCGGCGGTGTCCTGGAGGGTCCAGGCGCCGCGCCGCCGTACGACGGTGAGATAGACCACCGTGCCCGCCACCAGGATGGCGGCGGTGACGATCAGGCTGGGGCGGCCGATCACGGGGTCGATGGCGCTGGTGTAGATCACGTACGCCAGCGCGGCCAGGGCCACGACGGGCGCCAGCGGGTACAGCGGCATCCGGTACACGCCGTGCGCGGTGCTGCCGTTGCGGCGGCCGCCGATGACGGCGACGCAGAGGGCGGCGTAGATCACCACCAGGGAGGTGCCGGTGACGACGAGGAGGTAGCGCTCCGGCACGAAGCAGAGCGCCGCGCTGACCGCGCCGGCGGCGATCGTCGCGGTCCAGGGGGTGCCGAAACGCGGGTGGATGCGGCCGAAGAGGGCGTTGACCCGCGCCGGCCAGGTCGCGTCGCGGGCGCTGCTGAAGATCAGGCGCGCGGTGAGCAGCATGATGGCGATCACCGCGTTGGCGATGGCCAGGGCGACGCCCAGGCTGATCAGCGTGTTCAGGGTGCCGCCGCCGTGCTCGGCGACCACCTGCTGGACCACGTTGCCGCCGTCGAGGCTGGTGGCCGACAGCAGGACGGCGGTGATCGGGATGAGCTCGGCGGCCACGGTGATGGCCAGCGCCCACAGGATGACCCGGGCGATGTTGCGCCGGGCACCGTGGGTCTCCTCGCCGAAGTAGACGGCGGAGCCGTACCCGTTGTAGGAGAAGATCGCCACGGCGGTGGCGAGCGCGATCAGCCCGAGCGTGGCGGGGGAGCCGTCGGGCGCGACCGGGTTCACCAGCAGATCGGTGAAGGGGCGCTCGACATTGAGCACGCCGATGGCCGACAGCGCGAGCAGGGCCAGCATCTCCAGAGCCAGGAAGACGCCGGTCACCACGGCGTTGAAGCGGATGTCGAAGACGGCCACCACGGCGGCGAGCGCGACGGTGACCGCGCCCGCGAGGGGACCCGGCAGGCCGGGGAACAGCACGCCCAGGTACGTGCCGACGCCCAGGGCGATCACCGCGAGGATCAGCAGCTGCGTGACCAGGACCAGCACCAGCGCCAGGAAACCGGGCAGCCGGCCGAGTGTCCTGCCGATGATCGTGTACTCGCCGCCGGTCAGCGGATAGGCCGACGACAACTCGGCGTACACGAAGGCCATGAAGACGCCCACCACCGCGGCGAGGACGTAGCTCCAGAACGCGCCCGTCCCGGCCTGCCGGACCACGCCCGGGCCGATGATGAAGACGGACGAGGCGGGAGTGATGGCCGACAGGACGATCAGGAGAGTTCCGAACGCGCGCAGCCCGCGCTTGAGACGGGCACCGGGACGGGTCTGGGACGTGCTCATCCGCGCCTCCATACTTTTAACAAGCATCAAAGAACTCCGCTGAACCGCAGTCAATAGCGGCCGACTAAAGTTTGAGATGCCTTCAAGGAATGCGAGGTGCCATGGCACGACCCAGCCGCGCCCACGAGCGGCGCGCCCATCTCATCGCCGCGGCCAGGCGCAGCGTCGTCGAGCGGGGACTCCTGGGCCTGCGCCTGCGCGACGTGTCGCAGGAGGCGGGCATGTCCTCCGGCTCGGTGCTCTACTACTTCCCCGGCCTCACCGAACTGCTGCGGGAGGTGCACCGCGAGGCCGTCGAGCGGTTCTGCGACGAGCGCGAGGCCGTCGTGCGCGACGAGAGCGACCCGCGGCTCAAACTGTCGGCGATGATCTCCAGCGGCCTGCCCGGCGACCCGCGTGACGAGCTGTGCGTCCTGCTGTACGAGCTGGGCGCGATCGCCAGGCGCGACGCCGCCTGCGCCGCCGCCTACATCAAGCTCTACGAGCGCCAGGTCGGCATCTACGCGGCCATCCTGCAGGCGGGCGCCGCCACCGGCACGTTCACGCTGGCCGACGAGCCGCTGGCGATCGCGCGTAACCTCGTGACGCTGGAGGACGGCTACGGCCTGCACATCACGATGGCCGTGCCCACACTCTCGCCCGCGCTGGCCGAGCGCCACCTGCGCGCGTACGCCGCCGGGGCCACAGGCGTGAACCTGTGACCCCGAGGCCGCCCTACGAACTCGTGAGGATGACGAGCTGCCGGGTCGCCCTGGTCATCGCGACATACCGGTCGACCGCCCCCTCGATGCCCTCGCCGAACCTGTCCGGGTCGACGAGGACGACGAGGTCGAACTCCAGCCCCTTCGACAGCTCCGGCGTCAGTGAGCGCACCCGCGGCGTCGCCCGGAAGGCGGGGTCGCCGATGACGCAGGCGATCCCGTCCGCGCTCCCGGCGAGCCACGTGTCGAGGATCGGCTGGAGGTCGGAGAGCGGTCCGCGTACGACGGGGAGGTCGCCGCGGCGGATGGAGGCCGGCACGTTGGCGTCGGGCAGAACGGCCCGGATGACCGGCTCGGCCTCGGCCATCACCTGCTCGGGCGTGCGGTAGTTGACGCTCAGGGAGGCCAGGGTGATCCGGTCGAGCCCGATCCGCTTCAGCCGTTCCTCCCACGACTCGGTGAACCCGTGCCTGGCCTGCGCGCGGTCCCCGACGATGGTGAAGCTGCGCGAGGGGTTCCTGAGCAGCAACATCTGCCATTCGGCGTCGGTCAGCTCCTGCGCCTCGTCCACGACGACGTGCGCGAACGGCCCGGCCAGCACATCCAGGTCGGTGGCCGGCGGCGCGCCCTCGTCGACCAGCGCGTCCTGAAGGTCTTTTCCGTGCAGCATCGTCACCGCGCCCTCGCCGTCGTCATCGGCCTCCAGCAGGCGGTCGATGGCCTCGGCCATGTGGGCGCGCTCGGATTCGGCGGCGGCCTTGCGCCGGCGCTGACGCTTGGCGGCCTCCGGGTCGCCGAGCCGCTGCCGGGCCGCGTCCAGGAGCGGCAGGTCGGACACCGTCCAGGCCTGGGCCTCCTGGCGTTGCAACGTGCGGATCTCGTCGATGCTGAGCCAGGGAGCGCACAGGCGCAGGTAGGCGGGCACCGTCCACAGGTCGCCGACGAGGTCGGCCGCTTCGAGCAGCGGCCAGGCGCGGTTGAAGACCTCGCGCAGCTCCCTGTTCTGCGTCAGGGACTTGCGCAGCAGGTGTTCCGGGGCCTCGCCGTCGTGCCGGTCCACCAGGATCGTGAGCAGTTCCTGCCAGATCTGCTCGCGCGCGTCGTTGTGCGGCGTGCCGGGGTCTGGCGCCTCGAACGCCTCGGCCCAGTCCTCGGCGCTCAGCCGGATGTCGGACCAGGGGGTGGTGACCGTCATCGGCTTGGCGGGCGGGTTCTCGTAGAACCTGACGGCCGGCTCGATGGCCGTCACCATCTCGGCCGACGACTTCAGCCGGGCCACCTCCGGGTCGGCCTCGGCCGTCGCCTTCGCCCCCTCGGCGACGAGGTCGCGCAGGGTGCAGGTCTGCACGCCCTCCTCACCGAGACTCGGCAGTACGTCGGCGACGTACGCCAGATAGGGCTGGTGCGGGCCGACGAACAGCACGCCGCCACGGTGGTGGCCGAGACGGGGGTCGGAGTAGAGGAGGTAGGCCGAGCGGTGCAGGGCGACGACGGTCTTGCCGGTGCCGGGACCGCCGTCGACGACCAGGGCGCCGCGCGAGCCCGCGCGGATGATGGCGTCCTGGTCGGCCTGGATGGTGCCGAGCACGTCGCGCATCCGCGGCGAGCGGCTGCTGCCCAGGCTGGCGATGAAGGCGGACTGGTCGTCGAGCGCGGCGTGCCCCTCGAACCCCTCGGAGGCGAACACCTCGTCCCAGTAGTCGCTGATCCGGCCGCGGGTCCAGCGGTACCTGCGGCGGCTGGCCAGCCCCATCGGGTTGCCGTGGGTGGCGCCGAAGAACGGCTCGGCCGCGGGGGAGCGCCAGTCGAGCAGCAACCGGCGGCCGTCGCTGTCGGTCAGGCCGAGCCGGCCGACGTACACGGGCTCGGCGCCGTCCGCGCTCACCATGTGCCCGAGGCACAGGTCCAGGCCGAAGCGGCGCAGCGCGCGCAGGCGGGCCGAGATCCGGTGGATCTCCAGGTCACGGTCCAGCGCCTGCCGGCCCTTGCCGCCCGGCGACCTGCGCTCGGCGTCCAGGCGGCCGGACAGTTCGGCGATCGACTGCTCAAGGCTGCGCGCGATGGCCGCGAAGTGCCGCTCGTCGTCGGCGATCAGCGCCGGGTCGGCCTTGGGGGCGAGGTGGGCGGGTAGGTCGAACGCGCTGGTGTTCAGGTGGTTCACGTCCTTCGGTTGCGAATGTAGGCTGGATGGTCGCGCGCGGTTCACGCGGACACGGGCGGCCGTTCCCGGCTCAGCGTGTCGAGCAGCAGCTTGGCGGCCACCTCCGCCCCGTCGGTGCGGATGGTCGCGGCCAGGGCGCCCGCCCTGGCCGCGGTCCCAGGGTTCAGGGCCGTTTCCAGGTACGAGCAGAAGGTCGCGTACCGGTAGGGGACGCCCAGCTTCTCGGCCACCGACCGGGAGGCGAAGTGCGCGAGCCCGCCGGCCACCAGGGCGTCGCAGCCCTCGGCCGCCGCGATGACCGTGTCGTAGAGCTCGGCGAGCTGGGACACGCGCCGGGAGGCGTCGGCCGCGGTCGACGGCCGCGCCATCGTGCCCATCGCCGGTCCCAGCGGGAGCAGCGGCACACCGGCACCGGCCGGCAGCTTCGCGAACTCCTCGTCCGGGGGCGCGCACATGCGCACCTCCGCGCCGAGTTCCCGCAGCCGCACGGCGAGTCCCAGCATGGGTTCGACGTCGCCGCGTGAGCCGTACGTCGTCAGCAATACCTGCATTCTGTCCCCCGTTTCCGCAGGTTCTGGCCTCGGCCAGCGAGTATGCGGCATGACGGGGGTCTTGCCGCAAGCCCCCCGGTGCGCTATACGTTGAGAGTGGAAAGGCGCGGGTCTTCCCCTTTCCCTCACGTCCGCTCCGTCGGACCACCTACTCTGGCCTCATACGGCGCCGCCTCTCGTGGACACATTTTCCGAATTGACGAGGCCCTTCGAGGCGTGTAATAATGAGAATGCGTTGAGGTTGACAAGCAAAGTAGTTGTGGACTTCCGTTTGCGTTTTAGGGTATGCTGCCGTTTCGCACGACCCTTTGGTGCCCCGCTTTCGCTTAGCGATTGACGGGGCGTCCGGCATGCGTGCGCTCGGATCCATCCGCGCCGCCTCGGAAGGACAACTGTTGGCAGCTTCACGCACCGCTCCACCTCGCCTCTCCTTCGCCCGCATCCAGGAGACCCTCGAAGTCCCCGACCTGCTGGCCATGCAGACCGAATCCTTCGACTGGCTGCTGGGCAACGACAACTGGCGGGCGCGCAAGGACATCACGCCCCAGTCCGGCCTGGAAGAGATCTTCGAAGAGATCAGCCCGATCGAGGACTTCTCCGGGACCATGTCCCTGTCGTTCCGCGACCACCGGTTCGAGCCGCCCAAGCACTCGGTCGAAGAGTGCAAGGACAAGGACATGACGTTCACCGCCCCGCTCTTCGTGACGGCGGAGTTCATCAACAACGCCACCGGTGAGATCAAGAGCCAGACGGTGTTCATGGGCGACTTCCCGCTCATGACCCCGAAGGGCACGTTCATCGTGAACGGCACCGAGCGGGTCATCATCTCCCAGCTCGTCCGCTCTCCCGGCGTCTACTTCCACCGCAGCCTCGACAAGACCTCCGACAAGGACCTGTTCAGCTGCCAGGTGATCCCCTCACGTGGCGCCTGGCTGGAGTTCGAGATCGACAAGCGCGACAGCGTCGGTGTGCGCATCGACCGCAAGCGCAAGCAGCCCGTCACCGTGCTGCTGAAGGCGCTCGGGTGGACCACCGAACAGATCCTCGAGCGCTTCGGCCAGTACGAGTCGCTGCGGGCCACCCTGGAGAAGGACCACACCGCCGGCCAGGACGACGCCCTGCTCGACATCTACCGCAAGCTCCGTCCGGGCGAGCCGCCGACTAAGGAGTCGGCCAAGGCCCTCCTGGAGAACCTCTACTTCAACCCCAAGCGCTACGACCTCGCCAAGGTCGGCCGCTACAAGATCAACAAAAAGCTGGGCGTGGAAGCGGAGATCACCGAGACCACGCTGACCGAGGACGACCTCGTCGCCACGATCGAGTATCTGCTTCGCCTTCACGCGGGGGTTGACGGCGCGGAGATCGACGACATCGACCACTTCGGCAACCGTCGTCTGCGCACCGTCGGCGAGCTCATCCAGAACCAGGTCCGCCTGGGCCTGGCCCGGATGGAGCGCGTCGTGCGCGAGCGGATGACCACGCAGGACGTCGAGGCGATCACGCCGCAGACCCTGATCAACATCCGCCCGGTCGTCGCCTCGATCCGGGAGTTCTTCGGCACCTCCCAGATGTCGCAGTTCATGGACCAGACCAACCCCCTGGCCGGTCTGGCCAACAGGCGCCGCATGTCCGCGCTGGGCCCCGGCGGCCTGTCGCGGGAGCGGGCGGGCGTGGAGATGCGTGACGTGCATCCCTCCCACTACGGCAGGATGTGCCCGATCGAGACGCCGGAAGGCCCGAACATCGGCCTGATCGGGTACCTGGCGTGCTTCGGCCGGATCAACGCCTTCGGCTTCGTCGAGACGCCCTACCGCAAGGTCGTCGACGGCAAGGTCACCGACCAGATCGACTACCTGACCGCCGACGTGGAGGACCGCTTCGTCAAGGCGCAGGCCAACACGGCGCTCAACGCGGACGGCACCTTCGCCGAGTCGCGCGTCCTGGTCCGCACCAAGGGCGGCGACACCGAGCTCGCGCGTGCCGAGGAAGTCGACTACATGGACGTGTCGCCGCACCAGACGGTGTCGGTGGGCACGTCGATGATCCCCTTCCTGGAGCACGACGACGCCAACCGCGCCCTGATGGGGGCGGGGATGCAGCGGCAGGCCGTACCTCTGCTCAAGAGTGAGGCGCCGCTGGTCGGGACCGGCATGGAGTATCGTGCGGCGACCGACAGCGGTGACATGATCATGGCCGCCAAGGCCGGTGTGGTGGAGGAGGTCTCCGCCGACTACGTCACCGTGATGAACGACGACGGCACCCGCATCACCTCCCGGGTGGCCAAGTTCAAGCGTTCCAACCAGGGCACCTCGTTCAACCAGAAGCCCATCGTCGTCGAAGGCGACCGGGTCGAGGTCAACCAGGTGATCGCCGA
>NZ_JBITHA010000018.1:0-42512 GCF_044457485.1 Nonomuraea sp. NPDC050540
GGCCGAAGCCGACAGATCCCGTTGAAGACCCGAAGTCAGTCAGTCGGTGGGTCAGACCTCGGCGGGAGGTGCTCACCTACATCATCTCTGTCAGTAGGTGACGGTGATGGCGCGGGCGGGGCCGTCCACGCGGATCTGGCCGCCGTACGGGATGACCACCTGGGGGTCGGTGTGGCCGAAGTCGACGTCGAAGACCGCCATCGTGTCCGGGGCGTAGCGGGCCAGGACCTTCAGGACCGCCTCCCGCTGGTCGCCGGCGTAGGTGACCTGCTCTTCCGGAGTCAGGGGGCGGCTGAAGGACCAGGCCTTGGCGCGGCCGATCAAGATGGCCGGAAATTTCGCGAGAAGTCCGCGTTCGCCCATGTTGCGGAGGATGCGGAAGACCTCGTCGGAGGAGGGCAGTTCCTCGCTGGTCTCGACGATCAGAACCATGCCCTCGTACGCCGACGCGTCCCGGATGCCGCGATCCGCCATCAGGAGCCAGGACAGGATCTCCAGGTTCCCGCCCCAGGTGGCGCCCTCGACGACCCGGTCCGGGCGGTGCCAGCGCCAGCCGTCGCACGGGCGCGCCGGCGGTGGCGCGTCGAAGGAGGCCGGGTCGTCCCACGGCTTGTCCAGGTCGCTGAACTCGAAGGACTCCGGCAGCTTGTAGGGGCCGGAGGTGAACAGGGCGGCGCGCAGCGACTCGGCGCTGGCCGGGTGCATGCCGCCGCACCGTCCGAACTGGCACATGACCGACCCGCCGTGGTAGGCGACGATGCCGAGGTTCCACAGGTGGAGCAGCAGGTTGGTGTTGTCGCTGTAGCCGAAGAACGGCTTGGGGCTGGCCCGGATGACCGCGTCGTCGAGGTACGGCGTGACCGTGATCTGGTCGTCGCCGCCGATGCTGGCGATGATGGCCTTGATCGACGGGTCGGCGAAGGCGGCGTTGACGTCGGCGGCCCGATCGCGCGCGCTCGCCCCCATGACCCGCGTGGCCGGGAACTCCACCGGCACCAGCCCGAACTCCTCACGCAGCACCCGCACCCCCGCCTCGAACGGCAGTGGCAGGATCCCCGGCAACCCGGCCGAGGGCGAGAGCACGGCCACCTTGTCCCCCGCCTGCGGTTTGGGCGGATAAATCATCATCTTCGGCCTTCCTCTCGACACCCGATCACCACCGAGCCGTCCACCCGGCAACCGATCACGACGGTGCCCCAGCGCGACGTCCCGTCACGACGGAGCGTCCCGTCACGACGGAACGTCCTCCTTGCGCCTGAAGATCAGCACGAGCACCCGCAGCACCAGGATCGCCGCGATGACCAGCAGGTTGTAGCCCAGCAGATCGAACAGGCCGAGGTTCAGGGCCGCCACCGACACCGGCCCGCCCTCGGTCCCCAGCAGGAACACCGCCATGATCCCCGCGGTGGCCCCCAGCACGGTCAGCAGGATCTGGTGCAGCAGCCCGGTGAGATAGCGCCGGTCACGCTCGTCGGCGAACAACCGGACGTTGACCGAGAACCGCCCGTGCTCGGCCGCGCTGGCGATGCGCTCGATCCGGCGCGGCAGGCGGCGCACCATCGGCAGCAGCGCCGCCGCCTCCTGGACCACGGCCTCCTTCAGGGTGGTGCCGGACAACTGCTCGGCGAGGTAGCGGCCGGCGAAGGCGCGGGCCTCGGTGATGAGGTTGAAGCCGGGCGCCAGCCGTACCAGCGTGCCTTCGAGTGTGGCCAGCGCGCGGAAGACGGCGGCGACCTCCGGCGGGATCGACAGCCCGTACTCGGAGACGATCCTGAACAGGTCGGTGAACATGGCGGCGCTATCCATGCCGGGCCCGAGGTGGCGGGCCATGAACTGGCCGAGCGCGCGCTCCAGCCCGGCCTCGTCGATGTCCTCGGGGCGCGGGACGACCTCCAGCAGGGCGTCGGTCACGCCGAGCGGGTCCTGCCGGTTGAGCGCCATCAGGAAGCGTTGCAGGGCGGCGCGGACGGAGGCGTCCAGGCGGCCGACCGAGCCGAAGTCGAGCAGGCCGAGGCTGCCGTCGTCCAGGACCATGATGTTGCCGGGGTGCGGGTCGGCGTGGAAGACGCCCTCCAGCAGGATCTGGCGCAGCAGCGTGTCGAGCAGGTCACGGGCCAGCCGCGCGCTCTCCCCCGGTACGCCCGCCAGCGGCTTGCCGTTCAGCCGCTGCATGACGAGCACCCGGTCGGTGCACATGCGCGGGTACGGCACCGGGTAGGTGACCTGGTCGCTCGGGGTGGCGGCGACCGCGGCCATGTTGGCCGCCTCGATGCGGAAGTCGAGCTCCTCGCGGATCGCGACCGCGAACCCCTCGGCCAGGTCGCGCATGCCTAGAGAACGGCCCCACTTCGTGCGGGACTCCAGGGTGACGGCCAGCCTGCGCACGATGTCGAGGTCCTTGGCCACGACGGTGCCGATGCCGGGCCGCTGAACCTTGACCACGACCTCCTCGCCCGTGTGCAGGCGGGCGGTGTAGGCCTGGGCGATGGAGGCGGCGGCGAGCGGGACCCGGTCGAAGGCGGCGAACACCTGGTCGACCGGCCCGCCGAGCTCGGCGGCGAGCACCGGCTCGACGCGTTCCCACGGCAGCGGCGCCACCTGGTCCTGCAGCCGCCCGAGCTCGTCGACGAACTCGGGCGGAAGCAGGTCGCGCCTGGTGGAGAGCACCTGGCCGAGTTTGACGAAGGTGACGCCGCCGTCGTCGAGGGCCTCGCGCAGCGAACGGGCCAGCCGTACCTTGCCGGAGCGGTCGTGCAGGCTCTCGCCCCGTCCGCGCAGGTAGGGGCCGAGGCCGTGCCTGATCGCGATGCGGGTGATCTGGGAGTAGCGGCGGCCCCGGGAGATCCGGCCGCGCAGTCCCTTGACCACCTCGATGGGGCCGGGGATGGAGCCGGGCGGCACCAGCGCCTCGGCCATCACCAGGATCACCATCGGGATCAGCACGGCCAGCATGCCGAGCATGATCATGACCCAGACGGCGCCGAAGCCCGGGTCCTCCCCCGGCTGAAGGTTCTGGAACCCACCGATGATCGGCGCGAAGATCGGCCCCGACAACCCGAAGCCGATCGCCGCGGCCAGGAACACCCGGAACCCGCCGAGATGGACGCCCAGCAGTCGCTGCGCCAGCCTGGCCACGATCAAGACCATGACCAGGACGGCGAACGAGAAGAAAAAGGAGGTCTGGACGTCCATGGGGGAGATCATCCCATGTTGGCGGCCCTGGCCCTGCGCTCTTCCCTGCGGGCGACGAACCGTGCGGCCGTGACCTCGGTCTTCTCCAGGAACCCGGCCAGCTCCTCGCGGGCCTTCTCACCCTCGGCGTCCAGCCCGGTCTGGTCGAAGACGGCCCACTGGCGCAGCACCGGCATGAGCACGTCGTCCAGGTGCAGGCGCAGGTCGTAGATGCCCTCGTTCGCGATGATCATCGCCTTGCGGGCGAAGCCCTGGATGCCGGAGCCGGGCATCTGGAAGGTGGTGACCACGTCGGTGACGGCGCGCATGGTCTGGTTGGGGTCCAGCTCGAAGGCGGCCTTGAGCAGGTTGCGATAGAAGAGCATGTGCAGGTTCTCGTCGGCGGCGATCCTGGCCAGCAGCCGTTCGCAGCCCTCGTCGCCGGTGGCCCTGCCGGTGTTGCGGTGGGAGATGCGGGTGGCCAGCTCCTGGAAGGAGACGTAGGCCAGCTGCTGGAGCATGGTGCCGTACTCGGTCTGGAAGCCCTGCTCCATGTGGATCATCCGGGCCCGCTCCAGCGCCACCGGGTCGACGGCGCGGGTGACCGTGAGGTAGTCGCGGATCGCGGTGCCGTGCTTGTCCTCCTCGGCGGTCCAGCGGTGCACCCAGGTGCCCCACGCGCCGTCGCGGCCGAACGTGGTGGCGATCTCGTGGTGGTAGCTGGGGAGGTTGTCCTCGGTGAGGAGGTTCACGATCAGCGACACCCGAGCCGACTCGGGGATCTTGGAATCGCTGTCCTGCCAGGCCTCGCCCTGGTAGATGCCGTCGAAGTCGCGGCCCTGACTCCAAGGAACGTACTCGTGCGGGAACCACTCTTTGGCCACCTTGAGATGGCGGTCGAGCTCGCCCGCGACCACGGGCTCCAGCGCGTGCAGCAGTTCCGTCTGAGTCATCGCCATAAAGATCGTCTCCTTGAAGTTACGGCACCGTAGGTTAGGCTACCCGATGGGCAAAACCGCCTTTTGTGTGCGAAACCCACAAGGATCAGGCCGAGCGGTCCTCCATTTCCCACAGATGGTCGAGGACGTGCCACGTGACGCGGCGCACGACGTAACGCGGCGTCCACCTGTGCTCCCAGCTGCCCGGCCACGGCCGGGACAGCACGGCGGCGAGTTCGTCGCGCATCGCGTCGCGGTCGGCCGCCGACTTGTAGGGCGGGTGGCGCACACCGGACTGGCGGGCGTAGTTGCGCTCGGCCTCGGTGACGTGATCGACCATCTTCGTCCGGTCGCGGCCCCCGCCGCGCGGCCCCTTGCGCAGTTCCTCCGGCGAGATCGCCGCCGTCTCGTCGAACAACCGCCAGGCCGCGCGCATGAGCGCGACGTCACGGGTGGCCGCGTCTGCTCCGACCGCCGCGCGGTCGGCCTCCGGCTCCTTCTCCGGCGCCCCGAAGTCGGTGGTCGCGCCGCCCTTGAGCCGCTCGACGACCTCGGGCTCGCCCGGCTCGAAGGCGAGCGCGGCCTCTCCGGCCACGACGGCGTAGCGGGGCGCGTAGTGCATGAGGTTCTCGATCGCCTGCTCCTCCGACCTGCCGATACGGCACCAGCCGGGCCACTCCAGCGAGCAGGCGAAAACCCTCTTCAGGCCGCTTTCCAGGTAGATGCGGGTCATGTCGTCCAGCCTCGCGGTCATACCTGACAGGGAGCGTCAGATTAGGTCGATGAGATCGGCGACCGACTCCACGACCAGCGACGGCCGGTACGGATAGCGGTCCACCTGGTCGCGCTGGATCACGCCGGTCAGGACGAGGATCGTGAAGAGGCCCGCCTCCATGCCGGCGACGATGTCGGTGTCCATCCGGTCGCCGATCATCGCGGTGTTCTCGCTGTGACCCTCGATCGCGTTGAGCGCGCTGCGCATCATGCCCGGATTGGGCTTGCCCACGAAGTACGGCTCGACGCCGGTCGCCTTGGTGATCAGCGCGGCGACCGCGCCGGTGGCCGGCAGCGAACCCTCGTTCGTGGGACCGACCGGATCGGGGTTGGTGGCGATGAAGCGGGCGCCGGCCTCGATGAGGCGGATGGCGCGGGTGATCTGGGTGAAGCTGTAGGTGCGGGTCTCGCCGAGCACCACGTAGTCGGGGTCGAGGTCGGTCAGGACGTAACCGGCCTCGTGCAGCGCGGTGGTCAGCCCCGCCTCGCCGACGACGTACGCGGAGCCGCCGGGGCGCTGGTCCTGAAGGAATTGGGCCGTGGCCAGGGCCGAGGTCCAGATCGACTCGGGCGGCACGTCGAGGCCGGCGGCGCGCAGCCGTACGGAGAGGTCGCGCGGGGTGTAGATCGAGTTGTTCGTGAGCACCCGGAAGGGCTTGCCGGATTCCGCCAGCCGCTTGATGAACTCATCGGCCCCCGGCACCGGCAGCCCCTCGTGCACGAGAACGCCATCCATGTCGGACAACCAGGAGTCGATGCGCTTACGCTCAGTCACGAGGACAATCGTAGCGAGCCCCGCTTGTCAACATGGCAACAGGGATGTGAAGAATGACGGCATGTCGTCGTTCACGGAATCCGCCCAGGACATGCGGGACGAGCTCGTCCGGCTCCGCCACTCGCTGCACACCACGCCCGAGATCGGCCTCACCCTGCCACGTACGCAGGAGAAGGTCCTGGCCGCGCTCGACGGCCTGCCCCTGGAGATCACGACCGGTTCGTCGCTGAGCTCCGTCACCGCCGTGCTGCGCGGGGGGCGGCCCGGCCCCGCCGTACTGCTGCGCGGCGACATGGACGCGCTGCCCGTCGCCGAGCGCAACGACCTGCCCTACATCTCGCAGAACGACGGCCAGATGCACGCCTGCGGCCACGACCTGCACACCGCGATGCTCGCCGGGGCCGCCCATCTGCTGGCCGCGCGGCGCACGGAGCTGGCCGGGGACGTGGTGTTCATGTTCCAGCCCGGCGAGGAGGGCTACGAGGGCGCCAAGTACATGATCGACGAGGGTGTGCTCGACGCGCCCGGCCGGCGGGTCGCGGCCGCCTACGGCATGCACGTCGTGTCGGCGATGCTGCCGCCGGCGCTGTTCGCCAGCCGCCCGGGGCCGCTCATGGCGGCGGCCGACACGTTCCTGGTCACGGTGAAGGGCAAGGGCGGGCACGGCTCCTCGCCGCACCGCGCGCTCGACCCGATCCCGGCCGCGTGCGAGATGGTGACCGCGCTGCAGACGCTGGTGACGCGGCAGTTCGACGTCTTCGACCCGGTCGTCATCACGGTGGGCAGCTTCCACGCGGGCACGGTCGACAACGTCATCCCGGACGACGCGCACTTCCAGGCCACCATCCGGACCTTCAGCAAGGAGAACCGGGCGCTGGTCAAGCGGCGCGTGATCGAGGTGGTCGAGGGCATCGCCGCGGCGAACGGCATGGCCGTGGAGGCCGGGTTCGGGATGGGCTACCCGGTGACGGTCAACAACGCCTCGGAGGCGGAGTTCGCGGGGCAGACGGTCGAGGAGTTGTTCGGGCCGGGCCGGTTCTTCGTCACGCCGCAGCCGGTGATGGGCTCGGAGGACTTCTCGTACGTGCTGGAGCAGGTGCCCGGCGCCTTCATCTTCCTGGGGGCCTGCCCGGCCGACCGTGATCCGGCCAGCGCGCCGTACAACCACTCACCCGAGGCCGCCTTCGACGACGCCGTCCTGCCCGACGGCGCCGCCCTCTACGCCGCCCTCGCCCATTCTCGCCTCGCCTCTCTCTGACAACCCTTCCTGTACATTACGGCGAAGCCGCCCCCACGCCACCCGCCGCATTGGGCGGGCGTCGATCGTGGGGGTCGCTTCTCACGTCGGACGGAGCACCCGCCGTCACGGCCCCCCTTGACCGACCAAGACGCCATGTGACCGGCAAGGTCGCCCCTTGACCGACCACGACGCCATGTGACCGGCTACGGCCCCTTTGGCTGGCCAAGCCGCCGCTTGACCGGCTGGGGCTGTTCTTTACCGGTCGGGGCAGTACGTGGCCGGCCAGGGCCTTTGGGCCGGTCGGGTCGCCGCTTGGCCGGCTGGGGCGCGCCTTAGCCGGTTCAGGCTCTCCTGCCGGGCGGTTTGGTGGCTCCTGGGTGGGGTGGGTTCTTGACGCGGTCATAGGGTGGAGGGGTGATCGCTCAGGAGCGTGCGGTGGTCGACGGCAGGCCCGCGACCGGCGCCGACATGGGTCTCGGGATCGCCGCCCGAGGCGGGCACTTCACCGCCATGCAGGTCAGGAACCACGCGGTTCGTGGTCTCGACCTGCATCTCGACCGGCTCGACCAGGCCACCGAAGAGCTCTACGGGCTGCCCGTCGACCGTGACCTGGTCGTCGAGTCGATCGCCGCCGCGCTCGGCGGCGACCTGCACGACGCCTCGGTCCGGGTGAACGTGGTGCTGACCGGCCGCCTGCACGTCATCGTCACGACCGGGGCCCCGGTCGACGCGCCGTCCGCGCCCCAGCGGCTGATGACGGTGGCGTACCAGCGCTTCCTGCCGCACATCAAGCACGGCGGCGGGTTCCCCTCCATCCACCTGGGCCGACGGGCCGCCGCGGAGGGCTTCGACGACGCGCTGCTCGTCGCCGACGACGGGACGATCTCCGAGGGCACGATCACGAACCTGGGCTGCTTCGACGGCTCGCGTGTCGTGTGGCCGCAGGCGGCGATGCTGGAGGGCATCACGTTGCGGCTCTTGCGACGGCGGCTGCCCCTGGCCGGCATCCCGCAGACCGTCCGCACGCTGAAGCCCGCCGACCTGGCCGGTTTCGCCGCGGTCTTCCTCACGAACTCCTGGGGCGTCAGCCCCGTCGGCCAGGTGGACGATCTGGTCCTGTCCGCCGAGCCGCAGGACCTCTCCCCCATCCTCACCGTCTATGAGGACACGCCATGGGATCCGATACCCCGCCTGTAGGGATGATGCGCGCCTGGGTGGTGGACACCCCCGGGCGGCCGCTCGTCATGGAGGAACGCCGGGTCCCGGTGCCGGGGCCGGGTGAGGTGCTGGTCAAGGTGGAGGCGTGCGCGCTCTGCCGTACGGACCTGCATCTGGCCGAGGGCGACCTGCCGCCGCGCCGTCCGCGGGTCACGCCCGGCCATCAGGTGGTGGGCCGGGTGCGCGGCGGCGACCGGGTGGGCGTGGCCTGGCTGCGCAGCACGTGCGGCCGGTGCCGGTACTGCCTGCGCGGGGATGAGAACCTCTGCCCGGACTCGGCCTACACCGGCTGGGACGCGCACGGCGGGTACGCCGAGTACGTGGTGGCCAGGGCCGACTACGTCTACCCGCTGCCCGGCGACGTCCCGGCCGAACGGCTGGCGCCGCTGCTGTGCGCGGGCATCATCGGCTACCGCGCCCTGATGAAGGCGGGCCTGCCGGGGTCCGGCGGCAGGCTGGGCGTCTACGGTTTCGGCGCCTCCGCGCACCTCACCGCCCAGGCGGCGATCGCGCTGGGCCACACGGTCCACGTCGTCACGAGGTCGCCCGCGGCCAGGCGGCTCGCCCTGGAACTGGGCGCGGCCTCGGCCGGCGGGCACGAGCCGCCGGAGCCGCTGGACGCGGCGATCCTGTTCGCCCCGGTCGGCGACCTCGTGCCGCCCGCCCTGGAGGCGCTCGACCGCGGCGGCACACTGGCCGTGGCGGGCATCCACCTGACCGGCATCCCGGCGCTGAACTACGACCGCCACCTCTTCCAGGAGCGCGTGCTACGCAGCGTGACCGCCAACACGCGGCAGGACGGACGCTCCTACCTGCGCCTGGCCGGTCAGCACCCGCCGAGCGTGAAAACGACCGCCTACAGCTTCGACGACGCCCCCCTGGCGCTCATGGATCTGGCAAACGGCCAGGTCAACGGCGCAGCGGTCCTTATCATCGGGTGATGGCGCCAAGCGCCACACAAGGGGTCCATGAAGGAAAGTTACATTAACCTCACAACCTCTGGAGATTATTGACGCCTCCTCCACCTGCCCATAAGGTCCGGACAACCCCAGAACTATCTCCGGAGCGGTAAATGAAGCGACTAGCAGCGGCAGTGGCGTTGCTGGGCCTTGCGGCCGGCGTGACAGCGTGTAGCGGCGGCGGCAGCGGCACCACCAACAAGTCCGGCTCGGGCGGTGGTGGCGGGCTCTTCACCACGATCGACGTGAACAGGCCGGGCATCGACGCGAGCGCGCCGCCGAACCCGTACAACCCGAAGGGCAACGCCTTCCCGGGGTACACCACGATGAAGATCGGCTGGGTCGTCAACCACCTGACCGACCCCAACAAGGCGCTGCCGGGCATGGCGGCCAGTTGGGAGATCGCGCCGGACAACTCCTCGATCACTTTGAAGCTGCAGCCGAACGCCAAGTGGTCGGACGGCAAGCCGGTGACCGCGGAGGACGTCAAGCTCTCCATCGCCCTCGCCTACACGCAGGGCAGCACGGCCTTCGCCGTCACCCCGGGCGCCGCGGGCGCCGCGGCCGACGTCACCGTGGTGGACGACAAGACCGTCAAGATCACACAGGATCTCTCCAACCCCAGCCCCAAGTTCGCCCGCGGCGTGCTGGACACCACGGTCCTGCCCGCCCACATCTGGAGCGCCGCGGTCCCCGCCACCATCTGGGACACGATCAAGACCGCGCGCGGTGACGGCGCCGAGGCCGAGAAGGCCCGCGAGGACATCACCAAGCTGGGCCAGCAGGTGATCGCCTTCGCACCGCAGAAGGACGTCGCCGGCGGCCCGTTCGTGCTGGAGCGGGCCAACCCCGGCGAGGCGCTGCTGGTCAAGAACAAGAACTTCTTCAACGTCGCCAACGTCGCGCCGGACCAGGTGAAGATCCTCAACTTCACCGGCAACGAGCAGATCTGGAACTACCTGACCCAGGGCAAGCTCGACCACTCCGGGTTCGTCGCCGCTCCGACCGACGTGATGAACCGCATCAAGGCCGCTCCGGGCAGCGAGGTCATCAAGGGGTACTCCCCCGTCGCCGTGAGCATGGCCTTCAACCAGAGCAAGAAGCCCTACGACAACGTGCACGTGCGCAGGGGCCTGGCCTACCTGATCGACCGCGAGCAGGTCACCAAGGTCGCCTCGCCCGAGGGCGGCACCCCCGCCGCCACCACCAGCGGCATCCACCAGAAGGCGGCCGCCGCCTGGATCCCCGAGACGCTGCCCAAGCTGGAGCAGTACAAGACGGACCTGGCCAAGGCCGAGGAGGAGTTCAAGACCGCCGGCCTGACCAAGAAGGACGGCAAGTGGACGCTGGCCGACGGCTCGCCGTGGAAGGTCTCCATGCACGCGCCGGCCGGGTTCTCCGACTGGCTGTCGGCGCAGGAGAACATCAAGAGCCAGCTCACCAAGGCCGGCATCGAAGCCGAGGTCGTGACCACGGCTGACTACCCGGTCTACCTGGAAGAGCTCGCCGCGGGCAAGTACGACGTCGGCTTCTGGCTGATGGCGCTCGGCCCCGCGCCGTACGACATCTTCCAGCGCCTCTACGGCGCCTCGAACGGCTGGGCCAACGTCGGCGGCAAGATCAAGCACTCGGCCGCCGGCAAGAGCGGCAACTGGATGGGCGGCCCCGAGCAGATCGAGGTCGAGGGCGGCAAGATCAACCCCGGTGAGCTCACCGCCAAGCTGAACTCGGTCGGCCCCGACGAGGCCAAGCCGATCATGAGCCAGCTGGCGCAGGCGGCCAACCAGGACCTGCCGGTCATCCAGCTCTGGGACTACATCAACAACCAGTTCGTCAACAACAGCCGCTTCACCGGCTGGCCCCACGACGACGAGATCTTGCGCCTCGGAACCGGCGTCCTTCCCTCGGGTGTCTGGATCCAGCAGGGTCTGGTCAAGAAGAAGCAGTAAGGCACCCATGACGGTTATCGCGCGGCGTCTCGCGGGCCACCTGGCCCGCGGGATCGTCATGATCCTCGTGGTCGCGACGATCAGCTTTTTCATCGTCAACAACATCCCGGGCGACCCGGTGGCGGCCCGCTACGAGAAGCTGCTCGAAGGCGGCATGTCGCCCGAGGCGGCGATGCAGGCCACGAAGGTGATGTACGGCTTCCTGCCCTCGGGCTCGATGTGGGACCAGTACCTCGCCTACATGGGCGGGCTGTTCCGCTTCGACCTCGGCATCTCGATCACCCGGCCCGGGCAACCGGTCACCGACGTGCTCGCCGAGGCGGCGAAATGGACCGTTCTTCCGGTGCTGATCGGCACCCTGCTCAGCTTCCTCGTCGGCGTCGTCTTCGGCGTCTACGCGGCGATCAAGCGCACCGGCAAGCTCGGCGACGCGCTGGCCATCTCCGGCTCGCTGCTGCACGGCATCCCGCAGTACATCCTGGCGATGCTGCTGGTCGTCATCTTCGCGACGCTGATCCCGCTCCTGCCGCCCGACAGCCCGGTGGACATCCTGTTCGAGCCCGGCTGGAACAGCGGCTACCTCGGCTCGCTGGCCCAGCACGCCGTGCTTCCCGTCGCCACCTACGCCCTGTCGGCCTACGGCGGCTGGATCCTGGCGATGAAGTCGAGCGTGGTGACGGTGCTCGGCGACGACTTCATCCTGGCCGCCGAACTGCGCGGGATGAAGCGCTCGATCGTCTTCCGCTACATCGCCCGCAACGCGATCCTGCCGCTGTTCACGATCCTGGCGCTCTCGCTCGGCCTGCTGCTCGGCGGCGCCGTCTTCATCGAGAAGATCTTCAACTACCCGGGTCTGGGACTGCTGCTCATCGACAGCATCACCCTGCGCGACTACCCGCTCATGGG
Source organism: Nonomuraea sp. NPDC050540 (assembly GCF_044457485.1). Lineage (NCBI taxonomy): Bacteria > Bacillati > Actinomycetota > Actinomycetes > Streptosporangiales > Streptosporangiaceae > Nonomuraea > Nonomuraea sp. NPDC050540. Next base: position 11,931 of record NZ_JBITHA010000018.1, read on the forward strand.
CGGCGCGTTCCTGCTGATCACCGCCTCGGTCATCGTGGCCAACATCGTGGCCGACCTGTTCTACACCGTGATCGACCCGCGGGTGCGCGGCGGAGAGGAGGCCTCATGAGCGTCATCCTGGAGAGCACGAGCACGAGCGCCACCATGCGCCGCAACTTCTGGCACGGCGTGTGGCGGGTCATGAAGCGCAAGCCCAGCCGCATGGTCGGCGTCGTCATCATCCTGGGCTTCGCGTTCATGGGCGTCTTCGGGCCGATGTTCTACCCGGACATCCTGCCCGACAACGCCAACGCCATCACCCAGCCGCCGAGCTGGGAGCACTGGTTCGGCACCGATCCGCAGGGCCGCGACGTGGTCGCGCTGGTCGTCAAGGGCTCGCGCTACGTCCTGCTCAGCGCGGCGGTGACCGCGGTCATCACGGTCGTCGTCGGCACCGGTCTCGGCCTGTTCTCCGGCTTCAAGCGGGGCCGCTGGGACACCGTGCTCATGCGGGTCACCGACATGAAGCTCACCATCCCCGGCCTGCCGCTGCTGCTGGTGCTGGCCACGGTGTGGAAGTTCGGCAACCCGTTCCAGATGGGACTGGTGCTCGGGCTGCTGGGCTGGGGCGGGGTGGCGCGGGCCGTACGGGCGCAGACGCTGTCGCTGCGCGAGCGCGGCTTCATCGAGGCGGCGCGCGGGCTCGGCCTTTCCACGACGCACATCGTCGGCAAGGAACTGCTGCCGAGCATGGCGCCCTACATCGCCATGAACATGCTCATCGCGGTCACCGGCGCCGTCTACGCGCAGGTCGGCCTGTTCTTCCTCGGCGTCCTGCCCTATGAGTCGGACAACTGGGGCGTCATGCTCAACCTGGCGGTCTTCCAGGCCGGCGCGATGATCCAGCCGTACGCGCTCGGGTATCTGCTGGCCCCGCTGCTGGCGATCCTGCTGCTCACGCTCGGCATCGTGCTCGTGGTCGACGCCATGGACGAGATCTTCAACCCCCGGCTGCGCGAGGAGTAGAGGTGGCAAAACAGGCGCCGGGAGTGCGCATCGACGGCCTGACGGTCGTCTACAAGACCCCGGCGGGCGAACTGCCCGCCGTGCGCGATGTCAGTCTGGAGCTGAAGCCGGGCACCATCACCGGCATCGTGGGCGAGTCCGGTTCGGGCAAGTCCACGATGGCGCTGTCGCTGCTCAACGCGGTCCAGCCGCCCGGCCGCATCCAGCACGGCAGCGTGGAGATCGACGGGCTCGGCGACGTCGCCGAGTTCCGGGGCGAGCAGCTGCGCAAGGCCCGCGGCCGGCACATCGGCTACGTCTTCCAGGCCGCGCAGAACTCGCTGAACCCGCTCAAGACCGTCGGCAAGCAACTGCTCGACCTCGGCCGTTCCCACGGCGTGGAGGACCTGCGCGCCCTGGTCAGGGAGGCCAGGGAGCTGCTGGGCCGGATGGGCCTGGACGGCGCGCGGGTGCTGGACTCCCACCAGCACGAGCTGTCGGGCGGCATGCGCCAGCGCGTCGGCATCATGCTGGCGCTGGTGCTCAACGCGCACCTCGTGGTGCTCGACGAGCCCACGACCGCGCTCGACATGATCACCCAGTCGAACATCCTGAAGATCGTGCGCGAGGTGCACGCGGAACGCGGCCTCACCACGCTGGTCATCACCCACGACATCGGCGTCGTGGCCGAGGTGGCCGACCGGCTGGCGGTCATGTACGGCGGCCGCCTGGTCGAGCAGGGCCCCACCCGCGAGGTCCTGGCCGACCCGCAACATCCGTACACCAGGGGCCTGATCAGGGCCATCCCCCGCCTGGTGGGCGACATCAACGAGGCCCAGGCGCTGCCCGGTCGCCCGCCCACCCTGGCCACCGTGCCGAAGGAAGGGTGCGTGTTCCGCGAGCGCTGCCCGCTGCGCATGGACGTCTGCGACACCGTCGACCCGGCGGCCCAGGCGTACGGCGAGCGGATCGTGGCCTGTCACGCCGTCGACAGCGCCGTCAAGGTGCCATCCAGGGAAGGCGAGCTCGCGTGATCACGGGGAAAGGCATCACCAAGACCTTCAAGCAGCGGGGCAGTGTGCTCGCCGGCCGGGAGGTCCAGGCGCTGCGCGGGGTGGACTTCGAGATCCCCAAGGGCGGCGCGGTCTCGTTCATCGGCGAGTCGGGCTGCGGCAAGACGACGCTGGGCCGGATCATCGCCGGGCTGGAGACCTACGACGGCGGTGAGATCGGCATCAACGGCACCGAGATGTCGTCGTTGAAGCCGAAGCAGCGCCAGCCGTACTTCCGGCGCATCCAGATGATCCACCAGGACCCGTACTCGGCGCTGAACCCGACGCGGACCATCCACCAGACGCTCTACGCGCCGCTCAAGCTGCGCGCCAAGCAGACGGGCCGCGACGAGAAGTGGATCGACGAGCGGGCGGCGGAGGTCCTGTCGCTGGTGGGCCTGGACCCGGGCAGCGTGCTGTCGCGCTACCCGCACCAGCTGTCCGGCGGCATGCGCCAGCGCGTGGTCATCGCCCGCGCGCTGACGGTGGACCCGGAGGTGCTGGTCGCCGACGAGGCCGTCTCCATGATCGACGTGTCGCTGCGGCTGGGCATCCTGGCGCTGCTGAAGGACCTGCGCGAACGGCTGGGCGTCAGCGTGCTGTTCATCACCCACGACGTGGCGACCTCGCGCTACATCGGCGACGACGGGGAGATGTACGTCATCTACCGCGGCCAGGTCGTCGAGCGCGGGCCGGTGGACACCGTGATCGCCGACCCGGTGCACCCGTACACGCAGTCGCTGCTGTCGGCCATCCCGGTGCTGCACGGCCTGGAGGAGCCGGGCGCCCAGCCGGTCGTGCCGGTGGAGGCGCTGGACGGCAGCCAGGAGGCGCAGGGGTGCCTGTTCGCCAGCCGGTGCCCGTTCCGCCAGGACCGCTGCGAGACCGAGCGGCCGGTGCTCCAGGTGACCGAGGGGGCGCCGCAGGAGCACGCCTGCTTCTATCCCGAGCGCCGCGACGTGATCGCCCGGCCGATGAGCGGGGTGTGAGGCCCGTGGGGGGAACGCGCGGGACCGAGCCCGACCTGGAGGAGGCGGGGCGGATCGCGCGGGCGGCGCTGACGTACGACTCCGCGGAGGGGGCGGCGCTGGTCAGGCGGCTGGCGCGGCCGCCGGCCGACCGGCGCTGGACGGCGATCGTCGAGGGTGGCGGGGTGGTCTTCGCCTCCATGTCGACGCGTGACGCCGCGCTCGGGCACATCGATCTGCTGGCCGTACATCCGGATGAGCAGGGCAAGGGGCGCGGCCGGGAGCTGGTGGGCGCGGCCGAGGAGTGGCTGCGCGCGCGGGGCGCGGCGCAGGCGCGCTTCGCCGGCAACCCGCCGTGCTACGCCTGGCCGGGCATCGACGTGCGCTACACGCCCGCGGCGGCGCTGGCCGAGCGGCTGGGCTACGAGCGCTACCACGTGGCGTGGAACATGACCGCCGACCTCGGCACGGACCTGTCCGTGGAGAAGGACCTGGCTCTGCTGGCCGCGCGGGGTGTGCGGGTCGGCGTGAGCACCGGCGGCGACGACCGCGAGCCGATCGTGGAGTTCGCCCGCCGCAACTGGAACGACAGCTGGGCCTGGGAGGCCGAGACGGCCGCCGGCGTCGTCTACGCCGAGCGCGACGGGGAGATCCTGGCGTTCGCGGCGTGGGGCGGGCGGCCGGGCTGGTTCGGCCCGATGGGCACCGCTCCGGCGGCGCAGGGGCTGGGCGTGGGCCGGGTGCTGCTGCGCCGCGCGCTGGCCTGCCAGCGTGACGAGGGGCAGGCCTGCGCGCAGATCGGGTGGGTGGGACCACTGCGGTTCTACTCGCGCGCCGTGGGCGCGCGAGCCGAACGCGTCTTCTGGCTCTACCGCCGCGAGCTGGGGTAGAGCAGGTGGCCATCGGGGAGGCTAGGGTCGGGACACAGCTCGCGGGGGTCGCCGCCGTCGTCCAGGCAGCGCGTGAGCGTGTCGGACCCCCACAGGTGCTCCATGAACAGGTTGGGGCCCCACCAGGCGAAGTCGCCGGGGTAGAGGGTGCGCGCCAGGTGGAGCATCGACAGGCCGGTGAGCACGGGGCGGAAGGCCCGCCGGTCGTGCACGTGCAGCTGGACGCCGCAGACGGTGCTGCCGGCGTGCTTCTGGAAGGTGGGGGTGAAGGACACCTCGCGGAAGCGCACGCCGGGCAGGCCGAGGGCGTTGAGCTCGCGGGCGTAGCGCTCGTCCGCGTACGGCGCGCCGACCAGCTCGAAGGGCCGGGTGGTCCCGCGGCCCTCGGAGAAGTTGGTGCCCTCGAACAGCCCGGTCCCGGGGTAGACCAGGGCGGTGTCGACGGTCGGCATGTTGACCGACGGCATCACCCAGGGCAGCCCGGTCTCGGCGTAGGACATCGCGCGCGTCCAGCCGTCCATCTCGACGACCAGCACGTCGGGGTCGAACATCAGGGCCAGTTCCCCCGCGGTCCTGCCGTGGCGGATCGGCAGCGGGAAGCGGCCGACGAAGCTGGCGAAGGCGGGGTCGAGCAGGGGGCCCTCGACGACGGTCCCGCCGAGGGGGTTGGGCCGGTCGAGGACGGCGAAGCGCACGCCCAGCCGGGCGGCGGAGGTCAGCAGGTCGTACATCGTCCAGATGTAGGTGTAGAAGCGGGTTCCGACGTCGGCGATGTCGAAGACCAGCGTGTCCACCCCCGAGGCGGCCACGACGGCGTCCAGCTCGTCACCGGAGATCTGGTGGGTGTCGTAGACGGGCAGTCCGGTCCTGGGGTCGAGCGCGTCCTTCTCGCTGAAGCCCGCCTGGGCGGTGCCGCGCATGCCGTGCTCGGGCCCGAACAGCGCGGTGACCGGCACTCCGGCCGCCAGCAGCGCCTCCAGGGCAGGGGTCAGGTCGGGCAGGACGCCCGTCGGGTTGGTGATGAGGCCGATCCGCTCGCCGGGGACGAGCGAGGGGTCGTTGGCCAGCCGTTCGGCTCCGGTTCTTACGTGTTGCATGAACCCATTGTCTGAAAGTTATTTACAAGAGAGAAGTAGATGGTGGAAATTAGCGTCATGAGTGATCCGGAGCTGTCCACGGAACAGAGCGATCCGCGCTACAGCCAGATTGACCGGCTGCCGACCGAGCAGATCGCCGAGTTGATGAACCAGGCCGACGCGTCCGTCCCCGCCGCGGTCGCCGCCGCCGTGCCGGACATCTCCGCCGCCATCGACGCGATCGCCGCGCGGATGGCCGCCGGGGGCAGACTGCTGTACGTCGGCGCCGGCACCTCCGGCCGCCTGGCGGTGCTGGACGCCTCGGAGTGCCCGCCCACGTTCGGCACGGACCCGTCGCTGGTCCAGGGCATCATCGCCGGTGGACCCGACGCGCTGACCCGGTCCATCGAGGGCGCCGAGGACGACGCCGGGGCGGGCGCCGCCGCGATCGCGGAGCTGGAGGTCGGCGCGGACGACTCCGTCGTCGGCGTCTCGGCCAGCGGGCGCGCCCCTTTCGTGATCGGCGCGCTCGGTGAGGCGGCCGGGCGCGGGGCGCTGACCGTGGGCCTGTCGTGCAACACCGGCGCGCCCCTGTCGGCGGCGGCCGAGCACGGGATCGAGGTCGTGGTCGGTCCCGAGGTGGTGACCGGCTCGACCCGGCTCAAGGCGGGCACCGCCCAGAAGCTGGTGCTGAACATGATCTCCACGATCTCGATGATCAGGCTGGGCCGTACCTACGGCAACCAGATGATCGAGATGTCGGCCATGAACTCCAAGCTGGCCGGGCGGGCCGTGCGCATGGTCGGCGACATCACCGGCGCCGACGCCGAGACCGCCCGCACGACGCTGGAGGCCGCCGACGGCCAGGCCAAGGTCGCCGTCCTGATGATCAGGCACGGCATCGACGTCGCAGCCGCCCGCACCCTGCTGGAGGAGCACGGCGAACGGCTGGCCGACGCTCTGGAAGGCGCGCAGAGCTGATGTCCGACCGGCTCGACGCGATCCTGGCAGAAGCGGTTCCCGGCACCGCCTCGGCGGCCGTGGCGCTCATCGCCGTCGACGGCGTCGTGGCCGCCTCCTCGGTCGCGGGCGAGCTGGTCCGCTACACCGACCTGGAGTTCACCCTCGCTCCCGAACGGCCGGCGGCCCAGCGTGACTCGATCTTCGACCTGGCCTCGATCAGCAAGCTGTTCACCACGGCGGCCGTGCTGTCGCTGACCGAGGACGGGCCGGCACGGCTGGACGAGCCGGTGGCGCGGTGGCTGCCCGGCAAGGATCCGCGCGTCACGCTGCGCCGGCTGCTCACCCACACCGCCGGGCTGCAGGCCACCCGCCGCATCGACCTCGAACTGCCGGACGCCGGCCCGGCCGCGCGCATGGCCGCCATGGTCGGCACGCCGGTGACCGGTGCGGTCGGCGGGCCGTACCTCTACACCGACGTCGGCATGGTCACCGTGGGGCGGATCGCCGAGCTCGCCGGTGGGGCGCCGCTCGACGAGCTCGTGCGGGCCCGCGTGACCGGGCCGCTCGGCCTGGCCGACACCGGCTACAACCCCGGCCCCGGCAGGCTGCCCAGGATCGCCGCCACCGAGTGGAAGCCCGAGCGTCCCGGCCCCGGCTGCGTGCGCGGCCGGGTGCACGACGAGACCGCCTACGGCCTCGGCGGCGTCGCCGGGCACGCCGGGATCTTCTCCACCGCCGACGACGTGCTGCGCTTCGGCGAGAACCTCCGGCTCGGCGGCGGGCCCGTCCTGCGGCCGGAGACGGTCGCCGAGATGCTGCGCGACCAGGGCGCGGAGGGCGCCGCGTTCCGGCACGGGCTCGGCGTGCGCCTCGGCGACCCATCCATCGTCGGGCCGCTGGAAGGCGCCTTCGGCCACTCCGGCTTCACCGGCACCTCGCTGGTCGTCGACCCGGTGCACCGCCTGACCGTCGTCCTGCTCACCAACGCCGTCCACCCGGTGCGCGGCAGGGACGGCATCCGCGCCCTGCGCCACGCCGTCGCCACGGAAGCACTCCGCCTCGCCCAGTAGCCGGACCGCCGCCGCGGAAGCGCGGCGGCCGCACCGCAGGCCGGACGCGCTCCCCACAAACGCCGTGGAGCGCTCCCTCCGCGCAAAGGCCGTGGAGCGCTCCCCGCGCGCAAAAGCCGTGGAGGCGCTCCCCTTGCGCATGAGTTACCCGGGGCGTCAGGAAGCGGGAGCGAGTGCCTCCAGGGCCTCCTCGGCTCGGCGCATGGCCTCGTGGGCGGGGGCGGTGACGATCTCGGGGTCGAAGTTGAGGTCGTGGAAGACCTCGGTGACGCCCTTGGCCGCCAGCTCGTCCACGTCGGCGCGGATCTCCGCGTAGGTGCCGGTCAGCGGCGCGCGCTGCCCGGTCCGGACCTGGGTGACGCCTCTGACGACGAAGCGCAGGGCGTCCGGGTCGCGCCCGGCCTCCGCGGCCGCCGCCTTCACCTGGGCGATCTTCCGGTCGATCGTGGTCAGGTCCTCGCGGCTGGAGCTCATCCAGCCGTCGGCGATCCGCCCGGCCCTGCGCAGCGCCGGCTCGGCGACCCCGCCCATGAGGACGGGCGGCGGGCCGGGCTCCGGCTTGGGGTCCATGTGGGCGGGCGGCACCCGGTAGAACTCGCCCTCGTGCGCCACGACCTCATCGTTCCAGCAGGCGCGCAGCACCCGCACGAACTCCTCTCCCCTGCGCCCGCGCCCGGCGAAGTCCACGCCCGAGGCGGCGAACTCCTCCTCCAGCCAGCCCAGCCCCACCCCGGCCACCAGCCGCCCGCCCGCGAGCGTCTGCAGCGTGGCCAGCTGCTTGGCCAGCATCACCGGCTGCATGAACGCGTTGACCACCCCCACGCCGAGCTCGACCCGCTCGGTGACGGCCGACAGGTGGGCCAGCGTGATGAGCGGGTCGTGCACGCTGCGGTAGACGGGCCCCATCGGGTGGCCCTCCGGATAGAGCAGGCGCTGGAAGGTCCACAGGCCCGCGTAGCCGAGTTCCTCCGCGCGCGTGGCCACCGTGCGCATGTTGTCCGGCCGGGCCCACGGCCCTGAGATCGGCGCCCCGAAGCTGATCTTCATGACATCTCCCGCTTTGGCATCGTGCTGGGACACCTAGTCTTATCAAGTGGGTCTCACGGAGGAACTGGCGAGGGTGGCGGCGGACTACGGGGGCACGGGCGCGCCCGACGTCCATCCCAGCCGCACGGACGTGGTCGTGGTGCGCAGGGGCGAGGTCGTGGTCAAGGCGCACTCCGTGCGCGACGACCCGGTGTTGCTGGCGCCGCGGCTCCGCGCCGCCGGGGCCGCCGCGCTCAGCGGGATCATGCTCGCGCCGCTCGACACCGAGGTGCTCGACGTGGCGGGGCGGGCCGTCACCGTCTGGCCCGCCGGGCAGACCGTCGACCCGGACACCGCGCCGTGGGAAGAGGGGGCCAGGCTGCTGGCGCGGCTGCATGCCGTACCCCTGCCGGTGGTGTCGCCGCTTCCGGAGGCGGGCGGTCCCGCGCGCGCCGCCCGCGCGGTGCGGCGCATGGCCGGTGACGGCCCGGTCGAGCAGCTCATCCGGATGACCTTCGCCGGTCTGCCCGAGCCCGAGCCCGCCCCCGGCCTGCTGACCCACGGCGACTGGCATCTGGGCCAGCTGGTACGGCGGGAGCGCTGGCTGCTCATCGACATCGACGACCTGGGCGTCGGCGACCCGGTCTGGGATCTGGCCCGCCCGGCGGCCTGGTACGCCGCCGGGCTGCTGGAGGCGCCCGTCTGGGACCGTTTCCTGGGCGCCTACCTGGCCTCCGGCGGCCCCGCGCTGGACCCGGCGGATCCGTGGGCCAGGCTGGATGTGCCGACTCGTGCGCTGACCGCCCAGCTGGCGGCGGTCGCGGTCGTGAACGCCGCCCGCGACGGCCGGGAACTCGATGAGGTGGAGCATTCGTTGATCGAGGCGTGCGACAGAATTGTCGGGCTCCCTCAGGGCCTGCCATAGTGGCGCACGCACAGAGTTTTCCCCTGACGGCAAGGAGATCAAGCGGATGCAGTGCCCCAAGTGCCGCGGCAACATGCGGACATATGAGCGCAACGGGGTCCACATCGAGCAGTGTGACAACTGCCGGGGGATCTTCCTGGACTATGGCGAGCTCGAGACGATCACCAGGATGGAGTCGCAGTATCGCAGCGCGCCGCCGCCCGCGCCCGGCGGCCCCGCCTGGGGCGCTCCGTCGCACGGCGGCCACCACGGTGGCTACCACCACGGTCACAAGCGCAAGGACAGCTTCCTGGGCATGCTGTTCTCGTCCTGAAGACGTGACGACAGGGGCCGCGCGGTCGTCCGCGCGGCCCTTCGGCCTACTTGGGGAAGCTCTCCGGGTCCACGGGGTCGGTCGGCGCGTTGCCGCCGGAGACCGCGTGCAGGGTGATCCGCCAGTCGTGCCAGAGGATCTGCGAGGCGGTGTAGGTGGTCTTGAACTTCACCGACTTCTGGAAGCGCTCGAAGCTGCAGTCACGGGTGAAGGCCCGGTTCTTGCCGTCCCAGTCGACGCCGTGGGTGAAGTAGATCTTGTAGTTGCCGTCGCGGACGCCGCGTACCTTGTACTTGCCCTTCTTGCGGACGTAGATACTGAAGGCCTTGGTGCCGCCGCGCATCACGGTCACGACGGCGTCGCGGGTGGAGCCGTTGTCGATCTGCAGCGAGCTGCGGCCGTTGAGGTTCTCGCGTTTGATGAACTTGCCGGTGCTCAGCCGCCGGCTCTGCTTGGCGGCGGCCTTGACCTCGATCACGTCGGCCGGGTAGTCGCCGGCCGCCTGCAGCGCGGCGCCGGTCTCGTCGAGCTGCTTGAGCGCGGCGCTGAGATCGGTGAGCACGCCGCCCGGGGTGCACACGTCACGGCTGCCGACCTTGCCGAGGGTCGAGCCGAGCTGGGCGGCGAACTCGCGCAGGCTGCCGACGTAGGCGTCGTGCTGGGCGCGTACCTCCTGCGGGGGCGTCACCGCCGACAGCTCGTCGGCGGCGCCGCGCAGTGCCTCCTCGGCACGTTCCACCCTCGTGTTCAGGGTCTTGACCGTGCGCGCGCCCATCATGGAGTCGATCGCGTCGGTCATGGCCCGCTTGCGGCCCGACAGCTCGCTCTTGTAGCTCTCCGGGGTGAGCGCCGTGGCGGGCGGTGCGGTGGTTCCCGTGCCGGTGCTGGGCTTGGCGGTGCCGGGGCCGCCGGCCACGCCCCTGGCGACGGGCTCACCACCGGTCGGTCCGCTGACACCTGAGGTACAGGCGGTGAGGGTCGCGAGAGCGAGCACGCAGGTCATCAACCGGGGGACAGCCACCTGCCACACTATTGCCCGGTTGATCCCCTTGCGTCAATTCACGATTCCGACAGGCCATGCTCCCTGTCCTGGCGCAACCAGCGGGTGATGCCCAGCTCCCGCAGGAACGGCAGGTCGTGGCTGGCCACGATCAGCGCGCCCCGGTAGGCCGACAGCGCCTGGGTGAGCTGCCGCACACTGGCCAGGTCGAGGTTGTTGGTGGGCTCGTCCAGCAGGAGCAGCTGCGGCGCCGGGTCGGCCGACAGCAGCGCCGCCAGCGTCGCGCGGAAGCGCTCGCCGCCCGACAGCGTGGACACCGGCTGGTGCACCCGCTCGCCCCGGAACAGGAACCTGGCCAGCCGCGAGCGCACCTCGGTGACCCCGGCGTCCGGGGCGAGGAGACGCACGTTGTCGAGCACGCTCCTGTCCTCGTCCAGCAGGTCGAGGCGCTGCGGCAGGTACCGGGAGGGCACCAGGGCGCCCTGCCCGGCGATCCGCCGCAGCAGCGTGGTCTTGCCCGAGCCGTTGGCGCCGGTCAGCGCGATCCGCTCGGGCCCCTGCACGAGCAGCCTTTCGAGTACGGCCCCGCCGTCCGGCCGGACGGCGTGCTCCAGCGGCAGGTCCAGGACCACCCGCCCGGAGGGCACGGCGGTCTCGGGCAGCGAGATGCGGACCTCGCGGTCCTCGCGGACGGCCTGCTCGGCCTCGGTCAGCCGGTCGAGGGCTCCCTCCAGTTTCTCCGTGTGCATGATCCGGTGTTTGCCCGCGGAGACCTGGGCCTCTCGCTTGCGGGCGTTCATGATGATCTTCGGCTCCCGTTTCCGGGCGCTCATCTTGTTGCCGTAGCGGACCCGGCGGTCGAGCTTGACGTGCGCCTCGGCGAGGTCGCGCTTCTGCCTGCGCACGTCCGCCTCGGCGGCGCGTACCGTCCGCTCGGCGCTCTCCTGCTCGGCCGCGAGCATGCGCTCGTAGTCGTCCAGGTTGCCGCCGAAGACGCGTACCCGGCCCTCACGGAGCTCGGCGATCTGGTCGGCGAGCGCCAGCAGGGCGCGGTCGTGGCTGACCATCACCAGCACCCCGGGCCAGGAGGCGACGGCGGCGTAGAGCCGTTCGCGGGCCTGGAGGTCGAGGTTGTTGGTGGGCTCGTCGAGCAGCAGCACCTCGGGGTTCTTGAGGAACTGCGCGGCCAGCCCGACCATGACGACCTCGCCGCCGGACAGCGTGCCGACGGTGCGGTCGAGGCCGACGTGGTCCAGGCCGAGCCGGTCGAGTTCGGCGCGTGCCCGTTCCTCGACGTCCCAGTCGTCGCCGACGGTCTCGAAGTGCGCGACGGCGACGTCGCCGGACTCGATGGCGTGCAGCGCCGCCCGGACCCCGGCGATGCCGAGCAGGCCGGCGACGGTGGACTCCCGGCGCAGGGTGAGGTTCTGCGCGAGGTAGCCGACCCGGCCGGACAGGCTCACGCCGCCGCCGGTGGGCCGAAGCTCCCCGGCGAGGATCTTGAGCAGGGTGGACTTGCCCGACCCGTTGGCGCCGATCAGCCCGGTGCGTCCCGCCGGGAAGGCGGTTTCGAGCCGGTCGAGCACCAGCGTTCCGTCGGCCCAGCCGTAGGAGACGCGGTCGATGACCACGGAAAAAGACATGAGGTGGCTCCCATCACAAAGATCGAAAATTCGTGACTTGGCGGGAAACACCGCGAAACGCCCGTGTGAGGTGGCGGAACGCCAGAGGTCCAGGTTGCGCGCGTGCCCACGACAGGGCGGAACGGCGCGGTGCCCGCGACCTCAAACCCTCACGTCAGCTGCCCCTGGGCTAGGTGATAAGACGTGAAAAAGTGTAGGCGGCCCAAGATTTCGCCGCAAGCTCCTTTCAGCCCTTGACCGCGCCGCCGAGATTGAACGTTCCGGCCAGGTACTTGTTGACCGCCACGTAGAGCACGACCGCCGGGGCCGTGTAGATGATCGAGAACGCGGCCAGCTCGCCGTAGGCCACCTGGCCGTACTGGGAGAAGAACGTGTAGATGGTGACCGCCGCCGGCGCCTCCTCCGGCTCGTCCAGCAGCACGAAGGGGGCGAAGAAGTTGCCCCACTGGCCGACGAAGACGAAGATGCCGACCACGGCGATGCCCGGCGCCATCAGCGGGCCGACCACGCGTACCAGCGACTGCACCCATCCGGCCCCGTCCACCCAGGCCGCCTCCTCCAGCCCGACCGGTACGCCGTCCATGAAGTTCTTCATCAGCCAGATCGCGAACGGCAGTGCGCTGGCCGCCAGGAACAGCACCATCGCCGGCACCGAGCCGTAGAGGTTGAAGCGGTAGAACATCGAGTAGACCGGCACGATGATCGCCGTCAGCGGCAGCCCGGTCGTGAACAGCAGCGTCAGCATGAACGAGCGCTTGTAGCGCAGTTCGTAGCGGGAGAGCGGGTAGGCGGCCAGCGCCGCGACCAGCACGGTGATCAGGGCGGTCCCCGCCGAGATCACGATGGAGTTGATCACCGGCAGGATCGTGGTCTCCCAGGTGAGCACCGCCTGGAAGTTGCCGAGCGAGAACTCCCCCGTGGGCTGGGCCGACAGGCCCGCGCCCGGCTGGACGGAGGCGATGACCACCCACAGGAACGGCGCCGCGAACGACACGGCCACCACCAGCAGCGCGATCCGGGCGGCGAGTCGGCCCATGCCTCAGTCCTCCACCTTGATCAGCCGCAGGTACACCAGCGAGAACAGCGCTCCGATCACCAGCATCACCAGCGCCATGGCCGAGCCGTAGGCGATCTCGCCGTAGCGCAGCGCCTTGTCGTACATGTAGAGCGGCGTGGTCTGGCTGGCGTTGCCCGGCCCGCCTCCGGTCAGGGTGTAGATCAGCCCGAAGCCGGCCAGCGTCTGCAGGGTGATCAGCATGAGGTTGGCCATGATCGAGCGCCGGATGAGCGGCAGCGTGATGTGCCACAGCCGCTGCCAGGTGCCCGCGCCGTCGACGGCCGCCGCCTCGACCAGTTCGGCGGGCACCTCCGACAGCGCGGCCGAGTACACCAGCATCGAGAACGCGGTCCCCCGCCAGACGTTGGCCAGGATCACCGCGACCATCGGCGCGGTGTAGAGCCATTCCTGTCCGATGCCGGTCAGCGTGTTGAGCGTGCCCTCCTCGGCCAGGAAGGAGAACCAGCACAGCGCCGCGACGACCTCGGGCATCACCCACGCCGCGATCACCACGCCGTTGACGACGCTGCGCGTGGCCCGCGAGCGCCCGCGCTGCAGCAGCGCGATCATCAGGCCGAGCGTGTTCTGCCCGACCACGGCCGAGCCGACCACGAAGGCGAAGGTGAGCGTGAAGGAGTTGACGAAGTCGGCGTCGCCGAACATGCGCACGAAGTTGGCGGGGCCGACGAAGCTCGGGCTGACCGAGTTCGTGCCCGACAGCGTCTCGTTGGTGAACGCGACGTACAGGCTCCACAGGATCGGGCCGGCCAGGAAGAGCACCAGCAGGACCAGCGCGGGCCCGAGCGGCGCCAGCCGGCGCAGGGCGCGCCGCCTGCCCGACGGGCCCCGTGCCACCGGCCGGGAAAGGGCGGTGGCCGTCATCCGCCCGCGACGACCTTGCTGGGGCCGCCCACGACACCGGGCAGGGTGTCGGAGTAGGCCTTGGCCGCCTCCTCGGGGCCGCGCGCGCCGGTGGTGACCGCCTCCATGGCCTCCTGAACCTCGGCCGAGACCTTCGGATACTCCTCGAAGGCCGGGCGGTAGTGGGTGACCTCGGCCAGGTCGGTGAAGAACTTCACCGACGGGTTGTCGGCGCTGTAGGCGGGGTCGGCGGCGACGTCCTTGCGCGTGGCCAGGTCGCCGGTGCCGACCGAGTAGAGCATCGAGTTCTCCTTGTTGGTGGCGGTGGTGATGAAGTCGAAGGCCTCCTTCTTGTGCGGGGTGTAGGAGCTCATCGCCATCACCCAGCCGCCCGACATGCTCACCGCGCCGGGTGCCTGGCCGTTCTGGGTCGGCATCCGGGTCCAGCCCATCTTCCGCGTCCAGTCGGGCCACGGCTTGGTGCCGGTCGGCTTCCAGGCCGAGGGGGTCCAGGCGCCGTCGAGCAGGATGCCGAGCCTGCCCTGCGGGAACCACTCCAGCGTGTGCTTGTCGTTCAGCTTGGCGTTGTGGGCGTCGGACAGCTTGGGGCCGAGGTTCTCGCGGTAGATCGTGTTGATGAAGGCCAGGGAGTCGGTGAAGCCCTTGCCCGCGGCCATCCACTTCTTCTGGGTCTGGTCGTAGAGGGTGCCGGCGGGCGTGCCGTACAGGAGCATCTCGAAGCCCTGCATGGTGGCGGCCTCGCCGTGGATCTTGGTGGAGTACATGCTGAAGGGGATGGCGCCGGGGGCCTTCTGCTTGATCGCGCGGGCCGCGGTGAGCACGTCCGCCCACGTCTTGGGCTCCCACGGTACGGCGATGCCGGCCTTGGCCAGCACGTCCTTGTGGTACCAGAGCCCGCGGGTGTCGGTGCTGATCGGGACCCCGTAGATCTTGCCGTCGCCGCCCTTGGCCGCCTGCTTGACCGAGTCGGGGAACTGCGTGCCCCAGTCGGGCCAGGAGCCGAGGTAGGCGTCGAGCGGGGCCAGCTTGCCCGCGGCGACGTCGGCGTTGACCTGGAAGGTGTCGTGGTAGTAGAGGTCGGGCGCGGAGTCGGCGGAGCGGTTGAGCAGCGCGAGCTTGGTGTAGTAGGCCTCGTTGTTGCCCTGCACCGGGGTCAGCTTGATCGTCACGCCCTTGTGCGTGGCCTCGTACTGCTTCTTGGCGTTCTGGAGCATCTTCTCCAGGTACGGCCAGGTGGTTTCGACCTTGTAGAGGACTTCGAGCTCTTTGGCGCCGCCGGCGGCGGGCTCCTTCGTTCCGGAGCCGCAGGCCGCCACGCCGATGACGAGGATGGAGGCGATCAGGACACGTTTCATCGGGGGACTCCCCTATGTCGCCGGTTAACCGCGAAGGTAAATCAAATTGATTTACAGAGTCAACGCCTTCGTGTGAGATTGAGCTCATGCAGATGGGCACCAACCTGCCCAAGGTCGGCACCTACAACCGGGCGGTCGTGCTGGAGGCCGTCCAGGCCTCCGACGGCATCAGCCGGGTCCAGATCGCCGGCATCACCGGGCTGACGCCGCAGACCGTCTCCGTCATCGTCCGCAGACTGCTGGAGGACGGGCTGGTCGTCGAGGACGGCTCCGCGCCCGGCACCGGCGGCAAGCCCCGCACGATCCTGCGCGTCGACCCGGCCGCCGGGTACGCGGTCGGCATCCACTTCGACCCCGGCGAGGTCTCCTACGTGCTCGCGGACCTGGCCGGCCGCCCGCTGGTCAAGCTCCACCGCCCGGTACGCGGGGCCGAGCCGGAGCCCGTGGTCAGGACGCTGGCCCGTACCGCCCGCCGCCTGCTGAAGGAGGCCGGCGTACCGGATCACAAGGTGCTCGGCGTGGGCCTGGCCTCCCCCGGCCCGCTCGACCCCGACGGCGTCATCGTCACCCCGCCGCGCCTGCCCGGCTGGGACGGGGTCCCGATCAGGAGCCTGCTGGAACGCCACGTCGGCTACCCGGTCACCGTCGACAACGATGCCACGGCGGCGGCGATCGGCGAGCGCTGGGCGGGCCTGGCCCGCGCCGTGCCCAGCTTCGCCTACCTGTACCTGGGCACCGGCATCGGCGGCGGGCTGTTCCTGGACGGGCAGGTCTACCGGGGCCGCACTCTCAACGCCGCCGAGTTCGGCCACGTCACCGTGATGCCGGACGGGCCCGAGTGCTACTGCGGCAACCGCGGCTGCGTGGAGGCGCTGTGCTGCCCGAGCGCGATGGTGGCCACGGCCAGGGAACGCCTGGCGCTGGGCGCCGAGTCGGTGCTGACGCGCGGGCGGCTCAGCCACGCGGCCGTGTGCGCCGCCGCGGCCGCCGGGGACCCGCTCGCGCTGTCGGTGGCCGCCGAGGCGGCCGACCGGCTGGCCGACGCCGCCGTCTCGATCGTCAACATGCTCGACGTGGACCTGCTCGTGCTGGGCGGGCCGGCGGTGCGGGAGCTGGGCGGGCTCTACCGGGACGTGATCGGGCGGGCGGTCTCCACCCGGGTGCTGGCCAGGGGGCTGCAGGCCGTACGTGTGGAGGTCTCCCCCATCGCCGCGGACGCGGCGGCGATCGGCGCGGCGTCGCTGGTCTTCCACGTCACCTACGCGCCGCGGCTGGACCGCCTGGTCAGGGAGTGACCCGGCGGGCCCGGTGGTTGGCCACGTTGACCCGGTTGGCGCAGGCCAGCGAGCAGAAGCGGCGGCGGCCGTTGCGCGAGGTGTCGACGTAGACGGTCGGGCAGCCCTCGCGGTCGCAGCGGCCCAGGCGGCGGCCGTCGGAGAAGGAGATGGCCATGGCCAGCCCGCCGGCGGTGGTGTCCTTGGCCCGGCTGACGATGTCGGCGTCGATGGCGAAGAAGTGCAGGTGCGGCTTCCTGCCGTCGTGCGCGCTGACGTACGGCGTCGCGGCCGTCATCTTCAGCAGGTCGTTGACCAGCGCGATCTGGGTCTCCTGGTCGCGCTCGCCGAAGACGGGGCCGAGCCGGCCCGCCCAGAGCTCCAGCTCCCGGGCCTGGGCCGGGGTGAGCTCGGCGCGCAGCATCGCGTTCGCGGACAGGATCGCCGTCAGCGCGCCGGGTGAGTAGTCGGCGGTGTTGACCAGGTCGGCGGACAGGGCCGCCCCGTTGCCTCCGTAAGCGTTGAAATGCACAAGCTCATTACATCAGGCTGGAGCCATGCGCTCCACACACCTGCACGAACTGACCGCCGTCTCCTCCCATCGCACGTCCGAGGGCCTGGTCGCCTACTTCCGCTGTGAATGCGGGGCCTGGGAGGTGCGTGCGAGCGGCGGGGCGGATGTCGCGATCGCCGCGACACGCGTGGGATGTG
Source organism: Nonomuraea sp. NPDC050540 (assembly GCF_044457485.1). Lineage (NCBI taxonomy): Bacteria > Bacillati > Actinomycetota > Actinomycetes > Streptosporangiales > Streptosporangiaceae > Nonomuraea > Nonomuraea sp. NPDC050540. The sequence continues at coordinate 29,120 of NZ_JBITHA010000018.1, forward strand.
ACTGACCGGCACCATCGACTCTCCGAGGGTGTTCGTCCTATTGTCGGCACCAACACCCCCCTCAGGAGGTCAGGTATGTCCAGCATTCCCGCCTTGCTGCGCGACCGGGTCAACGCCACCCCGGACGCCGAGGCCTACCGCACGCCGTCCGAGAGCGGCTGGACGTCCCTGTCGTGGCGAGAAACCGGCGACCGGGTGCGCGAGCTGGCCCTCGGCCTGGCCGGGCTGGGCTCGGGGCCGGGCACGCGCGTGGCGCTGCTGTGCTCCACCCGCCTGGAATGGATCCTGGCCGACCTGGCCGTGCTGTCCACGGGCGCGGCCACCACGACGATCTACCCGTCCAACACCGCCGACGAGTCCGCGTTCGTGATCACCGACTCCGGCAGCACGCTCGTCATCGCCGAGGACGACGCCCAGGTCGCCAAGCTGCGCTCGGTGCGCGAGAAGCTGCCCGACGTCCGGCACGTCGTGGTCATCGACGGCACGGCCGCCGACGACGGCTGGGTGGTTCCCCTGGCCGACGTGGCCGGCGAGGGCGACTACGACGCCATGGTCGAGGCCATCTCCGCCGACGACCTGGCCACGCTCATCTACACCTCGGGCACCACCGGGCGGCCCAAGGGCGTGGAGCTGACCCACGACAACTGGCTGTTCGCCGCCGCCTCGGTCCGCGAACTCGGCCTGCTGGGCCCCGACGACCTGCACTTCCTGTGGCTGCCGCTGTCGCACTCCTTCGGCAAGCTGCTGGAGGTGGTGATGATCGACTGCGGCGTGCCCACCGCCCTCGACGGCCGGCTCGACAAGATCGCCGAGAACATGGGCGTACTCAGGCCCACCTTCATGGCCGCCGCGCCGCGCATCTTCGAGAAGATCCACAACACGGTGGCCGCGAACATGCGCAACGAGGGCGGCCTCAAACTGCGCATCTTCACCTGGGCGAAGGCCACCGGCGTACGCGTCGTGCGGGCCCGCCAGCGTGGCGCGTCCATCCCGGTCACCACCGGCTTCGAGTACCGCCTGGCCGACCGGCTCGTCTTCGCCAAGCTGCGCGAGCGCTTCGGCGGGCGCATCCGCTTCTTCATCTCCGGCGCGGCCCCGCTGTCACAGGACATCGCCGAGTTCTTCGACGCCGCCGGTCTGACCATCCTGGAGGGCTACGGCCTGACCGAGTCGTCGGCCGGCAGCTTCCTCAACCGGCCCGCCACCGTCAGGTTCGGCACCGTGGGCCCGCCCCTGCCCGGCACCACGGTGAAGATCGCCGAGGACGGCGAGGTGCTCATCGGCGGGCGCGGCATCATGCGCGGCTACCACGGCCTGCCCGAGGACACCGCCGCGGCGCTGGAGGACGGCTGGCTGCACACCGGCGACATCGGCGAACTCGACGACCAGGGCCGGCTGCGCATCACCGATCGCAAGAAGGAGCTCATCAAGACCTCCGGCGGCAAGTACGTCGCGCCCACCTACCTGGAGGGCCGGATCAAGGCCGCCTGCCCGTACCTGTCGCACGTGTTCGTCCACGGCGACCGGCGCAACTACTGCACCGCCCTGGTCACGCTCGACATGGACGTGGTGCGGCCCTGGGCCGAGGCCGAGAACCTGCCCGCCGACGCCGAGGCGCTGCGCGAGCACCCGAGGATGCGCGCGGAGGTCCAGAAGGCGATCGACGAGATCAACGCGAGCCTGGCCAGCTACGAGACGGTGAAGAAGTTCGCCGTGCTGGCCGGCGACTTCACGGTGGAGACCGGGGAGCTGACGCCCAGCCTCAAGATCAAGCGCAAGGTCGTCGAGGAGCATCACGGCAAGGTGCTGGACGGCTTCTACTCCGACTGACCGTCCGCACGCTCCGGGCGCGCCTTCCTCAGCACGGGTACGGCCTCGCCCACGTCGGGCCACAGCCGCCGGGTGAACAGCCCGGCGGCCACCCCGATGGCCGCCCCGGCCAGCACGTCGCCCGGGTAGTGCACGCCGGTGTACACGCGGGAGAAGCAGACCGCCCCCGCCACCACCCCGACGGGCACGCTGATCCGCCGGGGCGCCTCCAGCGCGACCGCGGTGGCGAAGGCGGCGGCCGTGGCCGAGTGGCCCGAGGGGAACGAGGTCGACGACGGGGTTCTCAGCACCCGCGCCAGCGGCAGGAAGTCGGCCAGCGGGCGCTTGCGGTTGAAGGCCCGCTTGGCGGCGATGTTGGCCAGCGGGCTGGCCACGCTGATGGCCAGCAGGCCGCGGGTGGCCGCCCTGCGCAGCCTGCGCCTGCCGGTGAAGGCGAGCCCGCCCGAGATCAGGCCCCACAGCACGGCGTTGTTGGCCGCATTGGACAGCGGGGGCAGGACGCTTTCGAGGCCGGGCAGGTGCGCGTTGGCAACGGCCTTGAACAGGCGTTTGTCCCAGCGGTGCAGGCGGGAGCGGAGTCGCATACACCCCATACTGCCCAATCGCCGCCCGGGGTCACGCGTGGGAGCGGGCGGCGGGTGTCACTTTCCGGTGTAGGCGGTGACGGTGACGGGGTGGTCGGCGGCGCCGTACCGGATGGAGAGCTCGACCTTGGTCGGGCCGGTGGTCAGGACGTTGCCCACCCACAGCGCGCGCTGGTCCGCGCAGCCGGTGAAGCGGTAGGAGGGGGTGCCGTCGGACAGGGTGTAGGTGTTGTCGCGGCGGTACTTCGCGCGGTCGAACAGCAGGGCGGTGCCGGCCGTGCGGGTCGTGACGGTGAAGTCGGCGCCCGGCTCGGCGCGGACGGCGAGCTTGAAGCCGCGCACCGGCCGCCCGCCCCCGGACGGCTGGGCGCTCGGGGGCGGGGCGAGGCCGAAGGCGAGCAGCGCGGACGGGCCGGAGACGACGACGCGGCCGGCGAGGCCGGCGTCGAAGTCCGGCTGGTTGGCGCCCGCGCAGACGCGCCGGCCGGGAGGCTCGGGCACGGTGGAGGGCAGGGTGCCGCCGGTGGCGGCAGCGCAGCCGCTCAGCAGCAGGGCGGTCGCGGCGAGGAGCGTGCGTCTCATGTCCCGGATACACCGCCCGGCCGCCCGGGGTTCCCGCCCGCTCAGAGAATCCGGTTGGCGCCGGGGATCGAGCGCACCAGGTAGCCCAGACCCCAGCAGATCGGCAGCGCCAGTGCCGCCACGAGCGCGAACTTGGCGATGGCCGGCGCCGCCAGCCCGGACAGCAGGGTGCTGACGCCGACGAGCACGAGCGGGTGGATGATGTAGACGGTGAACGCCTGGTCGGCCAGGAACTTGCCGAACGGGCCCTGCCGGTTGAAGCGTTCGCGGAACCAGACGCTGAGCGCGATGACCATCGAGACCGCGAACACCGACTCCCACGCCGCCGTGCCGAGCTGGGCGGCCCAGCCCGTGGTCCACATCCCGGCGGGCAGCAGCACCGCCGAGGCGACACCGGCGGCGATGAACCCGTACTTTGCCGCCGGCCTGGGCAGCGTCTCGAACCAGCCACGCCGGTAGGCGATCAGGCCCAGGACGAACATGGAGGCGTACTGCGGCAGGTAGGAGGGCGTGGGCAGGCCGGCGACCGGCCAGTACTGCCCCACGGGCACCAGGAACCGCCAGGCGAAGACGGCCAGCGTCAGCCCGGTCACGAACAGCGCGATCGCGCGGAAGGTCGGCGTGCCGCGCCGTTCCTCGATCTGCCGCCCGGAGCGGCGCCACAGCACGTAGAGGCCGGTCAGGACCAGCAGGACCTCCACGAACCACATCGGTCCCGGGTCCCAGGAGCCGATGTAGAAGTGCCAGTACGGCATGGAGCCGTCGTAGATCCCGGCCAGCGCGACGGGCCGCAGGAACAGCAGGTAGGCCAGCAGCGGGATGCCGAGCCGCTTCAGCCGGTCGCGCATGAACGGTCCCGGGCCCTTGCGGTCGTAGGAGCGCGGGGCGAAGAAGCCGGAGATGAGGAAGAAGAACCCCATGAAGAACGCCTGGTTGAACATGACCAGAAGGTCCAGGGCGATGCCGGAGCCGTCCCGCGCCTTCTCGAAGACGTACCAGGCGGGGATGTTGCCGTAGGTGACGGCGACGTGGTGGACGACGACGAGCGCGGTCAGCACGACGCGCAGGTTGTCGACGGCCGGCAGCCTGGTGCGGGTCTCGGTCTTCACTTGACGGCCCTTTCGAGGAGGTCGGCCAGCTCGCGCGCGTGGGTGTCGAGGTCGTGGCCGGGGATGACCACCCAGTAGGTGAACATGGCGTCGACGGCGGCGGAGTGGGTGACCGCCATGACGCGCCGGTCGAAGGCGCGGAACTCGCCCGTGTCCTGGCCGAGCTTGTAGACCAGCTCCAGGGCCTGGTAGATCTCCTCGTTGGTCTGCGGGCCGTAGCGGGCTCCGCCGTCCGGGCCGCGCAGGTTGTGGAAGATCTCGCCGATGGCCTTCAGCCGGGAACGGTTGCCGCGCATGTGCTCGGCGACCGCCAGGACGTGGGTGCGCAGGAGCTCGGTGGCGGACTTCTCGCCCTGCATCTTCGCCAGCACGTACTCGGCGATCTGCGCGTAGACCTGCTCGACGACCTCCTCCATCAGCTCGTCCTTGCCGGCGAAGTGGTAGGAGATGACGCCTTTGCTGATGCCGGCGTGCTTGGCGATGTTCGCCAGCGACGCGCCCGCCCATCCCGCCTCGGCCAGGACCTCGATGGCCGAGGCGATGATCTGCGTCCGCCTGGCCTCTTCGATGAACGATCGTTGGCCGGTCGGCTTATTTTCTGACCGCATGGCCAGAATTTAGCACACGCGGCCAGAGCGCGCGCAGGACGAGAACGCCCATGGTCAGCATGACGACGGCTCCGGCCAGCGCCGCCGTGCGCATGCCGTCCACGTAGGCGGCGCGGGCCGCGGCGGCGAGTGCCGTACCGGCGTCGAGGGCGAGAGCGCCGCCCAGCGTCTCCCTGGCCACCGCCGCCTGCCCGGCGGGCACCTCCGGCGGCATGGACGCGGCGAGCGCCGCGCGGTAGACGGCCATGCCGATGCTGCCGAGTACGGCCGCGCCGAGCGCCTGCCCGAACTCCGTGGCCGACTCGAACAGGCCTGAGGCCGATCCGGCCTTCTCCGGCGGCGCCGTGGAGACAACCAGGCCGGAGGCGAGCGCCTGGACCGATCCGATGCCCCAGCCCAGCAGGACCTGCCCGCCGAACAGCAGCGGCAGGTCCGCCTCGGCGCCCAGCCCCGCAATCAGCAGGAACCCGGCCGCCCCGCAGACCATCCCCGACCCCATGACGCTGCCGGGCCGCAGCCACCGGGTGAGGCCCGCCCCAAGCACCGATCCGGCGGCCGCGCTGACGGCGGCCGGCACGATCATGAGCCCGGCGGCGATCGGCCGCATGCCGAGCACCGACATCAGGTACTGGGTGAGGAAGTAGAACGTCCCGACCAGGGCGAAGACCGCGAGCGTGGCGGCGGCCAGCGACAGGCCGAAGCCGGGCCGCCGGAAGAGCGTCAGATCGATCATCGGGTCCGCCTGGGCGCGCTGCCCGCGCAGGAACAGCACGGCGAACACCGCTCCCACCGCGGCGGCGGCCCACACGGTCACGGAGAAGTCCTGCTCGGCGGCCTTCTTCACCGCGTACACCAGGGGCAGCGCGGCCAGCAGGACGAGGACCCCGCCGGCGAGGTCGAACCGGCCGGGAGCGGGATCGCGGTACTCCGGCAGCAGCGGGCCGAGCACCAGCAGCACGAGCATGATCGGCACGTTGACCAGGAAGACCGATCCCCACCAGAAATGCTCCAGCAGCCACCCTCCGGCGACCGGCCCGGCCACGCTGCCGAGCGTGAAGACCGCGGCCCAGACGGCGATCGCCATCCGCAACTGCCGCGGGTCGGCGAACAGGACCCGGATGAGCGCGAGCGTCGGCGGCATCAGCGTGGCCGCGGCGGCGCCCTGCAGGCCGCGGGCGAGGATGAGCACGTCGGCATGGGGCGCGAACGCCGCCGCCGCGGAGGCCAGGCCGAAGGCCACCGCGCCCAGCAGGAGCAGCCGCCTGCGGCCGATCCTGTCGCCCAGATGGCCCATCGGGATGAGCAGCCCGGCCAGCAGGAACGCGTAGACGTCCACGATCCACAACTGCTGCGTGCCGCTCGGCTCCAGCTCCGCGGTCAGCGCCGGCAGCGCGAAGAACAGCACGGTCACCGTGACCGAGATGAGCAGGACGGGCAGCATGAGGATCGCCAGCCCCGCCCATTCCCGCGGGCCCGCCTTTTCCATCATTCCTCCTTACGATGTACGTAACGCCCTTTCTACCGGCTTTTTGCAGGTGAGTGATATCATTTCGTCACGGAAAAAGGGTGTGATGAAATGGCGACCTGCGCACGGTGCGGGAAGGAACTCGTGCTTCCCGGGCGAGGCCGCAGACCTCTGTACTGCTCCCGCTCCTGCCAGGCCCGCGCCTACCGGGCACGCCGGTCCGTGGTCGCGGCGCCGGCGCGGGAGCAGCGCGGCGAGGCGGCCCTGTCCAGGGAGCTGATCGTGCGCACGGCCGTGCGGATCGCCGGCGCCGACGGCCTGGAGAGCCTGTCCATGCGGCACGTGGCGAGCGCGCTCGGCGTCAAGGTGATGTCGCTGTACAACTACTTCGAGGGCAAGGACGAGCTGATCGACCTCATGGTCGAGGCCGTCTTCGCCGACGGCCTGGACTCCGGGCCCCCGGTCCCGGGAGGCTGGCGGGCCGAGCTGGAGGCCGCGGCCCGGTGGGAGTGGGAGCTCTACTCGGCGCACCCGTGGCTGCTGGAGGTGATCGCGACCGTCCGGCCGCCGCTCGTCCCGAGCCTGCTGGCCCGCTTCGAACGCGGACTCGGCGCGTTCGACGGCCTGGGCCTGGACCCGGTGACCACCCACCGCCTCTACCTGGGCATCAGCGGGCTCGTGCAAGGGCTGGCGCTGCTACGGGTGAGCGAGGTCACCGCGGACCGGCGGGGTGGGATCTCGCTGGGCCAGTGGCGCGCGGTGACCGTGCCCGCCGTCTACGAGGAGCTGGGCGCCGACCGCTACCCGCGCCAGAGCGCGCTGCGCGACAGCCCGGACGTCCTGGCCGACCTGGAGGAGATCTTCGCGGTCAACCTCAGGATCATGCTGGACGGCCTGGCCGCCTTCGTGGAGACCGTCTAGAGGGGCAGCCAGCCGGCGCGGCCGTACCAGGTGCCGCCGGCGGCGAGGTGGTCGGCGATCGCGCGCTCCAGGCTGGTACGGCGCGGCAGCGGATCGGCCTTGGCGTCCGCGCCGAAGACGAAGTCCATCATCCCGCTGGTCTCGAAGCGGTGCAGCAGCCGGAAGCGGCGCTGGAAGGACATGATGTTCGAGCTCGCCGGGAGGTACTGGGCGAACTGGTCGTCCAGCAGCCACGAACTGCAGGTCACCACCGGGTAGTCCTCTTCGGGAAAGTGCTTGGGGAAGAAGGCGCGCGCCCGCTCCAGGGAGTCGGCGCAGGCCGAGGGCGGGAACGGCCCGCAGAAGTCGGGGATGTGCAGCCCCAGCGTCCGGCCGTCCTCGCCCACCGGCACCCCGGCCGCGCGCACCGCCTCCAGGGTCCGGCCGGCCATCCGGTCGCGGGCGAACTGCAGCCGACCCAGCTGGTAGAGGATCCCGCGCACGTGCGCCATGTACCAGAACGGCGCGTGGAGCCCCGGCCCGCCGTGCCGCTTGCGGTGCACGGCCATGTTGCGGCCGATGTCGGCGAGCGTCTCGTGCGACACCTCCTCGGGGATGCCGCGCGCGCGGTGGAACTCCCGCGTGTACGGCAGCGCCGCCATGAACACGTGCACATAGAAGTACGGCCCCAGCTCGGGCAGGTCGGGGAAGAAGGGCGGGTCGTCGCGCACGTCGATGGCGGAGACCAGGGAGTGCACGCAGCGTTCGAGCAGCCACCACTGCGGCGTGCCCGGCTCCGGCGCGCTGGTGATCACCCCGGCGACGTCCTCGTGCGGGACTGTCAGCCGCATCAGCTCGCCGAGCAGGTCGCCGGGCGCGGGCGGGCGGGCCTCGAAGCCGCCCAGCGACTCGAGGTGGGCGAGCCACGCGGGGTGCTCGCGCAGAAGGTTCTTGATGTCCATCGGCGATCAGCCTAGCCGGGTTCTGTACACCTCCCTGGCCCGTTCGATCAGCTCCAGATGGTCCTCCAGCTGGCCCGGCGCGTCCAGCCTGGCGTGGGTTCTGACCAGGTCCTCCAGCAGGTCCAGCCAGTCCAGGCACCAGCGCACGTCGGAGCCGCGCGCCACCTGCCTGCCGCCGACGTCCACGTGGACGGGGCTGGTCAGGGCGTACCCGGTGGCGGTCAGCGTGCGCGGGTGCGGCTCGCACAGGGCCTCGGCCAGCACGTACGTGGGCTCGCCGACGTCGAGTTCGACGGTGACGGTCAGGGCGTCGTCGCCGCCGCCGAGCCGTCCGGCGCCCGCGCGCACCCCGTCGGCGGTGCGAATGCGCACCGCCGACACCTCGGGGCCGATCGCGGTCGCGGTGACCGACAGCCGCCCGCCCGGCTCCGCGGCGACGGTCGCGCCCGGCCCGTGGCCGTCCACCGACAACTCCAGCCACGGACCGGTCGTGGCGAACGTACGGCGGGCCCGCACGGCCGCGGCGAACGACTCCGCGGTGAGCGCCCCGTCCACGCGGGCGTAGACGCGGCCCCAGCCGGGCGGGTTCGACTGGTTGTCGGAGCGGGTGAAGGAGATCATCGTGTCGGTTCCGGCGGTGACGGCCAGCCGGTTCCCCGCGCCCAGCAGGCGGCGGTAGACGGCCGCCGTGGCCGGGATCGAGGCGTGGGTGAGCACGTCCAGGCTGTCGACCAGGCCGAGCGCGGCGTCGGCGACGAGCGCGCTGGCCGAGCAGTCCCGCGCCACCGGCCCGAACAACGCCTTCGCCGGATCGTCGTCGCGCACCTGCTGGCCGAACGGGTGGCTGTAACCGAGCAGCGCCCCGAGCCGCCGCAACCCGGCCAGGGCGGCGGCGTTCGGCGGCCAGTCGGGCGCGCCGTCGAAGCCGGTGTGCAGACGGCCGGGCTCGGCGGTCAGGCCGAAGGCGTAGGCGTGGCCGAGCAGGTCGTTGCGGTACTCGGCGCCCATCCTGGCGATGTGCGTGGCGTCGGACCAGGGCAGGTCGCGGCCGATCCAGTGCGCCAGCGCCTCGCGGTCGTACACGCGGGCGCCGGAGACGTTGCCCGCCAGCAGGTTCAGGACGTGCAGGTCCTCGCCGTGCTGGGCGGCCGCGGCGTCGGCGGGGGCGGCGACGAGGTCACCGGCCCAGTTGAGGTGGGTGTGCAGGTCGCCGCCGTACCATCCTCGGGCGGCCGCGTGGTAGATGCGGTGCGGCGTGAGCCGTACCTGGTGGTCGTGGCCAGGGCGGGGGATGAGCTCCGTGCGGGCCTGGTCGTACTCCATGCCGCGGGTGGCGGTGATCGTCAGGGGTTCGGCGGGGACGTCGAGGGTGAGGTCGTCGCCGTGGAAGTAGGGGCGGCCGTGGAAGTCATGGCGCTGCGGGACGCCTGTCGGGAACCAGCCCTGGCCGCCGTCGCCGGTGACACTCCAGCGGCAGGGGTACGGCGAGCGGAGCCTCACCCTGGCCGCCTCGGCGACTCTGAACAGGGGTGTGGTGTCCACCGGGGTGCCGTCGAGGGTGACCTCGGTGGTGGGGGTGATCTCGGTCAGCCAAGCACCTTGAGGTGATATTTCGCGACATAAGCTCCCGATGCGGACGGTGACCGGGTCGGCGCCCTGGTCGAGGTGCTGCGAGTCCACCAGGAGCGGAACTCTGACGTCGGCGTCTCCCCCGCGGCCGTCTCCTTCCCCGCGGCCGCCCTCTCCCCCGCGATCGTTCTCTCCCCCTCGGTCTTCTTTCCCCCGGCCGCGCTCTGCCTCGCGGCCATCCTCTTCGTCGCGCCCGTTCTCTCCCCTGCGGGCGTCTTCTTCCCTGTGGCTCTTTTCTTTCCCGCGGAGGATTACCCGGGGGGTGCCGTCGAGTACCGGGCCTCCGGGGGTGAGGCGGAGGGCGGCGGCGTGGGCGGGGAGTTCTCCCTCCAGGGTGTCGCGCAGGATCTCGTCGTAGTCGGGCTCGGCCAGGCGGGCGCCGAGGCCCTCCAGCGGTTCGCCGGGGTAACGGGCGGCCAGGCGGCCGAAGGCCACCCGCCAGAAACGGCCCTGGAGTTCGGGCGGGAGCACGCGCCTTCTGGCGAAGAGCTTGACGTAGTGGATCTCCGGTTCGCCCCAGGTGATGCCGTGCTCGCCGAGCAGCCCGCCGTACTCTCGCAGGGCCCCCGCGACCGGTTCGGGCAGCATCGGGTCATCACACATGTGCGGTCTCCCCGTCGTCGACTGCGCGCCATCGTGACACACGCCACACCTCTGGGTAGCCGCCCGTGCGGAAACGAGTAGCGATATTTCACCCGGCGATGGATAGTTCACCCACCGGGGACACCGATGCTCTCCCACGTCCTGGTCGTCAGTGTGCCCTTGCCCCGGTAGGCGCGGACAATGTCGGCGTGCGCGCGCAGCCGTACGAACCGGTCGAGATCGGCGCCCTCCCGCCACACCGACACCGATCCGATACGGCGCCGCAGCGGGTCCGCCCAGAGCCGCAACGCCACGGCGCCCTCCAGTTCCGGCCACAACCGGCTCAACCGCCAGCCGGCCCAGCAGGCACGCGGCAGATCGATGGCGCGGTTGAGCTGGAAGGCGGTCTCGCTGACCACCACCGCGGTGTCGCCGGGCACGTGGGGACCGGGCAGCCAGCGGGTGCTCAGCATGCGGCGGGCTCGCGCATCAGGACGGCCGCCGCCTCGCGGATCTCCGGGGAGAACGGCGTGGGCCGCAGGGTGGTGGAGTCGAGGTTGACGTTCACGCGGTGGCCTTCGGCGTGGACCACCGTCTTGTCGGCCGACAGGACGCGGAAGCCGTACACGCCGGACGTCCGTCCCATGCGCTCCATCCAGAACTCCACGAGCACGTCGCCCGCGCCCATCACCGGCGAGTTGTACACGATCTTGAACTCGCGCACGACCATGTAGACGTCCTTGAACTTCGACAGCGCCGGGTCGAACCGCCAGCCCGCCTCGGTCCAGAAGGCGGACACGGCGCGCTCGACGAGCAGGGCGTAGCGGGAGTTGTGCAGCAGGCCCATGGCATCGAGGTCGTCGAAGTGCACCTGAACGGGCTTGAACTGGGTCACGGTCAATCCTCCGGGAGAAGCGAGGGGTCGGTGGCGAGTCCGCGCAGGCGCTGCAGGACGGCGGCGCGGGAGTAGGAGTAGGCCTCGGCCGGATCGATCAGCCGGGCATGGACGACGGTCGCCTCACCCAGGGCGTTGATCTCGAACGCGAGGCGGCCGGGGTCGGTGCCGGCCTCGAGCTCGCCCAGGGTGACGGCTTCGCCGGCCATCGCGCGTACGGCGTTGAGCCAGTCGGCCATCGCCTTGGCCACCCGGTCGCGCACCTTGCCCGGACGGTCGTCGAACTCGGCCTGGGCGACGAAGAAGAAGCAGCCGCCCGGAAGGACACCGTCCTCGTAGAAGCGCAGGCGGGCCTCGTGCATCGCGAACAGGCGGCGCACGCCGGCGGGAGCGCGCATGGCGGGGCGGACGATGTGGTCCACCCACTGGCGAGCGGCCCAGTCGACGGCGTCCAGCTGGAGTTGTTCCTTGTCACGCCAGTGAGCGAAGAAGCCCGACTTGCTCATGCCGGACTCTTCGGCCAGCCGTCCCAGGGTGAGGCCGCTGAGCCCGTCCACGGAGGCGAGGGCGACGGTGCGTTCGAGAATCGCCTCCCTGCTGCGCTGCCCACGCAGCCTGCGTCCATCGGTCATGGGCTCGACTATATACGAACGACCGGTCGTTTTGTTTTCCGGTTCCGAGCGCCCCGGAGCACGGCCTGTGACAGCGTTTCGTGCGCGCGGCGGCACATCCGGAGCGGCGCCCTCGGAAACAAGCGGGCCCGCGCGAGCCTTGTCGCTGGAGCGGGCAGCACACCCACGGCGGGCAGGCGGCCCCGCGTGAGGGCAGGTGGCGCGTGAGGGCAGGTGGCGCGCGTGAGGGCAGGCGGCGCGTGAGGGCAGATGGCGTGTGAGGGCAGGTGGCGTGTGGGTTTGCGGGCGCTTTGGGGTGGAGAGTGGTGGGGCGGCTACGGCGGGGCGGTCAGCGGCGTTTGAAGGCGGCCAGGAGGCGGTCGGCGGCCAGGGCGGGGGTGAGTTCGCCGGCCAGTACCTCGCGCTCGACCCCCTTGGTGAGCGCCGCCACCTCGGGGTCGCCGCGCAACTCGGCCAGCAGGCGGTCCTGGACCAAGGTCCACGTCCACCGGACCTGCTGGGCGCGGCGCTTGGCCGCCACGTCCACCCGTTCCCGGTGGGCGCCGATCTGCTGCCACAGTTCCTCCAGCCCGGCGCCGGTCAGCCCGCTGCAGGTGAGGACCGGAGGCGGCGGCCCCTCCGAACGCAGCATGCGCAACGCCCCGGCCAGTTCCCTGGCCGCTTTGCGCGCCGCCATCTCGTGCTCCCCGTCGGCCTTGTTCACGGCGATCACGTCGGCCAGCTCCAGCACCCCTTTCTTGATGCCCTGGAGCTGGTCCCCGGTACGCGCGAGGCTCAGCAGCAGAAAACTGTCCACCATGTCCGCGACGGCGGTCTCCGACTGGCCGACGCCGACCGTCTCGACGAGCACCACGTCGTACCCGGCGGCCTCCACCACGACCATGGCCTCCCTGGTCGCCTTGGTCACTCCCCCGAGAGTCCCCGAAGTGGGGGAAGGCCGGATATAGGCCTGCGGATCAGCCGCCAGCCGCCCCATCCGCGTCTTGTCCCCCAGGATGCTGCCACCCGTCCGGGTGGAGGAGGGATCAACGGCCAGCACCGCCACCCGATGCCCCAGCTCGGTGAGCAAAGTCCCGAACCCATCAATGAAAGTGGATTTCCCCACCCCCGGCACCCCGGACACCCCGACCCGCCACGTCCGCCCGGCGAGGAGGGTGAGCGCGACCAGCACGTCCTGCGCCATGCGCGCATGGTCACTCTTCGTGGACTCCACCAGCGTGATCGCCCGCCCGATCCAGGTCCGGGACCCGGCCTTCACACCCTCGACATAGTCCTCGACCGACCGCATGCCCCCGATCGTACGTTTCCCCACCCCCACCCACCCAACCCCACACACCCCACACACCCCACCACCCCCAACCCCCAACCCCCAACCCAGCCTGGACACCGACCTCGCAGCCACACCGCGCTCCAGCGACGCCCCTCCACAAGGGCACACGGCAAACCACCCACCGGTCTCGCAGGCACGCCACCCTCCGGAGGACAGCGCCCTCCGAGGGGGCGGTGCCCTCCAAGGCGCGCCGCCCTGCGGGGGCGGCCCTGCGGGGGCAGCCCTGCGGGGGCAGCCCTGCGGGGGCAGCCCTGCGGGGGCAGCCCTGCGGACGGCGGTTCTGTG